>JBFMAL010000001.1:0-121078 GCA_040755615.1 Bacillota bacterium
CCTGGGCCAAATCACCCGTGGCGTAAACGCGCAGTCGTGCCTAAGACTACTCGTGCCACGAAGGATACGCTAACGAACACCGAATTAACCGCCTTGGTATCCGGCTTTGATTGACACGCATCTGCACTTCGAGCCACCTGTCAAGGGCGCCGGGCAAAGCCCTTGCCCTTGACAGGTCGCGAACAGGATACTATTACGACCTTTGCATAACTACGACGGTGACATAATCACAGACCAATTTTAGGTGACAAAATCACTGACGCTTGACACAGCCTTCCGTCCGTGGGTCCCGTGCCAAGATACAGTACGTGAAAACTCCCCGGGTTTTCAGCTGTCTATTTTGTAGGATCTTTGTTGCGCTCTGTGACGGCATGATGCCGGGCGAAGACCGCTAGTGTTCTCACCCATTGCTTGTCAAGCAAAAAAACGAGCGCTCACTCTCTTTATCCCGGTACAGCCTCTTATGAAAGGTTGCGTTTCCACTCTTTCATGTGTCGGTCCACTCACCAAAACTTTACACTACCTCCGAATTCTTCTCGATACCGATGAAAGAAACTCATACAGGATGTTTGCGCCCAGGAGCGCGGTGATATCGGCCGGGTCGTACTGCGGTAGTATTTCCACGAGATCGTAGGCTACCACGTTCAGGTCCCAGAGTGCACGGATCAGCTTCAGGGTCTCGTAGGAAGTAAACCCGCCCACTTCCGGGGTACCCGTGCCTGGTGCGTAAGCGGGGTCAACGAAATCTATGTCAAAGCTTAGGAACACTTTGCTTTTGCCCACCCGCGATCGGATTTGCCGGACGGCCTCGTCAATTCCCATCTCGTGGAGCTCGTCGCCTGTTATAGTAGAAAACCCGAGCGCCTTCGGGCCTTCGATGTCATACAGCTCCTCTACTGAGCCGCGAAGACCGACCTGGATGGAGCGGGATGTATCTACCAACCCTTCTTCAACTGCCCGGGCAAAAGGCGAACCGTGAAAGTGGGGCATGCCGAAATATTCCTTCCAGGTATCAGGATGGGAATCAAAGTGAACAAGCGCGAGCGGACCGTGAGTTGCCACGGCAGCGCGGAGTTCGGGCAGAGTAACGGAATGGTCTCCTCCAACCATCAGGGGCACCGCGCCCGCATCGAAGATGGGGCGCAGAGCGTTTTGGATCCGGTGATAGGATTCCTCAATATAACCAGGCACCACAGGGACGTCGCCATAGTCCGCGGCCCGGCAACGCTCGAATACAAAGAACTTCCAGGTTGGGTGAAACGGGCGCAGAAGTGCCGACATCTGGCGAACTGCCCGGGGCGCAAAGCGGGCGCCCACCCGGTACGTCGAACCGGTATCGAAGGGCACGCCCACTACTACGACATCCGTACCTGACACGTGCCGCGTGTGCGGTAATCGCATAAAGCTGCCTATGCCACTGAACCTGGGTGTTTCTTCAGCACTCTCCGGGGTGCATCGCACGGGTACATATCCTCCTTGGTACTTTAATACTCAATTCTACTTGGCTCGTTGTGCTTCCTGCCTGACCTCACGCGCCACCTCGGCAAGCACTGGGGCGATCAGACGGGCGGTCCTCACGCACTCCTCAAGGCGCGTGTTCACTCCGCCGATTTCCATTAGGAAGGCGCGCGGGTGGAGGTGCTGGTTGAAGCGGGCATCCAGCACGCGGACGTCTTTTGAGAGTCCCGGATAAACCGTATTGATCCGGTCGGACACTCTCTGCGCGAAGGCTAGGTTCTTTTGCCAACCAGGGTTATCGTCGCCTACAATCAGGAGCACTCGGGGCAGGACCTCTCCCTGAACGGTGGCGTAATGGCTGGATGCGTCCCTGTGAAGGTCGATCACCATTGCGGCATCTGGGTAAAGCTGCAGCATGCCCCAGAGAGTGACGAGCGAGCGCGCGTAGGCACTTTCTCGACCGGCACGTGTACCGAGGTCGTGAAACTGGGTGTTGTGGTGCACACGGATGCCAAGATGCGTCAGCGCCGCGGCAAGTTCCCTTCCCACTTTGGTCACGTTCAGGTCAGAGTCCAGAGAGAACCCGTACTCATTGGGGTCCTTGGACTCCCTTTCGGCGGGATCCGGGTAGAGGTCAGGGAGAAAGGACTCGGACGTGTGCGAATGGTAGAGGATCACAGTGGGCACATCGCTCGCGGTGGGAGTGCCCGCGAGTACTAGCCCCCAAAGGAAAGCTGCAAGAATCAGAAGCCCGAAGTTCTTGCCCTTCACTTGGAGCGGATCTCCTCAAGAATCTGAGCGAAGCGCTCCATGTTGGGATCCCAGTGATGCTTCACAGGCCTTCCTGGTACGGTGTAGAAAGCAATGGCGCTTGAGTCAAGGTCATGAAAGCTCCTATAAAGCACTAGGATCTCAGCAGGAGTTAGGTCTGTCTTGACGACCTCGGGGGTCTTAAGAAACGCCCTGTACAGTTTCAAGAAGCCTCCTTGTTTAACGCTCTCGTATAGGGCGAGCAGGAACTTCTGCTGTCGGGCGATTCTGCCGATGTCCGCGCGGTGATCACCGTATCTGTGCCTGACATAACGCACCGCGCCCTTCCCGTCGAGCTTGTGTGTTCCGGGCTGGAGCCAGACCCCGCCCCCTGGCTGCAGCAGTGGTGTATCGTTTTGTATGACAACGCCCCCTATGGCATCAACCAAATAAGCAAACCCCGCGAAGTCTATGATGGCGAAACGGTCAGGGGTCACCCCGGTAAGCCGCGTCACGCACTGTTTCAGCAGGACGATGCCGCCGTTCATGAATGAGTGGTTGATCTTGTCAACGCCTCTACCGGGTATGTCCACCAGGGTATCTCTGGGGATGGAAAGCAACGACACTGCCCGCGCTCTGGTATGCAGGAAGGCGAGGATGACCGTATCCGACCGGGACCTTACGTCTTCGGGGCGAAGCTGCCTGAACGGGTCACGAAAACCCATGTGCTCGAGGGGGTTGTAGTCGGTGCCTACAAGCAGGATGACAATGGGGTCTTTTTCTGTTAACGCAGGAGTTTTGGCCTCGGCCCGGCCCCCGAGGACCCGCAGGGAAATGCCGTGGAGCGTCAGTATGATCATTATGATCGCGTTCAAGGTGAGAAGGAAAACGAGGTACTTGAAGCGCCGCACTTTCCTGTCTCCTTGTCGTTTTATCTCTCCAAGTATATTAGAGAGCACGGGTTTTTATTATCGAAACCAGGACAAAACGCGCGTCGCCCTGAAGGCCACCTATGACAGGATTAGAGCAAGCCATCGCGTCTGAACACCAACCACCGCATCATGTCCGGCCACCGGTGCCGCTGTGCGGTAATGGCGGTTAACCGCAGAAAAAGCACACACATTTTGCACTTGATTCATGAATAACCATGAGGTAGTCCGATCTTAGGAGATAAGGCGGTGAGTACTGCCGCAACACGTCGACAGCCAAGAGGGCCTGATGTTACGCACGCGCTGGGGGTGTTTAGATGCGGTGGATAAACTGGCTGGTAATTGCCTTTGGAGCAGGGCTTTGCTTTCGGGCAATCGTATGCTACGCATACGGTATTCACCTGTGGCCAGCGGACCTTTCATTTGCATATGCCATTCTGCTAGTGGGCGGTTACCTTTCCGGGATGAACCAGGAGGAACGTCGCCCCGACGAAAAACAGTTCGGGCAGCAGATTGAGTCCCTTTCACTACCTCGTACAAGGCGGTTGCCAAAGCTGATCGTACCGGTGTTACTCTGGCTTTTGGAACCCGTACGCCTGGCGCTGGCCATGCCCGGTCCCGGTCTTCCTCTGGTGATCGCCTCGTTCGTAGGCTGTTTCTGGCTCGCCAGGGCGGTGGGAGCAAGTGTGAAGTTGACCTGAATTGCATGTTGCACGGATCAGCTTGTGTTTGTTATGGCCTAGAATTGCTGTGAATTCCATGATAGGTCAAGTCCCGATTGAGGCGAGAGTCTCTTCCCTGGAGGACGGGACAGGTTAAGTGCCCGCTTGATGCCAGCCTTTTCAAATGCTCAAAGTGCTCATCAATTCAAAGTAGCGATGGCGCGCAGGCCAACCCTCGTCCGGTTCCACCAGCACGCCTCCGATGAGCCTTGGAGCAAAGCCTTCCTTCAGGAAAGTCCATATCACTGCTGGCGGTCGCGGCGCAAGAGGGCGAAACAGTGATAGCCTGTGGCACTGGCCAGTCCGGATAACAACACGTCACACCCACATTGAACGGCAAGGCTAACCTCAAGAGCTGATTCTCAACGGGCCCAGGGACTGGCTTCTCATCAGGTCTCAGGCCCGCTTTGTTACTTGCCTGCTCATGGCTCTAAATGGTTTACTTCAGTCTCCAGTTTGTGTATAATATAGCTATGCTGGGCAAATATCTTAAACGGCCAAAGATCCTAACAGTACTCCTTATGCTCACCGCGGTATCCGTGTTTCTTGCCGGTTTCGGGCTGCCTTCGGTATACGGAGAAGTCGCCTCAGATATCCGGCAC
Organism: Bacillota bacterium; assembly: GCA_040755615.1. GTDB lineage: Bacteria > Bacillota > Sulfobacillia > DUSP01 > DYEP01 > DYEP01. Next base: position 4,462 of record JBFMAL010000001.1, read on the forward strand.
TTGCCGCTTGATCTGCTGATGAACACGGATATTCCGGTGCAACCAGTGGATTATGCTGCGCTGTTACCGGCACCCGCCGGGCGAGCGGTCACTCTGGCGAGCCGGGGATCATCCTATGAGAGGCAAACGGTGACAAGCTCACCCGGGCGCTCGGCGGAGGACAAGCCCCTCCAGGAAGAAGGACGCGCACTGTCCATTGAACCCGTAGTAAGGGTCCATTTGCACGACACAGGAAGGGTTGTCCGAATGCCGCTCGAGCAATACCTCGAAGGAGTCGTTGCCGGCGAAACGCCAGAAGGCTGGAATATCCAGGCGCTTGCCGCACAGGCTATTGCTGCGCGCACGTTTACACTGAAACGGCTCCAGGCACCCGACCATTACATCAAACAGACGTGTGGCGCCGATGTATGCACGTCGCCCCAGATGTTCCAGGCTTACAACGCAAAATCTGTCGATGACAACGTGAGAAAGGCAGTGGCTGTCACTCGCGGGATGGTGCTGACCTACTCGGGTGAACTGGCATCAACGTATTTCCACTCAAATTCAGGGGGCATCACTGCCTCAGTGGAGGAGGCGTTCCCCGGGGCCTCCAAGGATTTACTGCCATACCTGGTACCCGTGGAATCGCCAGGCCAGTCCATCGCCCCCGCTTATGCCAAGGAGTGGGTACTCGAACTCAGTGCGTCCGAGCTAAGGAGGGCGGCTGGTATGGGTGCAGGATCCATATCCAGCCTGAAGATCGGGTCTCGCGGTCCTTCGGGACGAGTACTTACGCTTCTGATCAACGGAAAGTCTGTATCTGCGGTCGATCTTAGAAAGCAACTGGGGTCGACGCGACTGAAATCATTGCTCATCAACAAGATCAGCTTGAAAGGTAACACCGTGCGGATTGAAGGCGTCGGCTGGGGGCACGGAGTGGGGCTTGACCAGTGGGGTGCGGAAGCCATGGCACGCCAGGGCGCCACATTCGAAGAGATATTGAAACATTACTTCCCTGGGACAGCGCTGGAAAAGCGGTGGAACTGAATGGTATGCAACGAAGAAAGTGAATACGAGGGAGAATGAGTGAAGCAGGCCGCGATGAGTGTATTTAGCGGCCTGTCTTTTGTTGTTGACATAATTCGCAAACCGCCAGGATCATGTTACAATTCACGAGTGAACGGAGGTGTTTTTGGATGAAGAAAGTAGTGCTTATTGCAGCAGTGGTATCCTTGTTAATATTTGAAACAGCGATACCTGCGCACGCCGCATCGCTGTTTCAGTGGAGCCGGTCGCGCAACTCGGTCTTCATCCTGAAACCAGGCCCTAATCTGTTTACCTTCACGTTCGAGCACCCGGATGCTGAGCTCGAGAGCGAATTGCGAGGGCCTGTGAACCCGGTCCTGGTGGGGAAGAAAATCCTCATCGACCCGGGCCACGGAGGCGCCAATCCAGGCGCGCTGGGACCGGGCGGCACAACCGAAGCAGATAATGTTCTGGCGAAATCACTGATCCTGGCTGAGATGCTGCGCGCTGACGGTGCTGAGGTGATCATGACGCGTGAAGGTGCGGGCGATGTACCCGGGCCGCGCAGTGTACACCAGCTTGAGAGGCGAGTGCGTATCGCGGAAAACAGCGGCGCAGACATCTTTGTAAGCATCCATAACAACACACATCGAAACAAGAACATAAAGGGTACACTTACGTTTTATTACAGCCCGGCGAAAGAGAGCAAGTTGCTCGCCGAGGCTATACAAGACGAGCTCTCAAGCCAACTTGGCTCAAAAGACCTGGGTACTTCAAGGCGTGCTTTCTATGTGCTACGAAACACAAGCATGCCCTCTGTCCTCGTGGAGGTGGGCTTCTTGACCAATCCCGAGGAAGGGCTAAGACTTGCTGACCCTGTCTACCAGAGACAGGCAGCTGAGGGCGTCTACAAGGGCATAATTAGGTATTTCGAGGCGGAAGCCAGAGAGTGATCCCGCACCGAGCAGAGGCTGCCAGCGTATCGGCAGCCTCTTTCGCATTGATATCAGGCGGCAATGAATAGGCTTCAAGTAGCATCGCCAGGTTTACTCCCGCCACGACCGGACACATATTCAACTTGCAGGCGATGTTCCATGGCGTACCGTAAGCTAGGTCCACCAGGATCAGCTGCTGGCGCGCATCTCTACCCGCTAATGCTTCACGAAGCTCCCGTTCAAAACCTGAAACATTGTCATAGAGACATACCGGGTGCAGCCTGAGTCCCGAGCCGGCTATCCTGAAGGCGGTTCGTACCAGCGCCAGTGCAAGATCCCCATGTGTCGCCACACATATCTCCAACATGCGCATACTCCTTTTATACACTGCATTCGACTCTGTTCAAGAGTATTCCTGCTGTGGCGCGGGATCACTCTGAACGAGGCGAACCGAGAGCACAAAGCGAGCGGAAAGAAAAGAACACTTGTTCGTATATGGTTTTCTTGCTACAATAAAGCCATGACCACAGGCTGCGTGAATCTGACAAGGACGTGATTTGTTGGTACAAAGCGAAGTATGGGGTGGATTCAAATAGCGCACCTTTCGCCTGCAGTCCAAGAAATGGTTGACACTGCATGTGAAGAGCTGGTAGTATTTCCATGGAGTTATAACGTGCAAGGGGGGCAGACAGACATGATCCGAGCAGCGCTTATTCCCGGAGAGGTATATACCTTCGTCTGCCCATGTAAGGATGCCACTTAAGTGACATCAATGCGCCACGCGATTACGCCATGGGCAGACGCCTATGGCGTTTTCTTTTGCCAAAGTCTGGCCAAGGAGGAGCGTTGTATGAGTGAGGCCATAATCACTGAACAGCTGAGGAGGGAGTTCCGTGTCGACAAGGAAGGCAAGCGGCGAGAGGCCTTTGTTGCGCTGGACGGCGTGGACCTCGAGGTGAACAGAGGTGAGATCTTCGGGCTACTCGGTCCAAACGGCGCGGGGAAGACCACACTGATCAAGATCCTGTCCACCCTTCTCACACCGACCTCAGGCCGTGCGGTGGTAGGCGGGTTTGACGTCACTTCTGACCCGTATTCGGTCAGAAGGATCATCAATATGGTTTCTGGTGGAGAGCATTCGGGCTACGGCATCCTGACCGTGCGGGAGAACCTCTGGTTGTTCTCACAGCTTTACGGCATCCCAAACAGGGTTGCGCTGGAGCGGATAGACCGGCTCATGGATATCGTAGGACTATCTGATAGGGCGAGAACAAAAGTGCACAAGCTGTCTACTGGCCAGAGGCAGAAGATGAACTTCATCAGGGGTTTCATCAGCGATCCAGAAATCTTATTCCTGGATGAGCCGACGCTGGGTCTTGATGTGGAGACATCGCGCGTGATCCGAAAGTATATAAGGGAGTGGGTTGATGGCAGGCCTGACAGGACGGTCCTGCTCACCACTCACTACATGGCGGAAGCGGACCAGCTGTGTGACCGGCTCGCCATAGTGAACCAGGGCAGGATTCTGGCCTGCGACACGCCATCCGCGTTGAAGCGACGGGTAGGCCAGGACTCGGTGTTAGAGATCGACGTGTCGGCGCAGGCCGGGCGGCTGCAGGATCTTTCCGGGCTCTCTGCCAAGCGTGGTGTCAGGCGGGTGGCCATCAGTTCCGACGGGCAGGGTGCCCTGACGCATAAGCTCAGTGTAATCGTAGATGGTGACGGCGCTATTCCTGGGGTGCTGGAATTCCTCGCACAGTGCGGAGCGATAGTGACGGGCTTCAAGAAGACCGAACCCACGCTGGAAGACGTATTCTTAGAATTGGTCGGGAGGAGACTCACCGGTGAAAACGGATCTCAAGTGGCACATAAGGGTTAACGTGAAGGCGGCCATCGCCCGCGCGTACGTCAGAGTGGTGGGGACGAACAGGGAGTTTTCTTGGATCTTCTTTGATACGCTGCTGCCGCTGCTTGGAACCGCGGCATACGTTTACATTTACCGGGCGATGGATGCGCCGGAGGAGTATGTCGGGTTTGTGTTATTGGGCGGAGCCATGACCGCCTACTGGATGAACGTGCTGTGGAACATGGCATCCAACTTCTACTTCGAAAGACAGGGCTGGAACCTGGAGCTGTACTTCATCGCGCCAATATCGCGTATGGCCATACTGGCAGGCATGGCCATCGGCGGGATGTTCATGACAACCATCAGGGCCGGCTCGCTGATCGTGCTCGGAAGCCTGCTATTCAACGTAAGCTTCAGCGTTTCCAGCGTACCTTTGGTCGTGCTGACATTTGTGCTCACACTGGTCGCCCTGTATGGTCTTGGCATGTTGTTCAGCTCACTGTTTTTGATGTATGGCCGGGAAGCGTGGCACACGTCCAACCTGCTGCAGGAACCCGTCTACCTCCTGACCGGCTTTTATTTCCCCGTCCGAGCCCTGGGGTTTTACATTGCCATCGCTGCCAGCATCATACCATTGACGCTCGGGATGGACGCTGTCAGGCAGCTGGTGTTCTCTCACCTGCATTTCGGGTTGCTGCCAGTGCACGTTGAGATCGCGGGTCTCGGCGTGCTCGGCGTCGGCCTGCTGTATGCCGCGGGCGTTGCGCTTGAGCGGATGGAACGGGCAGCGAAGAAAGAGGGGAGGCTGACGCTCCGATGGCAGTAGGCAGTAGGCAGGCGGTAGAATGCTGGCGGACCTTCAGACTTGCTGCCTGGCTTGGGTGGCAGATGGAATCCAACTGGGCGGACCCGTTTCTATTCTCGATCTATTCAATCGTGAAGCCTGTTTCACACTCCCTGATACTTGTGGTGATGTACCTGGTGGTGAGAGGCCAGGCTGCAGGCGCCGGCCTTTTTGCACAGATGTTTGTCGGAAACGCGTTCTTCTTATACGTGGGCCAGATATTATTTGGGCTGACATGGGTTATCATCGAAGACAGGGAATTCTACCAGATGTTCAAGTACATGTACGTGTCCACTCCGAACATGTACTGGTACCTGCTAGGCCGTTCTTTTGCAAAGATGGCTATTGCGACTGTATCCGTTGTTATTGTACTTGCTTTCGGCAAGATGTTCCTTCGCCTGCCTATCCATGCATCCACGGTGGACTTAACAATGGTATGTCTCAGCATGCTTTTCGGGATGGTGTCATGCGTAGGGATGGGGATCGGGCTTGCGGGAGTGATGCTGATCATCGCCCGCCACGGAGGACACGCATCCGAGGCCGTGGCAGGCGCGTTGTTCTTACTCTCCGGGGCCGTGTTTCCCATAGATATCCTGCCTCGTTTCGCACTCTACCTGGCTAAGGCACTCCCGACCACTTACTGGCTGGAGGGCGTAAGAAGGGGCCTGCTGGGAAGCGGTATGAGCCAAGCAATGGCGGCCTTTTCCGATCGGGAGCTGATGATAGTGCTGGCTGTGCTCAGCCTGCTTTCCGTCATACTGGGGACGCTAACATTCATCACGTGCGAGAAGACCGCAAAATCAAGAGGGCTCATCGATATGCATACGCATCACTGACAGGGGCTTTTTTGGTTCAAGCGTGGGCTGCTAGTTCATCTGGCTCCCCGCGCTTGTTTGTTTATTTCCTACATTGACACTTGGGATTCTGGGGTATAAGATAGAAATGCCTAGTGATGTAGTCAGATTTAGGGGATGAAACAGTTGAAGTTATCCACGAGGGGGAAATATGGGATAAAGGCGATGTATGAGCTGGCCATGGCGTACGGCGACAGGACGCCGGTCCCGCTGCGCGCCATTGCGGCGAAGCAGGGCTTGTCGGAAAACTATCTTGAGCAGCTTATGGCACTCTTGCGCGATGCGGGAATGGTGAGCAGCGTGCGAGGGGCCAAGGGCGGCTACGTGCTGACGAAGCACCCCGGCCAGATCTCCGTGGGTGACATTATACGTGTCATGGAGGGCGAGATCACGCCCACGGATTGCGTGGGTGAGCACGCAGAGTTTCACCACTGCGGTGAGTCGGCGGGGTGTGTGGCACGGGGTATCTGGGAAAAGGTAAAACAGAACGTCGTCGACCTCTTAGACGGGATCTCTCTCTTGGACCTGTGTGAAGAAGCCAGAGGCGAACTCAGAAAGGATGATCAGAAATGAGGAAGGTCTACCTAGACAATGCCGCCACAACTCCCGTCCGGCAGGAGGTTGTGGAGGTGATGGTCCGATACATGACGGACATTTACGGCAACCCGTCCAGCGTTCACGCCTTCGGGCGGATGGCTCGCAAAGGAGTGGAGGAAGCAAGGGAATCAGTGGCTGCGCTAATAGGCGCATCGCCCGGCGAGATCATCTTTACAAGCGGCGGGACCGAGGCGGATAACCTTGCAATAAAGGGAATCGCGGAATCGCTGTCCCACAAGGGCAAGCACATAATCACCTCGAAAGTAGAGCACCACGCAGTCCTGCATACATGCGAGTACCTGGAGAAAAAGGGGTTTTCGGTGACGTATCTCCCGGTGGACAGATACGGCACTGTCTCGGCATCTGACGTGGAAGCGGCGCTCCAGGACGACACCATTTTGGTTTCCGTTATGATGGCCAACAACGAAGTAGGCACGATCCAGCCTATTGCGGAAATAGTGCAGGCGGCGAAGTCCCGCGGAGTCCTGGTGCATACTGATGCGGTGCAAGCTGTGGGCGCGGTCAGGATCGATGTAGAAGAGATGGGCGTTGACCTTCTGTCGCTGTCTGGCCACAAGATATACGGGCCGAAAGGTGTGGGCGCTCTGTACGTGAGAAAGGGTGTAAAGCTCCTGCCTATCGCGCACGGCGGTGGACACGAAAGGGGCAAGCGGGCCGGCACGGAGAATGTTCCCGGCATCGTCGGACTCGGAAAGGCCGCGGAGTTGGCCAGAGACGAGATGGGCGCAAGCAGTGAGAGGATCAAACATCTTCGTGATAGGTTGATAGAGGGTATACTATCGCGTATAGAGCACTCTAGGCTGAACGGGCACCCGACCAATAGGTTGCCGAACAATGTCAACGTGAGCATTGAGTATGTTGAGGGGGAAGCCATGCTGCTTTCTCTGGATCAGCAGGGTGTCGCGGCGTCAAGCGGTTCGGCGTGCACTTCGGGGAGCCTTGAGCCATCACACGTGCTGATGGCTATGGGGTTAAGCCATGAGGTCGCTCACGGCTCACTCAGGATGACATTAGGTCGGCAAAACACGGAAGAAGATGTGGATTACGTGTTGTCGGTGCTGCCGCCCATCGTGGAGAGACTCAGGAATATGTCTCCCCTGGGAAAGAGGGGGTAATCATGTACTCGGAGAAGGTAATGGAGCATTTCACCAATCCAAGGAATGTAGGAGAGATCGCGGACCCAGACGGTGTCGGGCAGGTAGGGAATCCCGTATGCGGAGACCTGATGAAAATGACAATTAAGGTAGAGGACGGTCGGCTGGTGGACATCAAATTCCAGACGTTCGGTTGTGGCGCGGCCATTGCAACCTCCAGCATCGTTACAGAGATGGTGAAGGGCAAGACGGTGGAAGAGGCGCTGAAGGTGACAAACAGGACAGTAGCGGAGGCGCTCGGAGGGCTTCCCCCAGCAAAGATGCACTGCTCAAACCTGGCTGCGGACGCGCTCCACCGGGCGATAGAGGATTACCTTTCAAGGAAGGGCGGGTCAGGTGACGGCCAGGACTAAAGTGCTGGTGGCCATGAGCGGGGGAGTTGACTCTTCTGTTGCTGCAGCTCTTCTGCTCGAGCAGGGATATGATGTAATAGGGGTGACCATGCAGATCTGGCCGCGTTCCGGCGCGGAGCACCGCAGCGGGTGTTGCTCGTTGGATGCGGTCGAGGATGCCCGGCGCGTCGCCGATTTGCTGGGCATCCCTTATTATGTGCTGAATATGCGTGACGTGTTTGCAGCCACCGTCATCGATTACTTTTGCGATGAGTACCTTCACGGTAGGACTCCTAACCCTTGCATTGCTTGCAACAGGTATGTGAAGTTTGACGCGCTCATGAAGAAGGCCGATGCATTAGAGGCAGACTATGTGGCTACAGGGCACTATGCCAGGATCGAGCGGCTCGGCGAGCGCTGGGTGTTAAAGAGGGGTCTCGACAGGGCAAAGGACCAATCTTACGTGCTGTACCCCTTGACGCAACAGCAGATGAAAAGGGTTTTGTTCCCCCTCGGTGAGTATACTAAAGAAAAGACCAGAGAGAAGGCTAGGGCGCTCGGGCTCCGTACTGCGGAAAAACCTGAAAGCCAGGAGATCTGCTTCGTACCGAACGATGACTATGGGGAATTCTTGAAGTCCAGAAGGCCGGGCGAGATTATGAAAGGCCCCATCCTGGATGAACAGGGCAACCGGTTGGGCACCCACGGCGGGGTGGCGCACTTCACGATCGGCCAGAGGCGCGGAATAGGCATTTCTTCGCCTTATCCGCTGTACGTTCTGCGGATCGAACCCAACAGGAACGCTATCATTGTCGGACCCCGTGAGAGCCTGTACCGATCGGCGCTGATCTGCGAAGACCTGAACTGGATTTCGGTGGAGGGTATCGATGCGCCTATGAGAGTCCATGCGAAGATCAGGTATACAGCGCCCGAGGCACCCGCTACGCTGTTTCCCTGCGGGCGAGACGAGGTCCGGGTGGAGTTTGACGAGCCGCAATTCGCCATCACTCCGGGGCAGGCTGCCGTGTTTTACCACGGCGACACCGTGGTCGGAGGCGGGACGATCAGCTGCTCGCAGGGCGATCCGGCTGGCTCGCATTAATTCGGCCGAGACTGGACAAAATACCTCCAGGTAATTAAGCGAGGGGGGCTTTTTGTGTTGTGCCCCGTATGTCACGGCCGTTCGCTGGGCCGGGTCGGAGTGAACCTTTACTATTGTTGGGACTGCTGTGTGGAGGTAGCTCAATCAAGCAAGGGGTATTGTGTCTACGAGATTGAACTGGATGGTACCCGCACCGCGGCGCAGCCCGGCAGAAATGCGCAGACTGCAGATGCGAAGGCGTAAAGAAGGGTGGTGGCAGATTGCGGAAAGCGGCAGGGTTCTGGAGAGGGCTAGTCACCGGCGGCCTCATAGCGACAGCGATGGCCGTCTGGTTTCAAGGTAGGAACATGAGACAACCTGCGACAGTACGAATAATCAGGCGCGGCAGGGAGATGGGAAAGAGAGCCAGCAAGATGATGAAACGGGCGAGAGAGAGAATGGAGAACATGCTGGAAAGAGGGCTCAGGCATTAGGCCTCTAAAAGGGGATTGCCATCATGCTATACCCACCCGGCAAGTTCACCAGGGGAATACTGGCGAAGGCGTTGTTCATTGTCTTGGCGCTTGTCGCTTTATTTAGGGTAAGGGGGATCCTGCCCCCCTTTTTTCTTGCGGTTGTGATCGCCTACGTGCTAAACCCGGTCGTATGCTATCTGCAGCGGCGAGGTGCGCCGCGGCCTGCCGCAATATTCATGGTTTACGCGTTGATTGCCGTCGTGCTGTTTGGGGTATTAATATACCTTGTGCCTGTGCTCATTTCGCAACTGAACAGACTGGCCGACGCGATCCCCCAGTATACCGGGCTTGTCAACGACATGGTGAGGTACTTTCAGCGAACCTACAGATCCGTAGAGATGCCTGACAGCGTCAGGCAGGTAGTCGACGACACCATACTCATGGCGGAAACGCGGCTCGTCGCCACTATACGCGGGGCAGTAGAATCGGTCCTGGTTGGGATGGGTCAGGTGCTGCCGCTTTTCATTTCGCCCGTTCTCGCATACTACTTCTTACGCGATTCCGAGCATATACTGAAAACGCTGGAAGCAGCCATCCCCGCCGGGAGGCGAAAACTCTGGCTCGATTACTTCGCCGAGATAGACCGCGTTCTGGCCGGATTCGTGAGGGGCCAGCTTACTTTAGCCATCGTGATTGCGTCTATTACCGCGCTTGCAATGTATCTCGTGGGATTGCGATACTTCCTGCTGATTGGGATCATATCTGGGATCGGCGAGCTCATTCCATATTTTGGACCCATCTTCGCCGCAGTCCCCGCCGTCTTGTTCGGTCTTCTCGAATCGCCTGCACTGGGGCTTAAGGTACTGGTGGTACTAGTTGTCATCCAGCAAGCGGACGGAGCGCTCATCGCTCCAAGAGTTCTCGGCGCGGGTATCGGGCTTCACCCGGTCACCGTGATCTTTTCGTTGTTTACAGGGGCCCACCTATTTGGATTCTGGGGCCTTGTGCTTGCGGTACCGGTGACGGGGGTACTGCTGGTTACCTACAGGTTCTTTTTGTCGGGCCTCTGTGGCAATTAGTACGGTGCCTCTGCATAAGGATAGTTGAAGACAACAGCTTTGCCCAGTGGAGGTGGACGCATGAAGACGGTGGCCGAACTGGTGGAGGAGATTAAGGCGCACGAGCTCCCGCTTCTTGACTTGTACCGGGAACTTGAGACCGCGGCTTCTGGACGTACTGAAAAGCTACTGGCAGGACAAATGCTTTCTTACCAGAAATTCCAGGTCAAGAGTCTCGACCTCTTCTCGGGACAGATGCCCGATAAGTTCCATTCTTTCGGAGCCATTGTTGAAGACGACGTAAATGTGCGCTCGGGTGCCGCTCCGTCCTATCCGGTCATAACAAAGGTGAATAAGGGAACCCCGGTCATCATCACAGAGTTCGTCGGGAACTGGGCGCATGTCCAGCTACCCGACGGCCAGCGTGGCTTCGTTTTCAGGGCGTATGCAAAGAGCGAGTCCTGAAGGAAGTACATCTCCCGCGGCGAAGTACTCCCGGCGGAGGTGCGCTCTGTGCCGTGGGAGGGTCTCATCCAGCGCGTTCTCGACCTGGGCTTTTCATCAGTTGCAGCGTGCGACGCGAGCCCTTTTGGTGACTGGTTGTTGCACATAACCCGTGCGGGTTACCCGGAACTATTTCCCGGCCTTTCGTCGGTGGGTGACCCATCCCGGGTGCTAGATGGTGCCAAGTCGGTCATTGTCGCTACCTCGGACTACTCATCGCTTTCCGTGCCTTCAGCGTTCACCGGTCGCGTTGCGCGCCATTATCTTTCGGGGTTGAAACACCGGCCTGAACGAGAGGTGTACCGGTTGTTCAAGTCCGTGGGCTGGCGCGTGCTGACCAGCGGACCCAGGAAGGCCGCTGCAGTTCGGGCAGGTCTTGGGTCTTACAGACGGAACTCGCTGGTGTACTCGAAGGATTCCGGTTCATTCATGAGCATTTACATGTGGATTGTGGACAGGGAGGTCCACTACAACCCGGCGGCGGTCGTTTCAGATTGTGGCGCCTGTGCAAGATGCATAAATGCGTGCCCGACCGGCGCGCTGCATGCGCCCTATCAGGTAAATCCCGCTCTGTGTATCGACACGCAGACGAGAAGGCGCCACGAGGCCATCCCGCGGGATCTGCGCGCGCATATGCAAGGCTGGGTGTACGGATGCGACGTCTGCCAGAGCGTATGTCCCTACAACATGCGGGGGGAGGTACGGCCTGATGACAGGGCGGAGAAGCTCGCGAGTATGTTCAGCCTGGAACGAATGTTGCACATCGGCCAGGGGGAGTATGAGGCGGTGTGGCGCCCGCTGTTTGTTTTCAACAGCGAAGTTGCGGACATCCAGCGTAACGTGGCGGTCGCCATGGGCAACTCGGGAGATGACCAGTACGTGCGCGCGCTCGGCCGGGCACTATTTGAGTTGTGCCCCCAGGTAAGAGGGCATGCGGCATGGGCGCTGGGCAGGTTAGGCGGCAGGATACCCCGTGATATGCTGGAGCGCGCCCGAAAAGGCGAGACGGACGATTTCGTGCGCGAGGAGATCGAACTGGCGCTCGGGGCAATTTGACATGCGCGCCGCTCATATGGTATATTCTCCTTGACGTAACGATGACGGGGATGAGTAACCGGATGCTGTGCCTTCAGAGAGGGGTTGGAGCTGCAAAACCCTGGACGGTCCGGCGAAGGCGGCCCCTGAGTTCCCGGGTCAAAAAATCAAAACCCGGCGTTCGTGCGCGTTAAGCACCACCGGCGAAGGCCGAAAGAGACCGGGGTAAGTATCCCGGTAAACAGGGTGGTACCGCGAGAACCCTCGTCCCTGACGGACAGGGTCTTTTTTATTCTTATTGAAAGCTAGGAGTGGGAGCAATGAAGGGCAACGAAATCAGGACGAGATTCCTTGAGTTCTTCAGAGAGCGGGGCCACACAGTGGTACCCAGTTCACCGCTGATTCCCGAAGGCGACCCGACTCTCCTTTTTACCAACGCAGGCATGGTACAGTTCAAGGATGTTTTCCTGGGGAACGAAAAACGGGCATACACCAAGGCGGTGACTTCCCAGAAGTGCGTGAGGGCCGGAGGCAAGCACAATGACCTGGATAGCGTGGGCAGGACCGCACGGCACCACACGTTCTTTGAGATGCTGGGCAACTTTTCTTTCGGCGATTATTTCAAGAGGGACGCTATTGCGTATGCGTGGGAGTTTCTGACTGAGGTACTCGGGCTACCTCGCGAAAGGTTGTGGCCGACCATTTACCGAGAGGATGATGAAGCGTTCGAGCTCTGGAAAGAGATTGCGCACGTTCCTGCACACAAGATCATCCGGCTCGGAGAAAAAGACAATTTCTGGTCCATGGGTGATACAGGCCCCTGCGGTCCGTGCAGCGAGATAGTCCTGGACCGGGGAGAACACCTGGCCTGCGGACCGGACTGCGGGATCGGTACCTGTGACTGCGACCGGTGGCTTGAGATCTGGAACCTCGTGTTCATGCAATACAACAGGGACGCAGACGGTGAGATGACCCCGCTGCCGAAACCGAGCATCGATACGGGAATGGGACTTGAACGGATCGCGTCGGTGCTGCAGGGCGTGCCTACCACATTTGAGACCGACCTGATCTACCCTGTCATCGAGGAAGTAGAACGCATGTGCGGCAGAGAATACGACAGGGGGGAGGAGGGCTTTCCCTTCCGCGTCATTGCGGACCATGCGAGGTCCTGCACCTTCCTTATTTGTGACGGGGTGCTGCCGTCCAACGAGGGCAGGGGCTACGTGTTAAGACGCATCCTGCGCCGCGCTGTGAGGTACGGCAAAGTACTGGGGATTGAAGGCGCGTTCCTCTGGAGGCTGGTGCCGGTAGTAGGCCAGATACTGGGCGGTCAGTACCGGGAACTGGTAGACAAGAGAGAACTGGCTGAAAAGGTGATCAAGATGGAAGAGGAGCGCTTCCTTGTGACGCTCTCTGAAGGCACGCGCATGGCAGAGCAGATCATAGAGGAAAGCCTGGTTGCCGGGCTTCACACCCTGCCCGGAGACAGGGCATTTATGCTATATGATACGTACGGGTTTCCTCCGGACCTCGCGGAGGACATGGCTCGCGAGAAGGGACTTGCCTTCGACCGGCAGGGTTTTGAGCATGCCATGAAGCGGCAGCGCGAACGCGGACGCGCAGCGTGGCAGGCATCACACGGAGAGATGATACCGGCGCTGCAGTCAGAGGAGACGCCTGAATCCACGTTTGTCGGATATGACCGGCTCGAGACGAACGCGCTGGTGGTAGCCATAATCCGGGAGAACGAGTCGGTCGATGCGCTGTCTTTCGGCGAGTCGGGGATAGTGTTCCTGGATGAGACGCCGTTTTACCCTGAAGGAGGCGGGCAGGTTTCCGACACTGGCGTACTCAGCTCCGGGCGAGTCGTTGCTGAAGTAAAGGAAGTGAGGAGGCCCGCCAGCGGCCACATCGCGCACTATGTTGAGGTAAAAAAGGGCGAGCTGCGCAAGGGTGATATGCTAAGCGCGAGGGTTGATGAAAGGCGAAGGATGGATGCGGCGCGAAATCATACCGCCACGCACCTTTTGCACAAGGCGCTCAGGCAGGTTCTCGGTGACCACGCAAACCAGGCCGGCTCTTTGGTCGCGCCAGACAGGCTCAGGTTTGACTTCACCCACTTCGCGCCGCTATCACCCGAGGAGCTCTCGGAAGTTGGGCGTAGGGTGAATGGCTGGATTATGGCGTGCCTTCCGGTAGACGCGCGCATCATGGCGTTTGACAGGGCGCAGGAGATGGGAGCGATAGCGCTGTTTGGCGAGAAGTACCATGACGAGGTGCGGGTAATTAGCATCGATGAAGTGTCGAGGGAACTCTGCGGCGGCACGCACGTGCGAAGCACAGGGGAAATCGGGTTGTTCAGGATAGTTGCTGAGTCCAGCGTGGGCTCAGGCCTCAGGAGAATAGAGGCGGTGACAGGCTGGAACCTCCTGAACCTCCTTGACCGTATCACCTCCACGGTGGACGAGGCGTGTACGGTCGTACGATCGTCACCTGCCGATCTCGTATCAAGGCTGAAAGAGCTCCAGGAAAGGACAAAAGCAGCGGAACGCAAGGCGCTTGAAGCACAGAAGAGTTCCGCACTCGACGCGGTAAACGGCATCCTCCAGAGCGCGAGGAGCATAGATGGAGTGAAAGTGGTCAGCGGGGTGGTGCCTGTGCACTCCATGGACGCACTTCGCAGAGCAGGGGATACTCTAAGGAACAAAATTGGCAGCGGAGTCGTCGTGATAGGTGCGCCCGTCGAGGGGAAAGCGCTGTTCGTCGCGATGGTTACGAAAGATCTGACCGACAGGATCCATGCGGGCAGGATCGTCTCCGAGGTTGCCAGGATCGCCGGCGGTGGTGGTGGTGGCCGACCGGATATGGCGCAGGCGGGAGGTCCCGACCCGGGAAAGATAACAGATGCCCTCGGCAGTGTTGACCTGATCATCGGTGGAATGCTCAGTAATTGACAGGGAAAAGGCGGAGCATGTAGAAGTCTCACGTATGACAGATGTGGGAGCGTGGACTGCCGTGAACGAACACGAAAAGACTAGAATGTTCAGGGTGAAGGCAGACGAGGTGTACGAGGCGAGGGACGTTCTCTTGCGGGTGTACAGCGCCCTGAAGGAGAAGGGGTATAACCCGATCAACCAGATCGTAGGTTACCTGCTTTCTGGGGATCCTGCGTATATTACAAGCCACCAGAACGCCAGGAGTCTCATCAGGAAACTGGAGCGGGACGAGCTTTTAGAAGAGCTTGTCAGGAACTACCTTGAGGACAGGTAAACCGGACTCGAAGGAGAACAGGGAGTATAAGCCCATTAACGTATCACCCGAAAACCCAGTGGCATAGCAGGCCGCCTGGGCTGCATAATATGGGAGGAAGGGGTTGACTCCTTGTGATTCCGATCAGAGACAGTATCCGCTCGGGGCGGTTTCCAGCGGTCACAGTTTCCATAGTGGCGGTCAACGCCGTGGTGTTTGTTTACGAGCTGCTCCTTGACCAGACGGATCTCGCGCGGTTTTTTCTCACCTTCGGGGTGATCCCTGCGAGATTCCTGGCAGGCGGCGTACCGGGCCTGATCTGGGCGAACAGCTGGGTGCCGCTTGTCACATCCGTATTCATTCACGGCGGCTGGTTCCATATCATCGGGAACATGTTGTACCTCTGGGTGTTTGGGGATAACGTGGAAGAACGCCTGGGGCGCACAGGCTTTCTGTTGTTTTACCTGGCTGCAGGCGTTCTAGCCAACCTTTCTCATGTGCTTGCAAATCCCTCTTCCACCATGCCTGCAGTAGGAGCGTCAGGGGCTGTAGCGGGCGTTCTCGGTGCCTATTTCCTCATGTTCCCCGGTTCCAGAGTGCTCGCGCTGATTCCGCTCGGCTTTTTCCTTCACCTGGCGGAGGTCCCCGCCGTTCTTTTCCTCTTCCTCTGGTTTTTCCTGCAGATGGCTAACGGGCTCGCCAACCTTGGCGTGGTCAGCCAAGCGACCGCCGGAGTTGCCTGGTGGGCGCACATTGGCGGGTTTGTCACCGGCATGCTGGTAGTGCTCCTCTTGCCGAGGAGGCAAAGGAACCGGGTATAGGCACAAAGAGGCCAGTGATCATCCTATGATGGAGAGAGGAAATGCTGGGCCTGTGTAGAAAGATAGGATGGTTGCTTTTGCGCACCGCAATCTTGGTTGGAGGAGGAAAGCCATGGCGGAGAGGATTACGCTCAGCGTGATCAAAGCTGACATCGGGGGGTTTGTCGGCCACTCGTCGGTCCATCCCGCGCTCCTTGACAGAGCCAGAGAAGTCCTGTCAGATGAGGGCAAGGGATTGCTGGTAGATTTTCACGTGACGTGCGTGGGTGATGATATTAACCTCGTCATGACTCACAGACATGGTCCCGACTGCGAAGATATTCACAGGCTGGCGTGGGAAACCTTCAAAAAGAGCACCGAAGTGGCAAAGAAGCTGAAGCTGTACGGAGCGGGCCAGGATCTGTTGAGCGATGCGTTTTCTGGAAATGTCAAAGGTATGGGTCCTGGCGTAGCTGAAATGGAGTTTGTAGAGAGGGCCAGTGAGCCGGTGGTGATATTCATGGCGGACAAAACCGAACCCGGTGCCTGGAACCTTCCGGTTTACAAGATGTTTGCGGATCCATTTAATACGGCAGGCTTGGTTATAGATCCGAAAATGCACGCCGGGTTCAGTTTTGAGGTACACGACCTCATCGAAAACAAAAAGGTCGTGCTGCAGACGCCTGAGGAAACGTATGACCTGCTCGTGTTCATCGGCGCCCCTGGCAGGTACGTTGTCAAGTCCGTGTATTCGCGGGAACTTTCTGATATCGCCGCTACCTCCACGACACAGAGGCTCAATCTGTTGGCAGGGCGCTACGTAGGTAAGGACGACCCAACGTTGATAGTAAGGTGCCAGAGCGGCTTCCCCGCTGTGGGAGAAGTGCTGGAACCCTTCACACTTCCACATCTTGTTTCGGGCTGGATGCGCGGGTCGCACAAGGGGCCTCTCATGCCTGTGTCGGTTGCTGACGCCACGCCGAGCCGCTTTGACGGACCGCCCAGAGTGATTGCGCTGGGGTTTCAGCTGGCCGACGGGCATCTCGTAGGTCCGCAGGATTTCTTCCAGGACAAGGCTTTTGATGCCGCGCGGAACATGGCAAACGAGATCGCTAACTACATGCGGAGGCTCGGCCCGTTCGAGCCTCACAGGCTGCACCTGGACGATATGGAGTACACTACAATGCCCCAGGTGATGGAGAAACTGATGTCGCGGTTTGAGGACATATAGGTGGACTGAAAGAGGGGCGGTTTGACCGCCCTTTCTTGATTTCCCGGCGAAAAGAGGTGCGCCTATGGAGCAAGTCCGGCTGGGTACCACAAAGCTGCAGGTCTCAAGGCTCTGTTTTGGCAGCCTCACCATGGGACCGCTTCAGAAGGGTCTTGGGCTCAAAGAGGCACACGCCCTCGTCGAACAGGCCCTTTCTATGGGTATAAACTTCTTTGACACGGCTGAGATTTACGACAACTACAAGATGCTGATTCCGGCCGTACGGGCGGGCGCACATATAGCGTCAAAATCTTATGCCAGCTCGCAGGAGGCAATGGATAAAAGCGTGGCCCAGGCGCTGCGTTCACTGGGGACGGACCACATCAGCCTGTTTCTTCTTCACGAGCAGGAGTCAAGACTGACGTTAAAGGGGCACTACGCGGCACTCATGCACCTTGTCCGGATGAAAGAGAGAGGCTACGTGGGTGCGGTGGGCGTATCCACGCATTACAGGGAGGTAGTGGCTGCTGTATCGCTTATGCCTGAAGTTGATGTGGTGCACCCAATATGTAACATGAAAGGCCTTGGCATTAGGGACGACACGCTCGCCGGTATGCTGGAGGCGATGAAGCAAGCGTATGATGCGGGCAAAGGCATATACATCATGAAAGCGCTGGGCGGAGGACATCTTCGTGGGCAATTCGTGGAGGCGCTGAGTTTTGCGAGGGATATCCCGTTTGCTCACTCGTGTGCGGTGGGCATATCTTCTGTTGAGGAACTCCTGGCGGATGTTGCTGTGTTTGAGCACAGGGCCATACCGGAATCAGTCCTGTTGAGCCTGAAAAGCCAGCCAAAGAGCATACATGTTGAAGAATGGTGTAATGGATGCGGAAACTGCGCCCTGGCATGCCCACAGCAAGCCATCAGCATGGTTGACGGAAAAGCCCGGGTGACTGAAGAAGACTGTGTGTTCTGTGGCTATTGTGTGAGGGAGTGCGAGGGTTTCTTCATAAAGGTTTACTAGGAGGAAACAGTGAGGATCATCGCCTTTGACATCGGAGAAAAGAGAATTGGGGTGGCCGTGTCAGACCCTCTCGGCATAACCTCCGCTCCGAGAGCGTTTATCCCGGCGTCTGGCGATGACCGGGATGTGAATGCCATGGCGGCTGCGGCATTTGCTGAAGGGGCCGTGGCGATCGTACTTGGGCTGCCCAGGCGGACTGATGGCTCCATCGGCAAAGAGGCCCAGCGCATTACGGATCTGGCGTCTAAGCTGCAGGAACTTACGGGTCTTGAAGTGGTGCTGTTTGATGAGAGGTTCACGACCAGGATCGCAGAGAGGACGCTGCTGGAGGCGAACGTATCGAGGCGGAAGCGAAAAGCCTGCGTTGACTCGATGGTTGCTCAGATCATCCTGCAGGAGTATTTGGACTCGCGCCGGAGGTCCTAAATTCTTACTCTACTTTTTCGCGTGTTAAGATATTTAAAAAGATCTTGGAGAACGCAAGAATAGAGAACGCATGTGCCCCCGTCGAGGAGGTGGGAAATAGGCACAGACACACATCTGCAGCAGTCTTGGTATTGTCTTGCTACGATGACAGCAGTATCTCATTCGGCCATCACTTTAGGCTTCAGTGTCAGATGGATCACGCAGGAACCGTCGTCGGTAGTTTTTCCCGTATTCCATACGATAAAGGCGACACATTTTAGGGACAAAGCCATAGTTTATCCTACCCTGAGAACCGAACTACATAGCGTAGGACCTCGGCACCGCAAAACCCCAATAAACGTGAATTGTTTGCGGGGCTTCTGGCGAGGCTCTGGGTTATTTGACAAGCTCTGGAGGGTATAATACAATATCGGTAACCCATGAACGAGAGGTGAAGACTTTTGTCTTTCGATTCCATTGAGGACGAGGTCATTGTTCTCACTGATGAGGACGGCAGAGAAGAGCAATTCATACTGCTGGATATGATCGAAGTGGACGGCGCAACGTATGCCATTTTGAAACCGCTGGACGAGGGCACGTTTGACGAAGAATCCGAGGAATCCGAATTTGACGATGATGTCGAGGAAGTGTTTGTCTACCGGGTTGAGATAGACGAAGCCGGAGAGCAGCAGTACGTAGAGATCGAAGATGACGAGGAGTTTGAAAAGGTGGCAGAGGCTTGGGAGTCTCTGCAGGAAGAGGAGTTTGAAGACGAAGAAGAGTGAGTGAATCAGCGCGGATCCTTTGGGGTTGCCTGCCAGCCGGGTAACCCCTTTGTGTATGAGGATCGCCACGAGCACGAATACCCAGTGATACCAGCGGTACTCAGTGCCACTCTGGCGACGCCCTTTGGCTAAGCCGTGTCGCCTGGCGGTGGCTGAAAGGTACCCATGCGAAGACGCGAGACTACGAGACCAAGGAGTGGCGTTCATGAGACCGTTCTTTCGGATCTGCGGCAGCGCACTGTTTGTAGCATTCATCCTCGGCCTTGTGGCGTGCGCGCTTTACTTTAACTACTTGATGCTTCCTCCTGACGCAAGTTCTGAGGAGACGGTAGTCGTAGAGATCCCCAGAGGCGCGACTACCAGGGACATCGCTGTCATACTGTATGAAAAGGGGCTAATCAAGCATCCCGACCTGTTCAGGATCCTCGTCTCTGTTAAGGGGCTCGGACAGTCTCTCAAGGCGGGCGAGTACTTGCTAACCAAGAACATGTACGCCAGCGAGATCGCGGAGCGCCTTGTAGAAGGAAAAGTCATCACGTATCCGCTCACGGTCCCCGAGGGCCTCACCTTGCCTGAGATTGCCAGGATCATCGCGGACCAGGGGTGGGCTGATTACGACACGTTCCTCAGGCTTGTGGACGAAAGCCAGTTGAACCGCGAATTTCTCCCGGAGGGCGTGGAACTCATAAGGCCCATGGAAGGGTACCTGGCCCCGGACACCTACCGGTTTGCCAGGGGTGAAAGCGAGTTAGTGATCATCCGAACAATGTATGAGCGGACACGGGCTATATTTGATAAGGAGAGGCTGGACCGGGCAAAAGAGCTCGGTATGACGGTACACGAGGTACTCACCCTGGCGTCGATCATAGAGAAGGAGGCAGTGATTGACGAGGAGAGGCCCACTATTTCTGCGGTTTACCATAATCGGCTGAAGATAGGTATGAAGCTGGACGCAGATCCCACAGTACTGTATTCTCTGGGCAGGACCGGGGGTTTGCTGACGTTCCAGGACCTCGAGGTGACTTCACCGTATAACACCTACCGGCACGGAGGATTGCCTCCAGGCCCCATCGCGGCGCCCGGTGAGAAATCCATCGATGCTGCGTTGTACCCAGCTGACGTACCCTACCTGTACTTCGTGTCAAAGAACGACGGTAGCCATGCGTTCGCGCGTACCTACCGGGAACACCTTCAAAACGTACAGAAGTACCAATCCGGAGGGTAGAGCATGGACATCCCGCGAGAACTGATGATTGTCTGGACGGCCAGTCTCCCTGTGCTTGAGCTGCGAGCTGCCATCCCCCTTGCTATCAAAATGGGCATACATCCTGTTGAAGCTTTGGTGCTTGGGATCATCGGCAACATCTTGCCAATACCCGCCGTGCTCTGGTTGCTTGAGCCAGTAACTGCTGCGCTAAGGCGCTGGAGGATATCAAGGAAGGGCATAGAATGGGTCTTAAGGCATTCGAGGGCTAAGAGCGAGACCATCAGGAGGTATGGATTCCTTGGCCTCATCGCGCTGGTATCGGTCCCGCTGCCCTCCACAGGCGCGTGGACCGGAGCCATCGCCGCTTCTCTCTTGGGTCTTAAATTCTGGTCATCCCTCCTTGCCATCACCATCGGGACCACAATTGCCGGGGCGATTGTGACGGGCCTTACGGTGCTGGGGACAGGGCTTTAGTTTTCTCGTCCGGGATATGGTGAGCCTCCCGTGGGCATCCTACGGTGTGCATCAGCGACACGGGAGGCCCCATTTTTTGAACAGACCGAGAATTATCGTTATCTTGGCGGCGGCAGCTCTTGGTTTTGCCCTGCTGGCGGCAAAACTCGGGGAAATCCAGATTGTCATGGGAAAGATGCTGGCCGAAAGCGCTTATCGGCAGAGAACCGTTGAAATTCCGGTGGGCCCGGAAAGAGGAAGAATCCTGGATAGATACGGGCGCGACCTCACTGACTCCACCGTGGCTGTTGCTTCCCTGGATCTTGCGTCATTCCGGGTGTCCGATGTCCTCACTGACCCGGAGCAGGTCAGGCTCAGAGCGAGCAGCAGCTCTTTGCTCGTACCGAAGATAATCCGGTACGGAGAGAATTCCTTGGCACGACACCTTGTAGGTTACATAAATCTAGTGGACAACAGTGGAGTTTCAGGAATCGAAAAGGTATTTGACTCACTGCTTGCGCCGGATGGTTCTCACCGGAAGCTTGTCGTAAGTGCGGACGCGAGAGGGTACGTCATTCCGGGCCTCGGGTACTCAGTGGTGGAAGGGAAATCGTGCTCGGATCTGGTGCTCACGATCGATAAGGACATACAGCAGATCGTGGAAGAGGTCATGGACTCCAGGATCCAAGCCGGGGCCGTGGTGGTCATGGACCCGTGGACGGGGGAGGTCCTGGCACTTGCATCGCGGCCCGAGTTTGACCAGAACGATGTGTTGCCATACCTGGACGCTGCGGGTAGCCCGATGCTGAACAGGGCTTTGATTGGCTTTTATCCCGGGTCCCTGTTCAAGGTGGTCGTTGCTACTGCGGCCCTTGAGGAAGGCCTGTTGCACGAGGGGTCACAGTTTCTGTGTACCGGATCCATAGAGGTACAAGGCCTCAGGTTTGGTTGCTACAAGCCGGACGGGCACGGTGTCATCTCTCTGTCGCACGCTATGGCATACTCGTGCAATCCGGTATTCATAGAAATCGGCCAGATAATCGGGGCAGAGCAGTTGATGAAGTACTGCCAGGCGTTCGGGCTTGGTGAGCGTACTTACATGGGACTGCCAGGGGAAACCTCGGGGAACTTGCCTCGCCACGAGCAGATAGTGCCGAGGATGCTGGCCAACATATCCATTGGGCAGGACCCGCTTACTGTGACTCCGGTTCAGATGGCGCAGGTGATCTCAGCACTGGCAAACGGAGGTATGCTGATACGGGCTCGGGTGGTGGAGGAGGCGCGCCAGGGGAACAAACTCGTCCAGAAGATGCCCATTCCTGCCAGTGAACGCATCATGTCCGAAGGTACTGCTGCTACTGTGCGCAGTATGCTCTCAGGGGTTACGCGTTTTGGTACGGGCACCGCAGCCTACATGCATGGCCAAGGAGCGGGCAAGACGGGCACCGCAGAGACAGGCGTGGTTTCGGCTGATGGGAATAGGCTGACGTACAGCTGGTTTGCAGGTTTCTTTCCTGTCGGAGCACCCCGTTATGTCATGGTAGTGCTTGACGAACAGGGCATGAGTGGCTCCGTATCTGCAGCACCTGTATTCGCCGAGATCGCCGAAAGGATCTTGTCTATACGCTAAACACTGAAAGAGTCAAGAGTGATCTGCAGGCTTGCGCCTTTTCGCCAATTGAAGCCCGCATACGGACAGACACCAGTTTCGCCCAAGGGTGTCATTGCGTTTTGTCACGGGACTAGCACCGACCATGCACTCTCCGCGTATGATCTAAGGTCACTCTTTTCTTGACGGCAGATCAGGAGGGTGAGGGAATTGATAGAACCTGGTGTCCTGGGCGCCCTGGCATTGGTGTTGTTACTTGGATGGCGGTTTCTTGCCGGCTGTCTGGGTCAGAGCAGTTTTCCCACGCCTCTCACGGAGGAAGAGGAGGCGAATTACCTGGCCCTTCTTGAAAAAGGGGATGAGACCGCAAGGAGCGTACTTGTGGAAAGGAATCTGAGATTGGTGGCTCATATAGTAAAGAAATTCGACAACACTGGGGACGACACGGACGACCTCATTTCCATCGGCACCTTAGGCCTTATCAAGGCGATCAACAGCTATGACAAGAGCAAGGGGACGCGGCTTGCAACATACGCTGCGCGATGCATCGAAAACGAGATATTGATGCATCTTAGGGCGACAAAACGTGCAAGGCGAGAAGTGTTTCTGCACGACCCGATAGGGGTGGATAGAGAAGGCAACGAGATCACGCTGATGGACGTACTAGGTACAGACGGAGAGACCGTGCCCGAGCTCGTCGGTTCGAGGTTCGAGGTAAAGAGGCTGCTTGACACCATCGGGGTTTTAGACCGGAGGGAAAGAAGGGTGCTTGAGCTCAGGTACGGCCTTGGAGGAGGGCCGAGAAGGACTCAGCGGGAGATTGCGAGAATACTAGGGATATCCAGATCTTATGTTTCCAGAATAGAGAAGAGGGCAGTGAGCAGGTTGCTAAAGGAGCTTAGCCCCGACTGAATCCGACGGGTGGATATGATATGCTGGCCATGCTGTGTCCCGACCAGTATCGAGATAGTATATACGACGTAGACCTCGGGCAGCTCTTCGCCGGAGGCTACAGAGCGCTCATACTGGACCTCGATAATACTATAACGCGGTGGGACTCAGACGGGCCTGACGCGGGACTGGTCCAGTGGGTAAAAGAGGCCAAGAGTGCAGGCTTTAGACTGTGCATTGTATCGAACAACTTGCCTGAACGCGTGGACCTTTTCGCAAGGGCGCTTGATGTGCCCGCAGTTCCGCGTGCAGCGAAGCCGTCAAAGCGGGCATTTATTGAAGCAATGAAGCTTATGGGTTCTGCACCTGCTGAAACGGCATGCGTCGGAGATCAGATCTTTACCGATGTGTTTGGCGCAAAGAGACTGGGATTATACGCGATACTAGTGGTACCCATGGCTGAGAAGGAGTTCGTTTTTACCAGGTTCATACGGAGGCTGGAGAGAGTGGTGTTGGGACGGTTGGCTTCAAGCGGAGCGCTTCCCGGCCGGGGGGCAGGCAGTGAGACCTGACTGGCCGGGCTATCACAATTGGTGAATAACGGTTGCGCAGGGTCAGTACCCTGCGCCTTCTTGTTCGCCCAGCATGTTTGCTGAGCCGATGGGTTGAAAGAAACCCTGTCACCTAACCAGCGGGAAGACGAGCCGCAGGCGAGGGCATCGGGTAATGGTGAGGTCTGAACGGAGCCGAAAGAACAGTATGGGAACGCAGCATAAGCGACCGGGGTTGGTGTTGAGAGAGGCAGGAGCTGCAGGCGATGAGGAAGAAAAACAGATGTAGAAGTCACCCCTTAGTTAATCTTGCAAATTTCCCCACGCAAGTCTGACCGGAGTCTCTGGGGTTTACCGGGACTTTAAGGTAGTGAAGACAACCGCGGCATGTCCGGGAATGGAGGTATACATGTTCACCACACTTTTGGTGTTGCTGCTGGGCCTTGCAGTAGGCAGCTTCTTAAACGTAGTGATCTACAGGATTCCTCGGGAAATGTCGCTGGTTCGGCCTGGTTCCCACTGCCCGAGGTGCAAAAGCAGGATCCGGCCTTTCGATCTGGTTCCAGTCTTCGGGTGGATTGCTCTCTGTGGGCGCTGCAGGGCATGCGGAGAGCGTATTTCATCCGTTTATCCTCTGGTCGAGCTCATGACTGGCGGGCTGTTCGTCCTGGCTTACATGGCATTTGGTCCGACCGCTGCATTCGTGCGGACGTGCGTGTTCCTGTCTACCCTGCTCGCCCTGTCGTTCATTGACCTCGAGCACAGGATACTCCCGAACAGCATCGTTCTTCTCGGTTTTCTCATGGGCATCCCGCTGTCGCTCATCATCAGCCCGGGCGTGCTCTTAAATGGGCTCCTCGGCGCCCTCGTGTGCGGGGGAGGGCTACTCCTCATCGCGCTGGTGTATCCTGCCGGCATGGGCGGAGGCGATGTGAAGCTTGCAGGCATGATCGGCCTTTACCTGGGGCTCGGCCCGGGGCTCCTGGCGTTGTTCATGGGTTTCTGGGCGGGAGCCCTATTTGGACTCACGATGATCGTGCTTCGTCGAATGACACGAAAGGACTACATGCCCTTCGGTCCCTTTCTTTCTCTGGGCGCCCTTATCATGACTTTATGGGGAGACAGCGTGGTTCAGTGGTGGCTCCTCAACATCTGGAGGATGTAGTATGGCAGGTACTTGGCTTCCGGAGTTTGCCATAATGGCCCAGTAACAGCAGGCCGATGGGGCAAAAGGGAAATTCATTTGGGCTAAGCAGGTGATGTGTCGTTGATCTTGTCACCCCGCGCTCTCAGGAAACGGATCAGGACGCGGCTGAGGCGGCACGCGGACGAGGTCAGGCGGGTGTCAAAAGAAATTCATGATTACCCGGAGCTCGGCTACCAGGAGTACCGTGCGTCTCAGCTTCTCACGCACGCTCTGGCCCGGCACGGGTTTCAAACGGAGCTTGGAATTGCGGGTATGGCAACGGCCTTCCTGGCCAGAAGGGAGGGCCGAAATGGCGGGGCTACAGTGGCCGTGCTCGCGGAATATGACGCGCTGCCCGACATCGGGCACGGCTGCGGCCACAACTTCATTGCCGCAGCCGCTCTCGGGTGTGCTATTGCGATGGTTCCGGTATTACAGGAAATCAACGGAACACTGGTTGTTTTCGGATGCCCTGCAGAGGAAGGGAACGTACCGGGCGCAGGGGGGAAGGTCCGCCTGCTCAACGCGGGATACTTTGCTGAGGTGAGGTCCGCAATGATGATCCATCCCGCTTCGTGCTCCGGGGTGGGAGGGAAAACGAGCGCCCGGGCCGCCCTTCGCGTCGGGTTCCTGGGACCAGAGCTATACGTAAAGGATAGCGCATTTAGAGGACCGGGAACAGTGGAAGCGCTTGTTCTTGCCTACTCGGGGTGGAGCCGCATCAGCGAACTGCTGGACGGGCATGCCCGGGTTCACGGCATTATCAGCGAGGGGGGCAAAACCCCGGCTGTGATTCCCGGTTACACCGAGGCGCGGATATACGTTAGAGCGGATACACTGGAATACCTCGACAACGCGGTACACCTTGTGCGGGATTACGCCGAGGGAGCGGCGAAGAATTCAGGCTGCGGCGTAATTGTTGAAGAGACTGCGCACCGGTACGAACCTATGAGCACACACCCGAGGCTGGCGCAGGTGATGGCTTCCGCCATGGACTACGTGGGAGTTGAGGTCGACAAGCGTGGAGGAGAGAATATGGGATCCACTGACATGGGAAACGTGAGCAGAGTCGTACCGGCGGTCCACGGCTATATTAAGATCGGGGATGTATCACCGCACACCAGCGAGTTTGGCAGGTGTACCCTGACCCGCGAAGGGCAGAGGGCCCTTCTACTGGCTTCGGAAATCCTCGCACTTTGCGCCACAGAGGAGTTCTTATACTACGACAGTGTAATGGGGGTTTAAATTGAGATCAAAGTTTCTTTTGTTTTTTCATTGGAATGTATTGTGTCCATCGGAACATTGTGGTAATATTTAATCAAATTAGGAGCACGTCGTCTCGACGACAAAGGCAAACGCATCGAAAGGTGCGGACGCAAAGCCACGGGTCTAAGACCATACGGTTATGACAGCCGGGTTGCCGCAAATGGGATCGACGCTTTTTGCAAGAAGGCCCAATGATTTAGGTCTTCCTGGCGCTTCCCTGGCCAACCCCGGGAAGCGCTAATTGTTTATACGGCAGTCAGACGTCGTGCGGAAAGAAAGGAAGGAGGTGGATCCCGTGCTTTTCAAGATGCGGTCCTTCACGAAGGATGAGAGCGGGCAGACGCTGACTGAGTACGGCTTACTTCTTGCGCTTATTGCCCTGGCAGTCATCGGTACCCTGGTGTTGCTTGGCCCACGACTAAACAGCATATTCCAAACGATCCTGAACAGTCTTCCCGGCGGTGGCTCCTGAGCAAAGGCTCTAATGGTACAGGGAGGTGGCTTGCCGCCTCCCTGTACCAACCTTAGAGGAAGGTGGTAGCGTGAGAGGAGACAAGGGTCAAGCCTTAGTTGAAATGGCGTTTGTTCTTCCGATTCTCATACTTCTGCTCCTGGGGATTTTTGAATTCGGCCGGGCATTCAATGCCTACCTCACGCTGCAACATTCCACAAGGGAAGGCGTGAGGAGAGGCGTTACTGGGGCGACTGATCAGGAGATAGTGGACCGTATCCGCCAGACCGCAGCGGCTCTTGACTGGAGCCAGGTGGAAGTACACATCACCCCCCCTGAGGGAGAGAGGAGAAGCGGGATGGAGCTGAACGTTTCGACGGTCTATACTTTCCGGTTTGTTGTACCCGTTGTTTCCTCGTGGTCGGAGGGGATCCGGTTACAGACCTCCCTGAAGATGAGGATGGAGTAGGGGGTGCCGGCGTTGAGCGCAGGCTGGGATAAGAGGGGTTCGGTTTCAGTCCTGCTTGCAGTTGCGCTGTCCGCATTGCTGGCCAGCTCTGCCCTGGTGATTGATGTGGGGAAGGTGTACGCAAAACGGCAGGAGCTCTCCAACATTGCTGACGCGGCAGCGCTGGCAGGAGTGCAGTACCTGCCGGAAAGCCCTGAACTGGCAACGGATGCTGCCATAGACTACGCCGCGCGGAACGGGATCCCGAGCGATAGAGTACGGGTTCTTCTATCCGACAATCATGAGCGGATTCAGGTTTTGGTGAACGGCGTGGCGTCCATGACAATCGCGCGGGTATTCGGGAGGACAGAAGAAGAAGTTTATGGCAGCTCCACAGCCGAGGTAGCGGTGCCCACCGCGATGCGTGGACTGGTACCGCTGGGAGTGGAGGCGTTCAACTTCGTGTACGGGACAACGTACATCTTAAAGTGCACTCCGGATGAGGGTGGATCAAAGCAGGGTAATTTCCAGGCTCTAGCGCTGGGCTTTCCTGGCGCAAAGCAGTACAAAAGCAATCTCAAGTATGGATACGCCGAGCCCATTTCGCTCGGGCAGTACGTCCACACCGAGACGGGTAACATATCTGGTCCCACGGTAGAAGCGCTTAACTGGAGGCTCAGTCTGGATCCGTATGCTACTTTTGATACTGTAAGAAGCCGCTCACCGCGCATCCTGCTGGTCCCGCTGGTTAACAGCTTTGACGTGAACGGAAAGAAAACGGTACAGATTGTTGGATTTGCCGCGTTCTTTATGGAGGAAGTATCTCAATCGGGGGCGGTGAAGGGGAGGTTTATGAGGATTGCTACCGAGGCTGATATGACCGCTTCATTCGGCGCGGCCCCGGATTACGGCCTTCGCACGTACAGGCTTGTGAGGTAGACGGTGTTGGGGGTGGACGTGATCAGAAGACTCAAAAGGCTAATCATTCCGCTGTTGCTCGCCGCTGTTGCCACCTACATGGTGTTCTTGTATACCAAACCAAAGGAAACCCAGCCGGTGGAAATGGTTCGGGTGCTGGTTGCTTCAAGAACGGTGCCTGCCAGAACGGTATTGACCCCGGATATGCTGCTTACGGTGCAGGTACCCAAGGTGCTGGCGCCGCGTAACGCTACGGACTCCATCGAACAGGTAGTGGGCAGGACGACTGTCACTCCTCTTGCTGAAGGGGAAATGGTACTCCTCAGCAAGCTGGCTTCGCAGGACGAGAGATCGGGTCTTGCGTACTACGTACCCGCAGGGATGCGCGCCCTCACCGTCGCTATCAATGACGTGATAGGAGTTGCAGGCTTCATACAACCTGGGGACCGTGTGGACGTGCTAGCCACCTTCTCTGCCGACCTGGCCGGAGAAGAGAAGACCAGGTTGCTCCTTGAAGAGGTACTCGTTTTAGCCGTAGGGCAGAACGTGCAGGCATCTTCAAAACCTCAGGAGGTCAAGGGGCACAATACGGTAACACTGGCGGTTTCTCCTGAGGAGGCAGTATTGCTCACCCTGGCGGACGAGAGGGGTACGCTCCGGCTCGCCCTAAGGCCCGCCACTGGTGATAGAAACCGCGGACCGATGGAAATCTCTGCAGAATACTTCAGCCTTGCTCCTGGCGTAGCGTTGTTTGAGTACAAGGAGCAGATTAGACTCATCGTTCACCTCTACGAAGTGGACCTTGAAGAGCTGGAGAGGCTTAAGATCGGGCAGACAATGGCCATCCACGAACTTCCGTTTGGTTTCCTGAATTCACTTCAGGGGCTGGTGGTTGGCGGGAAGGCGCATTTGATCACCCGAGCGGATGTCATAACGATGAATAGGGACAAAGCATCGATATCTTTCACGGAGACGTTATCTGTTGAATCCGAGGGGGTTATCGGCTGGCAGGATTATGGAATCAACCTTGAGATAACAGCTCTTGCGTATAACAAGCCGTTTTTTGATCTTGAAATCTCAGCCCGTTCAAAAATCTTGGATATCCTGATAGACGGGGGTTACAGGACGGGGGTCACCATGGCTGAAGGTACCATCAGGATAGACCCGAACGAGGTGATTGTGATCGGGGGGATACTCACCCAGACGCAGCTCACTTTGCCGGCTGGCGTAAAGACTAGGTACACGCTCCCTTCCGGAATGCTGAGCGAGAAGGCGTCTGCGGGCCAGCGTGGCGTAATCACGGTCATTGAAGCCCACTTAGATCCCAGGTAGCGAAGGAGGAATCCTTTGATGAAACCCTTGGTCTTGCTCCTTCTTGAGCAACCGGAAGGGGAGAGGGTCAGGCGGTATCTTGAGTCCCTCTGCCTCGAGGTTAGCTCTGCTTCAGACCCGGGAGAAGCGCTGGCGCTAGCGGTGGCTCAGCGGCCTGCAGTTGCGATCCTTCAGATGTCGCCTTCCATAACAGTTGAGCTAGTGCTGGAGATGGCTAATTCGGTCGGGTGCGGGATCATCGGAGTTGCCGATAGAACCAGCGAGGGGCTGATCCGTCTCGCTCTCAAGATGGGCTTTGCCGATTTTTTCTTGGCTCCGGTCGACCTGGACCGCTTGGGCCGTGCGGTACTCGACATGCTTAAGATGAGCCTGTCGGGTACGGGCTCGTCCAGACCGGAGAAGAGACTTGGCAGGGTGGTTACGGTCTTTTCTACAAAGGGGGGCGTGGGAAAGAGCACGATTTCCGCCAACGTGAGCGCAGCGCTCTGCCAGAAGGAGGCTTCTGTGTGCGTCATTGACCTTGATCTCGAGTTCGGGTGTCAAGCGGCGCTGTTTGGAATAAAGCCGCACTCGACCATTGTCAACTTGTGCCATATCCCGTCCACTCTCACGCCCGAACTCTGCGCCAAAGCGCTTCTGCCTATCCAGGGAAGGCGATTGTTCCTCCTGGCCGCTCCTCCGAGCCCGGAGCTGGCGGCAGAGGTTGATGGCGAAGGGCGCAAGGATCCGAAGAGGAATTATGTGAGGGAAATCATCGAGGCTATGAGGGAAAGTTTTGACTACGTCGTCATCGACACAGCCTCAAACTTCAGAGAGACCAACCTGACATCGCTGGACCTTGCAGATACCGTCATCCTGGTCACTACGCCGGATATACCCGCGCTGCAGAATACCGCCAAGTCGCTGGACATACTCACGCAGACACTAAGGTATAGCAGAAGAAAGGTTCACATCGCGCTCAATCGTGCGGACGGTACTCTCGGGCTAACGTACGACGATATTTCAAAGTCGCTGGATTTCCCTATAAGTTTTTACATTCCGTCTGACGGACCAACCGCTATATGGGCCGCCAACTGCGGACAGCCATTCGTCTGGAAGAGGAACAGGTCCCCCCTTTCGAAGGCGGTCGTGGAGATGGCCGGCTCCATCCAGAACATGGATGAGTTCACTCCCCCGTCGCGCGCGCCGAGTTTCCCTAAGAAAGGCATGGTATGGGGGGGATTCTAATTGTCAAGCCTCTATGCGAGGGTGAATGTCAGCAAGCAGCAACCGGATACAGGCCCGAATGAGACGAGAAAAATGCCAGCGTATACCCGCGTTGTTTCAGATGCTCACAGGCAACTGAAGGACCGGATACAGAAACGCCTGGTGGATGACCCGGATGCGAGGTCCTGGCTTGAGAGCGATCCTATTCCGGAACAGCATAAGGTGAAGCTTAAAGCCAAGATCATGTCTTTACTCCAAGAGGAAGAGAGCGTGTCCCCGCTTGATCGGGACCAGGTTACCGAAGATCTGTTCGCTGAGATTCTGGGCTATGGACCGCTCCAGCCGCTGCTGGACGATCCGGATGTCACAGAGATCATGGTAAATTCGGCTAACCAGGTGTATGTTGAGCGAGGCGGTCGAATCCAGCTCACGGACGTGAAGTTTTCGAGCGACGCGCAGATCCTGCGGTTGATTGATAAGATCGTTTCACCCCTCGGTCGGAGGATCGATGAGGGTTGTCCCATGGTCGACGCAAGACTTCCGGACGGGAGCAGGGTAAACGCCATTATCCACCCTCTTGCTCTGAAGGGGCCTGCGCTCACCATCCGAAAGTTTTCAAAAGATCCATACACGATTCAGGACCTTATCGCGTTCGGTACCCTTAGCCCGCAAATGGCGGAATTCCTTGAAGCGTGCGTGGTTGGCAGGCTCAACATGATAGTGTCTGGCGGGACCGGCAGCGGGAAGACCACGACCCTGAACGTGCTGAGTTCATTCATACCTGCCGACGAGCGCATAATTACTATTGAGGACGCAGCGGAACTCCAGCTAAGGCAGGACCACGTGGTCTCCCTGGAAACGCGCCCACCCAACATAGAGGGGAAGGGCGAGGTCACAATGCGGCAGCTTGTAAGGAATGCATTGAGAATGCGCCCGGACCGGATCGTCATAGGAGAGGTGCGCACTGGAGAGGCCCTCGACATGCTTCAGGCGATGAACACAGGTCATGATGGCAGCCTTACAACCTGTCACGCTAACAATCCGAGAGATGTACTGTCAAGGCTCGAGACCATGGTGATGATGGCAGGGATGGAACTACCGCTCAGAGCCATTAGAGAACAGATTGCTTCAGCGCTTGATATCATTGTGCATCAGGCGAGGATGCGAGACGGCAAAAGGAGGATTACACACGTTACTGAAGTGCAGGGGATGGAAGGTGACGTAATCATCCTCCAGGACCTCTACATCTTCAAACAGGAAGGTTTTCAGGATCAGCAGGTGCGGGGCTTCTTCCGATGCACGGGCATAGTACCGCGGTGCTACGACCGGCTGCTTGAGAAGGGGATAAATCTCTCACAGGACCTGTTTTCGCTGGGAGCGTGATATCAGGTGGTACTTGTTTTAGTCTTTGTATCCGTATATCTCCTCGCGAGAGCACTGACGGCAGAAGACGCCTACGAAGATCCAACTGCCCGTAAGAACCTGAAGAGTTTCGTGGCCGAACGTAGAAAGCCCGCAGAAAATGCGAAGGATCGGAGCTCAGAGCGGGCAGAGAAGAAGGCAAAGAAGCTCTTTGCCACTCTGGACACCAAAATGCAGCGGACATCCATATCCCCAAGGCTGTCAGAATGGCTGGAACAGGCCGACCTCAAGCTCCGTGTATCGGAGTTCTTATCGATTTGCGTCGCTGTTGCAGGGGCGGCTGGTCTTGCAGGATTCCTTCTGAGGGGGATTGAAGGTTCGGTGATTCTCGCGGGAGCTGGGACTGCAGCTCCATGGATTTTGCTACGCAACCGTATCAACGCAAGACGGCGAGCGTTTCTGCGGGTGCTCCCGGACGCCCTGACGCTCATGGCGAACTCGTTGCGCAGCGGCCACTCTTTTATGCAGGCACTGGACATGCTGTCGAGAGAAATGCCTGCGCCAGCGGGTTCCGAATTCGAGAGGGTTGTGAAAGAGACGAGGCTCGGGGTGCCGACAGAGGAGTCCCTGACCGCGCTAGCAAAAAGACTGAACACCGGTGATCTTGACCTTGTCGTAACGGCAATACTCATCCAGAGACAGGTAGGGGGCAACCTCGCTGAAGTACTGGATAAGATTAACCATACCATCCGAGAACGGATTAGAATCGCAGGAGAGGTTCGGACTCTGACCACACAGGGCAGGCTCTCCGGCTGGGTCATTTCTATGATCCCCATCGCGCTCGCCCTATTTTTCTACGTCATGGACCCGGGGTTCATGTCGCCGCTTTTCACCAGTTCCCTGGGGCGCGTGCTCCTGCTCTGTGGCGTCATAATGCAGCTTGCAGGTATGGCGCTGGTCAGGAGAATTGTGGACATACAGTTTTGAGAGAATACCAGATCGGATTGGGTGACTGCTAAAACCATGTACGAGATGTCGCTGCTCATTTTGCTGCTTTCTTTAATCGCACTGTTTTACAAAGCGTTCGAGGATCCGGACGCCCAGGTTCGCGACAGGTTGCGAAGCCTCCGACGTCCCACGGTTCACGACCTAAAGGAACAGGAACTGTCCCGACCGCTCGCTGACCGGGTGCTGAAGCCGCTGCTTGGGGTTATTTACGAAGCGGTGAGAAGACGAACTCCGGCAAGCGTGGCCAAGAGCCTTGAGCAACGCCTGGTCAAAGCTGGTGTCCAGATGGACGCGGGTCGCTTCCTCGGGGCGAAGATCATGGCTGCAACGCTCGGGTCTGCATTGGGCTTTCTGAGCGGTACAGCAGCAAACGCTGGCGCTACGCAGATATTACTCCTTACTGCCTGTTTAGGAGTTGCAGGCTTTATTCTACCGGATTTCTGGGTATCAAAACAGTACTCCCGCCGTCAGATGCAGTTCCGCAAAATGCTCCCCGACGCGCTTGACCTGTTGTGCGTATCAGTCGAAGCAGGTCTTGGGTTTGACGGAGCCGTACAGAAGGTAAGTGAGAAGTTTCCTCCTCCGCTCTCGGAGGAGTTTGGGCACTTCCTGAGAGAAGTCAGGCTTGGCAGTCCGCGGGCTGACTCGCTGCGGCGTCTTGCAGATAGGGTGGCGATACCCGAGATGCAGACGTTTTGTGCTGCAGTGATCCAGGCTGACCAGCTGGGGGTGAGCATTTCACGCGTGCTGCGTGTACAATCAGACCAGATGCGGCTTGCTCGCAAACAACGTGCGGAAGAGCAAGCAATGAAGGCGCCTGTAAAAATGCTGTTCCCGCTGGTGTTCTTCATTTTCCCGACCATTTTCATAGTTATTTTGGGACCGGTGATGCTTCACTTCATTCAGATATGGCGACATTGAGGGGGAGGAGAGGGCACGTTGCTCATCCTGGCGGGAATAGTAATCGTGTGAGTCCCGCTAGCCATGCGCGCGCAGGCTACTTACTGGCAATGGCGGCTTAGCCGCGAGTTCGAAAACCCTGTGGTTATACCAGAGGTAAGCGAGACAGCAGTCGGTGACGTGGGAGCCAGTGACGAGCCTGAACGTAAGGTCCGTGAGTTCCGTCCGACGAGACTGGAGATTCCAAAGATCAATGTCTCCGTCATCGTTTCTTAGGGCACTTCAGAGGACATACTCGCCAAGGGGCCGGGTATGTATCCAGAGGGGTCCTTCCCGGGAGAAGAGGGAAATACAGCGATCGCTGGTCACCGTACTACTTACGGGGCATGGTTCAGAAGACTTGACCTCCTGCAGGAGGGAGACGAGATCATCGTCACCTTCGGGGACGAGGAGTATATCTACCATGTTGAAGACGTATTTGTAGTTGCAAAGAACGATTGGAGTGTTATAGGCGCCACTCCTTACCGGGCACTTACGCTGACTACCTGTCACCCGCCAGGGAGCTCGCTACAACGATTAGTTGTTAGAGCGAGGGAGGTGTCCTCGAGGGCTAAGAACCAGGGAGACCAGGGAACTCGACTCGATAGAGGCACCAAGCTTAGTCATGTTGGACGACGGAAGAGATTCGACAGCATTACCGGGTGACTCCCTTAGCCGTTTGTCTCTTTCCCGCCTACATTGGCCTATCTTCAGCTCTTGATCAGGCAAGAAGGCAGGGACGCTGCCTTTCTTGTCAGTTGCTAACTTGCCCGTCTCAGCACCTGCTGCAGCTTTGTCGACCTACCCACTCCGGGCATAGTCCCTGAAGGATGAGCGATAAGACGAATATCGCCGAGAGCGCCTCCGCTTTCATCCCGTGGTCAAAACAAGCCATTGGGCTTTTGCGCTGCGGTACATGCTGCTACCCTATTTCAAATCGCCAATTTCCCCGCAGATAGCGTCAGCCCGTTCTGAGATGTACGCACCGGTCGACGGGAAATCCAGCACGAGCCTTTTGGTATGCGGTTCAGATACGGCCCGGACCACTCCGACTCGGACACAAGGAACCACTCGAGCATCTGCCGGTCTAAGGCTTGTTCCGGCAGTGGGCGAAAACCAAAGGGCACCGCGGGTGACAAAGAGCGATCACCGCAAGCTTACCCCACGCCGTGCTCCAGCCGAGGTCAGACGCTGGTTATCCTCTGAACGGAGAACTTCGGATCAAGCAACACATTCCCAACTGCGGCCCGGCAGTGCAAGCAACTCATACGAGTAAGGAAGGTCATTCACGGCAAGGGTAGTAGGCTCAAGGGCTAGCCGGTCCCAGCAGAAACTGCCCCCCGAGATGCAGAAAGGCCTGCTGCGAGTAAGGAGATACCGAATACAAGAAATAAGGAGCGTCAGGACGTGTGTTTCTGAAGGCTATCTTCACTATCTTGTTGGGGTTTTAGTTCAGGAGTGTAAAGAAGCGCCATGAAAAACACCATATCTTTGTAATTGCATGTCCTGGCGCTCCGCGGCTTTAGCACGCAGTACGCGTAGCACTCATCCTGTGGCCGGCTTCTGCACTTATGAGGGTCAGTCAATGAGAACAAAGAGGGGAAAGTTGCCAGGTTCCGTGCAAGTGTTAGGCTCCGTCATTCCCTGCAATGGACTTGCAACAAAGTGAATGACCTGTCGCACGCGTGTAACGCCAGTGTAGTCAGCTATGATCAACAACAACAGGGGGCCATGTTCATCGGGAGAGATCGCGCGGGCAGTCCACGTGTTTTTTGATACATGAGACTCGAAAATGGGCGAGAGGCGTATGAGCGATGAGCCTAGCATGGCGCTGACTGAAGAGGCTCGACCCTGAGTCTCCGCCCTGATAGTAAAATACTCGCCTGGATGTGTATACCTGGGGATGGTCGTGGCCCAGAGGCCCCTCCGATCAAGTTGGATCGTGACTGGTACTGAACGAAAGACGTTGCCTGCGCGATCTTCCACTTCGGCAATGACCCAATAATGCCCTGGTTCCATCTGTTCACCGTCATCGGAAGTGCCATCCCAGTACAGCGTGTGCTGACTCTGTTGACCTGCACCTCGGTATTGCTTTATGCTCTCACCCTTGAAGGTAGTAATCATCGCATGCCAGCGCAAAATGTTTCGATTCTTCAAGAGAGTAACAGTTATCTCAGCCAGGTCTTGCACGCCGTCACCGTCAGGGTAAAAAATCTCCGGACAGTTTACGCGAATGAGACACGACCTTGCGACAAGAGCTGCGCATTCAGATCGACGTACATCGTCGCCGGGCCTGATTGTACGGTCGGGGTAACCCTTGACAATCCCGAGTTTGACGGCGAGGGCCATACTGTTGCGGGCAAACGGACTTACATTCTTGCCATCGGAGAAAAGAGATAGCAGCGCATTGACCTCCGTTTTGCTCATGGCATCAGCTTGTGATGCCAATGAAAGTGAGCGGATCAGCATAACGACTACTTGCTCTCTGCTGATCGGGGAGTCCGGCCAGAAACGTACTCCGTCCCCGTATATGAATCCGTGTTCGGCAGCTGCTTGAATCCATGGATAAGCGTGCTTTTGGCCGTCGTATGCAGTGTACTGCCTACCCACATCAATGAAGTTTGGTTCAGAAGATGACGATGGAGATAGGCCGTGTACCTTTGCCAGGAGCATGCAGAACTCTGCTCGGGTCGCAACTTGATCGGGGCGGAACTTGTAGTGTGTGACAAGCTGCCAGGACCCCCATCCCCTGGCCCACTCGACGGAACGAAAACCGTCCGCTACACTTTCCTCCCATAGCACTCTTATATACTCTCGCGCCCAGTGACCGTCGCAATCCGCATACCAGTCGTCTGCAGCCTCGACGCCGACTGATGAAAGCAAAAAGAAGAGGAGTACAATGATCAAGATTCTCAGGGGAATCACCTCACTGACCCCTCTCCTCGGGACGATTATAGCACAAGGCGCACGCGTTGAACGTCGAAAGATGTCGACAAGTAATGGATTGACATGCCGGCTGTGACCATTTTAGAATGGATATGCGCAACAGGATATGGCAAAAAACGGCGAAAGTGGCGAAATAAAGTAAAGGGTGTCGAAATATGCGTGCAAGAACCTACCTTTGGTTAGCGGTTTCCTGCTCTGTGATAGCGACCGTGACGAGTGTTATGGGAAGCAGGTTAGGCGGGCAGACGGTCAATATAGTGGTTTGTGCTACCGACATCCCGGCTGGGACCACGCTTACGAGGGAGATGGTTCGTCTGGATATGGTGGCGAAGGATAGTGTACTCTCAGACGCAAGTACCGCCTTAAGCGAGGTTATCGGAAAAAAGGTGCGGATACCAATGTTTGAGGGTGAGCAGGTTGTTATGCGCAAACTCGGTGCTCAGAGTTTGCCGAGCGGGATGGTCAGGATGATGATCCCGCTATCACCGGGAAAGAGCCCCGTGAGCAGTATCCGTGAAGGCGACCTTGTGGATGTAATCTTCGTCTCCAATCCTGGCAGTGGGTATCAAATTGCAAAACTGATCCTTGGATCCCTCAAGGTAATCGAAATACCGGCACATGAAACCAGGACTACTTTCGAACGTCAACCATCAATTGTTGTTGCTGTGAGTGCTGAACAAGCCGAGTTGCTCGCATTTTGTATGGAACACGGCTCATTGTACATAACCATTACGGATTCAACTGCAAAGAACAGGACGGATGGAGTTACGTTCTCAACTGTGCTGGCGTGGGTCGAGCCTTAGCTGACCCGGGGTCTTGATTGCACCAGGGGTGGGATGCTGAAGGGCGGGGTAAGCGGCGTCGGATCGTTCGACGGGCATTGCGGGTACGAACGCTGAACTGACGGGTCACAATCAAAATCTAAAATACCGGGCCCTTCTCCTTCCCAAAAGCCCTGAAGTATAGGCGGGCAAACTCCGTCCGCCCCGGATTGGAAAGGAGGTGAAATGCGAATTGCTGGGCGGGAAAGACTTCGTCACGTTCATTGCGGACGTCCCAAAAGGCTCTGAGAGGCGAGTTCAATGTCCAGTAGAGGACGAAACAAGCCCAAGGAAGTGGTTCACTCACGAAAAGAGTTCTACATACCGCGCTCCTGAGTATGTCCCAACCCCTGGGCGCATTATTGCGGTATTTAGCACCAAGGGCGGCGTGGGGAAGACATTTGTGGCTACTAATCTTGCGGTGTTGATCGCCAGGCGCACTTCCGGCCATACTGTTCTCGTTGATGCTGACCTGAAATCTGCGGATGTGGGCCTGCACCTTGATCTTGAAGCTCCGAATTCTGTTGTTGACGTGGTCCCCTACGCGGAACATGTCGATTTGCGAATCCTGGAGGAGTACGCAGTTGTCCACCGACCCTCAGGTCTCAGGATTCTGCTTGGCCCCCCGACCCCTGAGACCGCCAACCTGATCCTGCCGTGTCACTTCGAACAACTGCTGCGGAACTTAAGTCAAGTATGCCGGATCTGCATTGTTGATATGTCTACGGATATTACCTGCCAGGTGACTGTAAAATGTCTTGAATGTGCAACCGATCTAGTACTTGTGGTCACCCAGGATGCAGCCGCGTTGAGGCAAACCAAAATCTTACTATACATACTCCAGAATTACCTTGGGCTCTCGGAGAAGAACACCTACTTCGTCCTAAACCGGTATCGGGCCGACGCATATATTAAGAAAACTCAGATCGAGCAATTCCTACGCCATAAGATGACAGTATGTATTCCTGACGAGAGCACAAAGGTAGATGCTTCAGTCTTCCAGGGTACTCCAGTGGTCACTCAGCAGGTACAGAGCATCGTCCGCCCTCTTGAGGAACTTGCTGACATGTTTGCTCCTCGTAATGTTTCTGACAGCAGCCTGAAAAGACGCACAATGCCCGTGCTGGAGATGGTCGGGAGGCTCTTTAGAACATGAATGACAAGGAAAGCGTTGATTCCTTCGCGTGGCTTAAGGAGCGCATAGGACTTGAATATCGTGCTCTGGTACGGGAAGCGAGAGACAACGAAGCGAAGAAGGCACAGCTGGAGAGCGTCATCAGCCGGATCCTGGCACTGAATGGATATGCCTTCAAGAACGAGGAACGGGATTTGATAGCGCGGGAACTGAGCAACGAGATAGCGGGCTACGGTCCGATAGACTCGCTCATCAAGGACCCTGAAGTAACCGAGATCATGGTAAACGGTTGTGCTTCCGTGTTCGTGGAACGCCGTGGCAAAATACAGCCAACATCTGTCCGTTTCACCAGCGAGGGGCGGTTACTTGAACTCATTCGCCGAATCGTGGAGCCTCTAGGAAGGAGAGTAGACCACTCGGCCCCGTTCGTAGACGCCAGACTTCCGGACGGTTCCCGGGTGCATGCAGTGATCCCACCTGTATCACTTTCAGGACCCGTACTCACGATCAGAAAGTTTTGCCGGGACTCTATGACTCGGGATCAACTGCTTCAGCTTGGGACGTACTCGCTAAAGCTGCAGCAGGTGCTCGAGACCGTAGTTGAATCAAGGCTCAACGTGATAATATCTGGCGCATCGTCTACCGGTAAGACGACTTTGCTTGGAGTGATGTGCTCGTTCATAAAGGACGAGGCGGAGCGGGTCATCGTTATTGAAGACTCAGCCGAACTCCATATAAACCGTGGGCACCTTGTTAGGATGGAAGCAAGGCATGCTAATCTTGAGGGGAAAGGGGAGGTGAGCATACGTGACATAGTTAAGAACGCGTTGCGAATGAGGCCTGACCGGCTGATCGTCGGTGAGGTTCGCGGTGCTGAAGCGTTTGACCTTGTACACGCGTTAAATACGGGACACCAAGGCTCCATGTCCACAGTTCACGCCAATTCTACCGAAGATAGTCTGCTCAGGTTGGAAAACATGGCGATAATGGCAGGTGAAAATCTTTCTTACAACGCCATTAGGTATTTGGTTCGAAGCGTCATCGATGTGGTCATTCACATGATTCGGCTTGAGTCCGGGGCTCGCGTGATTAACGAAGTGGGCTTGGTCAAAAAAGGTGACTACGCCGGCTGTACCCGGGTAACGCCGATAGCACGGTATGAGGTAGCGACAGGGATCTTTCTTATCAAGGATCAACCCAATGCCATCAGGATTTCCACAAACTTCGGTATGGCAACGCCTGTTCAATCAGAGCCAGCGACTTGAGCCTATATAGCTCTGAGCCCAACTGAGAGTCAGGGGGAGCATCCGGGATATTCACGAGAAGGGAGAACGGTGAGCTGCTTGATCTGGTTTTTGGCTGCGCTGCACGGGCTCACGATCTGGTTTGCTGCTTTGTACCTGGGTGAAAGGCTGGGGTTGCTGCAGCCCGCAAGGTTACGGGAATCCGTCGGTAATAGACGGCGCCTTGCCAGACCCGCCCTGCGCACGAGGTGGATCTCTTCTTCTGCTTGGGAACAATCACTCCTAGATTTGTGTCGTGGGCTCACTTTGCGAGTTTCGTCCGGATTGAGCCTTGGCGAGGCCCTGATCGATGCAGTGCGAGAACTGCGGGGTCCGCTGAAGGCTATGCTGTCGGAAGCTATAGAGATGTACAAAGTAGGTATACCCATGCAGGATGCGTTGATGAAGGTATCTTCAAGATGCAACAGGATGGACGTACGCTACCTTTGTGCCGTACTAGTAGCTATTACCGAATGCGGCGGAAGCGTTTCGAAGGCACTGGAAGGGCTGAGATCTGACCTGAGTGACCGCATACGCGCAAGGCGGGAAGGGCGTGCGAAGTCAGCAGAGGCATGTTTGAGCGCCATTATACTTGTTGCTATGCCGCCGGTTCTTCTGGTGTTTCTGATAAGGTTTTACCCGACCCTGGTAAGGCCGTTATTCGTTACGCCTGTGGGGAGGCTGTCTCTCCTGTACGCAGCTGCGTCGTGGCTAATCGGGGTCGTCCTGACAGTCTCCACGACAGTGACTACCCTGGA
Organism: Bacillota bacterium; assembly: GCA_040755615.1. Classification (GTDB taxonomy): domain Bacteria; phylum Bacillota; class Sulfobacillia; order DUSP01; family DYEP01; genus DYEP01. The sequence goes on from JBFMAL010000001.1 coordinate 45,447, forward strand.
GGCGGGGGAGTAGCATTGCTCTGGGCACTGGCAAGCATAATCTTTCTTGCCCTCTATATGCAACTGAATAGTCTGACACAGCGACTGGGCACTTTGCCACACCGGGCAAACGGTTTCGCAAGAGTGGGACTATGGTTCAAGCAGAACATGCCGGGTTTCTGGAGGGCCATCTCCTCGTGGACTTGGTCCCGCAATGATGAACTCAGAGAATTCGAGGTCGGCAAGTACATCATAGTGCTCCTGACAGGTTCCTTGGTGCTGGTCTACTCACTATTTACGGCACGGCCGGCCGGCATCGCGACGGGGTTGTGTATTACGGTAACACTGCCTGTGCTGAGTATAAGACGCCGCGGTTTCGTGCACGGGAAGGTACTCAGGTCTCTCCCTTCCATTATCTCGTTTCTTGCCATCGTGGGGGAATCAGGGGTGGGGGCCAGGGCGGGGCTCAGTATACTAAACAGAATCGGGGGCGACGAGAGCGGGGTGTTACCCCTTCTTTGTGACATGGTTTCGGCTGAACGCAGCATAGGCGAAGCGTTCTTTCAGGCGTACCGCGAGTTCGGAGCGGAAGAGCTGCGGACAGTCGCCGAGACACTGAGCGTCGCAGAAAGGGCTGGAGCGCCATACGCCGGTATACTGATGGACTTGGCAGGCATGCTGAGACACGCGCTTCGCGTGCGGAAAGAACGCGAAATGGGCCTATTACCTCTCAAGCTGACACTGGTCACCATTGTGTTTCTTCTCCCCTCGATTCTCATCATCGCGTTAATGCCCAATGTCCTAACATTTACCAATACGAGGTGGTGAAAACCATGATCGACTGGCTGCTTGGACGAATTCTTACCGAAAAAGGGGCAACCGTCGCAGAATATGCCCTTATTCTGGCGCTCGTCGTGGTGGTACTCATTGCCACATTGTCCAGACTCGGAGCTGTACTGAACGAAAGGCTGCTCGACATCATCGCAGAGATCTCAAATGCGGGTTAGACAAGACCGGGGTGCTGCTATCGTTGAATTTGTCATGGTCCTGAGCCTTCTCGTCTTTCTCTTGTTCTCCGTGATTGACATGGCCATGCTGATGCATTCCCAACTGGTACTCGCACATGCTGCCAGAGAGGGAGCGAGGCGGGCTGCCATCGACGGAGGGTTGACGGCGAAAGTACGAGAGAGGATATACACTCAGCTGGAGCTGGGCGGTCTGGATGTCGACCGAGTGGAAATTTACGTGTCGCCGTATTCGGCGCCTTATGGCTGGAGCATCAGGCTAAGGCTGACATATAGATACAGGCCGCTCAGCCCCCCAATATCTGCAGTGTGGGGCAGGGTAATACCCATAACCGCAGAGTTCATTACGAGGAGCGAGAGGATTGAGTAGTAACCCAACCAGGGGCTCCGTGCTTGTCATGATGGTCGTATTTCTTCCCGTTCTGATCGGTACGGCATTTTTCACACTTGCCACGGGCAGGTTGGTATACGCCAGGGCGGTCGTCCAGGCGTCTGCTGACCTCGGTGCGCTGGCCGCTCTGAACAATGTGGATCTTGCGCGGCTTGCCCGTGGCGAGCGCTGGATTGACCCTGAAGCCGCCATCCGTGATGCCCGTCTCTGGGCCCAGGAGTGCCTGATGGCCAACCTCTCGGATATTCTAGAACTTTCAGAAGTGGTAATTGACGTAGCGGTGGACAACCCCGGGGAAGACGGGTACCCCAGCGTCACGGTGGCGGTCACCGTCAATGACCTGAGGCTGAGGGGCATCCCCGTACCGGTCAACGTAAGCTGCAAGGCTACAGCTGCTGTCGGTAGAGTTCAGTGAATCAGGTCTAGGAAACGGTCACTCTTGGCAGGAGTTGCAAACAGTATATAGAATAGTCACAATAAACCTAGGGGAGCGGGTGCCTGCCGTCTTATAGCGAAGAAAATCACCTGGCAGGTGGAATTCTGGGAGACGTCGCTCGTGGAGGAACTGAATACCGACCGCCATGTCTCGTGTCCTGTGTGTTCTGGAGGCCCACTAACAGTGTGCGGAGTACGTGTACCTTCTCTTACCAAGGTCCAGGCTTCCAGCAAGGTGGTGGAAGCGGATTACATACTCCGGTGCAAGATCTGCGGTTACAGGATGTTTCACCCATACGGGCCGCACCTGACCGGATGACAAAGCAATACCGGGGAGATTTCTGGAAGTCAGTCCAAAGCGTGGGAGGATAATCGAGCCGAACGTGGAATATCTTGTAGCGAACAAAGGTATACAGCCCGGATGAAGGCGACGGGAGAGACCCTGAAATCAGGGCGCCGAAGGAGCAAGGCGGGTCAAGCTGAAACTCTCAGGCAAAAATACTGTCGACGGACGGAACTCTGGAGAGCAGCCGACTATTCGGCCACCAAAGGGGTAACTTCCCTGGGGAAGGAATCTCTCAGGTAGAGGGACAGAGACCTACAGCCCACATGGGCTGCGTCTTGGGTCCCATTATTTTTTCCGGGGATCCCTCACGACGATTCATCGTCGCTACCGACCATGAAAACAGGGTCATTGTATAGTAGATGAAAAGAGTGCCGCCAGCAAGGAGGTCGGTTACTCACTGGTGCCGTGAGCCCGATGGGGAGTCTGTCCTGGGAGGCACCGTCTGTCGCCATAGAGCACGCGAGGGAGAATCCAAAAGCTCCGGGACGTTCCGCTGGCGTGATAGAGGAGGCGTGCAAGATGAAGGTTTTGTATGAGCGTTGTGCAGCGCTGGATGTGCATAAGCGGACGGTCACCGCGTGTTTGGTGGTGCCAGGGCCTAAAGGTGAGCCCAAGAAGGAGAAGCGGGTATTTGGTACAACGACGCAAGATTTGCTTGGTTTATCCGATTGGCTGTCGGGGCAGGATGCACCCACGTAGCGCTGGAGAGTACAGGGGTGTATTAGCAGCCCGTCTTCAGCGAGATAACCGCACAATATTGAAATAGGGGGGAAAAGCTAAAACTCAAAGGAGGTGGAAGTGGATGACAGAAGCACGGAAGACAGCGCTATATGGTTGTCATGAGAAGTACGGTGGGAAGATCGTAGAGTTTGCAGGCTGGCTTGTTTCAGTGCAGTTCGGCGGCATTTTGGATGAGCACAGGGCGGTTCGTGAGGCAGCAGGTATGTTCGACGTTTCTTACATGGGAGAGTTTTTTGTGACCGGCGAAGACTCCCTGGCATTGATCCAAAAAGCGGTGACCAATGATATGAACAATATGGTGGATGGCCAGGTCCGGTACTCCCCCATGTGCAACGACGAGGGCGGCACGGTTGATGACCTCATGGTCTATCGTTTCTCGCCGGACCGCTACATGCTAGTAGTTAACGGAGCCAATGTCGAAAAGGACTTTGCATGGCTCAGCCGGATCGCCAGCGAGTTCCCCAGGGCGACGCTGACCAACGCGTCTGACGACTGGGCCGAGATAGCGCTTCAGGGACCGGCCAGCGAAACGATCCTCAAGAAACTCACTCAGACGGACCTGAACGGGATCCGCTACTACTACTTCGTACCCCGCGCCGAAGTCGCGGGGGTCAACTGCATCCTTTCGCGCACCGGATATACGGGTGAAGACGGGTTCGAACTGTACTGCGCGCCGGAGGATGCTGTCGCTCTTTGGGATGCACTGATGGAAGCAGGAGAAGATGAAGGGCTGGTGCCTGCGGGCTTGGGTGCCAGGGATACACTGAGGTTTGAAGCATGTATGCCGCTATATGGGCAGGAACTGTCCGAAACCACGGGACCTCTGGAGGCGGGGCTCGGCCGGTTCGTCAGCTTCACTAAAGGTGAGTTTGTAGGTCGCGATGCGCTCCTAAGGATGAAAGAGCAGGGTATTCCGAAAAAACTCGTCGGATTTGAGATGCTTGAGCGGGGCATACCGAGAACACACTACACCATCGTAAGAGACGGCACCACGATCGGCGAGGTCACGACGGGCAGCTTTGCTCCGACGATTGGAAAGAATCTCGGGATTGGATATGTGACTCCGGACACTGAGTCTATCGGTGCGGACATCGGCGTCATGATCAGAGGAAAACAGCTGCTGGCACGGACTATAAAGATGCCGTTTTACAAAAGGAGGGCGAAGTGAGCATGTATCCAAAAGAGCTGAAGTACACGAAAACTCATGAATGGATCAGGGTAGAGGGAACTAGAGGCAAGTGCGGTATCACGTTCTACGCTTCCGACCAGCTGGGAGACATTGTATTTGTGGAGCTTCCCGAGGTAGGTCATGACGTTGTCAAGGGAGAGGCATTCGGCGTGGTGGAGTCGGTGAAGGCGGTCTCCGACTGCTACGCGCCTGTGAGCGGAAGGGTTGTGGGCGTTAACGAAGCGCTTGAGACCCAACCCGAGCTCATCAACCAATCCACTTACGATGAAGGATGGATAATAGAGGTGGAACTATCAGATCCGTCTGAACTGGATGACCTAATGGACGCACAACAATACGAGAAGCACGTGGAAGAGGCGGGGCATCACTAATGAGATACATTCCCAACACAGACAAAGACCGCCGCGAAATGCTCGCTGCTATCGGGGTAGGCTCTGTGGAAGAGCTGTTTTCCGATATCCCTGCCGAGGTCCGTTTCAAGGGTGAGATGAAGCTTCCAGCGGCCATGTCAGAACAGGAGGTACTGAGGCACCTGAGGGAACTCGGCAGCAGAAACGCCTCTGTCGATGAGTACACATGCTTTCTTGGAGCGGGTGCGTACGACCACTTTATACCCAGCGTGGTGGGGCACGTTCTCGCTCGGTCTGAGTTCTATACTGCGTACACGCCGTACCAGCCAGAGGTAAGCCAGGCTGTGCTTCAGAGCATCTACGAATATCAGTCACTGATCTGTGCGCTCACCGGTATGGATGTAGCGAATGCATCCATGTACGACGGTGCTAGCGCGGTGGCAGAAGCGGCGCTCATGGCCATTTCCCAGACCAGGCGTGAAAGGGTCGTCGTATGCCGCAGCGTTCATCCCGAGTCCAGGGAAGTACTCAAGACGTATGCCGCCGCTATCGAAGTCGAAGTAGTTGAAGCTCCAATGAAGGATGGTGTTACGGACCTTGAAGCTCTGGAAGGCCTGGTGAACGACGGGACGGCGTGTGTAATAGCCCAGCACCCGAATTTCTTCGGTTGTCTTGAGCCCGTAGAAGAGATCGCCCGCATAGTGCGCAAGGCGAAGGGGCTGATGGTAGCCTCCGTTGACCCGATTTCCCTGGGCATCTTAAAGCCCCCCGCTGAGTATGACGCTGATATCGTAGTGGGCGAGGGGCAATCCCTCGGAAACCCGCTGAGTTTCGGTGGTCCTTACCTCGGCTTCTTTGCCGCGCGGGAGCAGTTCGTCCGGAGGATGCCTGGAAGAATCGCGGGAGCGACTGTGGACGTGCATGGTAAAAGGGGCTTCGTGCTTACACTGCAGACGCGCGAGCAGCACATAAGGCGCGAACGTGCCACTTCGAATATCTGCTCGAACGAGGCGCTGAACGCGCTGGCCGCGGCGGTATATCTTTCGACTATGGGTAAGAAGGGCATAGAAGAAGTTGCCGATCTCTGCCTCCAGAAAGCCCATTACCTGTACGACGCGCTGAGCAAGACAGAGAGGTTTGAGCCGGCGTTTGAGGCTCCTTTCTTCAAGGAATTTGCAGTCAGGTGCAAACTACCTGTACCGGACGTGATACGCGGGATGCTTGATTATAAAATCCTGGCAGGTTACGAGGTGCGAAAAGCGTATCCCGAATACCCGGACGTGCTGCTGGTATGTGTTACTGAAAAGAGGACCAGGCAGGAAATGGACTACTTCGTGGCCAGACTGGAGGGATTGGTGTGAAGGATAGAAAACTGATCTTCGAGCTGTCGAAAGAAGGTCGCCGCGCCTACAGCCTCCCAGACTGTGACGTGCCACGAAAGGAACGCGCTGCTATGTTGCCGCCGGGCAGTCTGCGAGATGAACCGGCTGAGATGCCCGAAGTCAGCGAGGTTGATGTCGTCCGGCACTACACCGGGTTATCACAGCTTAATCACGGTGTGGATATAGGCTTTTACCCGCTCGGGTCATGTACTATGAAATACAGCCCGAAAATGAACGAGGTGGCCGCCCAACTGCCCGGCTTCGCCAACGTCCACCCTTATACACCGTGCGAGGTGTCCCAGGGCGCGCTCCAGCTGATGTGGGAGCTGCAGGGTTATCTGGCAGAAATCGGAGGCGTGGATGCTGTATCCTTACAGCCCGCTGCAGGCGCTCATGGGGAACTCACCGGACTGCTCATGATACGCGCTTACCATGAGCACAGGGGAGAGAAACGTACCAAGATCATCATCCCCGACTCGGCTCACGGTACCAACCCGGCGTCAGCGGTGATGTGCGGGTTTAAGACAGTGGAGGTCAGGTCGGATGAACGAGGCGGAGTGGACCTTGAAGAACTCGGCAAGGTATTGGATGCGGATGTCGCGGGGCTCATGCTGACAAATCCCAACACACTGGGGCTGTTCGATGAGAACATTCATGTGATTGCAAAGATGGTACACGATGTCGGGGGCCTGCTTTACTATGATGGGGCGAATGCCAATGCCATAATGGGGATCGCCAGGCCGGGCGATACCGGGTTTGACGTGGTACACTTCAATCTTCACAAGACGTTTTCCACGCCACACGGTGGTGGTGGACCCGGTTCAGGGCCGGTAGGTGTAAAGAAGCATCTCGAACCCTTCCTACCTGTACCTGTAGTCCGGTTCGACGGTGAAAAGTTCTTCCTAGATTACGACAGACCACTGTCTATCGGCAGAGTGAAGTCGTTCTATGGCAACTTTGGCGTCATGGTCAAGGCCTACGCCTACATCAGGTCCATGGGCCCTGACGGCCTGAAAAGGGTTAGCGAGAACGCCGTGTTAAATGCCAACTATCTTATGAGAAACCTGACCGATGATTACGACCTACCCTATGACCGGCACTGCAAGCATGAGTTTGTTGTAAACCCGAGACGGATTAAGGAGAAGACCGGGGTAAAGACCCTGGATATCGCGAAGAGACTGCTTGACTTCGGTGTACACCCACCCACGGTTTATTTCCCACTGATAGTGGATGAGGCGCTGATGATCGAACCGACGGAGACAGAGAGCAAAGAAACGCTCGACTACTTCATATGGGCGTTGAAGGAGATTGCGAAGGAAGCATACGAGAATCCGGAAAAAGTAAAGACGGCACCGCATACCACGGTGGTGGGAAGACTAGACGAAGCGAGAGCGGCCAGGCAGCCGGACATCCGATGGAGGAAACAGTGACTTCGGGAGATTTGCTTCAGAAGGTGCTGGACGAGGCATGGAAAGTCAGGACGTTGCACTTTCCGAACGTCATCGGTTTTGACCGCCCCGTGCGGACAAAGGCGGTGTCCTTGACCGGGCCGGACTGCTCGTTACATTGCGCTCATTGCGGCGGGCACTACCTCAAGGGGATGTGCCCGCCCGACCGGGCGCTAACTGGCGAGTACACCAGTTTCCTCGTGAGCGGAGGATGTGACCGTCGGGGGAGCGTCCCCTTCATGGACTACTCTGTCGACATTGAGCGCCTGAAGGCGAAAGGCCGGCTGAACTTTCACACCGGCCTGGTAGGAGAAGAAGAGGTCATCGCCATTTCCAAGTGGGCCGACACCGTTTCGTTTGACCTGATCCTGGATGACCGGACGATCAAGGAGGTGCTCGGCCTCGGGACCCGAGGCGAAGACTTCGTTAAGGCATATTGCGCACTGAAGAAACACGTCCGGGTAGTGCCGCACGTACTCATTGGGATCCTCGGGGGCGAGTTAAGGGGCGAAACAGAATGCATCGATTTCCTTGCCGACGACAAGCCCTGCGCTGTGACTCTAATTGTGTTCATACCCACTCCTGGGACGGCTTTTGCGCACCGCCAGCCACCCCCAGTGGAGGAGGTAGCGCGGCTCATTGCATATACGCGTGTCAAGCTTTCCGACGTTCCCGTGTTTCTCGGGTGCATGAGACCTGGCGGAGCATACCGTGAAAAGCTGGACCCGCTGGCTGTCGCTGCAGGGGTGAACAAGATCGTGAACCCGGCGCCCGCAGCTAAGCGGGAGGCGGAGGCCCGGGGACTAGTCGTCAAGTGGGGTGAGGAGTGTTGCGGGCTTTAAGTCAGTACGTGCCGGAATCGGCGGCGAACGAACCTGAGATGAAGGTCAGGGTGTCGGCAGGGAGCGCGCTTGTGCTTGGGCTGGGTCACGGGCGATGCGACGTACTCCCCACCACCGCATATATCATGTGCGGGGATAGGTGCGTGCGCTCATGTGCCTTTTGTTCCCAGGGCCGGGCGAGTCATCCGGGCAGGGCTGACCTGCTGTCGAGGGTAACGTGGCCTGGACATGATGCAAACTCGGTGATCCAGGCGCTGGGTGGTGATGTGTCAGGCCACGTAAGGCGAGTGTGCCTTCAAGCGGTGGACGCCCCAGGCGTACTCGAAACGGTGCGCGGTCTGATAAGGAGTATCAAGAGCGTCCGCCCCGACCTGCCCTTGTGTGTGTCCGCCTCCGCGTATGGCATAGACGAGGTACGAATACTCCTTGAGGCCGGAGCTGACTGCGTATCGCTGCCCATCGATGCTGCGTCGGAGCGGGTCTATCGGTTGTGCAAGAGCGGCTCGTACACGCGGATAGTACGTCTGCTGGCCGATTCAGCGTGCGCGTTCCCCGGCAGGATAGCCACTCATGTCATCGTCGGACTCGGTGAAACCGAGCAGGAGCTGGCGTTATGTTTTCAGGATATGACGGATGCAGGTGTCGGCATGGCACTCTTCGCGTTCACTCCTATCCGGGGTACCGCCATGCAGCATGTACGCGCCCCCGAGCTCAGTGCGTACCGGGTAGCTCAGGCGATGTTTTACCTCATCACACGGGGGTATGCCCATGCCACCGAGTTTCAGTATTCGCCAGCGGGTAGTTTACGGATGTTTCACCGCCCGTGGAACGAGACAAAGATGCTAATACCGCCCCGGGCGTTTGAGACCACCGGGTGTCCTGACTGCAACAGACCATACTATAACGAAAGGCCGGGAGACGTTCCGTACAACTACCCGAGACCTCTCAGTGAATGTGAATACAGACAGGCGTTGGCGCTTGTGCACAGCAGGTTGGAGGAGGACGAGGACGCAAATGCGCTGGAGGCTTCTGGTGGACGGTGCTGCACGCGGTAGCTGGAACATGGCGGTGGATCATGCCATCCTCGAGGCTTGTTCAAAAGCGGCGGCTGAAGCAACTATACGCTTTTACCGCTGGGATCCTCCATGCTTGTCCATCGGGTACTTTCAAAGCCTCAGGCGGGAAGTAGACACGGAGTACTGCAAATCGGCAGGGATTGAGTGGGTGAGGCGCCCGACGGGCGGGAGGGCGGTGCTACACGATGATGAGATCACCTACAGCGTAGTGGCGCCCGAGAGCGCGCTCCGGGGCACTGTGCTAGAAAGCTACAAGACCATAAGCGAAGCTTTGCTGGACGGCTTTGCCCGGTTGGGTGTACAGGCATCAATAGTATCCGTGAGAGAGAAGGGTGTGCTTTACGGGGAGTCAGGCGCTTGCTTTGATGCGCCTTCCTGGTATGAGATTACAGTGGGGACCAGGAAACTGGTAGGCAGCGCCCAGGTGCGGAAGGACGGTGCCATACTCCAACACGGTTCTATTCTGTTGAGTTTTGACGCGGAAAGGCTTCTTGACGCGCTGGGAGTCCGGCCCGGGACCCGGCGCGATCGCCTTCGTGAGATACTGGGCAAAAACGTGGGCAGCTTGAATGAGCTGGCTGACTCCGGTCTGTCGTGCGAGGCTGTAACCGACGCCATGATCTTTGGATTTCGGAAACGCTTCGCAACAGACCTCGAGTACGGCGCGCTCTCCGATGCAGAGATTGAGCGCGCGCGAGAACTGGAGAGGTCTGTATACAGAAACCCGGAGTGGAATGAAAGGAAATGAGGTGCGGTGGAATGTACGATGTAGTTGTCATAGGTAGCGGGCCCGGAGGCTACGTGGCTGCCATAAGAGCGGCCCAGAAGGGCGGCAAGGTGGCATGCATTGAGAAAGGAAATATCGGCGGTACATGCCTGAACAGGGGCTGTATACCCACGAAGGCTCTCGTACAAAGCGCGAGCGTCTACCAGACGGTGCTTGGCGCCGGAGAATTTGGCGTCAGTACCAGCGGAGTCTCCTGCGATTTCACCCGCGTGATGCAGCGCAAGAGCGAGGTGGTATCCCGCCTGGTGGAGGGCGTGGAGAGATTGTTCGCATCCAATGGGGTAGAACTGGTACGTGGTACGGCCCACATAGCAGCGCCGGGCGTGGTAACGGTGAACCACGGAGGGGAGGTCACGAAGCTCAACACCCGGAGCATCATTATAGCGACAGGGTCCCGCCCGGAGCTGCCGCCGGTATCGGAAGAAAGCCTGTCTCATACCATCTCTTCCGACGATGCTCTGGAGCTCACCGAGATACCGGAGAGCATGGTAGTCATCGGCGGTGGGGTTCTTGGCGTCGAATTCGCTTGTATTTACCGCGCTTTCGGAACTGAGATCGACATTATAAAGAGATCCCCGCTGATCCTTCCGCCGATCGATGAAGAGCTGTCCAAACGGCTCATGCCTCTTTTGAAGAAACAGGGAATCCGCATTAACACCGGGATATATATCAAACAGATTTTGGAGGCGCCCGGTGGCGGTAAGCGTGTGCTCGCAGATACGAAAGACGGGAAAGAAGTGCATTTTGACGCTGAAAAGGTCTTAGTGGCAATGGGTCGCAAGCCTGATTTTGGAGGTCTTGACCTCGAAGCTCTTGGCATCAGTTATGATAAGCGAGGGATCCACGTAAACCAGCACATGGAGACATCTGTCCCCGGCATCTACGCCATCGGGGACGTGGTTGGCCGGTTTTACCTCGCGCCTGTAGCGTCAGCAGAAGGGATAGTTGCCGCTGACAACGCTATGGGAGAGCGTAGGTCAATGGACTATAGCGTGATCCCGCAGTGCGTGTTCTCCATTCCTGAAGTGGCCGGCGTCGGGCTTACAGAACGGGAAGCGAAGGAAAAGCACGGGAATATACGGGTATCGAAATTCCCGTTCTCCGCAAACGGCAAAGCTGTGGCGATGGGGGAGACGGACGGTTTGGTAAAGCTCGTATCGGACGCAGAAGGTAAGATTCTTGGCGTACACGTACTCGGGCCGCATGCCACGGATCTGATCCACGAGGGGGCGGTCGCCCTCGCAAAGGGTTCCAGGGCGGAGGATATCGCGCACCTGGTACACGCGCACCCCACATTAGCCGAAGCGGTTATGGAGGCGGCGCACGGCATCCTGGGCCAGCCCATTCACCTGGCGAGGGTGAGATGATCAGCTACGGAGTAGTATGAAATGTAACTTGTAGTGATTGTATACTGTGTGTTATGATCATGTCGGGCAGAGTAGGTGCTTCGCGTTAAGTGCTGCGGGATGGGAGGTCGCCCGCAGACGAAAGGCCATCCGGCCTGCGGTGAAGTACCGCTTCCGCTGCCACATCAAGAGAACCTCCTTGCCGTCTCTGGTGTGGCTCTTCTGCCACGCCCGAACAGAAAGGAGGTGTACTCTTTGCGACTTTCTTCTCGCGAGATCGCGACAATGGCTTTGCTTACCGGACTGAGCATCGTTCTGACCAGGATCGCAAGCATTAGGGTGTCGATCGCGGGAGTTGAAGGGGTCCGCATCGGTATCGGCGCGCTGCCCATCATCATGGCGGGAGTGTTCTACGGTCCGACATCCGGCTTCGTAGTGGGGGCACTCGCTGATATAGTAGGGTATCCCATCGCGGCAATGGGTCCGTACATGCCCCACTTCACGCTCACGTCCGCGCTCACCGGGTTTATTCCAGGCCTGCTCCTCTACTACCGCAGGAATGAGTTCCCCGGTGTCTGGGCGCTGTTTGGCGCCATTTTCACCGGGCAGCTGATTACCAGTACGCTGCTCGTACCCTATTTCATCCATACGCTGTTCGGCATACCATACACCGTGCTCATGCCACCCAGGATTGTGTCGCTGATCATAACCGTTCCTTTCTACACCATATTTCTGAATGTGCTGGGGAGGAAACTACACGCTGCCAGACTCGTTGAGCCGGTGTACCGAGTACCGAGAAGGTAGATCAGGGCCCGGGTTTCCTGGGCCCTCTTCAGGCAGAGAGGGGATGGGTCCGCTGGTAACGCGAGCTGTGGATGTGCACGTGCACCTTTTATCCGAGGATATGATAAGAGAGAGCGATAAGCTGAGGGCTCGCGACCCGTACTTCGATCTGCTCTGCACCAACCCAAAGAACGCCTTTGCCACGGCGGAGCAGGCGCTTTCAACCATGGATGACAGCGGGGTTGAGCTGTCAGTCATATTCTCATTCGCGTTTGCAGACATAGGAGCCTGCAGGGAAGGAAACGACTATATTATACATACGCTAAGGCAGTATCCCGGACGTTTCATCGGGTTTTGTTGCGTCCCGCCTCGCGACCCTGGCGCGCTAAAGGAAGTGGTCAGGTGCCGGGAAGCGGGTCTGTCGGGGGTCGGGGAGCTGTTCCCAGACGGGCAGAGATTCGACATCACAGACGAGAGGGAAATCGGTGCTCTAGTTGGGCAGGTGCAGGAGTGTTCCATGTACCTGATGGTGCACTGTAACGAGATGGTCGGGCACTCATATCCCGGAAAAGGCGGGACAGGACCGGAGCAGGCCTACAGGCTGGCAGTGAACCATCCTGGCGTACCGATGATATTCCCACACTGGGGAGGCGGGCTGGTGTTTTATGAAACCATGCCTGAGGTGAGGAGGGACCTGCAGCACGTCAGGTATGATACGGCCGCGGACCCGTTCCTATACACCACGTCTGCGTACATGGCTGCGGCTGCGGCAGGTCTGACAGACAAGATCGTATTTGGTTCGGACTATCCACTGCTTCCTCCTGCCCGCTACTTTCAGAGGCTGGAGCACAGCGGTCTGGGGCAGGAAGACATTGCGCGCATTACCTCCGGGAACGCACGCGAATTCTTAAAGCTGCAATAGTATAAGGGGTGAGCAAGGTATCGATGAGGGAGTTTTTGAATCACGTTAAAGCAAGCGACCCGGCGGTTTACGCTGCAATGATGGATGAACTGAATAGGCAGAGAAGCAGCATAGAGTTGATCGCGTCAGAGAACTTTGTCAGCAAGGCCGTGATGCAGGCCCAGGGCACCTGGCTGACTAACAAATATGCTGAAGGGTACCCCGGCCAGCGCTACTACGGTGGCTGCAGTCACGTGGACGTGGTTGAGGACCTGGCCCGTGAGAGGGTAAAGCAGCTGTTCGGGGCTGAGCATGCCAATGTGCAGCCGCACTCTGGAGCACAGGCAAATATGGCAGTTTATTTCGCGTGCCTGAAGCCGGGCGATACGGTACTGGGCATGAACCTTGCGCATGGGGGACACTTGACTCATGGAAGCCCAGTCAACATATCCGGCACCTATTTTGACTTCTGCTCTTACGGGGTCTCCCGGGAGACTGAGACCATCGACTATGACGAGCTGGAGGAGATAGCCACTCGCTGCAAGCCCAAGCTTATTGTAGCGGGAGCCAGCGCCTACCCTAGGACCATCGATTTTGCCAGGTTCAGACAGGTTGCAGATTCGGTTGGTGCATTGCTCATGGTGGATATGGCCCACATCGCAGGCCTCATAGCCGCGGGGCTTCACCCAAACCCCGTGCCTCACGCGGACTTTGTGACGTCAACCACTCACAAGACGTTGCGCGGGCCGCGAGGAGGCATCATTCTTTGCCGGAAAGAGTACGCCCGCGATCTGGATAAGGCGATATTCCCAGGAACGCAGGGCGGGCCACTGATGCATGTTATAGCGGCAAAAGCCGTGGCATTCAACGAGGCGCAGAAGCCCGAGTTCAAGGAGTATCAAAAGCAGGTAATCCTGAATGCACAGGCGTTGGCGGGGTCGCTTCAGTCGCGGGGACTTCGGTTGGTGTCGGGGGGCACTGATAACCACCTGATGCTGGTGGATGTATCGTCACTGGGCCTGACCGGCAAGGAGGCGGAGAAGCTGCTTGAGTCCTGTGGCATAACCGTGAACAAAAACACGATTCCGTTCGACACCAAACCACCGACTCTCACCAGTGGTATACGGCTAGGGACGCCAGCTGTTACGACAAGGGGCTTTGGAGAATCTGAGATGGAAACTATCGGCAGACTGATTTTTGAATGCCTCACTGGAAGAGATTATCCGTCACGGCTCGAGTCCATTCGTGCCCAAGTGCGCGAATTGGCGGAAGCCTTCCCGCTCTATTCGTAGAAAGCCTTGCCTCGCCCCGCACAAACCGACACGTTTTCCGGTTGCGGGAGAATATAATATAGCTACGACGCTACCGGAGTGAACCGCGGGGTCTCAAGGAGGCGAAGGCGTGACACATTACTCGGAGAGGCTGGTTGTGCAGGGAGGCGGATTCATAACACTGCCCGAAAACCTACGGAGGATGGTGGGCGTTAAAAGCGGGGATTTAGTAGTCATGTACTTACGAGACGGGCAAATCGTCATGCAAAAGAAGCAGCACGATACGAAGGTGTTGTACCTGCGCTCGCAGGAATGCCGGTAATAGTGGGTAAGGCAGAGCCACTCTTGTTCGATACAGGAGTGGCTCTTGACCTGATCCGCTGCGTATCCGAGTGGTTTGCATCTGGCCTAGGCTCTTCCCATGCGACTGGCCTTTTCCCGGGGTTAACAGGGAGATCGATATGATAAGATACCCCCCCACCGCCTGCAGCCTATCCTTCATTGCCGGCATGAAGAATGTCCGTACGGCAGCCACTGGAAGGTATTTCAAAGGGATCTGGTAACGGAAGGTTACATATGTTAAGATGTGTTTGTTGACAAGTGGTTCCCGGGCTGGACCTTTGGAGAATACGGTCTGTTCATTGCTGGCTATGTTGAAGAAGGGAGGGAGCGGCCGCTGCCGTGTTGGGCAGCATGTAAAGCCGCATAGCATTTGGAGAGAAGACTTGCAAAGTTGAGAGAACAGCTTGGTGCCAGGGAAATTGACGGGTTGCTCGTGCTGGGACCGGAAAACAGGCGTTACCTAAGCGGTTTTACGGGCTCGTCCGGGGCGTTGTTGATCACGCAGGAGAAGGCGTTTCTGGTGACTGACTTCAGGTATGTAGAGCAGGCCAAGTCAGAGGCTGTAGGCTTCTCTGTAGTGCAACACACAGCGCGAATGTTGAGCTGCATCGCGGAGCTGGCCGCTGGGGTTGTCAAACGGATGGGGTTTGAATCGGATTACCTGACGTACCACCAGTTCGAGATCTTTTCCAAAGCTATTGAGGCTGAAATGATACCGGTTTCAGGAGTTGTAGAGGCACTGAGGATGATCAAAGACCCCGAGGAGGTGCGGGCGATTTCGGAGGCAGCCAGCATTGCGGATGCAGCCTTCTCAGAAATACTGGGGATAATAAGGCCGGGAGTTACAGAAAAACGCATCGCGCTCGAGCTGGAATACCTGATGCGAATGGCGGGTTCTTCTGGCGTGGCATTTGAGTCAATTTGCGTGTCTGGTCTTAGGAGCTCCATGCCCCACGGGACGCCCACCGACAAGCTCATCGAAGCGGGAGATTTCGTCACTCTGGATTTTGGAGCAGTCATCGATGGTTACAGGTCTGATATGACCCGGACGGTGATTGTGGGTGAGCCATCGGAGGAGCAGCGCAAAGTCTATGAACTGGTGCTAGCTGCCCAGATGCGCGCGCTTTCATCTGTCGCCCCAGGCAAGAAGTGCAAAGAGGTAGACGAGGTCGCAAGGCGGATTATTGATGAAGCAGGCCATGCCAACCATTTCGGTCACGGCCTGGGTCACGGAGTGGGCCTGGCAGTGCACGAAGAACCCCGGCTTTCTCCTTCTGCTGAGGACACGTGCGTGCTTGAGCCAGGTATGGTGGTGACTGTGGAGCCGGGCGTGTACGTGCCCGGACGGGGCGGCGTGCGCATTGAGGACCTGGTTTTGGTAACTGAGACCGGACACAGTGTGTTGTCCAAATCTCCGAAGCACTTAATAAGCATTAAGTAGCGGGAAGGGGGAGAGCCATGATTTCCACAAACGACTTCAGGACTGGTATTACAATCGAGCTCGACGGTGAAGTCTATTCAGTGGTGGATTTCCAGCACGTGAAACCAGGTAAAGGCTCTGCCTTCGTACGGACGCGGCTGAAGAATGTGAAGACTGGAGCTGTGCTGGACAGGACGTTCAATGCAGGCGAGAAGATTCCCAGAGCACATGTGGAGCGCCGTGAAATGCAATACCTGTACGCCATGGACGAAGAACACGTATTCATGGATACCCGGGATTTCGAGCAGCTCACGCTTACCTCCGAACAGATCGGTGAGGGATTGAAGTACATAAAGGAGAATATGAATATCTATGTACTCATGTACCAAGGCACCCCAATCGGCGTGGATATTCCGAACTTTGTCGAGCTGACAGTAACAGAAACCGAGCCTGGAGTAAAGGGAGATACCGCGGCCGGCGGCAGCAAACCAGCAAAGCTCGAAACAGGCGCTGTAGTCCGGGTCCCGTTCTTCATCAACGCAGGTGATGTTGTGAGGATAGACACACGCAGCGGAGAGTATATTGAACGAGTTACGTAATGAAGGGGGTTGTCAGAATGGAAAATCTAAAGTCCAAGGTAGCTTACCTAAGAGGACTCGCTGAAGGTTCAGGCATCAACGAATCTACGGACCAGGGCAGGATGTTCAAGGGTATTTTAGAAGTGCTCGGAGTCATGGCAGATGCGATAGACCAGCTGCATAAGAACCAGGAGGACATGGAAGCTTTCATGGACTGTATTGATGAAGACCTGGCCAAACTGGAAGAGGACTACTTGGACGAGGACGAAGGCATTATGGAAATTGAATGCCCCAACTGCGGTGAGTTCGTCGAGTACCCCGAGGATGCAGTAGACGAAGAGGAAGAGACTCTTGAACTTCTGTGTCCCCATTGCGGAGAAGTGGTATGTGTGGCAGAAGAGGAAGACCTGGACGAGATCGACGACCTTGACGAGAAGGACGAAGACGACTGATACCGGGATGTCAGTGAGACGTGGTTTGGGCCCGCACATGCGGGCCCTCTTGCTTTATTCTAGCGAGCTCTTTATGTCACTGGGCGTGGGATCGCTGGAATAATTTGCCCGGACAGGAATAGCTATTTTACCGTCAGGAGGTTGACGCCAGTGGAACCGGATTTATCCACTCTCTCCGATCCTCTGGAGCGGGACATACTCCCCCTTCTTCCCGAGACGATCAGGGCGCTCATCTTGGGTATGCAGCGTGACGCCAGACGGCGCACGGAGGAGATACGGTTGAGGGCCGGTCGTCCTCTCGCAGTATATCTCGATGGCAGCGAGGTCTTCCTATCGGGACACCGGGGGGCACACGTGGTAACTGCGCAGGAGGTGTTCCGGACGCTGCAAGCGGCCTCAGGGTCGTCAGTGTATGCGTGGGAAGATGACATCCGCCAGGGGTTCATCACTCTAAGAGGTGGACACAGGCTGGGGCTTGCGGGTAGGGCGGTAGTTGTGGACGGCCGGATCCAGTCCATCCAGGACGTGGGAAGCGTGGCCATCCGTGTAGCACGCGAGATCCCGGGGGCAGCAAAAGCGGTGTTGCATTACGTGGTCGACGTCCATGCGCGGCGCGTGCGCAGCACGCTGCTTCTGTCGCCGCCACAGTGCGGGAAGACCACGATGCTGCGCGACCTTATCCGATCACTCTCCTGCGGGGATCTGCGCGGTACCGGTTTCAGGGTTGGCCTCGTTGATGAACGATCTGAAGTGGCCGCCGCGTACATGGGTATACCGCAGAAGGACGTGGGACCGCGCACCGACGTACTTTACGGCTGCCCAAAATCCCAAGGGCTGCTCCTGCTTTTGCGGTCGATGGCTCCTGACGTGCTGGCTACGGATGAAGTGGGCTCAGAGGAAGACGCAAAGGCCATCTCCGAGATCACCCGGGCTGGTGTAGCAGTGCTAGCAACGGCCCACGGGGCAGAACTCGGGGATATCGCTGCGAGACCTAGCATGAAGTCTATCTTGAATGTGGGCGCCTTTTCCAGGTGCGTTGTGCTCTCCCGGAGGTCCGGACCAGGCACAGTAGAGGCTATATATGACCTGGCCTCCGGGCGAAAGGTGCAGGGTGGTGACTTGATGCGTGGTTAGTTTTGGGGCAGTCAAACTGGCAGGGGCGGTGCTCTTTGTGGCAGCCACGACGTCCATGGGGTTGACAGCGGCCAGGCGGCTTGCGGATAAGGCCCGGTTTCTTGAAGAGGTCGATTCTGCCCTGGGGATTCTCGGGACGGAGATCGGGTACTGCGGCGCACCGCTCGCTCAGGCGCTTGCCCGGGCGGCAGACAGCAGCAGGGGACTTGCGGGCACCATGATGTTAAGGAGCGCGGCCGTCTTGAGTGACAGCGCAGGTTCGACTGCAGGCGAAGTGTTCCGTCAGGCACTGCAGGAGGTCAAGGACATGGGCCTGCTTGACGACACGCCTTTTTCCATACTCTGGGCTTTCTCGTCGGGCCTTGGTGCATCCAGCAGGAATGACCAAATGCGCCTACTTGAGGCTACCAGGGAAAAGCTGAGGCTCGAGGCCGCGCGGGCGAGGGAGCAGCAGGTCAGGGAATCCAAACTCTACTGCTACCTTGGATTGCTGGGGGGCGTCGCTGTGGTGCTTGCACTTTACTGACAAGAGACGGGGTGGTAACACGTGGACGTAGATTTGATCTTTAAAATAGCGGGTGTGGGTATTCTCGTATCGGTGCTTCACACTGTCTTGAAACAGGCAGGCAAGGAGGAACAGGGGCACCTGATTACTCTGGTGGGTGTCGTCATCGTACTGGCAATGGTCATTCAGGTGGTCCGTGACCTGTTCGAGTCGATCAAGGTCATGTTTAACCTCTATTAGACATGTAGAAAGGCGGTCTGGTGCCTCGTGGAATTGGTACAGATCATCGCTCTCTGTCTCCTGTCCATAGTGCTGCTTGTACTCCTCAGGAAAGAAAGGCCAGAACTGGCGGTACTGCTGTCACTGGCCGCGGGCACTATGGTATTCCTGCTCATACTCACGCGCATAGTCGCTGTTATCCAGTTCGTCACTGAGCTCTCGGTGAGAGCAGGCGTGAACATGGTATACCTGACGGCTGTGCTACGAGTGATTGGTATTGCCTACATAACCGAGTTCGGGGCGCAGGTGTGCAGGGACGCAAACGAGTCAGCCATCGCATCCAAGGTGGAACTGGCGGGGAAGGTACTGATTATCCTGGTGGCAGTGCCGGTGATCAGGGCCGTACTGGAGCTGCTGATGGAACTGATTCCGTGAGGGGGAGGGGCCTGTGAGGTTTCAGCTGGTGGTAGTGCTTGCTATCGTACTCGCTTTAGTGCCGCTTAATGCCGCCGGCGGGTCGGACCCGGCATCTTCGCTGATTGATGAGCGGCTAGACAAGATTGATTTTACCGAAGTGGAAAGGGTACTTAGGGAAGCGCAGGAGGAGGCGGGGGAATACCTCCTGCCGCTTGGGTTTGCGGATGCGGTGAAACAGGCGGTGTCAGGCAAATCCTTTTTCGACACCGGGGCGCTAGTTTTGGGTCTTAGCCGTTACGTTTTCGGTGAGGTGGCGAGCAACTTGGGCCTCTTAGGCCAGCTGATATTCCTGGCAGTGATCGCTGCCCTCTTGACTAATCTACAGACAGCATTCGGAAGCGAAGCGGTGGGGCGCTTGGCCTATGCGGTGTGTTTCCTGGTGCTGGCGCTCTTGGCCATTGCGAGTTTCTCGGGGGCAGTAGCCATCGCCAGGGAGGCGGTCACCTCTCTGGTTACGTTCATGCTGGCCTTGCTTCCAGCGCTCTCGACGTTGCTGGCTGCAATGGGCGCCCCGGTATCCGCAGCTCTCATCCACCCGGCCATGGTAGCAGTCATCACTATTGTATCCCAGGTCATATCGGATCTTGTGTTCCCGTTGCTGTTGTTTTCCGCCACACTGGATCTAGTAGGGCACGTTTCGGACGACTTTGATCTATCGGGCCTTACCTCGTTGCTCCGTCAGGTCGCCGTGTTTGTGCTGGGGGCTTCACTCTCGGTATTCCTTGGAGTTGTGGTAGTGAGAAAGGCGGCAGGCGAGGTCACCGACGGAATGGCACTCAGGACCGCCAAGTTCGTATCAGGGACATTCATACCGGTAGTGGGAAAGATGTTCTCGGACGCAGCCGAGCTTGTGTTTTCCTCTTCCCTGTTGCTGAAAAACGCAGTGGGTGCCGTAGGGATGATCGGTATCCTGGTTGTATGCGCCTTTCCTTTGCTTAAGATCATCTGCCTTGTGTTCGTCTACCGCCTCGGCCAAGCGTTGATCGCGCCTGTCGGGGCTGGACGACTGGCAAACTGCCTGGGGAGTATTGCCAACTCGCTCCTCGTGCTGTGGGCGAGCCTTGCGTCAGTCGCACTGATGTTCTTTTTGAGTATTACCATTCTAATGAACGTGGCCAGGCCATATTAGGAGGGGCCGCCGTGGCTGAGATGGGCCGGTGGGTGAAAGAAATTGCATACCTCACCATTTTTGCATCGTTTGTCACGTTGCTCATTCCCGAGTCAAGCTACAGGAAGTACGCGCGGCTGGTGCTCGCCACGCTAATCCTGGTGACGGTGTTGCGGCCCGCGATCGGGCTGCTCCGGGGTCAGGATCTTGCGGGCCTTTCCGCCCGCATGCCTGCCGAGGAGTCATTTGCCATGGAAGGGCC
Organism: Bacillota bacterium; assembly: GCA_040755615.1. GTDB lineage: Bacteria > Bacillota > Sulfobacillia > DUSP01 > DYEP01 > DYEP01. The sequence continues at coordinate 66,236 of JBFMAL010000001.1, forward strand.
AGCCCAAGACCTTTCCCGCATGTTCGAAGAACTGCTGAACGAAAGGGTAAAGGCACTCGTGGTCTCTCTGCCGGGAGTGGCCAGCGCGTGGGTGAGTGCCCAGGTGAAGGTCGAGTCCACCGGGGCATGGGAGGTCCTGCGCGTTAGGGTGGAGATCCGCCGTGAAATATCTCCGATCAGACCTGTCAGCGTTACGGGGGCGGGCGACACCGTAACTGACGCCGACTTGGCGCAGCAGGTGTATGAACTGCTGGAACAGCGCCTCGGCATCGGGAAATCCATGGTTGATCTGGCGATCCTGAAGTAAAGGGGGCAATTACGCAGTGGTAAAGATAGGCTATTTACAATCAGGGGCCATCGAAAAGTATCGGAATCAAATGCTCCTTGCGGCGCTGGCTCTGGTACTGTTCATTATTGGCTCAGTACTGAGCAGCGCAAAACGGTCGCCCGAGACAGCGCCAGTGATTGAAGCGGTGAATACCTCAGCCCGGGGTTACGAGAGAGCTCTTGCGCAAGAACTGGAGCGCATGTTGTCGCTTGTGGATGGTGCAGGACGGGTGTCCTGCAGCGTTACGTTGGAGGGAGGCGTAAGAACCGAAACGGCGGGCAATAGCAGCGTTACATCAAGGAGGACCGAGGAACAGGATGCCCAGGGAGGCGTGCGCACAATCACCGAGGAAACAGAGTCGGTGCAGGTTGTGATGGCCAGGTCGGCAGGAGGTGAGCACCCAGTCATCGTGTGGGAAACAGCCCCGAAAATCGCGGGAGTGCTTGTAGTAGCGGATGGCGCCTCGGACTCTACGATAAAGGCCCAGCTAGCTCAGGCGGTACAAACGCTCCTCGGCCTGCCAGCGCACAAAGTGATCGTATTACCAAGAAAGGGTGGTATATAACATGATTGGTGTGCTAGAGCGCAAGACCGTACTCAGGTTCGCGCTGTTCTTAGTGATTATCGTGGTGCTGTCGTTTTACGCTGCAGTTAAGAGGGCTGAATTCAGGGAAAGGAGCCTGCTTGACAAAGTGGCCGATGCAGTTCCCGCTGTCACTGCCCCTGCGTCCAGTACCCCGGTCGTGGTGGATTATTACGTGGAGGCACGGCTTGAAAGGGAGCGCGCGGTTAGCCGCGAAGAAGAGACACTGCGCGCGCTGCTCGCTGACGCGAGCACCGACGCGGCAGCAAAGGCCAAGGCCAGCGCCAGGCTAGTTGAAATCGCGAAGAACAGGACCGCCGAAGAACAAGCCGAAGCGCTGATAAGATCGAAGGGATTTGAGGATGCGCTCGTGATTGCAATACCTAACGGCGCTGTTGTGATGGTCAAGGCACACGATCTGGCGGTCCAGGACGTACGGATCATTGGTGATGCGGTGATGAGGGCCCTTGGCATCGGTCCCGAAAACATCAGTATATCGGCGAAATGGGAATAGACACGTGCACTTGGACAAACAGGCCAACTGCACGGGCTCCTCAAGAACGGAAACGTGCGGGGTTATGAAGCTCAAAGTAAGAGGAGACTACGAACAGCATTGTGATCTTGTTAGATACTTGGATTTAGTTTATCAACGCACCTCTAGCAACCCGTGGTCTCACAAAATGCAGCGGTCTGCGAAACTTTTGGGCTGGCCGGGTATTTCTTGTAATTCTGCCGAAGTTTCAGGTATAATAGTCTTGTCCCACAGATAGTACGATTTGGGACGGAGGTGGAGCTTTTGACCGAGAATGGATTTACCGATGAAATGAGCTGGGACGATGTCGGCAGCGTGAAAATATCAGACGACGTTGTTGCCGTGATAGCGGGGCTCGCTGCTACCGAGGTGGAAGGCGTTGTCGGTATGTCTGGGGGGCTCGTAGGTGACATCGGGGAGATGCTCGGCAAGAGAAGCCTCTCGAAAGGTGTCAAAGTGGAGGTCGGGGAGCGCGAAGCCGCCCTGGATCTGTTCGTAATATTAGAATATGGTGTTCGGATACCTGAGGTGGCCCAGAGGATCCAAGAGAACGTCAAGCGGGCAGTAGAAAGCATGACGGGGTTGCACGTCATAGAAGTCAATATACACGTACAGGCCATTTCTACTCATTCAGAAACGCACGAGGAGAAGGTAAGGTAGCCGAAAGGAGTGGAATGATGGGCTTGCTGGACAGAATTGCATTGGCCTTGTACTCCATGGCTGTATCAGTGGTGGCAGGAGTGCTGTTGCTGGTATCCGTCGGTTGGACAAGACCCCTGACTGCTTTCGCCGAGCTGCTTGGAGTATCATCAGGGAGGCTCACCGTGGCGGTTGTTGCATTGGTGTTTATCGGGGTGAGCGTTAGAATCCTTCTGCTAATACTAAAAAGGGCGCCGGCTCGTGCCGGGGCGATCGTACACGATTCTCCGCTTGGCGAAGTGCGGGTTTCGCTCGGTGCCATTGAGAATCTGGTGGGGCGGACAGCCCGGCAGGTGCAGGGGGTCAGAGAAGTTAAGAGCAGGGTGTGTGCCGGTACCACAGGGGTTGCAGTCGCCATACGCGCGTGGGTTAGCCCGGATATCAGCATACCTGCGGCCACCGATGAGATTCAGAATCGTGTTAAGGATTATATCGCGAACGTAGTCGGAGTGGGCGTGGAAGAGGTGCGCGTACTTATCGAGAACATATCCAGTGAACGGAAGTCCCGGGTCGAATAGCCTCAAACAGGGACAAGAAGGAGGGAGCGGCGTACTTCCCCGGTGAAGAAGGGGGCGTAGACGTCCGCGGGAGCATTGATAGGTCCGACATTGCGCGAGACTATGACGGATATCTGGGTAAACCACCGGGGCAAGTTCCTCGGCTCACTGTTCGGTCTGCTTTTCTCGCTCTCAGTAATGGCGATCGGATTGTTATGGACACTTTTTTGGATACTTTGCGTATTGATCGGATACCAGGTGGGCAAGAAGATGGATGAAGAAAAGGAGAACCTGGTGGACGTGCTGGAAAGATACCTGCCTCCGGGCGGGCGCTAAGTCGGGAAAAAGGGATACGGTATGTCAAGAAGGACAGCAAGAGAGATCGCATTGACTGCACTATACCAAATGGATATTTCAAGGGCAACCACACGCCAGGCTTTTTCCAGCGCCGTCAGCTTCTTTCCGGGCGCTGAGGAGAGATCGGTGACGTACGCCATGGAGATCGTTGAAGGCGTGAGCGAGGCCAGGGGTGAAATAGACGCAGCGCTCCGGAGTGTACTGGAAGGCTGGGAGCTGGACAGGCTGCCCGTAATAGACCGTAACATAATGAGAATAGCGATCTACGAGCTCTACCGGCGGGTCGACGTTCCACGGAGCGTATCCATAGACGAGGCCGTAGAGTTGGCGAAGATCTACGGCAGCGACGATGACTCACCCAGGTTTGTGAATGGGGTGCTCGCCAAAGTGCTAAAGGGACTGCCCGAAAACCCAGAGCAATGCTGATTGTGAGATGGCGCGAGTTCCTCCCCACGCGCGAAGCCTGCACCATTGTAACTCCACAGCAAAGGGGCAGGATTTTTGATTTTACTGGCCGGCAGCAGCCGGCTGTATTATTGAAACAGCCAGGAGCCAGGAGGAAAAGACAACTTCATTGTAGAAGCAAACGTGATGTTTGAGCATTTTTCTGTGATAACGGGGAGGGAACAAGCACGGTGTTCACTATCGAATCCAAAAGGGTTCTGACTCCAGTCACCAAACTCATCGTGGTTCAGGCGCCGATGGTAGCCAGGAAAGCAAAACCTGGTCAGTTCGTGATCCTGCGGTGTACAGAAAACGGGGAGAGAATTCCCCTGACCATAGCCGACTACGACCGGGAGAAGGGAACAATCACCCTTGTTTACCAGGAGGTGGGCAAGACAACGAGGTTGCTCGGAAAGATGCGCGTGGGAGATGCCATACTTGATCTCGTGGGGCCGCTTGGAATGCCGGCCGAGCTGCCAAAAGAAGGTAGAGTACTCTGTGTGGGCGGTGGAGTCGGTGTGGCGCCGGTGTACCCCAAGGCCAAGGCGATGCATCAGCTAGGTGTAGATGTGGTCTCTATCATTGGTGCAAGAAGCGCGGATCTGCTAATACTTGAAGAAGAGATGAGAGCGGTTTCCAGCGCCGTTTACGTGGCAACCGACGACGGCAGCCGAGGACACCACGGCTTCGTCAGCGACGTGATCAAGCAGCTGCTGGAACGCGGAGAGAAGTTCGACGAGATCATCGCTGTAGGTCCTATTCTCATGATGCGGGCTTGTGCGGAAGTAACCCGTCCTTATGGAGTGAAGACGTGTGTCAGTATGAACCCGATCATGGTAGACGGTACAGGCATGTGCGGCGCCTGCAGGTTGTCAGTGGGCGGAAAGACCAAGTTCTGCTGTGTTGACGGCCCCATGTTTGACGGGCATGCAGTGGACTGGGCGGAGGCAGTGAGGCGTTCGCGCATCTATCTTGAGGAAGAGAAAGTCGCGGTAGACCATATGAACTGTGCGGAAGGCGGGTGCAGGTCATGACATCCAAAGGCAGCAGGGTAGAAATGCCGAGACAGGCACCGAAAGAAAGGATAAAGAACTTCAACGAGGTGGCGCTCGGATATACTCCGGAGATGGCAATGGAGGCTGCCCGGTACTGTATCCAGTGTAAGAAGCCGGGATGCGTCAAGGGCTGCCCCGTGAACGTTAAGATTCCGGAATTCATCGCGAAGATCGCGGAGGGCGACTTCGCTGCTGCCTCCCGGATAGTCAAGGAGACCAATTCCCTGCCGGCGATATGCGGGAGAGTATGCCCGCAGGAGGAGCAGTGCGAGAAATACTGCGTTCTCGGGAAAAAGGGTGAGCCTGTAGCAATAGGAAGGCTTGAGAGGTTTGTGGCTGACTGGGAAGCGGATAACATGAGCACTGATACATCCCCGGAGCCCATGCGCCCCACCGGGAAGAAGGTGGCGGTGGTAGGCTCGGGCCCTGCCGGGCTGACGTGCGCTGGCGACCTGGCGAAGATGGGATACCGGGTGACGATCTTTGAAGCATTGCACGCTGCAGGAGGCGTGCTCGTATACGGCATACCTGAGTTCCGGTTACCGAAAAGCGTGGTCGCAAGGGAAGTGGAGTACGTAAAGAGTCTTGGGGTCGAGCTCTTGACAAACGTGATCATTGGACGCACCGTCACGGTGGATGACCTGTTCGAGGAGGGCTACGAAGCTGTGTTCCTGGGCACGGGAGCGGGACTTCCCAAGTTCATGGGCATCCCGGGCGAGAACCTAAACGGTGTATACTCTGCCAACGAGTGGCTGACAAGAACGAACCTGATGAAAGCCTACCTGTTCCCGGAGCACGATACGCCCATCAAGACAGGCCGGCGGGTGGCGGTGGTGGGCGGCGGCAACGTGGCAATGGATGCGGTGCGCTGCGCGCTGCGGCTCGGGGCCGAGGAGGCCTACATCATCTACAGGCGTTCTGAACAGGAAATGCCGGCGCGCGCCGAGGAAGTGGAAAATGCGCACGAAGAGGGCGTGGTGTTCAGGTTCCTCACCAACCCGGTAGAGGTGATCGGAAACGAGGCAGGTTGGGTTACCGGACTTAAATGTATAAAGATGGAACTTGGCGAGCCGGATGCATCGGGCAGAAGAAGGCCTGTGCCTATACAGGGTTCGGAGTTCGTAATACCCGTTGATACGGTGGTTATGGCGCTTGGAACGAGTCCCAATCCGATTGTGTCGCAGACGACCCCGGGGCTCCGGATCCATGACTGGGGCGGGCTGATCGTGGAGGAGGAGACAGGGCTCACCACCCGTGAAGGTGTATATGCGGGAGGAGATGCGGTGACGGGTTCAGCCACCGTAATCCTGGCTATGGGAGCAGGGAAGACGGCAGCGTCTGCCATTCATAGGTATCTTACCGAGAAGCAAGGGAGGTAGCCGCATGGCGAGAATTATCGACGGGAAGGCCATTGCCGAGGAGATCCGGGCGGAGTTTGTTGAAGAAGTACGGAGGATCCAGTCTGAAAAGGGCATCACACCCGGTCTGGCAGTTATCCTTGTGGGGCAAGACCCTGCATCTAAGACCTACGTGCGGAACAAAGAGCGGGCGTGTCAGAACGTAGGTATCTACTCAGAGGTCCACAGGCTGCCGGAAGAGACCTCTCAGGATGAAGTGCTCGGGCTGATCCGGAGGTTAAACCAGGACCCAAACATCCACGGGATACTGGTGCAGTTACCGCTTCCGGAGCATATCGACGAGACTGCCTGCATAAACGCGATCGTACCCGAAAAGGACGTGGACGGTTTCCACCCCATCAACGTGGGCAAGCTTACGATCGGCGAAAAGTGCTTCGTGCCGTGCACTCCCGCAGGTGTGATTGAACTCCTGGACAGGGTAGGCGTAGAGCTGAAGGGGAAGGAAGCCTGCGTGGTCGGAAGAAGCAATATTGTGGGCAAACCGGTATCGCTTCTGCTGCTGCAGAGGCACGCGACGGTCACTATCTGCCATTCCCGCACCCGCAACCTTGGTGAAGTGACACGCCGGGCCGATGTGTTGGTTGTTGCAGTGGGCAAGCCGGAAATGGTAAGGGGAGACATGGTGAAGGAAGGCGCGGTAGTGATAGACGTCGGTGTCAACTCGGTGGATGGCAAGCTGGTGGGTGACGTGGAATTCGCGACTGCATTTGAACGGGCTTCAGCCATCACTCCGGTCCCCGGCGGCGTCGGGCCGATGACTATCACGATGCTGTTAAAGAACACCATCCAGGCTGCCTGGCAGGTGTAACGCAAGGTAGGTTGCGCTTTTGAAACACGTTATCTCGGTTTCAGAACTCACGCTCTACATCAAGGAATTGGTAGAGTCTGACGAGAACATGTGCGGCATCTGGGTCCGGGGAGAGATGTCAAACTCAAAGCGGCATTCCTCGGGTCACCGCTATTTTACACTCAAAGACCAACGGGCCTCTCTGCGCTGTGTGATGTTCAGGTCTTGGGCGAGCAGCCTCAGGTTCATCCCGCAGGACGGCATGGAAGTGCTGGCCTACGGGTCGATGGGGGTGTACGAGCGCGATGGCAACTATCAGATGTACGTGCAGAGGCTTGAGCCCTACGGAACGGGTTCTTTATACATCGCATTTGAACAGCTAAAGAAGAGACTCGAGGCCGAGGGGCTTTTTGACAGTGCGCGCAAAAGGCCCCTTCCTGCGTTCCCTCAGCGGGTCGCGGTGATCACCTCGCGGAGCGGGGCGGCCATCCGGGACATACTCTCAGTATCACAGCGTCGCTGCCCTTGTTGCACCGTGGTCGTCTTTCCGGTGTCGGTACAGGGCGATGCGGCGGTCCCCGAAATGCTGAAGGCACTTGCAGCGGTGGAGGTCCATGGACCTTTCGATGCGGTGATCATCGGTAGGGGTGGCGGTTCGCAGGAAGAACTTTGGTGTTTCAACGACGAAGCGCTTGCCAGGGCCATAGCCTGCTGCAGTTTCCCTGTGGTCAGCGCCGTTGGGCATGAAACGGACTACACCATCGCGGACTTTGTAGCAGATGTAAGGGCGCCGACGCCTTCAGCTGCTGCAGAACTAGTGTTTCCAGATAGAACCGAGCTCTTGCGGCAGGTTGAGCACCTCAGGCAAAGACTCAGGTCGGCAGTGATGAAGCGGGTCGAGCGCTACAACGAAAGACTCAGATGGCTATCCAGCAGACCTGTGCTATCACGGCCCGCCGCGAGCCTGAAAGGCCACGTGCAGCGGGTTGACGACCTTGAGCACCGGCTCAGGATCTCAGTCGAGCGCAGGCTCGAGAGCGCCCGGGGGGCGCTGTACGCGGCCGCGTCCAAGCTGGATGCCTTAAGCCCCCTCGGGGTATTGACGCGGGGATACACCATTACGCTGAAACGCCCGGAGGGCAGGCTGATCACCCGACCGGGTGACGTGGTGCCCGGTGACAGGCTCGCGACTCTATTCCGCCACGGCGAGATCGTCTCGCTCGTTGAGGAGGTTTTGGGCAATGACTGAGGCAGAAGAGCCCACGAAGCAGAGATTTGAAGATGCCATGGCGCGCCTTGAGGAGATCGTGCGGCATCTTGAAAGCCAGGAACTGGCGCTGGACCAGTCTCTGGCGCTTTTCCAGGAAGGAGTCGGGCTGTCTCGCTTCCTCAAGAAAAAGCTGGATGAAGCCGAAAGACGCATAGAGTACCTTCTGGCTGGGGAAGACCAAGAGGACGGGGCGAGAAGTGACAGTGGAAGCCTGTGAAGTGATCGCACGGAGGGCAAGAGAGATCGATGCTGAATTGGCAAGGCTTCTCCCCGAGCACGGCGTGCCCGAACAGCTGCGCGCCCCTATGGAGTATGCGGTGTTCTCAGGGGGGAAGCGGCTGAGACCTATTATGACGCTGGAGATGTGCGCGGGTCTTGGGGGAGACGAGCGGCAGGCGTTGCCGTTCGCGTGCGCGCTGGAAATGGTGCACACCTATTCCCTGATACATGACGACCTCCCTTGCATGGACAACGATGATTTCCGCCGGGGTAAGCTTACAGTTCACCGGGTGTTCGGTGAAGCGCTGGCAGTACTGGCCGGTGATGCGCTTTTGACTCACGCGTTCTGGATTGTTGCCTCTGCCAGCACCACTGCAGGGCTCCGTGTTGAAATTGCGCGGGAACTGGCCTATGCGTCTGGCCCGGCTGGGATGGCCGGGGGCCAGGTGCTGGACATGCAGCTTGCACCCGGCAGGGACGGCGAATTCGTCCTGACCGCACACCGGATGAAAACTGCAGCCATGTTTTCTGCTGCTGTGCGCATAGGCGCTCTCATAGCGGGAGCGGATGAGGTGGTGCTCGGGCTTGTGTCGAGGTTCGGGGATACATTCGGCCTCTGTTACCAGATAAGGGACGACTTGTTAGATCTTAAGAAAGAACGCGAACGCTTCAACTATGCCCGGGCTGTGGGAGCCGAGCAGGCAAGGCGCATGCTGCGTGAGCTTCATGGGACAGCCTGCGACTTGCTTGGGGTGATTCCACTGAACGAATCGTTCTTTCTGAAACTCATGGAAGAGCTCTTCGGCAGATACGATTGAAAGGAGACGCAGGTTGGACTTTTTTCAGGGAGTATGGTCAAACAAAGTGCTGGCGGTGTCTTTAACCGCCTGGTTGATAGCACAGGCGCTCAAGGTGGTCACCACGTTCCTGGCGCACGGAAGGGTCGACCTGCGACGTTTTGTGGAATCAGGAGGGATGCCCAGTTCGCACACTGCGCTTGTCACCTCGCTGTCAGTTATTGTCGGGTATGAAGTGGGTTTTGATTCGGCCTTGTTTGGAGTTACTGTGGCGTTTGCTTTGATCGTCATGTATGATGCAGCGGGAGTGAGGCGGGCGGCCGGAAAACAGGCGGAAATCTTAAACCAGCTGATCAGGGAGCTTTATGTTGAACATGAGTTCAAGCACGAAAGGCTCAGGGAACTAATCGGACATACGCCGGTAGAAGTGCTTGCAGGTGCGATTGTTGGCGTAGGCGTTGCCGTGTTCTTTGCGACTAGATAAAGATAAGCGTAATGCACGGGCGCCGGGCTTTATCCTTTGCACCGGCTGTGGTATAATGCTTTGGCAGGTGGCGCAGTATCCTAGTCAACATCACCTTTCCTGAAGGCGGGCCTAAAAATCCGTCGAGGGCACATCGATGAAGCCTCTGGTGCCGGCCGCCGACGCCCAGTTGGGGGTTGGTGCTGGAGGTAATACGGAAGCAGGGGCGATCTGCAATGGCATGTGGGCGTTGACCCCTCTTCCAAGGAGGCCTAAGATTGTGGCATTAACGCTACGACTTAGTGTTATACCTGCATATCGGTGGCGAATATGCTGCTGGGTGCAGTGTAGCCTGCCTTGAGTGGTCCAGAAGGATGGCATACATGTGGTTCATCCAGCGTCTTTGGGCCCGAAGACGAAAAAGTAACCATTCGCCTGAAATCTGGACTGCAAAAGAGGCTAGGGATGAGCGTGATGTTGTCGAAGAAAATTCCTAGGCTGTTCGTTACGAGGCGGACGGGGATTACAGTGTGGTCTCAGTGGTAATCTAGCACCGCCGGACGGTGACGCCGCAGAAACGGTCTGAAAAGGAAACTGCCCGATCGGCGACGCTCGGGTGATCGTTTGGGAAAGCCTGCTAGACCTAAGCCGCAACATTTACCCGCTCCGCTGCCACCTACCTACATCATCCCGAGGTGAAACGCTATTGGGTGCAAGTCACCCCTGCAACCGCAAAACAAAGACTCGTACAAACGGTCCGTCAGTAAAAGCGTCGGTCATACTCGGCATATGGACTTTTACTGCTGCAGTAATGATAACACTGCCATCCCAGCGTGCCATGCTGGGACTGAGCTTTTTTATAGCTTTGCCCATACTACTGTTGATTATTCTGATCGGCATACTGTTCGACATTATAGGTGTAGCAGTCACAGTGGCGGATGCCGCATCAATGCACGCGCTGGCTGCAAAGAAGATCCGCGGCTCAAGACAGGCGCTCGCCCTCTTGAAGAACAGGGACTCGGTGTCAAGCTTCTGTAACGATTTTGTAGGGGATATTGCCGGTACTGTGAGCGGGGCTGCCGCCGCCGCTTTGGTTTTTCAGGTCGCGAGGTTCAATCCCACGATTAACGACGTAGTTTTGGGAACAGTAATTGTAGGACTCGCGGCAGGCCTTACAGTCGGCGGAAAGGCTGCCGGTAAGAGCGTTGCGATTAACCGCGCCAATGAGATTGTCCGCAAGGTCGGTGAAATACTTTATTACATCGAAGAGACGACGGGACTTGCCGTTTTTCAGGCCGGCGGACGGCCAAAACGAGGAAGGTGATAAGGTGTCGTTGCTGGAAAAAGTCCACAGGCCTTCCGACATAAAAGGAATGGACGAGGAAACACTAAGGCGCCTCGCCCGCGAAATACGCCGATATATTATCCAGGTGGTCTCCCAAAACGGGGGCCATCTGGCACCTAACCTGGGAGTTGTCGAACTTACGTTGGCTCTGCACCACGTATTTGACATGCCCAAGGACAAAATTGTTTGGGACGTGGGGCACCAGTGCTATACCCATAAGATCATCACCGGGCGCAATGAGGCGTTCACCACCCTCCGGACGCTGGGAGGCATTTCCGGCTTTCCGAGGCCGGCCGAGAGCGAATATGACGTGGCGGTTGCAGGTCACGCCAGCACCTCGGTTTCCGCTGCACTGGGTCTTGCTGTCGGCCGGGACCTCGCTGGCCAGGACCACCAGGTAGTGGCGGTAATCGGTGATGGTTCGCTGACGGGGGGCATGGCGTTCGAGGCCTTAAACCATGCGGGTGATTCGGGCACGCGCCTTATTGTCGTCTTAAACGACAACCGGCAGTCCATCGCGCCCAACGTAGGCGCGCTTTCGTCATACCTCGGCAGGTTACGCACCAGCCCCACCTACAACCGGGTGAAGAGCGATATAGAGCTGGTGCTCGGGAAAATCCCCGCTGTGGGGAAAGGCCTTGCTACCGCGTTCGGCAGAGTGAAGGATAGCCTAAAATACCTTGTGGTGCCCGGAATCATCTTTGAAGAACTGGGGTTTACGTACCTTGGACCCGTGGACGGACACGATTTGGGCGCTCTGATCGATGTTTTCAAGCAGGCGAAGCACGCCAAGGGACCCGTACTAGTTCACGTGGTGACGGTTAAAGGCCGCGGATACCCGCCGGCGGAGAGGGATCCAGCGGCGTTTCACGGTGTCGGCCCATTTTCCATCGCCACCGGGCAGGGCGTCCAGACAAAGGGCGTCACGTACAGCCGGGTGTTCGGGGAAGCGCTGTGCGAGCTAGCTGCAAAGGATGAGCGAATTGTGGCCCTCACTGCGGCAATGACGGACGGTACCGGGCTTTCTGAGTTTGAGTCCAGGTATCCCGGACGTTTTTTTGATGTGGGGATCGCCGAACAGCACGCAGTGACATTTGCCGCAGGCCTGGCTAGCAGCGGGCTCCGGCCCGTGGTTGCCATTTATTCCACATTCCTTCAGAGGGCGTACGATCAGGTGGTGCACGATGTGTGCATCCCTGGCCTGCCTGTGGTTTTTTGTCTGGACAGGGCTGGTCTGGTAGGGGAGGACGGGCCGACCCATCACGGTGCGTTTGATATCGCCTACCTGAGACACGTCCCGGGCATGACGTTGATGGCGCCCGCCGACGGAGTGGAACTTGCTGCGATGCTGCGCCGCGCCATAGACCTGGGCAGCCCTGTGGCAATCAGGTATCCAAGAGGCTCCATACCTGAACCGCTTTCCGACTCCTCCGCCGTAAACATCGAGCGCGCCGAGCTCGTCAGGGATGGGGACGCGTGCCTGATCGTGGCAGTGGGTCCGATGGTGTACACTGCGCTTGAGGCTGCGTCAGCGCTGTCGAACAGCGGGATTGAGGTGGCAGTGCTGAACGTGCGGTGGCTTAAGCCCCTTGATGCTTTCACGCTTGACCCGCTGCTGAGGCGCTTTTCAAAAGTGGTAACACTGGAAGAGGGTTCGGCGTCAGGGGGATTTGGCAGCGCGCTGCTTGAGTTCATGGCTGAACGGGACATCAGGGCGGAGACGCGGATCCTCGGCCTGCCCGATACTTTCGTTGGACATGGGAAGCGCGATGAACTCCTGGTACTAGTGGGGTTGACGCCGGATGGTGTGGCGAGGTCCGTCGCCCAGTTCGTTACCCAGGGGAAGTACCGGAGTGTACGCCGGGCGGGGGCTGGTAGAGGTCATGCTCAATAGGGGAAAGGATAGGCTGGACCTGGTATGCCTTGCGCGAGGACTCTTTCAGTCCAGAGAGAGAGCGAGGGCAGTCATCATGGCAGGATCGGTTCGGGTGAACGGGGAAGTATTGGACAAACCAGGTGCGAGGATTTCGCCTGACGCTGTTATTGAAGTGACGGATGAGCCGCACCGGTTTGTAAGCCGCGGAGGCCTGAAGCTGGCACACGCGCTTTCGGCATTCGGGATCGATGTACGCGGCGCCACCGCCATAGACGTAGGAGCCAGTACGGGCGGGTTCACCGACTGCCTTCTGAAGAATGGTGCGGCGGTTGTGTACGCTGTCGACGTCGGATATGGGCAGCTGGCGTGGGAGCTGCGCTCCGACCCCCGGGTAATCGTGATGGAAAAGACGAATGCGAGATTTCTTCGGAAAACAGACGTGGCACCGTGCGACATCGCCACAGTGGACGTGTCGTTCATATCCCTGAAACTGATACTGCCTCCGCTTTATGATATTGTTATCCCCGGAGGAGATATCGTAGCGCTGGTCAAACCCCAGTTTGAGGCCGGGAGAGAGGGAGTGGGCAAGGGCGGGGTCGTGCGTGATGAGACAGTGCACCTGGACGTGCTGAGAACGCTTGTGAGATTTGTTTCCGATTCGGGTCGCACCGCGAAGGCCGTTTGCCCGTCGCCGGTACGAGGGCCCAAAGGCAACCTGGAATTCCTTCTTCATATTAAAAACGGGCCGTGCGACGACGGTGTTGACACCGGAGCGGAGCTTCAACGCATAGTACAGCAGGCCCACGTCGAGTCAAGGGGGAGAACCCGTTGAGAAGTGCAGGCATTATCCCTAATCTTGACAAGCTCGGTGCCCGGGAGATCACGCTCAGAGTGGCTGGGTGGCTTGAGGAGAACGGATTTCGGGTGTGGATGCCAACGCGAGAAGCAGCGGCTGTCGGTAGGGAGGAACTGGGCGCGCCGCTTTCTGTGTGGGTGTCTTCTGTTGAGCTGGTGCTGGTGCTCGGTGGAGACGGTACTCTCCTCAGCGCAGCAAGGAGCATCGCCCCGTCACAGGCACCGCTGCTCGGAGTGAACCTCGGACGACTGGGCTTCTTGACGGAGGTGGAGCTCCCGGAACTTTTCGGCGTGCTGCCAGCCATTTTACGGCGGGAGTACAAGCTCGAAGAGCGCATGATGCTCGAGGCGTTGCTCCATCGGGGAGGTCAGGTCACGCAGAGGCTGCTTGCGCTGAATGAAGTGGTCGTCACCAAGGGCTCTTTTGCCAGGCTGGTATCGCTGCATGTTGCCATAGATGAATCCTACGTGGATACCTATCCTGCAGATGGGCTCATTATAGCGACGCCTACCGGGAGCACGGCGTATAGCCTTTCCGCAGGCGGCCCCATCGTCAATCCCAACCTTGAAGTCATGATCATCACCCCCATCTGCCCCCACACGCTGTACTGGCGGTCACTCGTAATCGCCTCTACGGAGACAGTAAAAGTGAAGATAAACCCGATTTATCCGGGGAGCAACCTGACGGTTGACGGGCAGTACGGCGTGGCGCTCGAACCGGGCGACGAAATCGTCGTGCGAAGAGCTGACGCTACGGTCAGACTGGTACGGTTACCAGAATGGAACTTCTATGAAGTCCTCAGGCGGAAGCTCAAAGAAGGAGACTCGCGTTTTCAGTGAAGAAGGAATTCGTCGGAAAAACGACGAAACCAGTCACGGACAATGGCTTTATGCCGGACCTGGCGACATCGGGAGGTGCCTTGTTGAAAAGCAGACGGCAGATGAAGATTTTAGAGATCGTCAAAGATGAGATCGTAGAAACGCAGGAGGAACTCGCCCGAAGGCTGGGCGAGGAGGGGATCAGCGTAACGCAGGCTACGATCTCGCGGGACATCAAGGAACTGCATCTTATCAAGGTACCTGTGGGGGACGGCAGGTATCGGTATGCGCTGCGTGAGGAGTCTGCGGCACTTAGCCCATCTGATCGTTTTCGCCGGCTATTTCGGGAGTGCTGCGTCGGCATAGACCACAGCGAGAACATCGTTGTGGTAAAATGCCTCACCGGTACAGCCTCAACCGCAGGGGAAGCCATTGACGGCTTGAGGTGGCGCGAAGTGGTAGGCACGGTAGCCGGGGATAATACCGTAATAGTGGTGGTTAAGCCCAAGGAGGCCACGCTCGGTACCGTCTTAAAACTGAAAGAGCTTTTGGAGTGATCAGGTGATACGTGAACTCCATGTAGAGAATTTCGCTATAATCGACAGCCTTTCGCTTGAACTTGAACCAGGTTTGTGTGTGCTTACTGGCGAGACCGGGGCGGGCAAGTCCATCCTGATAGACGCGGTTCTGGCGGCTCTAGGTGGGAAGACCAGCTCTGAACTTGTTCGGTCCGGATACCAGAAAGCCCGTGTAGACCTGGTTTTTGAACATCATGAAGGGTCCCTTTCGGGCTCCGAGCTGACGGAACTAGCGGAAGAAAGCGAGCTGATCTTAAGCAGGGAAATATCTTCAAACGGCAGGAGCACCGCGAGACTTAACGGCCGTCCTGTTACTGCTGCAGTGCTCCGACAGGTAGGGGCCCGGCTTGTTGACGTGCACGGCCAGCACGAACACCAGAGCCTGTTTCAGCCAGATGCTCACCGCCTGTTCCTGGATCACCTTGCTGGAGAGGAACACCTGGCAACCCTTGCCCGGCTCGCGGCCATATACAGGGAACTTTCGGAGTGCAGGGCGCAGAGGGAGGAACTGGCCAGGCAGGAGAGGGACAGGGAGCGAAAGATCGACCTTCTAAAGTACCAGATAGAAGAGATCGACAGGGCGCGCATCGTGCCCGGGGAGGATGAAGAACTCGCACGCGAGATGAAAGTGCTGGAGCACGCAGAGGCGCTGCGGCAGGCGGCTGCTTCAGCCATCGCGCTGCTGTCGAGCCAGGCGCGGGGTTACGCCGCAAGGGACCTATTGGCTGAGGCGAAAATGCAGCTGGAATCAGCGGCCGCGCTGGACCCTGCTGTTTCCGCGTTCGCCGGGTGTGTTGAGAACTGCCTGATACTCATAGACGAGACCGTACGCGACCTCCACGACTATCACGACGGCATTGAAGCCGATCCGATGCGGCAGAGATGGGTCGGAGAACGGCTTGAACAAATACGCAGGCTAAAAAAGAAATACGGGGCTACGGTGGAGGAGATCCTGAGCTACAGGGATTCAATTGAAAAGGAACTCGCCTCGCTGACAAAGATAGAAGTAGCTTTGGAAGATCTCGCCTGCCGAGAAGCTGCTCTTTTGAGAGAATACAATGACTGCGCGGAGGCGGTAACACAAAAGCGACAGGAGGCAGGTAAGCTTCTTTGCGAGATGGCTTTGGCCCACCTCAGCGAGCTGGGTATGAGTAAAGTGCAGTTCGGGGTGGCGATAAGGCCGACCTCGCCCGGACCTTCAGGCAAGGATGAAGTGGAGTTTCTATTCTCAGCTAACGTGGGAGAAGAGATGAAGCCGCTAGCCAAAGTAGCTTCAGGTGGCGAGCTTTCAAGAGTCATGCTTGCGCTGAAGGTGGTGTCGGCGGGCAATATCCAGACCCTGATATTCGATGAAATCGACTCGGGAGTTGGGGGACGGGCCGCAACCTGCGTGGCGGACAAGCTGAAGCTGCTTGCCAACCATTGCCAGGTGCTCTGTGTGACTCACATGCCGCAGATCGCGTGCGCAGCGGACGCGCATTACGCCATTGAGAAACAACGCGTGCTTGAAGCAGGGACTGAAAGGACCGTGGTCAGGGTCAGGCGGCTTGACCAGGAGGAGAGGGTCGAGGAACTGGCCCGGATGCTGGCCGGTGAAAGCGTAAGCGATACCACCAGGGCGCAGGCCAAGGAGCTGCTGGCAAGGTACCGTACGAAGTGACAAGAAGACGCGTGTCATGATGATTTCCCGAAAAGAGTGAGCAGGAGGCCATCGCTCCTGCTCGTGGTGTTTTTGGTTCGTATGGTCACATTTCTTTTTGGTATTTGATGAGATAGTAGACATAAGAGACGACGACAAACAGGTAGGCGACCGCACAGGCGATAACGGTAGACACCGTAACCTTCATCAATCCAAACGCAAATATCAGTGCACCAAACACCATCAACATCAAGTCGTATGCTTTTGCTTTTGCCCTGGCGTTAATGGCATTGTTGCGTTCGTCTTTCTGTTCGATTTCGATCCGTCCGGCTGTCTCCTGGTCTTTCTTCAGCAAATGGTGTTGTATTGCAGTGCCGAGATTCCATCCCAGAATGCCCGCGCCTATCCAGATAAAGATATAACACAGTGTCTTAGTGATGCCCTGTGCGTCAGGCATCGACTTTGCGAGCACAACCCCTGCTACCAGAACCGCCAACCCAATTGCCGAAAGCACCATGTACTTTCCGGTGCTGTTACTCTTCACAGGTCTGCTCCTCCTCATAGATGAAGATCTCTTCAATGCTCATTCCGAAGAACCTGGCGATCTTGAAGGCCAGGATAATGGAGGGATTGTATCGTCCGTTTTCGAGTGAACCGACAGTTTGTCTGGAGACTTCCAGTGCAGCAGCAAGTTCCTCCTGTGTCATTCCCCGCTGCTTGCGTATTTCTTCTAACCTGTTCTTCATGACAGCACTCCGCATTGAAATGTAAAGCGTGCTTTACATCATCAATATATCGCTAGGGACAAGCGATGTCAAGCAAACTTCCATCAGAAAGCGAAGTTTCGGAATCGTTGACTACCAAGGATGTTTCTCAGAGAGGCTTCAACGTGGTCTGTTCGGGCGCTTGACAGGGATTTCACGCGCCTGGGGAGTTTTGGAAGCCAACGTGATAGGCGCAGATGGCCTGTTTTTTTCATCAACAACCAGTTCATCCGGTATGTGTTTGCTTCGTTATGTAGACATCGCGGGATACTACAGCATGTCTAATGGACACTTTAAGTACGTACACGAAATGCCAGATGAGAGGTGAGAGCCAAAGGGGACGGGAGTGCAGGAGGCAGGAAACGTTGGGCATCAAAACCAGAAAGCGCATCATGTGTTATGTCGTCATCATGGCTATTTTAGCCTTTTGCATGACCCCTCAGTTTAGGCTATTTGTAGAATTCCCAAAAAGCATCCGGATATCTCAGGGAGAAAGCCACTTGATTGACCCCGGATTCCGCCTGCCGCTCAGCGTCCGAATGGATCACCAGGGTGTGGTGCGCCTCGGAGAGGCTGGGTCAGGCGCGTCGCAGCGCATTTCCATTGAATCTGAGCGTGAAGGTACCGTGAACCTGTATTTCAGGCTCTTTGGCATCATCCCCTTTAAGCGAGTCACGGTGGAAGTGCTGCCCCAAGTAAAGGTATATCCTGGCGGTCATTCCATCGGGATTCTACTCCGTACCGAGGGAGTCCTGGTAGTAAAACTTGCGCCGGTCACTACCAATTCGAAAGTGACATATCCTGCGCGGGATGCGGGAGTGCAGGTGGGCGACATCATCATGCGGGTTAACGGTTTCTTGATTCATTCAGACGAGCAGATGGCCGCACTGACAGAGGCGGCAGGCCGGGCCGGACAGACGGTGGTGCTTGAAATAAAACGCGGCTCGGTTATGTTAAAACGTGAGGTAACGCCCGCTTTTTGCTCGGAGACCGGACGCTATCGCATCGGTTTGTGGGTCAGGGACGGCGCAGCCGGAGTGGGCACCTTGACCTTCTACGACGAGGAACAGAGGACGTATGCGGCGCTCGGACACATGGTCAGCGACGCGGAAACCCAGACAGCTATGGACGTCAGTGAAGGGCGGATCGTGCGGGCGACAGTATCGGGCATAGAACCCGGCCGCAAGGGCCAGCCAGGAGAAAAGATCGGTGTGTTTATCCAGCAAAGAGACGTGCTGGGGACCATTGACAGGAATACGGAATTCGGGATCGTGGGCACCCTCGCGTCTGTGCTGGAAAACCCCCTGTTTCCCGAACCTGTGCCCGTGGCGGCGTGTTCGGAGGTGCGCGAAGGACCCGCAGAGATCATCACCGTCGTGAAAGATCAGAAACTTGAACGCTTCAAAGTGGAGATCATTCGTGTGAACAAACAGTCATTGCCTGATACCAAAGGGCTGGTGTTAAAAGTAACCGACCCTGAACTCTTGAAGATCACTGGGGGGATAGTCCAAGGTATGAGCGGCAGCCCGATTATACAAAACGGAAAGCTGGTAGGAGCAGTCACTCATGTGCTTGTCAACGATCCCACGAGAGGATACGGGGTGTTTGCTGAATGGATGCTCGACGTGATGAACAAGAGCCGGCTGAAGGCGGTGGGATAGAGCGTCGGGGCAGGCAGTCTTTCTGGCTTGCCTGCCCCGAAGACTTGATTACAAAAATTGGAAAAGTCTTGTTGCATTACGGCAGGAACTAGCAGAATTGTGTAGAATATTCCATGGGAAAGAAAGGGGCGATTTTTATTATGATCAGATTAATGTTAGCAGATGACAACCGTGAGATGTGCGAGCTCTTAAGGCAACACATTGTATCCCAACCAGACATGGAGCTCATAGGTATCACTCATGTTGGTTCAGACGTTCTAGAGATGGTTAAAACCTTGTCTCCCGATGTACTTATTCTGGATATTATTATGCCCGAACTCGACGGAATTGGAGTACTTGAACAGCTGTGCGGTCTTCGACAAAGGCCCCGGGTCGTAGTGCTCACCGCGTTTGGACAGGAGAAAGTGACTCAACAGGCTGCCATGCTCGGAGCCGACTACTTTATCCTAAAACCTTTCGACCTGGATGTGCTCGTGGAAAGAGTGCGGCAGTTGTGCTCCACCAAGACAGTGCCAAAGGCAGTCAGTTCACCCAAACCCCAGAATGTGGACCGTGAGGTCACCCAGATGATTCATGACATCGGCATACCGGCGCATATTAAGGGTTACCTTTATTTGAGGGATGCCATTATAATGGTGGTCGAACGAGTTGAGCTTCTATCGGGCGTCACGAAGGAGCTGTACCCTGCTATCGCCACCAAGTACAAGACGACTCCAAGCCGGGTTGAACGGGCCATTCGCCACGCCATCGAAGTTGCATGGAACAGGGGTAATCTGGACACCATCAACGGCCTGTTTGGCCACACGGTGAGCCAGGAAAGGGGAAAACCCACCAATTCGGAGTTTATTGCAATGATAGCGGACAAGCTCCGCATGGAGCGCCGGGCGTCATAGGGATAAAGAGGACCAAGAGAGCCGCGGGCCTGCCTAGCAAGGCAGGCTTTTATGGTTTTCTGCGGGCTGGGGATACTAAATGACGGGTGCGATCGTGAAAGGAACGGTTAAGAAGGACAAGCGAACGAAGAACCTTGCCCGCCGGTTAAAGCCCGGGGATATTGCGCTTTTGGACCACAAGGATCTTGATGAAGTGGCTGCCAGGACTCTGGCGGGAATCGGCGTAAGTGCTGTCTTGAACGTCGCGCCCTCGATATCCGGCCGATATCCCGCTCTGGGCGCGTCGGTCCTGGTCGACGCCGGTATCCCCCTTTATGATAACCTGGGTCCTCACATTTGGGATATGCTGCAGGACGGGGATCAGATATCAATAGAGGGCAGCGAACTGAAGACACCCATGGGTGAGATAGCGATCCGGACGCCCCTGACGAAGGAAGAGATAATGGAAAAAGCTGAACAGGCCAGCGCAAGGCTGAACGAAGAGCTCAGGCGTTTTCTCGAGAACACGCTGGAGTACGCAGCCAAGGAGAAAGATTTCATTTTCCGCAGACAGAGACTGCCGAACGCGTTTCTTCCGTTGAAGGGGCGCGATGTAGTGGTGGTAGTCCGGGGTCCGGAATACAAAAGCGATCTCATGATGATCAGGGCTTTTATAAGAGAGCAAAAACCGGTCCTTATCGGAGTGGACGGCGGGGCCGACGCCCTGCTGGAGATGGGACTTACACCCCACATTATTGTAGGTGATATGGATAGCGTATCGGATAGCACGCTTTCTTCGGGAGCGTCGTTGGTGGTGCATGCGTACCTTTCAGGCACGGCGCCGGGGCTTGAGAGGCTTAAAAAGTTGGGCATGAGCTGTGAGGTCTACCCGTCGCCCGGCACCAGTGAGGATGTGGCGCTGCTTTTGTCCTACGAGGCTGGGGCGAAGCTTATTGTCGCGGTGGGAACTCATTCAAACATCGTAGATTTTCTTGAGAAGGGTCGCCCTGGGATGGCCAGCACGTTGCTGGTACGCATGAAGGTAGGGCAAAGGCTGGTGGATGCAAAAGGCGTTAACCGGCTGTACTGTCCCGGGTCGGGTATAAAAAACGCAGCGCTGCTTGTGGCTGCATCTTTCGTGCCCGCGCTCCTCATAGGTGCGACTTCCCCGCAGGTCAGGCAGCTTTTGCGACTTATACTTCTTAGACTTAAGATAGCCCTCGGGGTTTAGGGAGAGATGGTCGGTGTTTGATCACAGGTCACAGCTTTTCACTGTAGTCGCCGTGTTCTTGTCTTTGGGGCTCGGGGTGTTCATCGGTACGGTGCTTCTCGGGGATGATGTGTTCATAAGAGAACAGGAGCAAATGATCACCGTGCTCGAGGCTGAGTTTGAAAAGCTCAGACGTGATAATCAGATAAAGACGCAGGAACTGCAGAGCACAAAGATGGCCCTTGAAGATCTCCAGCGATTCGTCTTGGCCACTGAAGTGTACCTTTTGTCGGGAAAACTCGAGGGCAGGCATATAGTCTTCCTGTGCGTGCAGGATGCAGACGTACCCGCCGGGGTGATCCGGGCAGTGAGGACGGCTGGGGCCACCACGTCTACTCTATCTGCCGACGAACTGTTCTCTGAAGAACTGGAACCCGTACTTGAACATGTAATTGACCTTGTCACGGGTTCCGGACAGATTGACGGCCTTGTGCTGGTTTTCGGGGATAATACCCCGAAGAAGATAATAGACGAAAGATATTTTCCGCTGGTCTCACGCATTGCAGGCAGCGGAATTCCGGTAGTGTGCGGCGAGACGCGAAACGCGTCGTCGCCCCTTTCTCTATTCGCTGGTCACGTAAGTCTTGTCGACCACATGGATACCATATTCGGTGAAATATCCACTGTTTATGGGCTCCTTGGTATGAAGGGTCACTATGGAAGCAAACAGGGTGCATCAATGCTTTTTCCTGAGATAGGAAGCGTTTCGAAGTGAAAGTACTCGCAATAGTGCCGGCATTTAATGAAGAAAGGACTGTCTCGGACACGGTGAGCGCGCTCTTAGACACCGGTGTAGTTGACGACGTTGTGGTAGTGGATGACGGCTCACGCGATACCACGAGAGAAAGGGCGGAAATGTCCGGGGCGCAGGTGGTAAGCACCGGGAGGAATAGGGGCAAGGGCGGTGCAATCAACTTAGCGCTCAAGCAGCAGGTAGCAGATCTCTACGTGTTTGTAGACGCGGACATCGGAAGGCAGGCCAGCGAGGTGACAAAGCTCGTGGAGGCAGCAGCAAATGGTGCGGACATGGCGATCGCGCGTATCGCCACTCAAGAGGGCAGCGGCGGACTTGGAATAGCGCGGAGGCTTTGTGCGCTTGCCATCTGGAAGCTGTGCGGGTTTTCAGCCAAGTGTCCACTCTCTGGCATCAGGGCAGTGAGGCGGGAAGTCATTGAGCGGGTGGGCAGGCTGGCAGACGGGTTCGGGATGGAACTGGCACTCACGGTGGACGCGGTGAGAGGGGGTTTTTCGGTGGTAGAAGTAGATACGGACATAGTTCACAAAGGCACGGGTAGGGACGCTGCGGGTTTTGTGCACCGGGCCAGACAACTTTTTCATGCCATGAGGGCCGCTTGGGCGCGCATTATTTAAGTACAGGCATTTCGCTACTTGCGCTGCCGGTCGCTGCGCTCTTGCACGCATCGCTCACACCTGTCATGCAATCGCGCGGACTGACGAGGATTAACTACCGGGGGCGCCCGGTACCATATCCTTCCGGCGTAGTAATTATTCTCTCCTCCGCTTTCTCCGCCTCGCTTGCGGTAGCGCTAGCGGGGCGCTTGCACACCGCGGCCAGCGCATCAATACTCGCGCCTATCCTCGTTGGGCTTGCAGGGCTTGTTGATGACCTGTTCGGTTCCGGCGACAAGGGTTTCAGGGGCCACATACGAGCTCTGCTTCGTGGCACCGTTACAACAGGGGTCCTGAAAATGGCGGCAGGGTTCATTGCGGGCGTATTTGCGTCTTCAGTGATTACGGGACGTAGCGCCTTGTTCTGGCTGCCGGATGCCGTCTTGTTCGCCCTGGCGGTGAACTTGGTGAACCTACTCGATTTAAGGCCGGGAAGAGGGATGAAAGCCTTTTTACTGGTGGCGGCGCCCGCTTGGCTCTTTGTTTGTGCCTTCTACCCAATTGTGAGCGCGTCTTTGTTTGGGGTTGCAGGTGTCATTCGCCATGACTTGTCAGAGAGATCGATGATGGGCGATACGGGCGCCAACTTCCTGGGCGGCGTGGTGGGCCTTCTGGTGCTATCGATCGGTCAGAACTGGGTGAGGATGGCAATCTTCCTCCTGCTCCTTTTTTTGAACGCACTGTCTGAGATGGTCTCATTCAGTGCCATTATCCAAAGAAACGCGGTACTGCGATGGCTTGACGAGCTGGGTAGGCACAAATGACCACCTCAGCCATTTCGTCCGGACAATTCGAACAGTTTGATGCCTGTTGAAGGGAATTGAGGATCGCATCGAGAATATCGATATAACGGAAAAGGAACATAACGTTGATAGGTGCCGTCAGTCGGGACCTATCTTTTGTGCGAGTCGCAACCGATAAACGGGCCAGGAGGGTTGAAAATGGGCATCTTCGACAGTATGTCCGAATATGGTCATGAACAGCTGGTTTTCTGTCATGACAAGTCCAGCAAGTTGAAGGCTATCATTGCTGTGCACGACACCACGTTAGGCCCTGCTCTTGGAGGTTGCAGGATGTGGCCTTACGAGAAGGAGGGCGACGCCATCCACGATGCGATCAGGCTCTCGTACGGGATGAGCCTCAAGTCTGCAGCCTGCGGTGCGAATTACGGTGGGGGTAAGGCTGTGATCTGGGGCGACCCCCACAGTGACAAGTCGGAAGAACTGTTTCGAGCGTTTGGATTATTCGTCGAGACCCTGAAAGGGAGATTCATTACCGGCACCGATGTGGGTACCACCGCGTATGATTTTGTGTACTCACGGGCCGAGACCAGGCATCTCGTAGCGCTTCCTGAGGAATTCGGCGGCAGCGGCGACTCATCTATCATCACGGCGTACGGAGTGTTCAAAGGGATGAAGGCTTGTTCGCATGTGATTTGGGGAACCGACTCACTGCGGGGCAGGATCATTGCTGTGCAGGGGCTGGGCAAGGTCGGCAGGCACCTGGTACGCCATCTAATGGATGAAGGGGCCGAAGTGGTGGCCACGGACACCAGCGAATACGCGCTCAACTGGGCCCGGGAATCCTCAGTCACGCTGTGCGAACCCGGCGAAATCTTCGATGTACCCTGTGACATTTTCTCTCCCAACGCGCTCGGGGCCGTGCTCAATCCATCAACTATTCCGAGACTAAAGTGCAAGGCTGTGGCAGGAGCGGCCAACAATCAGCTGGCAGATGAATCAGACGGGCAACTGCTTCACGAGCGCGGGATACTCTACGCGCCGGATTTTGTAGTAAACGCAGGAGGCCTCATCCAGGTGGCGGATGAGAGGGAGGGCTTCAACAGGGACAGAGCGTTCAGAAAGGCCGCGCAGATTTATCACAGGTTGCTCGAAATCTTTGATATCTCGAGGTCTGAAGGGATACCGACGGCTGCGGCGGCCAGACTGATGGCCGAGCGCAGGATTGAGAACCTCGGCAAACTCAATCGGATGTACCTACCACACAGATGATCACCCGGAGGTGTGCGCTATGGAGATTTTCGATTACCTTACAGAACACGGTCATGAGCAGGTAGTATTCTGCTACGACCGGGCATCCGGCCTTCGTGCCGTTATCGCCATACACGATACCACGCTGGGTCCGGGACTTGGTGGGTGCCGCATGTGGCCGTACAAGAATGAAGACGAAGCCATACTCGACGTGCTCAGGCTTTCAGAAGGGATGACGTACAAGAACTCCGTGATGGGGCTTAATCTGGGGGGTGGGAAGGCGGTTATCATTGGTGACCCCCGCAAGGACAAAAGCGAGCAGATGTTCAGGGCATTCGGCAGGTTTGTCGCTACGTTGGGAGGGCGGTATATCACCGCGGAGGATGTGGGTACAAGTAGCGCCGATATGGCTATTGTCCGGTACGAAACACGCTACGTAGCGGGGTTGCCTGACTCAAGCGGTGACCCGTCGCCTGCCACAGCTTTTGGAGTATTCCGTGGCATGAAGGCGTGTGCGAAGCGGGTGTTCGGCGAAGAAAGCTTGAGGGGAAGGACAGTGGCCATCCAAGGTATGGGGCATGTAGGATATCACTTGGCGAGACACCTGCACGATGACGGGGCACACCTGATCGTGTCAGATATTTTTGAAGACAGGGTAGCAAAAGCTGTGACCGAATTTGGTGCGGCCAGAGTGGACCCGGACGACATTTGCGCTGTGGAGTGTGATATATTTGCGCCCTGCGCGCTGGGCGCCGTGGTAAATGACGACACAGTGGACAGGTTCAAATGCAAGATCATCGCGGGTGCAGCTAACAACCAGCTGGCGAAGCCCGCCCACGGCGACAGGCTGACTGAGAGAGGCATTCTGTATGCTCCTGACTTTGTGATAAACGGCGGTGGGGTGATCAACGTCGCCGACGAGTTTGAACCAGGAGGCTACAGCAGAAACAGGGCGTTCGCCAGGGTTGCTCAGATATACGACAAAGTGTCTCGGGTGTTTGAAATCTCAGACCGGGACGGGATCCCCACGTACAAAGCGGCCAACGTGATGGCGGAGGAGCGGATTTCCAGGCTCTCAGGGCTTCGGAGGATGTATGTGCGGTGAACTGGACCTGCTCCGGAGGATACTGATCTTTTTTGGTGGGTACGGCAGCGGCAAGACGGAGATCTCTATCAACTTAGCCGTACGCCTCGCATCGCGAGGGGAACAGGTCACCTTGGTTGACCTCGATACAGTAACTCCATTCTTGCGCACGCGCGAGCGGCAGGAGGAAATCGAGGCGTACGGGATTCGGGTGGTGACGCCGCCGCATTCTGTACGCTCTTCGAGCCTGCCCATCCCGCCTTCGGGGCTCCGGCATATTCCCGAAGCCATCAAGGGCCGCGTCATTTTGGACGTGGGAGGCAATGACCTCGGGGCGAGGGTGCTAAAGTTGATAAAGGACAAGCTGGTTGAAGGAGAATTCGAGGCGCTGTTTGTGGTCAACACGCAGAGGCCATTTACCCGCGACGTACCTTCCATACAGTCCGTGCTGCGTTCCGTGGAACAGGCATCCAACTTGTACGCCACGGGTCTGGTCTGCAACACTCACCTGGGCCCGCTGACCGATGTTTCCACCGTCACGCGCGGCCTCTCGATTGTGCTTGATGCTGCGGCAGAGGTAGGGAAGAAGGTGAAATTCGTCTCATGCGTGGATACGCTTGAGCACGCGGTTCGTCAGGTTGTACACGGTGTTCCCGTACTCGGGCTACGCCTTTACATGACGCCTCCCTGGAACCGCACGAAGGGGGAATAGCTTTGGACAAAAGGGTAGTGTTTGATGAAGAGCGGTGCAAAGGGTGTGAGCTGTGCGTTACGTTCTGCCCAAAGAACATCATCTACCTCGCAGACCGACTGAACAGGCAGGGGTACAGGCCTGCGACCGTCACGGAGCAGGAGAAATGCACTTCTTGTACGATTTGCGCCCGGATGTGCCCGGACTGTGCGATTGAAGTCTACAAACACTGACGGACCTTGGGCCCGCCAAGGAGGGGATTTAATGGGCGAAAAGATACTGATGAAGGGTAACGAGGCAATAGGGGAGGCTGCTATAAGAGCCGGGTGCCGGTTCTTCTTTGGGTATCCCATCACTCCACAGAACGAGCTGCCGGAATACATGTCAAGGAGGCTGCCCGAGGTGGGCGGCGTTTTCCTTCAGGCAGAGAGCGAAGTGGCTGCGATCAACATGGTATACGGGGCATCTTGTGCGGGCGGGCGGGTGATGACATCTTCATCAAGCCCGGGGATCAGCCTGAAACAGGAAGGCATTTCGTACCTGGCCGGGAGCGAACTACCCGCGGTCATCGTGAATATCGTAAGGGGCGGACCGGGGCTTGGCGGCATTCAGCCCGCGCAATCAGACTACTTCCAGGCGACCCGGGGAGGTGGGCACGGTGACTACCGCACCCTGGTGTACGCACCGTCGAATATTCAAGAGATGGTGGACCTGGTAATGAAGGCATTCGATAGGGCAGACGCGTACAGAAATCCCGTACTGGTGCTGGGTGATGGGATCCTCGGGCAGATGATGGAACCTGTGGAGTTCCCAGATGAGCCTCCTCCCGAGCCCGTCGCCAAACCGTGGGCGACGACAGGGGCGGAGGGAAGACCTCCGAATATCATCAGCTCCATCATTCTCGATCCGGAACTCCTTGATAAGCACAACTGGCATCTAATGGAGAAGTACGAGCAGATCAAGAAGAAAGAAACGATGTGGGAGATATACGACCCTTATGGCGCCGAAATCTTCCTGGTCGCGTACGGTACCATGGCGAGGGTGGCGCGGGCTGCCATCGAGTCAGCGCGCTCCCGCGGGATTGACTGCGGGCTGATAAGGCCTATCACGCTGTGGCCTTTCCCAGAGCGTGCCTTCGATGAACTGGCAGACCGGGCCAAGGCTTACCTTTCGGTGGAAATGAGCACAGGCCAGATGGTGGACGATGTGAAGATAGCGGCTGCCGGACGCGCCCCGGTATACTTCTACGGCAGGGCCGGTGGGGTCGTGCCGAGTCCGGCAGAAATAGTAAAAAAGATCGAGTCAATTTTCGAAGAAATAAAGGGGGGCAGTAAACGTGCGTAAGCTGTTCGAAAGGCCGAAGTCGCTGGCGGAGTCCGCCCAACATTACTGCCCCGGTTGTACCCACGGGATCATTCATCGCCTGGTAGCAGAGGCCGTGGACGAGCTGGGCGTCGCCGGAAGGACCGTAGGGGTGTCGCCTGTCGGGTGCTCTGTGTTTGCATACAACTACTTTAACCTTGATTTCGTGCAGGCGGCACACGGGCGCGCGCCCGCAGTAGCCACTGGACTCAAAAGGGTATTACCCGATCGCGTCGTATTCACATATCAAGGTGACGGGGATCTGGCCTCCATTGGGGCGGCAGAGATAGTGCACGCAGCAGCGAGGGGCGAGAAGATTACCGTGATTTTCGTTAATAACGCCATCTATGGGATGACGGGCGGACAGATGGCACCGACAACCCTGGTGGGTCAGAAGACCACCACATCTCCATACGGAAGACAGCAAGAAGTGGCAGGCTTCCCGATCCGGGTATCCGAGATGCTGTCCACGATGGAGGGAGCGGCGTACATCGCCCGGGTGGCGGTAATATCTCCGCAGACTGTAGCCAGGGCCAGGAAGGCTATGGTGAAAGCATTCACCGCACAGATCGAAGGGAAAGGCTTCTCCCTTGTGGAGGTACTGTCAACGTGCCCCACCAATTGGGGAATGACGCCGGTCGAAGCGCTCAGGTGGGTGGAAACCGCGATGATGCCCGTCTTCCCGCTCGGGGTATTCCGCGACTGGGAGGTGGGGGGATCATGACGCACCAGGTAATTATGGCTGGTTTCGGTGGCCAGGGAGTTATGCTCATGGGTACTCTGCTCGCCTACGCGGGTATGCTCGAGGGCAAATTCGTGAGCTGGATCCCCTCGTACGGCCCTGAAATGAGAGGCGGTACGGCCAACTGTATGGTAGTGGTGTCTGATGTGGAGGTCGCTTCCCCCGTGGTTACGGAGCCGAACTGTGTGATAGTCATGAACAGACCGTCCCTTGACAAGTTTGAGCGCGTGCTTGTACCCGGCGGGCTGCTCATTATAAACAGTTCGCTGATCAGCAAGGAAGCGGAAAGGAAAGACATCAGAGTTCTCAGGGTGCCGTGCAACGACGAAGCGACAGCAGTCGGGTCCGCGAAAGTCGCAAACATGGTCGCGCTAGGAGCATACCTGGCAGCGACGGGCGCTGTGTCCATTGAGTCTGTGGAGAAGTCGCTTAAGAAGGCGTTGCCAGAACGGCGGCACGATCTAATCCCGATGAACATGGAAGCGTTGCGCAGGGGCGCTGCATACCTGAGCGAGTAAATTCGGACTGAGGGTGGGAGACTCGTGGGCGAAACAAAAACACCGGTGACCGTCAGCGAGATCGAGGAGCTCTTGATGAGACTGGTTGGCGTTATCTCGGCCAAAGTGGTTGTCAACGACTGGGGGGGCATCGAGGAGATCCACGTGCTGTCCTCCATGGACAGAAGTCCAAAACAGGTAGTGCGGGACATTGAGAGTTCCCTGGCGGCGCAATGGGGTATTTCGATAGACCACAAGAAGATCAGCGTTGCCCAGCTGACAGGTGTCAACGCCCAGGTCGTGTCTCCCAGAGTGGTAATAAGAAGTGTGGAACTGGCCAATGATATGAAGAGAAACAGCCTGACTGCCAAAGTGACGCTCGTGAAATCTGAAGACACTGAAGCGGAATACGTGGGTGAATCCGAAGGTAGCGCTTTCAAGGGGCAGACGGGCAGGCTAGCGGCCTATGCGGGAATAAATGCGGTCAACTCCATGCTGAAGGAAGGCTATATGTTCAATCTGGAGGGCCTTGAAACGACTCAGGTGGGGGGGAACGATGTTACGCTGGTCCAGGTAGTGCTGCTGACCCCGCGGGGTAGAGAGGAAATCTCGCTTGGGGCGGTGTTCACCCGGGGGGACCCGGCCGAATCGGCCGTGAGAGCAGTACTCGATGCGGTAAACAGGAAACTGAGCAAGCTGCCACTCAAACGAAAGAGGGATGGATGAGCGAAGCCGCCCCGGTCCTCCAAGCGACCGGGGCATTACACTGCGTGGAGGCGCAAAGGCGTTGAACATAAAGTGGCGAACAGCAACGGTACGAGAGGTGACGGAGTGCGGGACGGCGCAGGAACTGCTTGTCGAGGTGCTGGGACACCTGGAGAAGGCTGTCAACTTTCAGGAACTGACGGGGCGGGTGCATCCTGGAGACACCGTCATACTGAATACTACCGCTGTTGAGCTTGGCCTTGGAAGCGGAGGCGTGCACTTTGTGGCGGCCAGACTCCCGCCTTCCCCAGAGCCGCTGTCAGGGCCGGGACACATCATGAAACTCAGGTACACGCCGCTTCAGTTCAAGTGCCTCACAGTTGAGGAAAAGGCCTCGCCGCATCACGACGTGATGACAGGCGCCCGGTCGCTCGAGGGTATACCGGTGATCGCGCTTGAACTGCACAGTCAGCTTCTGCCAGCGCTGTTTGGCGTAAGGCAGGCATGGCCGGATGCGAAAGTGGGTTACGTGATGACCGATGGAGGAGCGTTGCCCATCGCACTCTCCCGCACAGTGAGACAACTCGAGCGAGACGGCCTCCTCGACTTTAGCGTAACCGCGGGGCACGCGTTCGGCGGCACATACGAGGCCGTGAACATCGCCTCTGCGTTGCTGGCCGCCAGGGCGGTGGGGCGGGCGGATGTGATCATCGCAGGTATGGGGCCGGGAATAGTGGGGACGGCGACAGCGTTCGGCCACACGGGGGTGGATCAGGCATTGATAGCGAACACCGCGCGCGCCCTCGGGGGACGCCCGGTGTTCAGCGTGAGGATCAACGGCCGGGATGCGCGCGCCCGCCATACGGGGCTCAGCCACCATACCTTCTCGGCGCTGGCGCTGACGCTGCTCCCAGTGACAGTGGTATTCCCGAGGGGATGCCCGGTTGCTATAAGAAGACAGTGGGCGCGCTCTCGGGCGGGGACAAGACATCCGGCAGTCGTGGCGCCCTGGGAGGAGGCAATGGAAGCAGCCTGCTGTTCGGGTTACGCGTTATCTACTATGGGCAGAGGACCGTCGGAGGAGCCGTGGTTTTTCCGGGCTGCGTGTGCCGCTGGCGTGTATGCGGGGAATAGGGGGAGGAAGAGAGCGAGTGGAAAGAACAATAGCGTCCGAGCGGGTTTATAAGGGGAAGATAATCAACGTGAGGCGTGACATGGTGCTGACTGAAAGCGGCAGGGAGGTCAGCAGGGAGGTGGTGGAACACCCGGGTGCAGTTGCTATTTTGGCGGTGGACGCAGAAGGCCGCATAGCGCTGGTACGGCAGTACAGGTATGCCGTGGCAGAGGCGCTTTGGGAGGTCCCAGCTGGCAAGCTCGAGCCTGGCGAGGATCCGGCTGCATGCGCGGAGAGAGAGCTTGCTGAGGAGACGGGATACAAGGCCGAAAACGTCGAGCAGCTCACCTGCATCTATTCGACCCCGGGGTTTTGTAACGAAAAGCTCTACCTCTTTTACGCAAGCCTGTTGGAACAGGGAAGCTCACACGCGCAAGAGGACGAGGCAATAAGGGTTGGCTTGTTTTCGCGTGAGGCGGTACTTGAAAAGATCAGAAAGGGGGATATCAGGGACGCCAAGACGATTGCGGCGATGCTCTGGTATACGAGCCTTTTATGAACAGGGGCCGGGGAGTTTATGCAGACCTTCATATCCACGTGGGGTACACCGCAGCTGGGTGGGTGAAGATGGCATCGAGCCGGAGGATGACGCTGGACGGTATTCTGACACAGTGTGTGGAGCGTAAGGGAGTGGAGGTCGCCGGCATAGTAGACATGCATTCCCGGCGAGTGCAGGAGGATCTGACCCGGTTGCTGGACCAGGGGAGGCTGGCAGACACGCGCGCCGGGCTTCTCTGGGACCCGGGGGTGCTGATACTACCCGCGTGCGAACTCGAGGTGGCTTGTTCAGAGGGACCGGCCCACTTCGTGTGCTACTTTCCGCACAATGAGCGCATCATCCTATTCTCCCGCTGGCTCGGTAGGTATATGGTGAATCCGGACCTGAGCAGCCAGCGTGTGAGGGTGACTCCGGACGACCTCCTGCGCGCGGTGGAGGATCATGGGGGAACACTGGTACCCGCCCATGCCTTTACCCCGTTTAAGAGCATATATGCCTCTAGCGGTGGGATAGAGAAGACCTTCACGCGGCCGGAGGCGATACACGCGGTAGAGCTGGGCCTGAGTGCGGATGCGGAGATGGCTTCCTGGGTGCCGGAACTAGAGGGCAGGGTGTTTCTCAGCAGCTCAGATGCCCACTCGCCAGAGAAGATAGGCAGAGAAGTCAATGTCATGCGACTTGAGGCTTTCAGCACCGAGGCGGTTATGGATGCTGTATGCGGGCGGGGCCCCTCTTTCATCGCTACCAACATAGGGCTTGACCCCAGGCTTGGCAAATACCACCGTACCCGGTGCGAGATCTGCCAGCACGTGGCAGTTGTCGATCCCCCCGTGACCCGCTGCCCGTCCTGCCACAGCAACCGAGTTGTGCTCGGGGTACTGGACAGGGTGTGGATGATCAGGGGGGACAAGTTCCATCCCCCGGCCCCATATATACACCAGGTACCGCTTGAATTCATACCGGGAGTGGGGCGCTCAAAGGTGGATAGCCTGTCCGGGAATGCCACCGAAATGCACGTGCTGCACGAAGCGGATGAAGATGAGCTGCGCCGCTTGTTGGGCCCTCGCGCAGCGACGTATGTGATGGGAGCGAGGGCGGGGCAGCTGGACGTCGAAGCAGGGGGCGGAGGTATATACGGCAGGCTGAGGTCTACGAGCTAGGCGGCCCACCTGTTACGCGAGAACACGAAGAAGGATACGAGCGTTCGAATCAGCCAGTCGAAGACCATTATCCACCACACCTGCACGAGTGATGCGCCGGCATGCCGGATGGCAACGTAGGTCATGGGAACTCTCAACCCCCAGGCGCCAATGGCAGAGATCCACATGGCGGTCGCAGTCTTCCCGGCGCCTCTGAAGACTCCGCAGAATACCTCGGTGACAGCCATGAGCGGCTGCATGAAGGCGGAAACCCAGAGGCACGCCGCCGCCAGCACCACTACTTCCGGGGCGTTGGTGAACAGGGAGACTATCGACCGTGGAAAGAGGAGGAAGCAGGCCCCTACTGAGCTCATTATGGCGAGGGCCAGGTAAGTGGACTGCCTGGCGTCGAGTGAGGCCTCCTGGGGCTTGCCTGCTCCCAGGTGCTGCCCGGTGAGCACCGTTGCGGCGATGGTGAATCCGAAGCCGGGCATGAAGGACAGGGACTCAGCTGCGATAGCCACCTGCGCCGATGCCAACGCTGCGCTACCGAGCTCGGCCAGCAGGAACATGTTGACCAGCCGCGCGCCGTCCATGAGCAGCGTCTCTGCGCCTGCCGGGATACTCAGCGCGACAAGTTCCCGCACCAGGCTGATGTCCACGGGGTGTACCGAGAAAACTGACACCCGGAGTCTTGGAGTTTGCTCTCCGGCCAAGCGTAGCATAAGCAGAACTGCTGCCATGACCTGCGCGATGAGGCTGGCTGCCCCAGCTCCGGCTGCGCCCATGGCGGGAAATGGCCCCGCGCCGAAGATGAGAACGTAGTCCAGCAATACGTTTGTTACGTTTGCAAGCCCCCATACCAGCATAGGCGTGCGCGTATCGCCGGAGCCCCTGAGCGCCGCGCCAGCGACGAACGCGGTGAGGAGGAAGGGCGCTCCCGGTACTATGAATCGCATGTACGAAATGCCCAGTGCCTTTACCGCTGGTTCGAGTCCTGCGATATCGTAGATCCACCCCTTGAGGGGGTATGCGACGATCACTACGAAAACACCAAGCAGAAGTCCGATAAACAGGCCGTGCGCTGCATAACGCTGGCAGCGCTCAAGGTCGCCTGCACCGTAGTGCCGCGCGACCAACGCAACGGTGCCGGTGGCGATACCGCCCAGTATCCACGTGGTCGTGAAATATGTGTTAGAACCGAGACCGACTGCGCTGAGCGCCTGAGCTCCGAGTCTGCCGATGAACATTGTGTCCACGATCCAGACGAACATGTGAAGGCACATCTCGAGTATGGCGGGGAAGGCCAGTTTGAATATGCGGCTCCTTCTCTGCCCTAAAGACTCGGTCATGGTGTATGTATCAATGTTCATGCCTGCCACTCTCCCCGTTTGGCTGCGCCTCGATCCTTTTTCGCGGCATCGCGTACCTAGCGCCAGACGATTTGCAACCGAGCGGCCTTTGCCGTTCCAAAAGGCGCCCGCTCGGTCGCCTTCAATGAGACGGATCTATCAAGACCTGGAAGAGAGCACCAGATGCTCTCGTGGGGCGCACTGATATAAATAATACCAGTGCAAACATTCGTTCGCAACATGAAAAACTCTCTGGCTAGAACAGGAGCCAGTTCTGTGGCCTGTGGCCGCGTCGCTTATTGAGACATAAAGCGCTCCCCGCAATCATAACGTGTACGGGGAGGGAGGCAGAATGAGGCATATCCGAGCCACAAGCGTGGGGTGGACTGTAAACTTCAGAGAGAATATCGGCATTTACATATTCATATTAATGGTGTTCATCATCGGCATCGTACTAGGAGCCATGGCCATGAAATCACTGGATTACGGGCAGAAGGCGGAGCTTTTCTCGTATGTCTCTTTGTTTGTTAGAGGGTTAGTGGAAGGCACCGGCGTAAAATCCCCCGGCTTTGGACAGGTGGCGCTCTCTCATGTCAAAACGTCTGCGCTGCTCTGGGTGCTTGGGCTTTCCGTGGTGGGTATGCCCGTAGTCGCGGCAGTTATCTTCATGAGAGGGTTCATCCTCGGATTTACTGTGGGATTTCTCGCGATGGAGATGGGATGGCGGGGGATGCTGTTTGCGGCGGTTTCGGTGTTTCCACAGAATATCCTCGCGGTTCCAGTCGCCCTTGCAGCGGCGACCTGGTCCGTGTCTTTTTCCTGGTTCCTGGTACGCCGAAGAAGGAGTCCGGACCCGCTGCTGCCGGAAATCTTTCGGTACACTGTGCTGTGTGCCATGGCAGCTGCGGTGCTTCTCGTCGCGGGGATGGTAGAGACATACATATCACCAGCGCTCATGAAGCTGGTTAGTGGGTACATCAGCTGACGGAAGATGACCAGCGCGGAGATGGCAGTGCCGTTGCAGGCCGGGGCCAGGGAGGACGATTTCCCATCGGCTGGGGTTGAAAAGGGTGGCGTATGATCAAAAGCCTGTTCTTTCAAACATAAAGCCAGTACCTCACTTGGTTCCCTCGGCGATCATCCTGCAATTTATCTCTCGCTCGTACCGGTCGTGCTGCCAGCCTTCTGGCGTGCACGGAACCTGCGCACCTTCATCAGGTTTCCACAGTACCTTTCCTCGCACCATCGGCGCGTGCGGTTGCCGCTTTCGTCGTAAAATACCCATCGGCACGCAGGATTCGCGCACATCTTCACCCGGGTGTAGTCGTTAAGCAGTAACCTGGCGAAAGATAACGCGATCTCCGCCATCACCCAGCCCCAATTTCTGTAAGCAGGTAACATCTCGAGCTGATAGCACTGTTCCTCGACCACCAGGCGCGGTACCGCCTGCCGGAGGGCGAGAAACCGGTTCAGC
The DNA here is from genome assembly GCA_040755615.1 of Bacillota bacterium. Classification (GTDB taxonomy): domain Bacteria; phylum Bacillota; class Sulfobacillia; order DUSP01; family DYEP01; genus DYEP01. Next base: position 101,484 of record JBFMAL010000001.1, read on the forward strand.
TCGGCAATGTCGCGAACAGATTTGGTAGGACGCCGCTAATGTGTGTAGTATCCCATGGGCACCGGGACACTGTGAAGCTGCTGCTGGAAGTTGGTGCTGATATTAATGCGGTTGATATTGATGGGTGGACGCCATTAATGTTTGCAGTCAGGGATGGTACCTTAGACATAGTGCGGTTGTTAATTCAATCGGGGGCGAACACCGATATCACGGATCGTTTGGCAAAACGGCTTTAACATGTGCAGCCATGTACTTAAAAACCAGGTTGTTAAAGGAGCTGATTAATGCTGGAGCCAATATTGATATAGCCGATCATCGTGGAAGACAGCGTTACATTATGCGGTCTACCACAGGAAGGACTTGAGGATCAGGGCGCACGTATTCATCTGCGTCCTGGCATACCTCTTAGAGAAGACCCTCGAGCACTGGATGAAGAAGAACGGGATCGCGAAGACATGGCCCGACGTCCTCTCGGAGCTCGAGACCTTAAGGTGGAGCTGGATCGAGATCGGAAAAAAGAGGATAGGCAGGCCAGACCGGCCGAAGCCGGAGCAGATCCCGAGCCTCGGAGCGCTCGGCATCGCGGGCGAGTTCGGGAGGATGGAGGTGAGCGACAGACCGTAGTGCAAAACCACCATACATGCCTGCTTCTACCTGGTGTTTTCCGAGGCTTGTGGAAGTTGCGATGGACGACTCCCAGGGAAATTCCCTCCGATCTGGCCCAACTTTGACACTTCCAGAAACATCCTCACTAACCGATCTTCACCCTCTCGAGGGAAGTAAAACGGGGCCGAAAAGGCCACAGTATCAGGCATGGAGGTGTTAGTCCCTCAAGATTTGCATAGACTACGGCGGTAGGCGTCCAGGCTATTCCACCATCCGATGTCCTCGAGCTGGCTCTTGATGCCTTTGCCGATATCCCCCAGCCACCACTGCCACTCCGTGCGGGAGTGTTCCCCGGCTTCCAGGCGGATCTGGACGAGTCGCAGCTTGTCCCAGTCCCTCAACAGGGGAGCGACCTCTCTCGGCTCCCCTTTCTTCCTGAGCTCGAGTTCAATCTTCTTCTCGAGGTAGTAGGCCAGAAAGCATATCAGTACATGAGCCCTGACACGCCTTCGCTTGTAGTGGTAGATGGGCCGGATCTTCAGGTAGCTCTTGATGTTCCGAAAGCCCCTCTCTGCAAGTTGCAGTTGCATGTAAGCCTCACGCACCTGTTCGGCGCTGCATTCCTCCGGAGAAAGGGATGTCTGAAGCAGGTACTTGCCCTCCAGGGACTCCCGTAACGCGACAGCCTCTTCGTCCACCTCGGCGGATAGGTTCAAAAGCGCCTTCTTCTCCGGGGAGTCCAAAGGCTCAAGGGCACTGATCTTCACCTTCCAAAGGTCCGCCACCTCCCCCTCGGAAAGAATGCCGTTCACCTTCTCCATACGACCCACCCATGAGTAGTACCTGCCCTTTCGGGCCGTGGTCGAAAGACGCTCAATCTCCTTGACTTCCTTCATCGCCTCAAGGCGCCTTCTTTCGGCACGTTCCTTTCGGAACTCCGAGAAACACCCCACGTACCTTACCCCGTCCTCCTGCCACTGTACCACCCCCACCCGGTCGAAGAGTTCCATCTGATCTGGAGACATACTCCTGAGCTTCAAACGCTGGTGGTGCCACTCCGGCTTCAGGATGTACTCAAATCCCGACTCAAGCACCTCAGCGATGTTCGCCTTCCCCCACAAATACCGCTCGGGTTATGCCAAACCGCTCCTTCAGGATCCGGACCTGTTCCGTCACGGTGGTCTTGTCTTGTGTGTTCCCAGGCCATACCTCCACCGCCAGGGGCACCCCTTCCGAATTGCACACGAGCCCTATCACCATCTGGCAACGGTCCCACCGCTTGTCCCTGCTGTAACCGTACTCCCCGTCCTCTGACTCGGTCCCCTTGATATCGTACAAAAGCAGCACCGGACCGTCCCCGCTCTTTTTGCGGATCGCCAGTGCTCGTGGAGCCTGTCCATCACGCGGTACAGTCCATCCTCATCAAGACGCTTGGGTGTCGCGAAGCTGCTCTTGAAGAGCCAGTTTACTGCCCGGGTCAAGGATCCGCTGAACGACCATGGCCAAAACCGACTCCCGCTCAGCCATGGTCAGGCAACCCAGCATATCATCCATGCCCTCTTGCTTCCACGCACGGTACACCGCCAGGAGCCCCGCACCCCTGAAAGTATCCCCCACCTCCAGATTCAAGCCGGGGCTCACCACGGCACGGCCCTGTTTCAGGGATTGATCAATCGCTTCAATGACGTGTGAGGGGAGTTTAGATATGTTCATGAGCAGCCTGTGCCTCGTCTGGCCGGTCTCGGGATCCCGGTAGGACTCGGCTCCTTCATTTTCGGGTTCCACGACCTTTTGACAAACATGGCACCACCCTCCAAATAGACCAGTACCCCCATTTACAACCTGTGTCAAGGCATTATAATCCAACCTTACTATAGCTATAGACCACCACCTCAACAAAAAATCCCCCTCCCGCCCAGCAAAACCTCACTATTTACCTAGACGAGAGGGGGTGAAGATCCGTTAAGATTGTTAAGATTAATGAAGATTTGGGTCCGGGCAAGACAATTGTTACCTTGGAGCTCAAATGGTGGGGAAAGGTACCTCTCTTGTAGGTTCTCAAGAAAAAACAGGCCTGGAAAGACGAAAAGTGGCAGGAGATAGGCTCCCTGAGGAAAAAGCGAAATGCAGCTACCTACAGGTTTCGGTCCTACGAAGAAGTACTTGACGGTAAGACATGCCGCTTTGTTGTAGTACAATCAGGGCCGCGTGATTCCCGGTGAGTAGCTTAAGCTCTTGGATTAAGGGGCTGTCAACCTGGAGGCGGCGAAGACGATTATGCTTTTTTAGACCATAACGGGCAAGACGGCAGCATCGATCGCGTCGGTTTTGGCACGGGCCTGTCTGCGTGCCGGTCAATGGTCTTTGGGTTGACCGGGTGGACGACGAGCCAGACTCCAGCAAGTGATGAACCAGGTGGCCAAGGCGGGTCTCAATGGTGCAGGCAATTTCAGAGGGTTCGGCGATACCACGGAGAGTCCCGGAGAGTGGGCGCAACCCAGCGCCCGAGTGGTCAACCTGGAACTGACATATCAGATCTCCGGTGGGGCAAAGCAACATTACATCATCGATAACCGTTATCTGGTCTCCCGTGACCCCAAGCCGTACATAGACTATTCCAAATCTGGACGCTTATTCTTGTTGAATCCGAAGGTGATCCAACAACGGGTCATCTTCATCATTGCCCTTGAAGGCGCCTTGTACTGAGATGGACGGGTAGCTGCATGCAAAATATCGATAGCACCTCTTCACGGCAGGCTGCCTTAAGTAACCACCGCGCTATAAACCTTGCTTTATCCAAAGCCTGGACCATGGCGTCATCTGTAAGGCCCTTGTGGCTAATCCCGGGGCCAAACACCTTGGGAACATTAACAAGAAACTCTCAAACATGTAGTTGCAGCCAATTAAGACCCACAGGGCGAGTGCCCGGGCACAGAGCACAAGCTGGGAGCCTCTGACCCGGTTATTCTTGTCCCATTGGAAGGTTAACTGAGTTGCGGTGGCTGCCGCAGTCCGGCAAGCAATAACATGAGCCAATGCTACCAAAGAAATACAAAGGGAAGTTGGTAAAGAGCGTAGGAGGTTGCGACTGGAACCAAACATGCTGGTGAAAGAACGGAGGAAACTAATAAGGGGTGTAGAAGTAGCTAGGGTGAAACCGGTTATACTCAACGCGTTTGCATGCTATACAACATCAAAGCTTGAACACCGAGTGTGTAATTCAATGAGATGAGTGTACAGTGGCACAGACCTACCAATCCTGGGACAATGGATGTAGACAAAGGAGACATTCAGGAAAATTGTGCAGGAGAGGGTAGTAGTGCAAGATGTCCAAAGAGTAACCATAGTATGTCAAAGCGCACTGACTAAGCAGGTCTTTTTATCTCAGCTAAGAGAATTCTTCGGCAATTCACTGCGTGTTCAGACTGCCTGTTTGGAAGATAATGAATTGCCTTGCTTCAACGGGGGAGTTATCTTACTCTCTCAGGCATCACTCATGTCAAAGTTAGCTATCCCTGAAGCGAAAGTAATTATTGCTCGACGGTCCCTTGACATGGGCCGAATTGCTGAAGTAGTATCCCTGCCACGAGGCAACGCATTGGTGGTCAGTAACATGAAAGACTCTGCAGAAGAGACTGTTGAACTCCTCCTCGGAGCGGGCATAGACCATCTAAACCTTATACCATATTACCCAGGCGCACCGTCTCCCTCTCCAGACATCAAAATAGCCATTACCCCAGGGATTACGGATCTCGTTCCTCCAGGCCTGCGAATTGTTGACATTGGTATCAGGCCTCTTGACATTTCTACTCTTGTTGAGATAGGGGTACGACTCGGGTTGGGTATTGATAGGGCAAACGTGCTGGGAGCCAGATATAGTGAAAGAATGGTAAAGTTGATCAGCAAGCAGACTAATCTATTGACACAGCTTAACTCACTCACGAATTACTTGATGGCAATACTCAATTCAGTGAACGATGGAGTGATAGCCGTTGATGATCAACTTCGGATAATCTTCATGAACTCAGTGGCAAGCGAGATCACGCAAGCGAAAGCGTCACAGGGGGAGCGGTTGGGTCAAGCCCGGTTGTCTATTGAGATTGAAAGAGTTCTACAAAGCGGGAAAGCAGATGTAAACCGTTTGATGCAGTTGAACAACCGACAGGTTCTTTTAACTGCAACCCCAGTTTTTACTGAGAATAAGATTGCTGCAGTGGTAGTAATTTTAAAAGAGGTTACCGAACTCCATCGAGCTTCACGCGATCTTTCGCTACAGCTGAGGGGTAAGCCCTACAAGGCCAAATATAGCATTAACGACATTATTGGAAATTCAGCGGATGTTCAGCGGCTAAGAAATATCATATGCAAGATTGCTCCTACAGATTTAACAGTACTTATACTGGGAGAACATGGGACTGGAAAGGAATTGGTCGCACATGCACTCCACAATCTGTCAAGAAGGAGAGAACAGCCATTTATTCCTGCTAATCTTGCTGCTCTGCCGGACACCTTAATTGAAAGCGAACTTTTTGGATACGAGGAAGGGGCTTTCACTGGCGCACGAAAAGGTGGCAAGCCGGGTCTATTCGAACAGGCTCACCTTGGTACCATCTTCCTTGACGAGATTGGTGATCTCCCCTTAAACACCCAAGTTAAGCTGCTAAGGGTTCTTGAAGAAAAGGAGGTAATGCGGATAGGTGGGACTAACATAATCCCCGTCGATGTGCGCATTGTGGCAGCTACTAACAAGGATCTCCTGGGGAGCGTCAGACAAGGGTTATTCCGCCCTGACTTATATTACCGATTATGTGAGTCCCGTCTGATAGTTCCGCCGCTTCGAAATCGTAAGGAAGATATCCCTTTGCTGGCTGAACACATCCTACGAGGGTTCAGGCCCGATTGCTTACCAATATCAGAGCGACTAATCCGTCGTCTCTTAGACTATGATTGGCCGGGAAATGTCCGCCAGCTTGAGGGAGTTATCCGTTACATATGTAACATTGCTGAGGGCGGTGAAGAAGAGATGTGTTATCTCGTTGATGAGATATTAGAAAGCCAGACGGAAAGTAAAGAAAAGGAAGAAGAGTGGTTTTCATTACTCAGAACACTCGAGGCTAGTGGTGATTCACTTGAATTTGCTGCCATACTCCAGGAACTATTGGCTGCCAAGGAACAAGGGATACGCCTTGGCAGGGACAGTCTAGCGAAAAGATGTAGAAAGCGGGGCTTGAGAATTACAGCCAACCAGGTCCGTGTGCGCCTTGAAGGTTTGAGTGCCGGGGGGTGTGTAGTCGTTGGTTTAGGACGTCAGGCAACGCGCATCACTAGACGCGGTGAAGCATTCCTGCGATGGCTAAGACAGAACCACGATTAGTACTACAGCGTAAATTTTTTAACTGCGTAAGTTAAGAAAGACTCTGAACAACCACAATAACCTGGTACAATATCCTATAGGGGTTCGGGGACGCAAGTAAACTGATGGCAATCCAAGAGGCAGAGATGAACAATGACTTTTCGCTGGATACACGACCGCTGGTCGGGAAACTCAAAGACCTCCGGCTGTTAGATATCCGGTTGGTCAACAAGACCTCGTGGGAACCGGTATGGGGTTTCTTGGCCCGGCGTTACCATTACCTGGGGTATGATAAGATGTTTGGTCCCCGGATCAAGTACCTGGTTTTCCACAAAGAGCGGCCGATCGCGGCCTTGAGTTTCAACCGAGCGGCGCTCACCGTCGGTGTGCGGGACGCGTTTTTGGGTTGGAAACCCACGCAGAAGCAAAAGCTCTTGCCACAGGTGGTCAACAACAACCGCTTTCTCATTTTACCCTGGGTGCGGGTGAGAAACCTGGCCTCCCACTTGCTGGCTTGTGCCGTAAGACTGCTGATGCGGGACTGGCCCGCCCGGCTCCGAACCCTTCGCGATCTCTTCGGGACACTTCCCCGCCAAATGGATCGGCTGCGACGCCGCATTTGGCTGATAGAGAGTTTCTCGAATCGCTGCCGAAAAGCTACTATTACTTTGCCGATGTACGCTACAATCAACTTATTTTTCCTACCATGCCGAAGATGGAAGTGCCCACCTCTAAATCCACCGGCAGGAGATACAAGCACGCTAGAGCCTCTGTTCCACCGGTAAAGGTGGTGGATTACGTGACAGATGAAAGCGTTCCCTGGCAGCGCATCATCCTGGCGGAAGGCGCTAAAGGTCCGATCATTGCCGATGTTAAATGCGTACGCTGTGTTTATTGTTACAGTTCTACTAAGTACGGGAACTACGTCGTCCCCAAAGAACCGGTATGGCTCTATATTCGCCGTTACGCCAACGGCAAGATTAAATATTCGCTCAGTAACGCCCCGGAGGATACGCCGAGGGGAGTGCTGGATCGCGTGGCTACCATGCGTTGGCCGATTGAACAGTGCTTTGAAGAGTGCAAAAGCCAACTTGGTATGGGTCATTACGAAACCCGCTCTTACCTGGCTTGGTACAGGCATATGTTATTCGTCATGATAGCGCACCTTTTTACCTTGTTACCGTTTTAAAAAAACCACAACGTTGACCATGTCGATGGTCAAACGCTTGGTTGCAGCGTCTTTGGCGTATGATAAACGATTGCATCACAGAAAGGTATTCGATGAGATTTTGTATCATCTCAAACGGAATATGATAGCATACCTTTCTCATCGGAAAAGGGCACTGCAAAGGCTTGCTTTAGGTGAGTTATGACGCTATCTTTCGCTGTAGTATTAGATTCTGGTGAAAAAGTCAGCCACAAGGATCCTTAAAACCGCAGGTAAATCAAGGGATTCCCGTCTCCGTGGCGAATTGTTTATGTGAGAATAAAACAAAATGCCAGGAGGGAATCCCTATGATGGTTATGGTTCAACATGAAGACGTTCCTGCGGAGGTGAAGAATAATACTGTGCCTCCGCCAGGAAGATGGCCAACAGATATCTTATTAGAGCAGTTGTCCGCAAGAGGTACTTGAAATGCCGGAGGATTTGGCCAAACTGGACGCCTGGTTGGACGATGAACGCTTCTTTGAACCATTTCGAGACAAACCACCAGCGGTTGGGGAGGCCTTCCGTACCAGCGGAAACCTACTTGCGCATAACGGCACTCAAGCACCAGTACAGACTCAGCGACCGGCAGGTCTGTGCTTTGGTCATGGACCGGATCAGCTGGCGCCGGTTCTGTCGCATTCCCTGGAATATGTCAGTGCCACATGCCTCAAGTCTGACCAAGATCCGGAAGCGGCTGGATGCAGACGGAAGCGATCACATGGCCGCGCTGAACGCCCACCTGGTCAGGAAGGCACAGGAAGATAATCTCTTGAAAAGACGTAACAAAGTGCGAGTGGACACCACTGTGGTCGAAGCCAACATCCACTATCCCACCGATTCCGGTTTGATTGCGGACACGGTACGGGTAGTGACACGTCTGGTGAAACAGGCCAAGGCCGTTCTTAGTGATGCTGGGACCGCCATCAGTGACCACACGCACAGTATCAAGAAACGGGTACTTCAGATCGCCAAGGTACTGAAGCGGCGCATGCGACGGATCACCGGAGAAATGGCCGACATTGCTGAAAAGACCTTGCAGGCTGCCCGAAGAGTAGTAGAACAGCTGCACCAGAACACCAGGCAACTTGCTGAAACTGCCCTGGAGGAAAAACGGCGCCTGGTCAGTCGATTGGAGAAGACTCTGGACCTGGGGGAACAGATCATCAGCCAAGCCCGTCGGGTAAACGCTGGCCAGTTAAATATTTCGGAACGTAAGGTGAGCCTTTTTGACCCGGATGCCCGGCCCATTCGGCGTGGCAAAGTACACCGAGAAACTGAGTTCGGCTACAAAGTGCGCCTGACCGAAAGCGCGGAACGCTTGGTGACCGGGTATGACGTTATGGTGGGTGACCCTCCAGACCACGAATTGCTTATCCCAGGAATTGAGGAGCACGTCAACCGGACCGGCCAAGTGCCGGAAGGTATCGCTACCGACCGCGGCTTTTGGAGTTCAGGAAACGAAAGCGCCCTAAAGGACCTGGGTGTACGCAAAGTCAGCCTGCCTTACAAAGGCAAACGCAGTCAGAGCCGAACCGAATACGAACGCCAATCCTGGTTTCGGCGATTGCAACACTGGCGAGCCGGTCAGGAAGGAACGATCAGCGAGCTGAAAAGGCGATATGGACTCAACCGGACGCTGTACCGGGGACTGGCCGGTTGTCGTTGTTGGATAGGCGGGGCCATTGGCCAAATTGATCTAAAGCCAGGCAGCAACGTCAAACCATGATCAAATTGTCAAGGGTCAATTGCCGAGGAGTAGTCGGCAAACTGCTTTTTTCAGCAGAATCTAACTAATCAACTTACGCTGTAGTATTAGTTATTTCCACAGTTATCCCTGCAATGAGATCTCACTTACCATTTTGCCAGACCGCTCAATCAATTGTAACTGGCTTATTTGGTAACCAATTACTCCCGATTATTCCCCATTAAGCGACTTCCCTGCTGAAGAAGACCTCGTTAGTCTGCTTATGCCTTTGGTATGGAATTTGCAGTACCTAATACTTGTCAGGTATGTCCTATACTGACAAACCATGTTGAAATAATTGTAACACCATAACTATTAGCGCAATGCAGACTTATGAGCACTCTCGGAAACACCTGGGAACTTCCTGGGACGATGTAGGAATACGCGAATGATTGATTAAGAGGACCCTTGCCCTGCAGGTCATCAGGGGCTGCATCTGAGGATTTGGTATACACGGTTCTGCCGTATTTCGAGGTTGAACAGGGCACTCGGCAGGCGACCTAGCTTATGAGGTGTTTTGAACAAGCGGGCATTGGACAGCGCCACTTGAGGCGGCTCGGGTCCTTTTTAAATCCGCCATAGACCATGAGGTAACCCGCGGAGTAACGGGGGGACGTACTCGTTTAATCGAAAGAGACCTTGTGTTGAACGGTGTTTCTGTCGTTCAGCTCTATGAAGGGTTCTATGTTCCACTTCCAGCGCAGGCGGTAGAAGTCATCGGCATCGTGAGCCGAGTCCCAGACGGCCTTGGCGATATGTATAAAGGTACGACGACGGCCTAAAGGTTGGTATCTTAAGGCAGGCAGGTTGCCAAAACCGGGGCGAACGTGGGAGAGAAATTTCGCCGCTCCTTTTGCAAAGCCCCAAGTATCAGTACTTCGGACTTTCTGAGAGGACACTTGCTGAGTGCTCTCGGAAACACGCAGAAACTCCCTGGGAAGACGTAGGAATAGAGCTGAAGTAAGTGATTGAGAAGTCTTCCTGACCCTGTAGGTCGTCAGGAACCGAGGCTCATGAAGGAGTGCGCACCTTGAAAAGGGCATAGGGAAGCAGGCTCATCAAGATGAGCTTTTAGAAGGTGTACTGTTCGGTTGTGCTGCGTCTCAAGCGGCGAGGGGCCTACCGAATATCTCGGATAGGAGGTCAGGGTGAGCCTTTTGGGCCCATCTGACCCAGGAATCGATGTGTTGGTTCATGGCTATAAGATGGGCGTGCTAAACCCGGGCCCGCTTGCTCCTTGACCGGCGCCTTTCGATCTCGTAGTCGACCTTTACGCGTTTGAAGCAGCGTTCTGAGGCGGTGCGTTGGGAATAGGTTTTCTTCCAGGTGGGAGAGCTGCGCGGGGTGGTCGTAAAGAGGCTCAGGTCATCAAGGGGCTGGTGCAGACGGTCCTGCCGTATTGCGAGGGGGAACATGGGGTTTCGCAGGCAATCTGGCTTTTCGGATGTCTTGACCCGGCGACCTTTGGGCAGCGCCACTTGAGGCGGTTGCGGTCCTTGTCAAAGCCACCGTAGACAATGAGGTAACCGCTGGGACAACGGGGGACGCCGTACTCGTTGACCTCGATTGAAGAGACCTTGCGGTGACCGGAGTTCCGTTCATTCAGTTCTATGAAGGGTTCTATGTTCTACTCGTGGTGCAGGCGGTAGGAGTCATAGGAGTCATGGGCTGAGTCCCAGACGGCCTTGGCGATTTCGAGATACGGATAGAGTTTCCTGAACTCGGCGAGCGCGACGACGCCAAGCACGGAGTCGTTCCGGGAAGCCTGAGCGACCCGCGATAGCTATCCCAACCCCAGGTGGCGTCAGGGTCTGGGTAGCGCCGGGGGCATGAGCAGCGGCAGATGCCCCGTTTGTGGTAGTCACAGACCTTCACTCCGTAGGGATTGGTCCCGGTACGGAGGGAAGTGCCGTCACCGGAGAGGGTCAAGCTTGTGGGGATGAGCCCGAGGGAGATGGACTGGTCCACGGAGCAACGGGCAAAGCTCTCTTGGATCAGCCGTTCGGGTCGCCTCGTGAAAGACCGGCCCTTCAAGGCCTTGTCTACCAGTTTCCTGACGACACCTGGGTGTTTGGGAAAGAACTTTTTGCCGGACCTGGCCTTCCTGGGCTTTCTGCGAAGGGGACGGAGGTTAGACCGCCGGGCACGTACCTTTGAGAGGTCTTCCTGCCACAGGCGGTCCATGAAGTCGTAGAAGGTGCCAATGGAAGGAGTTTTCTCAGGGTCAAAGCCGGAGAGTGAAGCGAGTACCCTGTCGTTTCTGAGGGTCCTCACCCATTGGGTGATGCTGGAGACCTTCTGGTCGGTCATGAGTATCAGGGAAAGAACGCAAGAGGTCAACGGGGTCGAAATCAGCAGGTCTACCCAGGGAAGAGTAGCAGGACATGAGAAGCGGTATGGCTGGCTCAAGCCAAGCACCCAGAGCTTGGCCAGCGCAGATGACTCGAGGACGGCTAAGTGGGAGAGTCTGGCATGGGAGCGACAATTGAGCAGCACGAATGAACACCACCCCGCATCGAAGTGATGGAATATAATACCATCCACCTCGATTTTGGGGACAATTACCAGTTGTAAAGTGCGGTCTACGGTGCTTATAGCACACTATGACAATTCATCCCTCCGTAGCAGCCGCACAGACACAAAAACGTAGAATTTCGCATGCATCCGTTTGGGGAAATCGAGGCAAGAGTGGGGAGAAAGACCTGAGACGCGTCTTCCGAAAGCTCAAACTACCGGCGGTTAGGACGTTCTGAGAGGAGACTTGCTGTAAAAAGGGGTGAGTTCAATTAACACCGGATGGCTGAAAGACAAGGTTTCTGTAGTGACAGGCGCTTCTTCCGGTATCGGGGAGGCACTCGCTGAGTTTCTTGCTTCCAATGGCTCGAGGGTTGCCTTGGTAGCACGTAATGTATCCAAGCTTGAGCGCAACGTTGAGCGCATACGGGAGAGGGGAGGAACGGCTATTTCAATAAGAGCAGACGTTACCTCAAGTGCCGATGTGCAAACGATGGTGGGTACAACTGTTGAGACGTACGGTCGCATAGACTACCTCATCAACAATGCTGGTGTATTCCCAGTTACCCCCGTACTGGACATGGAAGAAGACGAGTGGGACAGGGTATTAGATACAAATCTTAAGAGTGCCTACCTTTGCTCCAGGGCAGCCGCAAAGGCCATGATCGAGGGTGGAGTTAAGGGGAAGATCGTCAACATCAGTTCAACGTCCAGCATGATCGCGAGGCCAGGATGTGCTCATTATGCAGCTTCAAAGGCTGGTTTGGTTATGTTTACTAGAGTACTGGCTTTGGAACTGGTTCCTTACGGCATTCTAGTAAACGCTGTACACCCAGGAGTGATCGGAACTGAGATCGTGCAAAGACTGGCTGAGACTCCATCAGGAAAGGAGGAGAACAAAGCAAAACTCGATCGCATCCCGTTGGGAAGATGGGGAACCGTTGACGAGATTGTTGGAGCAGTAGTGTATCTCTTGTCACCCGCGGCCAGCTACGTTGTCGGGGCATCTATTGTAGTGGATGGGGGTTACTCTCTGGGTATTCCGAAATACTAGACTCAAAATCCTATTGCAAGGGGTGAACAAAGTGGACGTATACTCCATTGGGATTGCCATTTACCTGCTGGTATTACTAGCCATCGGATTTGTCTGTACAAGATACATTAAAACATTCGAGGACTTTGCTTTGATGGGGCGGAGTGTAAAACCATGGTTGATAGTAGCGACCATTTCTGCCAGCTGGTACGGAGCTGGAACGGTGTCAGGGTTACCTTCATTAGCATTTCGTACCGGTTTGACTACCCCCTTTATGTGGTTAATGGGTGCCAGTCTGGGTTATTTCATCGTCATAACTCTTGCACCCCGGGTCAACCGCACTAGATTAACTACTGTCCCTGACATTCTTGGAGCGCGCTATGGGCCAGCTGCCCGATACCTTGGGTTGGTCGGCGTGCTGGGCACCTGGTCAACGTATATAGGCTATCAGATCATAGCAATTGGCTGGATCCTGGACGTTGCTTTAGGCATCCCACCTGTGCCGTGGGGTTTCGTCTTGGGTTTTGGAATCGTCTTGATCTATACTGTAGCCGGCGGGCTATACGCTGTGGTTTGGACGGACTTTATACAAGCAATGGTCATGATTGTGGGTATTACACTGATGGTGCCCGTCGCTTTGGCTAAGATTGGAGGGGTGACCGCGGCTACCTCGGCCATCACAGCGATCGAACCTAATCTTTTCAATCCATTTGGTGTAGGTCTTCTGACGGCCATAGGGTACTTTCTAATGCTATTCGGGCTAGCTGTTTGCGATCCGACAACACACCAAAGGTTTTTGGCCTGTGAAAGCCAGCGGTCGGCGAGAAAGGCAGCGTACGCTGCGCTATTCATGCCAATATTCTTCTATACACTTATCCCGATTGCAGCTTTATTCGCACGAGTAGTCTTTCCTGACATTCCGAATCCGGAATATACCCTGCTTTGGTTAGCACGCTACCTGCTTCCTGCCATAGTTGGGGTTCCCCTAATGGCCGCAGTAGTTGCCACGGTTATGTCAACAGCAGATTCGGCCTTGAATATCTGCGCCACCCTAATTGTCCACGATGTCTATAAGCGTCTTATTAACCCCCAGGCTAGTGAAAGGACGCTGGTCCTACTTTCCCGTGTGTTTGTAGTCTTCTGGGCTGTTTACGGACTTGTTTTGGCATTTGCGTTACCGGGCGTACTTGCCGGGTTACGGATAGCCTATAGCATAATGGCGGGCGTTGTCAGTCCGGCATTTCTTGCCGCATTTTTGTGGCGTAAGGCAACGCCTGCTGGAGGAGTTGCCAGTCTAGCTGTCGGACTTGTGACACTTATATATTGTCGTAGCCAGCAACCCTTTGGGCTAGACCCAGTCATCCCGACTATGCTTTTGGGATGGATTACCCTGATAGTAGTATCGCTGTTTACGACTCCTGCCACAGACGAGCAGTTGAAGTTGTTTACTGCACCGCGTAGGACCATATCAGCTTGAGTGATGAATTAGAAAGGGAGTGGATGGAATGAGCAGCAAGGGGGAACTGTTTCCACTATGGCTCATAGGATACATGGCAATCGGGTTGTTCGGTGCCACGATGCTAACCATCTTCTTGTTTACTGCAGGGGTTCCTGCTGCATTTCTGGCTGTGCTCTATATGTACGGCATACTCGCCGTGGGGACCTGGCAGTATCTTAAGCAAAGTAGGGAAGGCGATCAGCAGTAGGTTTTTGTGCAAAGGAGGGAGGGGAAGGTTGACCCTCCCTCCCCTATGAATGGTGCAAAAGGGGTGTTGAACGCTGAAACTCATTGACCAATACGGTAGCAGAGAGGAACTACTTGAACTGTTACTAAAGGTGCTCAAAGTCTCGACCATAAACCCGCCAGCTCAGACTAGAGAAGTTACAGAGATACTTCATGAAGCGTTCAATCGCGAAGGGATACACTCAGAATTGATGGAGAAAGAGGCTGGAAAGACAAATGTGGTGGCACGGTTAAACGGGTCAGCCAGAGGACAGACGGTCGCTTTCAATGGGCATATTGACGTTGTACCTCCCGGTGAAGGATGGACGGATGATCCTTTTGAGCCAAGAGTCATCGACATGAAAGTACAGGCACGGGGAGCATCCGATATGAAATCGGGAGTAGTTGCCATGGCATATTCCCTCATACTCTTGGCCCGTTCCGGTGCAAGGTTTTCGGGCTGTATCTTGTACACTGCCGTGGCTGACGAGGAGACAGGTAGCAGTTGTGGTACACGCTTTTTGATTGAGTCCGATGTGTTTCGTGATGTAAGATGGGCTGTTGTGGGTGAACCCACCGCATTAAACGTGGAACACGGTAATCGAGGCGTTATCTGGATGGACATCGTCGTCGAGGGCGTTGCCTGCCATGCGGGACGCGCGTATGTCGGCAAGAATCCAATAACCGTTGCATCAGAGCTGGTGACAGAGCTAAATAATCTAGAGTTTAAGATGGTTAATGAAAGATTCGAGGTACCTGTCCCGAGCTTGACCGTGACTCGCGTAGCAGGAGGGATAGCCGATAATGTGGTACCTCAGACATGTACTTTGACTGTAGACCGGAGGCTACTTCCTGGAGAAAGCGTAAGTCAAGCCATACAAGAGATAGAGGGCAGGGTTCAGAAGGTAGTTGGCAAACGAGCCAGCGTTCGGTGCCATGTAAAAACGTGGTGGGAGCCTTATTACCTGGATCCCGCCCATCCTCTGGTTCAGGCGGCGTACCGTTCATGCCAACGAGTTCTGGGATACGGCCCTGAGCTTCGTTGTAAGGGAGGCGCCACAGATGCTTCCCACCTCTACCATTTGGCCGGTATACCTTCAGTTCTTCTCGGACCAGGCGAGCCCTCACAGAGCCATGTAGTTGGAGAAAGGGTCTCCTTGCAGAAGGTGGAAGATGCCGTTGAGATCTACGCGGATCTCGCAATGCAGTTGCTTGGAGGAGAGGGAAGTTGAGTAAGGTTGTTTTAACCTTTGACCTTGACGGTGAAACCTTGTGGTTGGCTCGTGACCCAGGTAACCTACACCGGCCAGTAACATTATCTCAAGGTGCCTACGGTCCCAGGGTAGGAGTCCCACTTATTCTTGAACTCTTATCTGCGCATCGGATTAAGGCGACTTTCTTTGTACCAGGTTGGGTGGCCGAAAGGTACCCTAGGGTTGTGGAGACGATTCTTGGTGAAGATCACGAAATAGGTTTCCACGGTTACATGCATGAGTGGCCTCATACCCTCTCGTATGAGGAGGAACGAGGGGTGTTTGAGAGAGGACTGACGATCTTGAGGGGTGTGACTGGTGACCTCCCGAAAGGTTATAGAGCCCCTGCATGGGAATTGAGTCCAAACACCTTAAGATTCTTGATAGAGTATCATTTCCTGTACTCCAGCAATTTCATGGATGCGCACCAACCATACTATCACCATCTTTCTGAGGGCGGGCGACTCGTAGAAATCCCAGTGAGTTGGGTTTGTGATGATGCGCCCTTCTTCTTGTATGCACTAAACCTTTCTGGTCGCCAGATATCATCCCCGAGTTCTGTCAAGGATATCTGGAAAGGGGAGTTTGACAGCCTGCACCGTCGCGGTTTGCCCATGACTCTTACTATGCACCCGCAGCTGATAGGACGGCCGAGCCGACTGGATATGCTGGACGAACTGCTATCTTATATCCACCAGAAGGGCGGTCAGTTCATAACAGCTATGGAAATGGCTGAGAAGTTTACCAAGGAAAGCTGCAACCCAACTAATGAGGTGACTAAGATATGAAGGAACTATCTCCCGATATCAGGGACTCGATGAAAGAGGTTTGCGCACAAAGGCTCATGGACCATACAAAGATCATTTCTAGCGAGGTCAGATTGTCGGGTAGCCCTGAAGAACTCAGAGCGTTTTACTACGTACAGTCAGTGTTGCAGTCCTTGAGCATTGAGGCGACTTTACAATTTCATAAAGCTTTAATCAGCTTACCGCAGTTTGCTGAAGTGCACATTCCTGCACTGGGTGTAAGAATCCCGTGTATTACTCATTCTTTCTCAGCCAACTTCCCGCAGGGTAGAGAAGCGGAGTTATCCTATGTTGGGGTGGGTGCCAGCCAGCGAGATTATGAGAGAGCTGATGTCGGGGGAAAGATCACCCTGCATGACGGCATCGCAATGCCGGTAAAGGTCCATTATGCAGAAAAGATGGGCTGTGTGGGACAGATTCATATTAACGATGAACATGTACATGAAATGATCGTATCCACAGTGTGGGGAAGTCCTTCGTTACAGACAGTGGACAAACTGCCAACTGTTCCGGTAGTATCCGTGACTGCTAAAGACGGAAAAACGATCAAGGGACTTCTGAGTACTCACGGCAGGCTGACTGTACGTATTACTACTTCTGTACTTACAGAGTGGCGGGATATTCCCTTGTTGACGGCAGACATCAGAGGGCCGGCGAAAGGGGACGAGTATGTGCTCTTGTCAGGGCACGTTGACTCCTGGCACTATGGAGCCATGGATAATGCGGCTGCAAACGCTACCATGCTAGAAGTGGCCAGAGTGTTGTCACTTCGAAGAGATTTGTTGAGACGGCATTTACGCTTGGCTTTCTGGTCAGGTCATTCCCACGGAAGGTATGCTGGCTCTGCCTGGTATGCGGACAATAATTGGCTGGACCTGCATAAGAACTGTGTTGTCCATATTAATGTTGACTCAACAGGGGGTATCGGAGCCACTATAGTCAATGAAGCGCCAGTTATGCCCGAAACGTACGAGGTGGCAAGAGACGTCGTTGCTGCTTTGACAGGTGAAGAGCTTCATTTCAAACTCATCGGACGTGCAGGCGATCAATCATTCTGGGGACTCGGGATTCCTTCACTATTCATCAATGTTTCTGAGCAGGTAAGCAATCAGAGTGCAGCGAGCTCGGCTTTCCAACTGTTGACCGGGCAACCTGGAATAGGAGGGGGCGGGCTTGGATGGTGGTGGCACACCTCTGAAGACCTGATTGACAAGATCGATGCCGACAATCTACTGAGAGATACACGCATATATCTGGCCGTCACCATGCGCTTTTGTACCGACAGAGTTTTGCCCTTAAAATACTCCGCACACGTAGAATGGTTACTTAAACAATTAAATGAACTTGAGTGTCCCGACGATGTTCATCACCTGAAAGCTGTAAAAGCAATGGCTAACGAGTTGCTTGTCCATATTAGACAGTTGGAACGCTTGCTTTTTGAAGAGGGATACGAGGATCTTAAAAACTCCTGTCTTATTAGACTAGGAAGGCTCTTGGTGCCTTCCGCCATGACAAGCGGGGATCCTTTTGAACACGACCCAGCTTTACCCACAAGGTCCATACCCCTTCTGGACTGCGTGAGGGCCATGGCAGATTGTGAAGTAGACTCAGACAGGTATAACCTTCTAAGAGTAGCTGCTGTAAGGAATATGAACCGCCTCCATTACAACCTCTTCCGAGCCTTGGAATTGGTGAAGTGCACTTTGAACAATATTTCCACTACGGGAGGTCTATGAAAATGGGAAGCAAAGCCGTTCAGGTTGGTTCGGTGAATGTTGCTCCCGGTGAAAAGGGTCACGGTTTTTTGGAACTGGGACAACGAAAAGATGGTACACCTATCAGATGTCCCCTGATGATTGTAAACGGAGCGAGTCAGGGTCCGGTCTTGTGGGTGCAATCGTGTATTCACGGTGATGAGTTTGAAGGAATGCAGGCAATAGTGAATCTCTATAGGATGCTTGACGCATGCAAGCTGGGAGGGGCTTTGGTCGCTATACCAGTTGTGAATGTACCAGCCTGGGAAACGATGGAACGGCTGACCCCGATGGATGGCGGAAACCTGAACGGTGCGTTCCCGGGAATGGAGGACGGGCCCGCTACAGCCCGGATGGCCTATATCATTACTCGGGAGGTACTGCGCACTGCAGATTATGCGTTGGATCTTCACGGGGGTGGCAATGCGCTTCAGCTTCTTCCATATACAGCTTTTCATCAAGAAGGGGATGCTGGTGCGCGCTCCAGGGAGCTGGCAGAAGCTTACGGATTTGACCTAATGTTGAAGACTCAAGAACGCAAAGGATGGGTTGCTGGAACCTTCTACGCTGAAATTACAGCCAGGGGTGTGCCGGCAGTGCTAGCAGAGGCAGGATACGAAGGACGTTTGGATGAGAAATATGTTACGGCTCATTTTGAGGGATTGATGAATGTGATGAGGGCTCTTGGGATGATTGACGGCGACGTCAGGAAGTCTGAGAAACCGTGCGTAGTCGCCGGAAATGAAGCAGTGTGTGTCCGCGCCAATAGGGGAGGTATACTGAAGCGGACAGTTACCGCTGGACAATTGGTCGAGAAAGATGAAACTCTTGCTTACATCGTTGACTTCTTTGAAGAAACACTGGAGATCAAAAGGAGTCCAAGATCCGGAGTTGTGCTCGACTTAAGAACAAAACCACTTGTCAATCAAGGAGATATGATCGCCTTTATTTGCCCTGTTTGTCACTAGGATTGGATCGAGTTCTTTCGATTCCTCGAGATCCAAGATTGGTTAGCCCTGTTCCTATCCGGAGATACTGTGGCACCATCTTTTTGGGCTGAGAAACGTAAACAACGGTTTTGGATACGAAGAGAGCATCAGAAACGCGCGATCGAGATTCCAGCTGGAGCAATCACTGGCATGACCCCCGGTTGCCTGACTGCAGCGCTCCATGGTACGAAATATCCACCGATAATTGCAATACTGCGTGCGCACCGTCGTTCGGTCAGATCTGCGCCGTGACCGCCGTGACAGCCCTGACCGCTCCGACCAGACGTGTGTCGAGAGCATCAGGGCGAGTTCAGGCGCAGGCGGGACGTTATAACATCCTGTCTGAACCAGGCGAAAGGTTTTACCGCCCGCACGCCACAGGGAGCCTTTTACGCCTTCCCTAAAGTAGCGGTGCCAAGCATGATCGATGCTGAACCCCAACTTTGACAGTTGAGGTTAAAAAACCCCTGCTTGTATGGCATTTCTAATTTGAGAAAAGGCAAAGTTGTCCCCAGGACTCCTTCTTCTTGATTTGGAAACAGTTTTCGATCTCCTCTCTGGTGTTGATGTTCTTGGGCAGTTTCAATTTGAGCTTTTTGAAAATCTCGTT
>JBFMAL010000002.1:0-113054 GCA_040755615.1 Bacillota bacterium
CGAACCTCCCTTTCAGGAATTTCTTCATCATGGCTTCGTCTATCCAGGCGCCATATCTAAACCAGAAAAGGCGGTGGATGGTCATGACTGCGTTCCAAACCCTGGCGGATTCTCGTTGAATGCTTCGCGCCAGTTCTTCTTCATAAGGTTTTAGCCGTAGGGGAAATTTTTCCACCAACACATCGCCCTGCTGTTGTCTTTTACCTTTTTTAGCTACCGTATCGCGTTTTAACTTACTCATCCTCTTTCACCCCCTTCCGGGAAGATTTTTGGGCTTCAATGTATCTGCGGATAGTTTTACTGACACTTCCTGCAGTGCCAATATAGTAGCCCTGCTCCAGAGACCGCTGCCCCAGAAGTATTTCTTCTTTAGGCCCGGGAATGTGGTAAATACTCTGTTGGCAGAGATACTTTTAAGGCATCTTACAATTTCTGTGGGAACAACGGTTGGCGGGGCTGAAAGAAAGACGTGCAGGTGATCCGGCATCGCTTCCATCTGAATCAGGGTATACCTGTAAGTATCGCAATTTTCTCAATGCTACTTTTAATCACTTCCTCGCTTTTACCCAGTATCACCCTATAACGGTACTTAGAACAAATACGATGTGGTAATTGATGCTGCAGACGCAATGGTTTGTTTTCCGTTCCATGGCAAATTATATCACGAGAACAAGTGTTTGGGTATCTCATTGAGCCGCCCTAACGGGCGACGCCCCTTTCACCCCACCCCACAAGCGGGTGGGTTTTCAGGGGCGGGTTTCTATAAAAATGGTAGCCCATGTGTATACTGCTGTTTCTGACTGCTTCCATCGCTTTCCGCAATGGACAGTAGCATATAGCAAGGGGGGGCGTCAGAACTCCTCTTCTTTTGTTTCGCGGGTCCGGACGGCCCCAGGAGCTTAACCACACGCTCCCTCAGCAGCCACTCCTGTTGCCGGAAGCGCCTGCGCAGCGGGGGGGATACGCCCGCTTAAGTTGCATGAAACGACCGGGCCGGGACAACATAACGGGTGGAGGTGGTATGCGTTGAAACAAACGAGCAGGTGGGTGCTTTGGTCCTTGCTGGTCGCAATGATCATTACAGCCTATTCACTGGCGAGGCCGCCCGCAGCGCCCGCAGTATCGGCCACTACCACGGAGTACATCCCGCCGAGACCGCATGATGAGAAAGTGCTGGAGGAGATCACACCCATCGCCATACTGGTCGCATCTGCAGCCTACCAAACGTTTGCTAGCGATAAACCTGCAGCCTCCGCCATGCAGTATTTAAACGATGATGTGCTGTCCTGGGTCGAGGAGATGATTACATCGCCTTACCGGGATGCGTTCCTCGATGCGATGGCAGGACACCCTATCACCCGGCAGCTGGTGGACGAGGTACTGAACGATCGGCAGAAGCTGGCCATAGCACAGGAGCTGTACGACATGACATCGGTACAGCAGGTGATCGCTGACTTTTCCCGGCTCCCCGGGTTCCGCCCCGCAGTCAGGCAGGTGCTCGATGCGCACCCCGCGCTCATGGAAGCATATACCGCAGTAGCCCGACACTAAAACAGGAAAAACCGACAAGATGTCGAAGGAATAGTTGCCGCTTCTTGGTTTCTCCGGACATACGGCTGTCTGAAAAAGGCGTCTGGCAGGCCGTATTCATGGGGTCGCAGGAGGTGTCACTAACTCCGCTTGTCTTTGCAGGACCGCTTCACGACTACAGGGCGAAAGCCTTCGCCCCACGCCGTTGAGGCGGTGTTTTCCCGTCCGGGCGAAATCCCCGGAGAGAAGGCCTCCCTAATATCGAGGCCCGCTTCCAGGCGGGTAAATCTTATCCAGAAAGGAGCCAATACCTGGTCGAGGGAGGCCGGCCTTACAACGACCGACATCTGCTCGGGCGCTGTGAGGTTTGAAGCCAGGTCGGATTCATGCGTGTAAAGAACCGGGTCCAGGCAGAACCGTACAAGATCAAGATGGTCGAGCCCATCAAGATGACCACGCGCGAGTACCGTGAAAAGGCGATAAAGGAGGCGGGTTACAACACCTTCCTGCTCAAATCCGAAGACGTGTACATCGACCTTTTGACCGACAGCGGCACCTCGGCTATGAGCGACTGGCAGTGGTCTGGCCTGATGTGGGGCGATGAAGCGTACGCAGGCAGCCGGAGCTGGTTTCACATGGAACAGGCGGTCCGGGAGGTGTATGGATTTCGCTACGTCGTCCCTACTCACCAAGGAAGAGGCGCGGAAAACCTGCTTTCATCTATTACTATCAAGCCGGGCGACTACATCCCTGGCAACATGTACTTCACCACCACCCGCGCCCACCAGGAACGAATGGGAGGCACTTTTGTCGACGTCATCATTGACGAGGCCCACGACAGCAAATCCACCCATCCTTTTAAGGGCAATGTAGACCTTCAAAAGCTGGACGCCCTGGTTACTAAAGTCGGGGCAGACCGGATTCCCTACCTCTCCCTGGCCGTAACGGTCAACATGGCAGGCGGCCAGCCGGTTTCCATGGCCAATCTGAGAGAAGTGCGGGAGTACTGCACGAACAAAGGGATCCGGATCATGTTCGACGCGACCCGGGCTGTGGAGAACGCCTTCTTCATCAAGGAAAGGGAAGAGGGCTACTCTGAAAAGCCCGTCCGGGACATACTCCGGGAAATGATGTCATATGGGGACGGCTGCACCATGAGCGCAAAGAAAGACTGCCTGGTGAACATAGGCGGCTTTCTCGCGATGAACGATGAAGACCTCTACCAGAAGGCCAAGGAGCTGGTGGTGCTTTTCGAGGGGATGCCGACTTACGGCGGGCTGGCAGGCAGAGACCTCGAGGCCATAGCTCGAGGCATCTACGAGATGATCGACGACGACTACATCGCGCACCGCATCTGGCAGGTGCGCTACCTTGGAAACCAGTTGCTCGAAGCGTCTGTGCCCATCCTGCTGCCGATAGGCGGTCACGCCGTGTTTATTGACGCAAAGGAATTCCTGCCCCACATCCCTCAGGACCAGTTCCCCGCGCAGGCACTCGCTGCCGCGCTGTACGTGGACTCGGGGGTCAGGAGCATGGAAAGAGGCATTGTGAGCGCTGGCAGGAACAAGAATACGGGCGAACATAATTACCCAAAACTCGAGCTGGTCCGGCTCACCATCCCCCGGCGGGTATATACCGACAGGCATATGGACGTGGTGGCGGATTCGGTGATCACCCTCTTTGAAGAGCGTGACAATGTGAAAGGGCTCGAGATGGTATACGAGCCCCCCACGCTCAGGTTCTTCACAGCGAGATTTCGCCCGCTGGACGCATAGTACAAAGGAACAAAGGAGATGAGCCAACTTGCCCAGGGCTTTCGCCCTGGTCTTGTTTTTTACATCCTCTCGATCTTAACTACCGTGCCAAACTGGTCAACCTGGTACTTGAGCCTCCGCCCGAAATCTCCAAGAGACGTTACTTTTTCGATACTGGACAGATTTATGAATTCGTTTACTAGAAAGTCCAGTGTAATGTACTGGTCTCTTAGCTTTTCCATACGCTGCTCAAGGTTTAATATCTTCTCCCTGAGCCTTTTGTTCTCTTCTTCCAGTTCCTCAAGGGACCCGGATACCCCGAGCGATTCGGCTCCATGCTGGGCGAGCCGGGCGAGTTCGGAAAGCCCCTTGAAAAAGGTCTCCACGTCGAACCCCTCGAGGGATTTGGCGTGTACAAAGAACGCGGATATGGTGTCCAAAAGGTTGTCAGACCCCCCGTGAGCCTCATGCCCGTGGCTCGCGGTTCTGTAGTACCTCGCTCTTACCGCCACCGGCGTGCGCCCGAACAGCTGTGCCGCCTGTTCAAACACTTCGTTTATAGAGCGGTTGTACTCCTCTGCCTCCCTGACCATTTCCGCAAGCTTCCTATCTTCTTCAGGGCTCCAGTTTCTCCCCGGGCCTCTGCCTATCGCATCGTCCTGGGACTCTCTTTCTTTCAATATCTGGTAGTACTTGGCCCGCGTGGTATGCACCGAAAGTCCCCGCGTCTCCGCGAAGTCCTTCAAGGCCTTCGACAACGAGCCTTTGGAAGCCCTCGACCTTACGAACTCCCAGAGTGCTTCCTTGGTATCTTCATCCCAACTCATTCTGGTTTGATGCTGTGCCGTTACAGCCACACCTTACCCCTCCCATCAGCGTCTTAGTAATTGCTGGTTAGAGTATATGGAAAGGTGTGGTTGTTTATACTGCTGTACCGATTCACGTCTGTCTTTTTCGGTATCACTACTTCCACTGCGAATTGGGCGCTTATCTTTTCAATGCGGTTCCCTTACTATCACGCCTGTCAATGAACGGAGGAGAGCTCGTGATTATGTTTGACATGAACGGATCCCCGGAGTCAAGCCTTCTGGTGAACTCGCTGGTACTGCACTTTAAGAAATTGATCCCCCTGTCCAGGGTATGTTCAACTTCCCTGACCATTTCAAGCAGGCTGGGGTGATCCACCTCTCCGATTATCAACAAGTTCAGATCTTCTCCTGGACCGAATAAGTACGCCCTTTCAAGTCCTGGCAGCTTCGACAGTGTTCTCTTCAGCCGCCTAAAAGCAGGACCTGTTTTGACATAGCTACCGTTTTTCGTGGAGCCCTTCAGCGCCGTATTAGGTAAACCTGTGCGAAGTCCTCCCTTTTTGCAAGACACAGGTCTAGCCTCCCTCCGCCAAGCCCTTTCCTTCCATATTCTGTCTCCATGGTACCATATTTTGCCACCCTGTGCAATATGTAGCCTTAAGAAACAGTGGGAACTGCCAAGAAATCTTCGACGGAGTTTGCATATGAGGGGAACTCACGTAATAAGCCGGTGACATAATTACACATCCCCAGGGAACATGAATAAGTCCGGGTTGGCAAACGTCCGGTGGGATTGGGCGGCTCGCACCACTGCAAGGGTTCGGGATTCCATGTTCCGAGTAATTGCAGCAGCATCATCGGCAACGGCATGCAGGCACAGCCGCAGATCCCAGCATTTGCCACTCATGCTGACTGCCGTCGATGAGATCCCCCATGCAAAGCATAGGCTTACGGGACTAGATTCAATCTTCTGCACCGGTGCGGCAAGGGAAGACGGGCTCCGGGAGATCTTTCTTAGACTTTTTCAAGGCGACGGTATTACAGCACGATCACACATTGGCATGCAGTCTCTTGACCTGTACCAGTTGAGGTGTTAAAATGGAGCAAACGGTGAAGAAGGGAAATAGTAAGGTGGTATTTCGGCGTCACAGAGAGCGGGCCGGGTGCTGAAAGGTCCGCCGTCAGAGCCCCTGAAACCCGTCCCGGAGCTGCGCGGGAGGACCGCGCCGGAGCCCTACCGTTAATCCAGGGAGGTTGCTCACGTCGGCAGCCGAGAGAGGTAAACCGTTCCGGTTTAATGAGGGTGGTACCGCGAGATATTCGCCCCTTTCGTTCGGGGGCGTTTTTGTTTCCCATCCGGAAGGCCTCTCAGGAGCTGCAATCTAACTCTAGCAGGGAGGCGTCAGCATGGAAGAGCGCATCGCAGTACTTGGGTTTGGAGTCATGGGAGAAGCCCTGGTCAAGAGCATGGTGTCATCAGGAGTTACCAGCAAGGAGAAACTGGTGGTGACGGACGCATCGCCCGAGAGGCTGAAAGCGGCGTCGCAATATGGCCTTGAGGCTACGTCTAGCAATGCACACGCGGTATCCGGGGCTGACGTGGTCATCATCGCGGTCAAACCGCAGAACGTTCCAGCTCTAGCAGAAGAGATCAGGACTTCCCTGGATAAGCAGACCGTCATTTCTATCGCTGCGGGGATCAGCACGGCCTACCTGGAGGACGCACTGGGAGTCTTGCCCATCATCAGAGTGATGCCTAACATTTGTTGTACGGTGTCAAGAGGAGTACTCGCTGTCAGCCGTGGGAGATACGTCCAGCCCAATCACATGGAAACCGCAACCCGCCTGCTCGGACCGTCCGGTCAGGTGATCCCCGTCCAGGAGACCCTGATGGACGGTGTCACCGGGCTTTCTGGCAGCGGCCCAGCGTTCATGTTTGTTGTACTTGAAGCCCTGGCTGATGCAGGCGTCAGGGTAGGGTTTGACCGAAGGACATCGATGCAGATGGCTGCCTGGACCATGCTGGGATCCGCCGAGCTCGTGCTCGGATCGGGCAAGCACCCCGCCGAGCTAAAAGACATGGTCACATCGCCGGGCGGAACAGCCATCGCCGGTATCCACGCACTGGAGAAAGCAGGCCTCAGAGCGGCCATCATGGATGCAGTGAACGTGGCCACCGAACGCTCCGCCGAGCTGGGCCAGAGGGCGGCATCTCACAGAACGCTCGGTACGAAGAGAGCAACGAGATGAACCAGTCAGGGAGCAGGTCGTATCGCCTGCTCCCGTTCATTCCACCCGCCGGGCGCCTTTTACGAACTCCGCGTAGGCCTGCTCATTGAACAGTACGAATCGCACGAGCCGAAGGCGCGGGCAGTCGTCAAGTGCGTCCCTGCAGGCGCTCACCATGATCTCGCCGGCACGCTCGAGAGGAAATCCTCCCACCCCAGTCCCGAGCGCAGGAAACGACATGCTCGCGATCTTAAGCTCCTTGGCTTTTTCCATGCACGACCTGGTGGCCTTCGAGATGAAATCCTCCGACGTTACAAGGTCCTGTCCCATGACAGCAGCGTGAATCACGTATCGCGCCTTGAGCCTGCCCGCAGAGGTGACCCTGGCCGAGCCTATGCAGGCCGGGCCTCCGCTGACGGCCTCGCGCTCGATCTCCTCGCCCCCGCAACGCTTTATGGCGCCCGCCACGCCCGCTCCCATCCAAAAGTGGTTATTAGCCGCGTTCACTATGGCATCAACGTCTTCTTCGGTAATATCACCTACGACGAACTCAAACTCCGTATTACCGAATCTTCTCTTCACCGAAACCACGTCCTTTCGTGAGAAAGCCAAACCTCACGTTAGCCGATGGAGACCACCCGGCCAGGGTATCTCTGCGTCAGGCCAGACATACTCTGCTCAAGATGAAAACCGAGTTCACCTGGTGAATGCGCATCCGAGCTGAGGCATATGCTCATCCCCAGCGCCGCAGCACTGTCCAGCACGAGCGCTCTGGGGTACGCCTCCCGTGTGGGCTTTCGGAGTCCTCCAGTATTCAGTTCGATTACCATCCCGCGCTCCGCGGCCAGACGCAAGATCTCTGTCACTTCATCCCATTCTTCGTATCCGGAGTCGCAAGTTCCTGCCGCGCGGAACACATCCAGGTGACCGAGTACGTCAAAAAGGCCTGTGGATACCATCTCACGCAGGATCCCGAAGTAGCGGCGGATCTTATCGCGGCAGGGAGGAGGGAAACGCCCGGATACATCATCAAAAGGCTCTTCCCCGTCCCAGTGCACAGAGCCTATAACCATATCCCAAGGATGCTCGCTCAGTAATTTCTCAATCCTGCGCTCCTTGCCGCGCACGTAGTCCACCTCCAGTCCGACCTTCACCGGTACGCCAGACTCCCGGAATTGGTCAGACCAGCGGATATACTGGTCCAGTGTATAAAGGCAGCGCTCCGTCGCCCAAGCAATATCAAGGATGCCTTTTGCTTCTCTAAAAATGTAGGAGTGTTCGGTGAACACGGGGATCCAGCCCTTTTGTTCTATGGCCTCCATCCACTCGTCTTGTTGCCTCCCGGTGTAAGCGCCCAACAGGTGGACGTGGTGATCGTACCTCGCATTAAAGGCTGATGTAATGGGCGTCCACAATGCCATCGACATTCCTGATCTCCTCAAGCAGGCGCCTTGGGACCTGTTCATCTACCTGCATCAGCATGACAGCCACGCCGCCCTTTTGCAGCCTGCCCACCTGCATGCCGGCGATGTTGATGGACTCGCGGCCCATTTGGGTCCCGACCCGCCCTATGATCCCCGGTCTGTCGCTGTGGGGTACTACCAGGAGGTGCCCCTCCACGGGGAAATCTACCGGGTAGTCGTCGATCCGAAACACCCTGACGCGACCGTCGGAAGACAGCCCCATCTCGAAATACCGCATGGATTCACGGCCTTCCAGAGTAATTGACATCCTGAACGGACCACCCTCCATATGCCTCGTGGCCACCTCGATACCGCGCCTTCGCGCCGTCTCCGCGGCGTTCACCGGGTTCACCTCGGTCACCTGCGCAAGCGCTCCCGCAAGACACCTCGTCCAGAGAACCTTCTTTACATTCTCGTTGCACTCCCCGTGAAAGCCGATCTCCACCCTCTTGAAAGACTGCCTGGACGCGCCTCCGGCAAACCTTCCCAACGTATCCGCCAAAGGAAGCAGCGGCTTAACCGTGACCAGCTGCTCCGGGTCGAGCGACGGCATATTGACTGCCCCTTCCACGGGTTCGCCCGCAAGGGCTGAGAGCACCTGCCTGGCAACGGAAATCGCGTTCTGCTCCTGTGCTTCCCTGGTGGACGCACCGAGGTGCGGTGTGGCGATGATGTTCTTCTTTGTGAGCAGCTCGCATGGAAACGGTGGCTCGCTCGCAAATACATCAAGCGCGGCTCCCCCTACCTTGCCGGAATCCAGGGCCTCGGCCAGCGCCTGCTCGTCGATGATCCCTCCCCTGGCGCAGTTGACCAGGATCACCCCGTCCTTCATCATCCGTATCTGCTCTTTGCCGATGAGCGCTTTCGTATGCTCGGTGAGCGGCGTA
The DNA here is from genome assembly GCA_040755615.1 of Bacillota bacterium. GTDB lineage: Bacteria > Bacillota > Sulfobacillia > DUSP01 > DYEP01 > DYEP01. Next base: position 8,673 of record JBFMAL010000002.1, read on the forward strand.
TGGACGGTAATGATGTCACATTCACAAAACAGCTGCCCAAGTTCGACCATCTCGACCCCTGGGGGGCAGGCCGCCGGGTTCACGTACGGGTCGCAGCCCATAATCCGCATGTGGAAAGCTTGAGCTTTCCTCGCTACTTCCGAACCGATCCGGCCAAGACCGATAATACCTAGCGTCTTTCCGCGCAGCTCACATCCCATGAAGCGACTCCTGTTCCATTCCCCTGCTTTCAGTGAGTACCAGGCGTCGGGAATATGACGGACAAGTGCCAGCATGAGCGCTATTGTGTGTTCTGCAGCGGCGTTTGTGTTACAGTTAGGTACGTTCAGAACCAAGATGCCCCGGCGGGTCGCCTCGGCCACGTCGATGTTGTTTACCCCGACTCCTGCTCGCCCTACAACCTTCAGGCGCCCGGCGGCCCTGAATACCTCCGCGTCCACGCGACTGGCGCTCCTCACTATCAGCGCGTCTGAGTCCGCGATCTCACGGAGCAACGCCTCCCTGTCTATAGATTTGTACAGCTTTACCTCGGCGTGTTTCTTTAAGAGTTCGACTCCGGATGACTCAAGCCCGTCTGCGATCAGCACCCGCATTGCTCCAACACCTCCAGGGCAGCTCTCCTCGCGGCATCTGCGTCCGTGCTCACTCCTGATTCGGCGAAGGCAAAAGCCAGCGCCTCCAGTGTACCCACTATGTCAGAAGTGGTGACACAGCCCATGTGCGCGATGCGCACCAGCCTTTCTGCGTAGTCCCCTTGGCCTCCGGCCACGTGGGTCTGGTATTTTTCTTTCATGATCTTGCGGACCGATCTTGTGCTGACGTCTACAGGACCCACAGAAGTCACCGAGTCCGAGCGGTTCCGCCGGGCAAACAGAGGCAGACCCATGGCCACCACTCCCGCCCGCGTCATCTCGGCGCATATGCGGTGCCTTCTGTACACCGCGTCAAGGCCCTCCCGCTCTATCAATGAGAGCGCGACCCGGAGCGCCTTCCAGAGCGAGACCGCAGGCGTATACGGGGTCTCCGACTTCTCCTGCGACTTGCGATAGAGAGAAAGATCGAAGTAGAAGCCAGAGACCTTCTTCATCCGGGATAATGCCCGCTCGCCTACAGCCACCATGCCAAGACCCGGAGGGGTCATGAGGCCCTTCTGAGAGGCATACGCTAAGACGTCCGGGTACCCCGCGCTGAGGTCCACCGGTATGGACCCGACGGATGACACCCCATCAGCGATAATGAGGGCGTCGCTCCTTTCGCGCACGGTGGCCAAGCTCTCAAGGTCGAAGCTCACTCCGGTTGAAGTCTCGTTATGGGTAACGAACACAGCCGCGTGGTCATGCCGGAGCGCAGCCACTACCTGCTCGACGTCAATTGCTTCGCCCCACGGTACGCCCAGTACGTCGACGTCTGCGCCCACTCCCCTGGCGATTTTGACAAACCGCTCGCCGAAATTGCCCATGGTGCATACCAGCACCCGGTCGGAAGGTCTCACGAAGTTGACCAGCGCGGCCTCCATCGCTCCCGTTCCGGAACAGGGCAGGACATATGTCTCCTTCGCTCCGGTAAGCCGGCACAGCCCTTCCGTGACCTCCCTGAAGATCTGCCTGAACTCGTCACTTCTGTGCGAGAGGTACTGGTCGTTCATCGCAGCCAGCACTTCATCCGGCACTTTCGTGGGTCCGGGCATCATAAAGTGTTTGACCATCTGCTCTCCCTCCTGAAACAAAAATGCCCTGGCAAAAACCTGCCAGGGACGGTATTAACCGCGGTGCCACCCTGATTGACCCAGCGCTGGGCCCTCTTGTAAAGCGCCTTAACGGGGCTTGCCCGTCCGACTTGACCCCGCGTTCACGGGTTTTCGTCGGCCCTCAAGAGGTGGATTCGAAGAGCCAGATACGGCCTCGCATTGACCGGCCGCTTTCTGAATAAACCGTCTCTTCTACTGGTCCTCATCATCGGTATGTTGTATCGGGTATGTGTAGAGGATTATACAGCATTCCGTCTGGTCTGACAACCCCCGGACATTGCTTTTTTTCAACCCCGCCCCCCTGCCACGCTCATCCCTTCAAACAGAACGTCTGGCGCGTAACCAAAGGGGTAGAATATCGCTCTGTTAGAGGAGAGGGTGCCGCCTACTGCCCCTACCTTCCGGAACACGTCGTATACGTTACCCGCAACCATCGCGTCCATGATCTTGCCGCGTATGACACCGTGCTCCACCAAAAACGCAGTCCCCAGGTTCAGGGAGAACTCGCCAGCCACTATGTTGCCGGTATGGCCCCCCATCACCTGCTGCACGTAGATGCAGCGCGGGAGCTGGGACATCACATCCTGCATATCGTCTTTGCCAGGGATCATTACGAAGTTTGTGTAGCACGGGGAGGGAATCACCTCCACGCCCTCGTTGAAAAGCTGCCTTCTAAAACCGTTTCCCGTACTGACCCGTCCGGTTTCGGAGGCGGTCTTAAGGTCGAGTAAAAACCCGGATAACACTCCTTTATCATAAATGGTGTTAACCCGGCAGGGAGAGCCCTCGTCATCAAACGGCACGCTGTTTGTGCCAAGAGATATGGTGGGGTCATCTACCACCGTCACCTTGTCGCTGATGATCTGCTCGCCCAGGCGGTGCGCAACAGGGGATATCCCTCGCGCCAGTGCCTGGCCTTCGACACCGGCGAACAGGCGAAAAAGCAGTACCCACATGGCCTGCCCCGAGAAAACTACAGGATAGAGGCCGGTTGCGATCCTGACCCGGTTGTCGGCAGCGAAGTGATATGCGGCGATCTGTTCGATGTGTTCTTCTTCCAGATCGAACCACCGCCCGGAAGAGGCGAAAGACTGCATTTGGGGAAAGCCTTCCGTCGAGCGGGTATAAAGGGTGAGCCAGAAGTACGTCTTCTTGTACGTTGCAGAAAAGCCGCTGGTGTTCTCCACCGTGACGCTCTTTATCGCTCTCTCGGCGTTCAGTTCGTGAGCGATGCCTTTTTTCTTAAAGGCATCACTGATCTTCATCGCTGAGACCACCAGGGTTTCCTCGGAGACCGAAGCCGTCCCGGGGTCAAAACAGTTTGCCTCCGAACAGGGATTATTGGGAAAAACATACCTGGCCGGGTTTCCCGATGCGGCTGCCTTGAGAGCAGCATTCACCAGAAAGCCCGAGTCGGGTACAGTAGAGGAGGACTTCCCCATACGCCCGTCCTTCACCACCCTGAGCCCGATGCCAACTCTCTTCTGTGTGCTGAGCTGCTGCAGCTCTCCGTTAATCACGGATATCGGGGTGCGTTCCTCTTCAGTGACATATACTTCGGCTTGCTCCGCTGATGCGGCAGCGCAATGGAGGATCTCCATCATGTCTATCGCCCCCCTATCGTAAGTGAATCGATCTTGATGTGAGGGGACCCGGTTCCTGACGCGGCAAGTATCTGCCCATCTTTGCCACACCCGCCAGCCCGGGACATGTTTATGTCGTTGCCTACCAGTGATATGGCGTTCAGAGTGACGAACAGATTTCCAGACAGCACCGCGTCCCTCACGAGCACGCCGAGTTGACCGTCCCTTATCTTGTATCCACACTGCGCCGCGAAGGTGAACATGTCTCCCGAAGTCTGCCCGCCTGCGGCGCCCACAAGGTAGAGGCCGCCTTCCGCAGCTTCGAGCAGGTCCTTAAGCGAGTGTTCACCGGGTTCTATAAAGATGTTTGACATCCGGACGATGGGCTGAAAGGTGAAATCCTTCGCCCGGGCGTGACCCGTGGGGGCTTCCCCCAGCCTGCCCGCGGTCTGCCTGGAATGAAGCCGGCCTGCCAGCAGTCCGTGTTTTAGGAGGTATGTCCGCGATCCGATCACACCCTCGTCGTCGTACCTGTACGAACCCGGGTTCTCTGGCCAGGACGCGTCATCCACGATGTTGAGCCATTTGCCTCCGAAACGCCTGCCCAGCTCCATGGTTCGCTCAAGGCTCTCGTTTCCGATGAGGTTGTCCGCTTCACTCAGGTGTCCGAACGCCTCGTGAACAAACACCCCTGCACATTCGGGGTCAAGCACCACGGGATAGTTCCCAGCCTCCACCGGCTCCGCATCGAGCAGGTCCGATGCGAGCTTCGCCTTTTCCTCGACTCGGGCTTCGTGCCCCAGCAGGAACACACAGTCGGGTGTGCCTCCAAACGCCATTCGCACACTCTGGCTCAGGGCGCCTTCCCGCGCGGTCACGATCAGCCTGATGCCGGTGAGTACCTGCTCCTGGCAGATGGCAGCCCCTTCCGTCGAGCAGAAGTATTTGGTTGTTACATATTCTGTGTAGTATGCGTTGGTAGTCGCCACGCGGGGCACCGCGAGGCAGATCTCATTATACTTCCTTAGCAGTTCTATCTTATCGGAATCGTCCACGTCATCGGGGTGCTGTGACGGGTTAACGCGCACGATCTCCTGCGCAGGCGGCACCCAGGCGAGGCGCACCGGTTCTGAGGTATAGCGGGATGTGATCCGCGACAGGCTCTTCGCCCGTCTCACTGCGGACGCCATGTCATCCTGTCCTGCGAAAGAACACTGACCCCAGCCTGAGCCGGCGAGGCAGCGGCAGAATCCCCCCTCTCTCCTCGCGAATGACACATCACTTAGCTCCTTCCCTGTAAAAGAGAAGGACTTGAGCGTGGTGATCTCATACCTTAGATCAGCGTAGCCCGAAGCGCAAGAAAGCGCTTGCTTTAGCTTGTCAAGCACACATCACACCTCCACTTCAAGGTTTCTGGCAAGTACTTTGACATACCTGCAAGGAATAGGATGTTTCGGAAAGAAAAGAAACGGAAGGAGAGTATACATCTCTGCTGCTTGAAAAAGACTGAAGCAGTAAGGCTTGAAATGTCAGGGAGGTGCAAACGACCGGGCAGCAGAAGGCGGTGCCTTTTCGCTTGCCGGCAAGCCACTCATGGGGAGAGTCAATCCGGAGATCTTCAGAGAGTACGACGTCCGCGGGGTCGTGGGGGAAGACCTCACAGAAGACACGGTGCAGCTCATCGGCCGTGCGTTCGGGACCTACGTAAAGAGGCAGGGTGCAAAGACGGTTGTGGTAGGGAGGGATAACCGCAAGAGTTCCTCGCTGTTTCGCGATGCGATCATCGCCGGGCTTACACGTTCGGGCCTGGACGTGGTGGACATCGGGCTTGTCGTCACCCCCATCTTTTACTTCGCCCGTATCCACCTGGGGATAGCCGCCGGAGTGATGGTGACCGGCAGTCACAATCCTCCCGAGTTCAACGGTTTCAAACTGGGATGGGGTCCGGGTACGCTGTACGGTGAGGAGATCAGGAGGCTTTGGACTGTCATCTCGGAGAGCGACTTCGAAGAGGGCACAGGCAGCGTCCTGAGCGCGGACGTGGTGCCCGCATATATGGATAGCGTGCTTTCCCGCGTGCGCCTTGGCCCCAAGAAGCTCAAGGTAGTGGCAGACGCCGGGAACGGCACCGCGGGCCTGTTTGTAAAGCCGCTGCTCGAGCAGCTGGGCTGCGAGGTGATCCCTTTGTTCCTTGAGAGCGACCCTGACTTCCCCAACCATTTCCCGGACCCCGTCCGGGTTGAAAACCTCGCCGAGCTGATCGAAACAGTCCGGAGGGAGCGCGCGGACCTGGGCGTGGCCTTCGACGGCGACGCCGACCGCCTGGGGGTGGTAGACGACACCGGCAACATCCTCTGGGGCGACACGCTCATGATCCTCTACTGGCGGGAAATCTTAAAGAAGCACCCGGGTTCCCGTGCGATCATCGAGGTCAAATGCTCCCAGGCACTCGTGGACGAAGTGAAGCGGCTCGGCGGAAAGCCGGAGTTTTACAGGACCGGACACTCACTCATAAAGGCGCGGATGAGGGAAACCGGCGCGCTGTTCGCAGGGGAGATGTCGGGCCACCTGTTTTTCGCCGACGAATACTACGGGTTTGATGATGCGCTCTATGCTGCCGCCCGGCTGCTGCGCATCCTGTCGGCCGATGAACGCAAGCTGTCCGAGATCGTGGCTGACATACCGCGCTACTGCTCAACGCCGGAGCTGCGCGTGGACTGCCCGGATGCCGCCAAGTTTAAAGTTGTGGCCGAGGCGCGGGAGTACTTCTCGCGGACGCATCCGGTCATCGATGTGGACGGCGCCCGTGTGCTGTTTGAGAACGGGTGGGGCCTGATCAGGGCGTCCAACACCCAACCTGTGATCGTAGTGCGCTGCGAAGGCAAAACTCCGGAGGATCTCTTGGCAATCAAGCAAGAGGTGTTTTCTTACCTGTCCCGGTTTCCTGAAGTAGATCTGTCCGGTATCACGTAGAAACTGCCTGCACTGCAGAATGGGTCTCAGTGAATAGCACTCAAGGTAACGGATACTGGAACGTGGGCAGCAGCCTTGCCACCGTCGCCGCTGCATTAGTATAGCGCAACGCCGTAATAGAACCGCCATAGGTTTGTATGCGGACTTGCTCGTACCAATTGGGACGGAAGCGAACCCAATTGTCTCGCCCCGGAGGCTGCTTCTTCCATATGGTTGATAGGCAGTTAAACAAGAAACCCTGCCGACTTAACTCTGTCGACGGGCTGAGGCTGCCGCTTCAGCCGGCAGGTTCTCTCTTTCCCAGGGCGCTCACTGGGGGTTCTTTGGTACCTGCTGCCCCCTGTGATTTATATCGTAATCCCCTTTAATGAGAAGCTCCGATACAGTTACCATCCGATACCCGCGTTTCTTCAGCCACTCAAGGATCATGTCCAGCGCTTCGGGAGTATAGGTGCCGTTGTTATGAAACAGCACTATGGCGCCGTTATGCATCCTGTTGACCACCCTGTCGGTCATCTGGCCGGCGGTAGGCCCTTTCCAGTCGAGCGAGTCTATGCTCCACTGGATGGTCAGGCATCCCAGTTCCTCTGCCACCTCGATGGTCTTGTTGTCGTATGCGCCGTACGGGGCCCGGAACAGGTTGCACTCGACTCCTGTGGTCTCCTTCACCAGCGTCTTGTTGTCGATAAGGTCCTTTCTCGCCTGATCCCGGGTGATCTTGGTGTAATCCGGATGCCGCGCAGAGTGAAGCCCTAACTCGTGGCCTTCTGCCACGAGCCGTCTGGCGAGGTCGGGATAACGGTTGACCCAGGTGTTTACAAGAAAGAACGTGCACTTTACGCCGTGCCGCTTTAAGACCTCAAGGATGTCAGGCGTCCGGTCCGGGTCCCAGGCGCAGTTGATGGTAATAGCTACTCTCTTGTCTGGTGTCATCACCGAGTAAATGGGGATCTTTCGCGACGCAGACGTAGTGGCCACGTACGCCTGCGGGCCGAAATATACGAACATGCCGAGGATCAACAGGGCGAATGAGACCAGGATCAACCGCTTCGGCACCACAACTACCATTACAACACCTCCTTCCGAGTCTCACAAACCACTATGGGGCTAAGCAGCAGCACCGCCACCAGGTTAGGGATAGCCATGAACCCGTTCATCACGTCCGATGCGGACCATACCGTGCCAACAGGCAAAAGTGAGCCGAAGCATACAGCTGCCGTCCACAGCGCCCGGTAGGGTGTGACAGCCGCGTGGCCGAATAGGAACTCCATGCACTTTTCGCCGTAGTATGACCAGCCGACTATGGTGGAGCTGGCAAACAGCACAACCGATATGAGCACGACCAGGGCACCGAGAGGCCCGAGCGCCACCTGGAAGGTCAGGGCTGTCAGCTCCGCGCCGCTGAGCCCCGTAGTCCATACCCCGGATGAGACGATCACAAGCCCTGTCAGCCCGCTTACCAGCAGGGTGTCAAAGAGTGTACCGCTCATGGCGACCAGCCCCTGCCTGGCGGGGCTGGCGGTCATCGCAGCGGCATGTGCGATGGGCGCGCTTCCAAGGCCGGCTTCGTTGACGAAAATGCCTCTGGACAGGCCCGTCTGAATTACCCGGTCAAGCGCCGCCCCGGCGAAGCCGCCTCTTGCAGCTGTACCCGAAAACGCGCCCTGGATGATCTGCCAGAGCGCCATAGGCAGCCGGTCGGAGAACCGGACGAGCGCCGCCAGGCAGCCCGCGATATACACTGCAGCCATCAACGGGACGAGCAGTGAGGTCACCGTCCCGATCCGTTTCAGGCCCCCGAATATGACCAATCCTGTAAGCACAGTGAGCACCGAGCCAGTCAGGGCAACGGGAACAGACAGCGCGCCCCCAAGGGCCCTCGCCACCGTGTTGGCCTGCACCATGTTACCGATACCGAAGGCCGCCAGCGCCCCGGACACCGAAAAGCACACTGCTGCGGGCCGGGCCCCGGGCCCAAGCCCGCGGACCATGTAATACATGGGGCCGCCCACATAGCCGTGGGCAGTGCGCGTGCGGTAGCGGACGGCGAGTACCGCTTCGGAGTACTTGGTGGCCATGCCAAACACCGCCGTAAGCCACATCCACAAGAGCGCGCCCGGACCGCCCAGCGCTACAGCTGTCGCGACCCCTGCCAGACTGCCAGTCCCCACGGTGGCCGCCAGGACTGTTGTGAGCGCTTGAAACGGCGGGATATCTCCGCCAGCTTTAGGTGAATGCAGCAGGCACGACACCGCCATCGGGAGACGCCTGACCTGGATGAACCTTAATGCGAACGTGAGGTAGACCCCTGTAAAAAGCAGCAGAGCCTGTGTCCAGGGTCCCCACGCAAGCGCGTGCAGCCAGGCAAGTCCCTGCAAAGCCATCCCCCTTAGGTTATGCTATTCCAGTGAAGGAACCGGTATAACTGCAGGCAGTTGCATCCACACTTGCCGGTGCGCTGCCTTTGACGCTGGAGAGCCATCCGCCGGGCCTTCTTGCCGCGGTCTCTGGGAATATCCCTCCTGCCAATACGTAAGACTATTCAGCTGGTGATGCAATGTGGAGTATGACGTGATCGTTGTAGGAGGGGGGCCTTCCGGGGCCACCGCCGCGGCATACCTTGCCGGCTCAGGTCACTCCGTGCTGGTGCTCGAAAAGGGCCCGAGGGGGCGAAGCAAGCCCTGCGCCGGGGGCCTCACCGCCTCAGCTGTGAGTGAACTGGGGTTTCACCTGCCTCGCTCCGTTCTCGGCCGTCCCATCTACGCCCTGAGGCTGGTGTGCTGCGGCAGGACGCGCGAGGTACGGCGAAAAGAACCGTTCATGTGGGTCACCCGCAGGGATCTCCTGGACCAATACCTCCTCGACAACGCAGCCAGGGCAGGGGCGACCGTGCAGAACGAGGAAGCCGCGATTGATATCTCCCGGACGCAGGCCGGGGTTACCGTGACGACCCGAGCAGGTTCTTACAGGGGGCGACTACTGATACTAGCAAGCGGTGTACGAAGCGGGCTGGTTCGCAAGGCGGGGCTTCACATAACAACGCCGCTCGGCTGGTGCACTGTAGCCGTCGTACCCGCATCAAACATCGCGCCCGATGACACTGTGTTGGTGGAATACGATTTTGGAGGCAAGGGTTACGGCTGGGCATTCCCGGGAGTGAACTACATGAACATCGGGTACGGTTGTCATCCTCCTCTCTCATCACAAGTCGGCACCCTGTTTGAGTCGTTCGTCTCAAGCCACGGGCTGCCTGAGCCGAAGACGCGCGCTGTCTGGCCCGTTCCCCTAGGAGGGGGCGGAAGATTCAGCCTGTCCGCCGACTCGGCAATAGTGGTGGGAGATGCAGCCGGCATGGCCGATCCGTTTACGGGAGAGGGGCTCCGGTACGCATTCAGATCTGGTCGGCTCGCCGCCCAAGCTGCTGGCGCCGCGCTCTCTGCCTACTGGTACCCGCCAAAGAGCGCCCTCTCATGCTACGACCGGGCGTGCAGGGCAAGCATCTTCCGTGAACTGGCAGCGGCGCGAAGGGTCGTATGCGCGGCCTCCAAGCTGCACCGGCTATTTGAGCGGGTTATGCTGAGACCCGGCATGGCGGAGAGCATCCAGGACCTGTTGACCGGGCGAGGAGGTTACGGCGCCTTGGCTGCGAGAGCACTCCTGTGTATGTTTAGTGCGGGTTCGGGCCCGGCCGGGAGGCCCGAACCTATAACCAGTGAAGTGAGTCAAGGAGACGGGCCACCGTGAGCCGATTCACCTCGTAAACAGGCATCTGGCATTTTGGGGTGTTTTCGTCTCTCAGCCTCACCGGCAGAGGCACCGGGCTGATACCGCGCCAGCGTGCTCTCCAGTCATGCGGCGTGTCGGGGGTAGGGATGCGGTCTGACAGTTCGGCCCAGAGCAGGGTCCATATGCGCGGGACCACGCTGAATATGTCGTAGCCTCCCCCGCCCAACACCACGAGCCGGCCCGCGCAAAGGCGGTGGCTGAGCTGGTGTATGGACCTGGCGGCGTGGATGAACGCAGTGCTTGTGAGGGAGAGGTGGCTTAAGGGATCGAGGTAATGCGCGTCGCAGCCGAACTGAAGCACGATGATGTCTGGGCAAAAACGCGAGAGCAGCCGCGGGACTACGCTGTCAAAGCAGTAGATCCACGATTCGTCATCGGTAAAGGGCTCAAGCGGCACGTTGACTGAATACCCAACGCCCCGTCCCTCACCCAGCTCATGGATGCCGCCTGAGCCTGGAAACAGGTACCTTCCGCTTTCATGTATGGAGAGTGTCAGCACGTCCGGGTCGTCGTAGAACTCCCACTGAACGCCGTCGCCGTGATGGGCGTCAAGGTCAACGTAGGCGACTCTCATGCGATAGTGTTTTCGCAAGAGCCTGATGCCCACCGAGATATCGTTGTAGATGCAGAAGCCCGACGCGCAGGCGCGGTGCGCGTGATGCAGCCCGCCGGCCAGGTTGACGGCGTGCGAGGCCAGGCCGCGCGCGACTATGGCGCACGCCCTTATGGTCGCTCCCACCACAAGCGAGCCGGCCCGATGCATGTCAGGAAACACCGGGTTGTCCTCGGTTCCAAGGCCAAACAAAGATGCGTCCATCTTCTCCCCCTGGCCGAGCCGCCTGACAATGTTCACGTACTGGGGCGAGTGTACCGTCCTCAAAAGCCTTTGAGAAGCGGGCCTGGGGAGGATCATCTCCCGCGGGAACAGAAGGCCCATGTCCGCCATAAGGCTCCGTGCCAGTTCAAGTCTTAGCGGGTTGAACGGATGTTCCTTTCCAAAGCGGTAAGCCAGAAACCTCTCGGAGTGGATGTATGCCGCCTTCATCCGTTGTCTCGCCTCTTTCAGCGTTTATCGGGAGGCCATACGACCTCGTAACCCAGGGCTTCGACCGCCTGTCTTAACGGCCGCGGGTCGATGGTGGCGATCCGAAAGACCAGCGAACGAAAGCCTTCCTTCTTTGAGGCAGGCGTGATGACGCTTATGATGTTCACACCGAAATCACGAATGACCGAGGCGACTGATGCCAGATGTCCCGGGGTATCCGGTACCACCACCTCAAAACGGGAACTGGGACGGGAGACTCCCATGAGTTCCACGAGGCAGCGCAGGATGTCGGTCTCAGTGAGAATGCCGACAAGCGCGCCTCCCTTCACAACCGGCAGGCAACCTATCCTGTGCACGTACATGAGCCTGGCTGCATCTTCTACCGGATCCAGCGGGTGCGCAGTTATCGGCGGTGATTTCATGACCTCTCCCACTCGGAGCACGGAGAGACGGTCTATGTTCTCCTGCCGCAGCACGGCGGGACTCATGTCCCGGAGATCCCTGTCGGTCAATATGCCTGCTAGTCTATCCCCGTCTAGCACCGGAAGGTGCCTGATCCGTTCCTTCTGCAGAGTAGTAAGAGCATGGCACAGCGAGTCGGAAACATTGACTGTGACGACCCGGGTACTCATGATGTCCGCAACCAGCATGTCCTAACCCCCTTTGGACTTGTATCTCAATCTTTCAAACCGCGCTTTTGTATTTAAGGACACGTTTTTGCCCACGCGTACCATTAACATATTCGCGGGGTGGTAGAGGATGTCGGGATCGTCCGTGCCCATCCTGATGAGCCCCACGCGGGACAGCAGCTTCTCCAGCATCCCCCGGTACTCCCATACGGAAAGCCCCGTACCTTTCAGATCCCAATGCCAGGAGTATTCGGTAGATATGACGATGTAATCCTCCATGGCAGGATCGGAAAACGCGTATTCGAGGAGCCGTCTGCCCACTCCGGAGTTTCTGAATTCCGGGGCGACCTCGATCCCCCCCATAGCGAGTATCCCCTCCGAGCCTTCCGCGCCCCAGCGCTCAAAGGGTTCAGGCGGGTGAAAGGCGATGTAGCCGATGAGGACGCACTCGTGCGATGCGCAGTACAGCCTGCCGCCTGCTACGGATACGACAGAAAGCAAGGCCTGCTTTTGGCGTTCGGGCGTGCGAAACGCTGCAAGCCCCGTGTGCATGTGGAGACGCTCGAGTTCATCGCGGCTGCTCGCTCTCCAGATACTCACCTGTCCATGTCTTGTGTCAACGGTAATAGGATTCAAGTCCTTCCCTCCGTACATTCCATGTATTTGAGCTTCGCGAGTCGCGGATAACTCTCCTGCCGTTTGTTGGTTCCGTAAAGAACAGTTGGCACATAAGATGACCTGACAGCGTTTTTCGGAGGTGCGAAGATGGCTAAATTGGATTGCCCGAAGTGTGGATGCAAGCGATGCAGCGAATACCGAATCGGTATAGTCTTCTTAAAAACCGGCGATGAGCATACCTACTGGATGGTATGCCCCGAGTGCGGCAACAGGTGGCTGGTCATCACGAAAGGATAGACAGTATTGAACCTCCTGACTAAATTCAGAGGATTCCGGGTTTTACTTCCCGTGAACTTCGTGCCTGCCCCGGGTACGCGCTCATAGAAGTCCCTGGGCCGTAGGCCCGACTGCATACCGGCGGAAGATGCCGGCGCCAGCAACCATTTTGAGGTCGCTATCGCCGTTGCAACCATGCTGTTTTGGCTCTATTCAGGTGCGGCCCTCGCCACAGTGGTGGGGGGTGCTTATCGAGGTGCCGGTAATGCTCGCGCTCGTGCAGATATGCCTGCGAACACGGCACTTTTTCCCCACCAAGGTTATTAGCCCCTAAAGGGGGGGGGGGGGCACACTTGCACGTGCTCTTAAAAAGGCTACGGGCGATTGCCGAGCCAAACCGGCTCGCGATACTCGGACTCCTTCATGGCAGTGAGCTGTGTCTCTGTGAGATCGAAGATATCATGCGCATGAGCCAGCCCAGGGCCTAACAGCATCTGCGGATCCTCAAGAGGCAGGGCTGGTTCTGGAAAGAAAAGAAGGGCGCTGGAGTCTCTTCCGCATCAACAAACAAGTTTGGGATGACCTGCTCGATGTGCTTTCCCGGTTTCCCGGCGCGGATCTTTCTATCGTGGACGGAACGGGCGAGCTGAATCGAAAGCTCCAGGGAGAAAAAGAACGCCCGATGGCCGAGTGCCGAAGGTTGATGTGAATGCAGCGAGGGCCCGACGCAGGGGCCCTCGCTTACTTCTGCTTGCCGGCTACCTCTGGAACTGACCGTATTGGCTGCCCATACCGTACCCATAGCCAGTCTGACCGATGTTTCCCTGCTCCCCGATGTTGGATGCGTGTCTTGCCCACGAGGGAAGATTCACGTTTGCGTAAGGGTTATACCCCGCGCCGGTCGCCTGATACCCTCCCTGGTACCTTGAGACCCCGTACTGGGAGGTGGCGCCAGGCTCCTGGTAGGTTTGAGCGGTGGAATGTGCCCAGGGGGGAAGCGGGACGTTTTGGTAAGGGTTGTATCCTGCGCCTGCCATGCCTGCTCCGTACTGCTGTCCGTAGCCCCCGGTGAATCCGGTCTGATATGCCGAAGAAGGCATTTCCTCCTGCCTCGTGGCTTGTGAGACGTGCCTTGCCCAGCTGGGAAGAGGTACCGAGGCATAAGGGTTATAGGTGCCGAACTGCTGCCCGGCGCCATACTGACCCGTCTGGTATGTGCCCGCGTACCCATAACCTCCTGTCTGGTACTGGGAGCTGGGACCTGCCTCCTGGGGGATCTGCGAAGTGCTGCGGGCCCACTCCGGCAGCGGCACGTTCTGGTAGGGATTGTACCCTGTCTGGAAGCCTCCCTGCGTACCATACATGGGCTGACCATATTGCTGCCCATATGCCTGCTGGCCATATGTTTGCTGACCTGTTCTTGCTTGACCTATCATGTTTTCCACCATACTCCTCGTCTGATTTATTGTTTGCTGATCTGCCTGTTTAACCGGATAGTGCCCGGTCGCGTGAAGATACTGGTGAAGTCTTAGCACATTATCGTGAACATCATTGTGCATCTGCAAGAATGTGTGTTTCACCTGCTGGTTTGAGGATTCCAGCGCAGCCATATGATACTGGTCCGCCAGGAGCTTCTCATTAGACCATATATCAAAGGCTATCTCCGGATCTGACATGCGCCCGAAAGTCTGAACCAAAACCGCGCCTCCTTTCGTTAGTAGCAAGTGTTACCTTATCTGACCGGAAAGCTGATCTAGGTGTCTTTGATGTGTCTGGTGGATCTCGCTCATGAGCTGTCGTAACTGCGGATCCGTGCATTGCTGGATCATGGCGGGCAGTTTTCTCACAACCACGGTCTCAGCCCGCACGCATTCTTCGATCATACCAAGTTCCTTGTCGGTCAGCGGCACGTACATACCCCCTTTGTCAAAACGATCATAATCCGCCAACAGTAGAGTTCGTAAGCGCCACGTTCTTTATTCCCAAGATGTAGCAGCCAGTTTGTGGGTAAGGTAGCATGAATTTCAAGTGCCTGCCGCGTGGGGAAGGGAAGCAAGAGGAGCTCATCGCGGTTTTTGGTTTGGGCAACACAGTCAAAGAAGGCCGGATGTACGAAGCCACGGTCTTGACAAGCCAGGGTTTTTTCTGTAAATAGATCCTTGGAGGGATGAATGATGCCTACGTACGAGTATAGATGCCCAAAGTGCGGTGACTTTGAGGTCGTTCAGCGCATAACCGAAGACGCCCTCCTGCACTGCCCTGCGTGCGGGGCTCCCGTCCACCGGCTTATCGGAAGGAACATTGGCGTGGTGTTCAAGGGAAGCGGCTTTTACTGCACTGACAACAGGAAGAAGCCCGCAGGGGAAGAGGCCTCGGAGTCGGAATCGCCAGTCACGTCAAAAGACAAGAGCGCATGAAGCGGCGCCCGCAGACGCGGGCGTTGCTTCTTGTCGAGGACCTTCAGTCCCGCGGGGGCGGCTGCCCTGGACGAGCGACGCCATGACAAACCCTGGTGTGTTATCCGGAGTGACTACCCTGCGCCAGCCGCCCGTCCGGTCAGTCACCCATACAGTCTCCCCCTGTAAAAGAGTGCGGATGGCAGGGTGCTAGTGCTGGGCCCTGAGCGCAGGTTCACGGTCACACCTACGATGACGCTTTCCTCGCCCACTCGCTTCCGTCCGCAGTGCAAGTCAACTATGGCCAATTGCCGTAAGCAGAGGCTCTGGAGCCTTTCAACCAGTCCTCTTTCGGTCTCGCCGGGGGCCACCTCCGGAGCAGTCCCGAGGGCCTTCTCTGCTCCTTAAGCCTCAGCCTTAAGCTTTTCATGCTGTCAGTGAAGTCGCCCGCGCGCCCGTCACCCCCAGCTGCACCTTATGCAAACAGGCGGCGGGTCGACACAAAAACCGCAGGGGGCGTACCGCGTACGCCCCCGTTTCTTCACAAGACCGCTACTTATAGGCTTCCTGGAACTCGCGCTTTATGCTTTCGAGCAGCGCGCCATCTGACATTACCCGTGATGCCGCCAGCGCCAGTGATTTCGCTCCCAGCAATATGGCTTCTCTCGATTCAGGCGCACCCGCCGCCTGGCAGTACTCGGGGGTGTGCGCAGGTATACCTTCAGGCACAATCTGTATATATCCATGCACCGAGGGAACGACGTGACTTACGTTCCCCATATCAGTGGAACCCATCGTAGGTCTTGCTGGCATGATACGCTCCACTCCCAGGTCGCGCCACGCCTGCTCCAGCTGGTTCGCCAGGATGCTGTTGGTGACCATGTTATCGAACGAGAGTTCAAAGTTCCTAGTGCTGAGCCTTGCGCCTGTGGCGAGCGCCGCCCCCTCCGCGCACCGCATCACCTTCCCCACCACAGCGTCGAGGTACGTCCTGCTCGCGGCCCTCACGTAGAACCGGGCCACCGCCCTGTCAGGCACGATGTTTGGCGCCTTGCCGCCTTCTGTGATAATGCCGTGTATCCTGACTTCGTCCTTTACGTGTTGCCGGAGCGCATTGATGCCATTGAAGAGCTGAATCACCGCGTCCAGGGCGTTGATACCTTCGTGCGGCGAGGCTGCTGCGTGCGCAGCCTTTCCCTCGTAGGCAAATTCGATAGCATCCATAGCCAGCGAGTTGCTCTGCGCAGTGGTGCGGTCCCCGGGATGGATCATCATAGCGAAGTCTACGTCACGAAATGCGCCGTTCTCGCAGAAGATCACCTTTGCCCCGTTGGTTTCTTCCGCAGGCGTGCCGAACAGCACAACTTCTCCGCCCAGCTCATCGATGACCTCTCCGAGCGCGACCGCGGCACCAAGGCCAATGGCTGCGATCAGGTTGTGCCCGCAGGCGTGCCCGAGACCCGGCAGCGCATCGTACTCCGCGAGAAAGCCCACCCGCGGCCCTGGCCTTGTGCCTTTGTGTGCGCGGAACGCCGTGGGCATCCCGTATAGCCCCTGCTGCACAGAAAACCCGTGCTGCCGCAGCCGGTCGCAAAGAAGCGCCGACGCCCTGAATTCTTCCCCACCCAGTTCGGGGTTCTTGTGGATCTCCTGTGACACGTCAAACAGCATGTCACCGAGGCCGTCCACTGCGGCTATGATCCTCTGTTCAATGTCGTTTGTCAATCTACTCATCTCCCATGCGGGAAACCCCGCAAAACTCCGCTGCGACAAGCGCATACGCGCGAACGCCGAGGATGAGGTCTTCTATCCGTATGTTCTCGTTTCTGGTGTGCGAGAACGCGATATCACCGGGTCCCATCACTACGCACGGTATTTTCGCGAAGTTGCTGAGGAGGGACGCGTCTGTCCACCCCCTGCGCGTGGTTATGGTAGGTTCCCTGCCCAGGAGGTATCTCAGTACGTTGACTACAGAGACCGCGATGGGGTCATCTGGCGACGTTTCCATGGCCAGGTGGTCAAGAGTCAGGATGTTTTCCGGCATCCGCCTCATCTCTGCCTTGAAGGTCGGGTCTTCGGCGCTGAGCTCATCCAGGATCTCCTGGTACTCGCCGAGCACCTGCGATATGGGTTCTGAGGAGATGTACCGGCGGTCAAGCTGAATAATGCACCTGTCGGCAACCGTGCTGGGCTGGGTGCCACCGCGTATGACGCCAAAGTTCATGACAGAAGGCCCCATAACGGGGTTGAACCTCTCTCGGAGCTTCGGTACCAGCTTTTCCTGTATCCGCATGATCAGTTTGGCCGCCTGCACGATGGCGTTCACACCCTTATCGGGCATGCCCCCGTGTGCCGCCTTCCCGGTTATTTCAATCTCAAGCCATTCAAGCCCCCTGTGGCCGATGGCATATTCGAAGTTGGAGGGCTCACCGACGATGGCGCCGTCAGTTCGAAAGCCCGTCTTGACCAGGTGTTCAGTCCCTTCACTGCGTTCTTCCTCTCCAATTACGCCGCAGAAGTAGACGTCGCCTGCCAGCTGTAGTCCCGCGCGCTTTAGGGTGAGCATTGCGCACAGCATGGCGGCGATGGGACCCTTCATGTCCACAGCGCCCCGGCCCCAGATCCGTCCGTCGCGTATCTCCGCTGCAAACGGGTGGATGTCCATGTTATATGGGGGGACCGTATCCAGGTGCCCGTTGAACATCAGGCTCCTTCCGCCACCTGTCCCTCTCAGCACACATGTGACGTTGCTGCGCTCGCCTTCAACCGGCTCAACCGCAACCTCCATGCCATTGTCCCGGAGGAAGCGGGCGATAAAATCGCCCACTTCCTTCTCGCGCCCGGGATGCTGCGAATGACTGGGGATGCGGATGAGGTTCTGGCAGAGCTCTACCACCTCATCTGCATTGATGTACCTGTCAATCGCATCGTTGACCTGTTTCATGTTAGAACGGCCCGTAGTTTATTAAAGTAGCGATGGTGACGAATATCCCACCGATGAGCAGCCAGAGCCCCATCAAAGGAGCGATCCAGCGGACCCATCTGTCGTAGGGGATGCCGCCTATGGCGAGGTACGCCATGAGCACTGCCGACGTCGGTATGATGGAGTTGGTGAAACCGTCTCCGTAGCCGAACGCAAGTACCGCCGTCTGCCTCGTTATACCTACCAGGTCTGCCACCGGGATCATGATGGGCATGGTGGTGGCGGCCTGTCCTGAGCCGGACGGGATGAAGGTGTTGATGATCACCTGGACTACATACATGCCCACTGCGCTGAGCACCGTGGGAAGGTTCTGGATGGCAGAAGCCATGGCATGAATGATGGTGTCGATGATCTGTCCCTCGGTCAACACAATGAGGATACCGCGGGCCACACCGACGACGAGCGCGCCGAAGACAAGGCTGCCGGCGCCTTTTACGAACTGGTTGCCTATGTCGTTGACGCCGAGACCGCCCACAAGGCCGGCGACCACTGCCATTGCGATGAAGATGCCGGACAGCTCAGTGATATACCAGCCGAGCTTGAACACGCCGTAGATCAGTGTGGCAAAGCCGAGTATCATGACGATGAGCACGCCTGTATGCCTCGCGGTATACTGGGGGATGGCAGACAGGTCTATCTTGTGCGTGCTGGTCTGCTCAAGGTCATATACCGGGCTCTTGGTGGGGTCCTTCTTGACCATCATGGCGTACCTGGTGACATACACGATGGCGGTTCCCAGAATGACCAGGTACGCAATGAACCTGAACCCAAATCCCGAGAACAGCGGCAGGTCAGCAATGCCCTGCGCCACACCGACGGTGAAGGGGTTCATCCAGCCGCCGGTAAACCCTGAGGCAGCGCCCAGCGCGACCATGGCGGTACCGGTAATCGTGTCAAAGCCCAGGGCCCGTGCAAGCGCGATGCCGATGGGCACGAATACTAGGGTCTCTTCTGCCATGCCGAAGGTGGCTCCACCGATGGAGAAGATGGCCATTGTCAGAGGGATCAGCAGTTTTTCCTTGCCTTCAAGCGAGAGCACCGCTCTTCCGATGGATGCCTCCACAAAACCTGTGGCCTGGATAATGCCGAAGGCGCCTCCCACGATGAAGATGAAGAAGATGATCTCAGAAGCTGCCTTCATACCCTTGGGTATGGACAGGAATATGTCGAAGATTCCCACCGGCGTCTGGTCAACCCTGTGGAAGGAGCCCGGGTCGACTATAGTTCTACCGGTATCAGGGTCTTTCACCCGATCGTAAACGCCCGCAGGGACGATGTACGAAGCGATGGCACAAACGATGATGACCATAAACAGAAGTACGTATGTGTGCGGAACCTTAAACTTCACAGTCTTTCCTCCTTTTTTGTTTTCTATCACCATTGGTAAGGCCGACAGTTGCCAGGTCTTATCTCCCTGCCTTCACCACCTCCTTTATCATGGTCTCAGTGCCCTGCCCGCCGTATCGCAGACTATCTCCTGACCGACGGCAGCGATCTTACCGTTTACCACGACATAATCGATGCCTTCAGGTGGGTCGGTAGGGCACTCGAAAGTAGCGCGGTCGATGATGGTATCGGGATCGAAGACCACCACGTCTGCCCAGGCGCCCGGCAACAACGTCCCCCGGTCTTGGAGGCCAAGCCGTTTTGCAGGCATTGACGTGATCTTTGACAGTCCTGTCATCAAGTCCATTATTCGCCGGTCCCTCACGTACCTCCCGAGAAACCGCGGGAACGTACCTGCGCCCCTTGGATGCCCCTGACCCGCGTTATACAGGCCGTCACTGGCCACCATGACGTAAGGATCTGCCAGTGCAGTGGAGACTTCCTCTTCACGCATGGTAAACGCTACCACCATGGTGCTTGGGTAGTGCTCTCTGAGTTCGGCGAAGATCCTTTTGTCACACCTCTGCCCGCGGTACTTCCCTTCGGTCACAAGCAGGTCAGAGTAGCTCTTGCCCCATCGTTCAAAGCAGCCCGGGTCAAACACAGCGGAGCCGATGTACGTACAAAACGCGTCGTATGGATAGCAGTCGGCCATCACGTCCACTCCCCGGGCACGCGCAGAGTGAATCTTGTCAAGGCTCGGCTTCATGGTACCGTAAGCAGAGCAGGAGCCGATGTGAGAGATCTGCAGCTTCACCCCGGTGGCCTCTGAGACGAAAATCATCTCAGCTATGGCCTCAAGAGACCTGTCCGCGTCGTAGCGGTAGTGCACGGCCATCATCCTCCCGGACTCTGCAAGAAGCCGTGCGTACACCAAGAGCTCATCCACAGGTACGTTGGTGGTGTACTCAAGTCCCACCGAAAGTCCGAGCGAGCCTCTGTCGAGCCCTTCTAACAGTAAGTCAGAGACGGCCCTGATCTCGTCGGCATGCAGCCTCTTGGTTGTGTCAAACACGCCCAAGTGTTCCCTGAGTACTTTGTATCCGGAAAAGCACGCGTAGTTGGCCGGCAGCCCCTGCTTGTCAACCGCCCTCAGGTACGCACCAGCACGCGCTGCAGCAAGGCCACAGTTCCCGCCTACCATCGTGGTGACGCCCTGAAGCAGCATGCGCCGGGAGATATCGATTGAGATGGACCCGTCCTCCATGAGCCTGTCTTCATGCATATGGATGTCAATAAAGCCAGGTGCGACTACCCGGCCCTGCGCATCAATCACCTGCTCGGCCTCAAGCGGCGATGCAGACAGGCACACCACTTTGCCTCCTCTGATCCCTACTGAAAGCCTGCCCTGGAGTCCTGCCTTTGGATCTATCAACAGCCCGTTGTTGATGGCCAGGTCCATACTCATTGCCTTACTCACCCCTGAATTCCATCTGAGATTGTGATTCCATGAATAAGGTTGATTTTCCTGCCTCTGTGCCGCATTTCGTAGCATTTTATAGGCATTTTCCAGTGAGCGGGCACCGCCACTTACAGGGTCGGAAAATAGCATGTTAAAGTGACAGTTTGAATGTGCTGGAGGAAATTGCCTTGAACAGGGTACTTATTACCGGCAGTGCGGGCTTCATCGGAAGCCATGTGGCCGTTCTCTTGATCCAGGAAGGATCGATGCCTACATTATTGATAACCTCTGCTCGGGTTCCCGCAGGCATGTACCATCCTGTTTCGCGCTCCTGTGGAGAGTGCAGAGGCGTCCCGGTTCGTTGAAGAACTAAGACCGTGCCGTGTGATCCACAATGCCGCGCAGGTGTCGGTGCCATTTTCCATGAAAGAACCCCTCTTTGACGCGCGGTCCAACATCATCGGTACCATCAACACGCTGGAGGCGTGCAAACGCGGGATGGTCAAGACCTTCATCTTTGCTTCTTCAGGCGGCGCTATATACGGGGAGGCAGATCTTTTGCCTACCCCCGAAGCAGCACCGGTCCGTCCTGTCGCCGTACGGCATCTCCAAACTGGCTGCAGAACTGTACGTGGAGGCACTCTGCCGCGTTTCGGGGATAGGGTGGGTGAACTTAAGGTACGCAAACGAGTACGGCCCGCGCCAGGATAGCAGGGGAGAAGCGGGAGTTGTCGCCGTATTCATAAACCGGATGCTGGAGGGCCTCTCTTTATATACGTGGAGGATGCGGCCCGGGCAAACCTCCTAGCCTTACGGCGCAGCGTGGAAGGGAAGTTCAACATCTCTACCGGTGCCATACTTACCCTGTACGAGGAACTTTGCAGTATTACGGGCTTTTCAGGACAACCCGCCTTTGAGCCAAGAAGACCCGGAGATCTCTCAAGGAGCGCTCTCTCGGGCGCCCTGGCACGTGAGCAGCTCGGATTCGTACCCAAGGTGAGCCTGGATTCCGGCCTGCTCTTGACGTTTGATTCAATAAAGGCGTCCTTGGGCAAAACCGAATGACGGGGTTTGACCCGAGAGCCATTCTTTCTCTGACGCAAGGTAGACAAGTTTCTTGGCAATACATATGGGCGTAGTTTCCTGAGAAACTATCTAGATTCTGCTGAAAAAGTCAGCCACAAGGATCCTTAAAAGCGCAGGTAAATCAAGGGATTCCGGTCTCCGTGGCGAATTGTTTATGTGAGAAATAAAACAAAATGCCAGGAGGGAATCCCTATGATGGTTATGGTTCAACATGAAGACTTCAGTTCCTGCGGAGGTGAAAAATAATGCTGTGCCTCCGCCAGGAAGAGAGCCAACAGATATCATTGTTAGAGCAGTTGTTGCCGCCCAAGGTACTTGAACTCCCGGAGGATTTGGCCGAACTGGACGCCTGGTTGGACGATGAACGCTTCTTTGAACCATTTCGAGACAAGTACCACCAGCGGCTGGGGAGGCCTTCCGTACCGGCGGAAACCTACTTGCGCATAACGGCACTCAAGCACCAGTACAGACTCAGCGACCGGCAGGTCTGTGCTCGGGTCACGGACCGGATCAGCTGGCGCCGGTTCTGTCGCATTCCCTGGAATATGTCAGTGCCCCATGCCTCAAGTCTGACCAAGATCCGGAAGCGGCTGGATGCAGACGGAAGCGATCACATGGCCGCGCTGAACGCCCACCTGGTCAGGAAGGCAAAAAGACGTAACAAAGTGCGAGTGGACACCACTGTGGTCGAAGCCAACATCCACTATCCCACCGATTCCGGTTTGATTGCGGACACGGTACGGGTAGTGACACGTTTGGTGAAACAGGCCAAGGCCGTTCTTAGTGATGCTGGGACGGCCATCAGTGACCACACGCGCAGTATCAAGAAACGGGTGCTTCAGATCGCCAAGGTACTGAAGCGGCGCACCGGAGAGTCCATCCAGGAAGTGCGACGGATCACCGGAGAAATGGCCGACATCTGCCCGAAGAGTAGTAGAACAGCTGTACCAGAACACCAGGCAACTTGCTGAAACTGCCCTGGAGGAAAAACGACGCCTGGTCAGTCGATTGGAGAGGACTCTGGACCTGGGAGAACAGATCATCAGCCAAGCCCGTCGGGTAAACGCTGGCCAGTTAAATCTTCCGGAACGCAAGGTGAGCCTTTTTGACCCGGATGCGCGGCCCATTCGGCGTGGCAAAGCACACCGAGAAACTGAGTTCGGCTACAAAGTGCGCCTGACCGAAAGCGCGGAACGCTTGGTGACCGGGTATGACGTTATGATGGGTAACCCTCCAGACCACGAATTGCTTATCCCAGGAATTGAGGAACACGTCAACCGGACCGGCCAAGTGCCGGAAGGTATCGCTACCGACCGCGGCTTTTGGAGTCCAGGAAACGAAAGCGCCCTAAAGGACCTGGGTGTACGCAAAGTCAGCCTGCCTTACAAAGGCAAACGCAGTCAGAGCCGAACCGAATACGAACGCCAATCCTGGTTTCGGCGATTGCAACACTGGCGAGCCGGTCAGGAAGGAACGATCAGCGAGCTGAAAAGGCGATATGGACTCAACCGGACGCTGTACCGGGGACTGGCCGGTTGTCGTTGTTGGATAGGCGGGGCCATTTGGGGATACAACTTGAACCGAGTGGCCAAATTGATCTAAAGTCAGGTAGCAACGTCAAACCATGATCAAATTGTCAAGGGTCAATTGCCGAGGAGTAGTCGGCAAACTGCTTTTTTCAGCAGAATCTATCTACAAAGCCTGTGATAGGGAGCTGTTATCGGTGAAGATCAAAGACCGAGTCCGAGCCATGGCCACCTTGCCTACGGGCTTAAGTATAAGCTTCGCCAAAGCAAGCGTAATATCACCAGGGTGAATCAGTTTCACAAGATCATTAGGTGGATCACTTTCGATGACTAAAGTGGAGCAGATTGGGATTGACGATCGCAGCTCCTGGTTCAAAAAACTCGAGTGCCTCTAATTTCAGCCAAGCCGGTGCATAAAGGGCAGGATGACAGGGGGGCCTCGGCACGGGAGTGCCCCCGGCGGGAGCACTGTACCGGAAGGACATAGTGTAATAAGGGCTACTGACAGGGCAAAAGGCTTCTGTCACATTCTCAAGACCTTTCGGCAAGAAACTTCCGCCTTCCGCGTCCTATTAGGACGTCTACCGGTTTATCCGGCACACGGCTAGAAGCGGCCGCCTCAGGGATAGGGCCAAGAATCTCAAGTCACACTAGAGGGGTCATGTCACACCTCGGAAACCGCGACACCCACTTTTTGTCAGCTGAATATGTACGGAAGTTACAAAAAGGCCAAAGGTTCTCCCATGAGGATCTTTCGGGGGTTTACGGACACAAGCTCCTGAGCCTTGTTAGGACCAATGAGACAGCCCGCTTCGGAAACAGCCTCTGACAGCAAAGCAGGTCTGCCAATGGCAGCATGTCCGTCAGAGCAGATGGCCGACACCATACCCTCACAGAGGAAGTATCGGGCAGCGGCATATGCCCTACGTCCAAATCTTCCCGTAAGGCTGCCCGAGTTGATAGCCAGAAGCAATCCGAGATCCATGAGGGGAGATAGTTTGCTTGGGTCCGACTGGACTTGAAGGTTCCGCTCAGGATGTACCAAGACGGGGAAATAGCCCTTAAGTCTGAGTTCAAACAAGACTTGAGCGGTATAGATAGGCAGATTGTGCGATGGGAGCTCCAGGCACAGGTAAGGACCCCCGTTGATCGACAATATCCGACCTGAATTATGCCATTTCAATATATCCAGATCAAAGAAAATCTCCATGCCAATACACAAATCTAGCGCAAGTGAACGCTCTTTTATCTTCAACTGAAGGCTTCGGGCTATTTCGAGGATCTTTTCCACCCGAGGGCTGTATAATCCATTGCCAAAATGAGGGCATGAAACTATGGTATGGATACCATCCGAAACAGCTTGCTCTAATAAGGCCAAAGCCTCCTCAATGGTCTTGGGCCCATCATCAATGCCTGGCAGAACATGGGCATGGATATCGATCATAAGTTGCCTCAACGGCCATCTTCCGGCCCTCTGGAATCGTAATAGTAGCAATAATAGTAATACTCGTCCCTACCGCTCACGTGGATACCGCCAAGAACAACCCCTAGGATCCTAGAGTGGGCGTTTTGCAGGATCTCTTTGGATTTCTGGGCAAGAGTATAACTCACCTGGCCAGCCCTACACACCAGCAAGACTCCGTCGCTGATGGATGCCAGCAACGATGCATCGGCAGTCCCGAGTACCGGAGGACCATCTAATATGACTTTGTCGGCTTTGGACTTTAGGTCCTGCAAAAAGTCGCGCATGCGCGCCGAGCCCAAAAGCTCTGCCGGATTCGGAGGTATAGGGCCACAAGTAATCACCTTCAAACCTTCAGCGGCAGCATCCCTCAAAACCTCATCCAGAGGTACTCCGCCGGCTAGAACGTTGGTGAGGCCGAACGCGTTTTCCATCTCAAGGGCTTTGTGTACAGAAGGACGCCTGAGGTCGCTATCCACGAGAATAACCCGGTCGCCTGATAGGGCCATGGCGATGGCTAGATTTACGGACGTAAGGGTCTTGCCTTCCATGGGAGTTGCACTCGTTACTGCAATGGTCTTCACGGGATTGTCCAGGCTTACAAATTGAAGATTTGTCCGCAAAACACGATATGCCTCAACCACAGGCGCTCTTGGATACATCTTAGTTATCAATTTCAGGTGAAGATCGGGTTTCGTCTTTGGCATCTATTCACCGCCTTAAAGCGCCTTCCCCGGGGAAGGTTGAACTCAGTCTGCTTGCGAACACTGAGTCTTTCCGTCTTCAGAGGAAGCGATGAATGGAATGACCCCCAAAACAGGTAGGTTCAAATAACGCTGGACGTCTTCTGGAGTCTTGATGGTGTTGTCCAAGTACTCAAGGAGGAATACTACGAGCACTCCTATCATGAGACCAAGAACTCCGGCTATGGCCAGGTTGAGTTTCGGCCTCGGCCTCACAGGCAAAATCGGCTCAAGGGGAGGATCTATTATTTCCACGTTTTCCACTCTCATGATGCTACGCACCTGATCGATGAAAGCCTGGGCGACCGCTTGAACGATGACGACAGCTATTCGTGGGTCGGTGTCCTCAGCTTCGATCTTGAGGATCTCAGTATCCCTGACCGTGTCAACCTTGACCTTGTTTTGAAACTCAGCGACCGTAAAGTCCAAATCGAGGTCGGATATTACCTTTTCCATGACCGTCCTGGATTTGGCTATCTCTCTATATGTCTTCACCAGCTGTCTGTGAAGCATGACAGTGGTGTAATCCACTATTGGAGTTTCTTTGCCAATGACTATCAAGGTAACGGAAGCGCTGTACACGGGAGGGAGCACAAAAAAGCTCAATATAGCGCTGGTGCCGACAGCTACTACGATAATCATGGCTAGTACCCACCAGCGCTTTTTCAAAACCCTTAGGTATTCTCTAAGATCTATCTCCAGCGTATCTTCCACAGGGTTTCCCCCGATCCTATCTAATATAACCAGTTTTAGTTTTTCGACAGGAAAAATTGAGTTCCTCCTTAAAGAAGGGAGGAAGAAATCATGTCGGACCCCGACACCCTAACAAAAGAGCCGACATGATTGGATCAGGATCATTTGAAGAGTTCCATCAGCCTTATTATCAACGTAGCGGCCTGCGCCCGGTTGAGCACATCGACGGGGCCGAAGGTGCCGTCGGGATATCCTTTGAATACCCCTTGTTTATAAAGCGCCACCAGGTAGAACCTTGCGTGATCTGGAATATCCATCTAATCAGCAAAAAGAAAATCATCAGGACCTGGCGCTACTGGCTTCAGCTTGAGTGCCTTAGCTACCATAACAGCCGCTTACTACCGCGGCAAAGGCCTCTCGGCGTTGACATTACCCACGATGGTTCTTTCCAAGAAAGCTCGCCGGCACCATTTCTAGGTTTTAACGTTAAACTAACGGCCCATAAAAAACATGTAGCAATGGCCATAATGCCTGGGATTTTGTGCCACGGGAAAAGCATCCCCCCGAAAAACGGAGCAAGTCCCAAGGCCAAAACCATAATATAGAAGGAGCCCTCTCGAAGGGAGAAAATCATGAGCTAACGTCAATTCGCCAAGGATGCATCCTTGCCGGCTTATCTCCCAGGACCTCATTGCCAGCCTCAGGCTGCTTAAGGCAGGCAAACACACCTTTATGGATCTGCCCAAAACAGAACTGTGCAGAAATCAGCCTTGCTTAACCGAAAGGACACCAGCCAGGTCCCAGTTTCTGTATACCTGCTCGCCTGCCTCATAGCGACGACCTTTAATGTTCGCTAGCTTAGAGTATTCTTATGAGGAACAAGGCCATCGCCACAGTAAAAATAAGCGCAGATATAATCAGACAAGTCTGTGCCATCTCTACCTTCTCACGAGGAGTAACGACGTCCTCAGGGTACAGCACCTGCTTCTTTCGACACCGAATCTCTTTCGCTATAACTCTTAGTATCACCTGTTGTAATCGCTCCGAACCATGTTCTCTCTATTGTCCGCTTCTAAATTTTTATTACTTTTTCGACATTGGTTGCTAAAGTTCCTCCTTTTTTGCGAGGCGCCGTCACCTCTCGAATTCGAGTTCTGGGCTTATCAACAGTACGGGCAAGGCCCTCCTCAAGAGAAACTGCATCTCGGCCAATTACACGTCGAGAACACTATAACGAGGGTCGCCCGGCCTCGGAGGCCCGTACTCATACGTCGGGGCTAGTTTTTCAAAAAGATCCCTTACTGTAGTACCCTTTCCCGTTCGTATCACTTATCGCTGAGTATGCAGCTCCCGTATACGGACCTGGCAGGCGAATGACGGCTCTCGTTCTGCGTAACACTGTGTTTCAGGTTTTTCGGAGGCTGCTGGAAGGTGACGTACACTGAGAGCTAAAATGAATAACGGCTAACAGATGGCGGCCGGCAAAGAACCCTTGCGAAGGCACGCGGCCCTTGAACAGACGGGAGAGAGGCTGTAAACCTTGCTCCCGAAGTGATCATGTAAGCGGTAGGAAGCAGCAAATAAAGATTCTTCGAGGCCCGGGTAACATGAGTTAGATGGACTGACGTGTTAAGAACCTTTTTGGGGTTTCTCGGCCGCAGGCTACGGAATCCGCTGGAAGTCCTCTTTTTCGTCTCCGCTAACGGGGCCTTCGTTCGAGTTCTCAAGCGGAGCTTTTCGTCCGGGCTTTTCGGTGGCTTACCTCTCCTCGCTCTCATCTTATCTGTCGACGCTTCTCGCGGGTACTCTCGCTCCAACCACGTACGACGAACTGGTCCCGTCTACCCAGGAGCCGGTGGAATACCTGTTTTTCTGGCCCGGAATCGGCTTCAGTCCGTTTGTCTGCTTGAAGGGAAGGATAGACCCGCTCGGCGTCAGTTTCTACAGACGTACGGCGCAGTTTGACCCGACGCTCGCCGCGGGCCTGTGCTTGACTATAGCGATGGGGTTCGTCGTCCTCGATACCGTGCCAGCCGCATTGCGCGTGATGCTCGATCCGAGGCTCAAGAAAGGAAGCGTGTGATATGAGAGGGGCTTGCCTCTACCTGGGCATTATAATCTTGGGGTTCCTTCTGCTGCTTAATTTACCCTCAGGCTTCTCCGGCGACCACGGTATGCTTTGTGGTGCCGAGAACCCTCCTGTCCCTTGCCACGGACACCGCCCGGTCAGAGCTTCTGTTTATCCTGGTGCTGTCTTTGAGCGCGTGGCCTTCGCGGGCAGAACACATAACGGCCCGGATAAGCCGTGTGCTCAGTCCTGAGTTCATTGAAGCGGCCAAGCAGGGGACGCATCCTCTGGCGTCATGCCATGCCCCATACTGTCATCATCCTCGCCGCAGAAACGGCTCCGTGGCTCATCCTCTCGCGCGCAACGGCGCCCTTCACCGCCATCGGTGAGTCGACCTGCTGGCTGACGGCCCGGTAGAGTGGCTTGACCGGTGGTAGAGCGCGGAGCGTTCAAGGCTGCACCCGGATGGAGTCGGCCACGCGGCTTACTTCGGTGTCGAGCTCTTTCGAAAGCGTGCTGACATGCTCAAGGAACGTATCTGCCTCGCCGGGATCCATGAGCCTGACACGGCCATCCTGAATCTTCACAGGATGCAGTGCGAGAGACCACGAAAGGTTCGGGCGCAACGAAAAGGTGGCCAGAAGCGCGTTTTCCGCCCGCCTGTCGTAGGGGTGAAACACCAGATTTCCGAGGCTGTACAGGATGGGTGCGTTTTTATAGACCTCCACTCCCTGCGGGATATGCGGATGATGACCGACAACCAGCCCGGCGCCCGAATCCACCGCCAGTCTCGCTAAGCGCCTCTGCTCAGCCACCACCTCCGGGAGGTACTCGTAGCCGAAATGCATGGACACGATGAGGAAATCCACCTGGCGAGCGGCGGCCTTGCAGGCCTCGGCCACTCTGTTTTCGTCGGTTGTAAGCGCTACGTTAAGTCCCCACATGTGGTGGTATCTCTTGGGTATGGCGAACGTGTCTGTGAAGGAGAGAAAACCTATCTTCACCCCATTGACTGCTACCACTTTAGCAGTGTAGGCCTCTTTTGCGTTTGCACCTCCGCCAGACGCTACTATGCCCCGATCCTCAAGGTGCGCCAGCGTATCGAGGAAGGCATCAACGCCGAAATCCAGCGTGTGGTTATTAGCCACGGAGACCACGTTAAATCCTGCCCAGGTGAGCGCGTCGAGGTGCTCGGGCCTCGCCCTGAACGTATATGGCTTGTTCGGGAGGGGTTCGCCCCCGGACGATGCGGCGCACTCGAGGTTACAGAAGGCGATGTGGGCATTCTGGGTAAGCAGCGCAATGCCTTCAAACGGATATCTGATACCGTGGGTCAGGATGCGCTCTCCGGGTATGAGGTCAAGCAGCACGTCTCCACCGAACACCATCCGGATCTCGTCAGTATCCCACGGGATACATAGGGACCGTTGCCTGGGCGCGCACTCGCTCCACGCAGGCTGGGGCGATACGCTGATAGCAGCTAAGAACAATACAAGGCAAAGGGCTTTTGCTCTCATGACTTCCCTCCTAGCAGGGCGAGGTCCGCGACGCCCACGAGGCCTGCATCATCACCCAGCGTACCCATGACAAGCCGGGTTTTCGTAAGCACAAGTCTCTCGAACTGACGTCTCACCGGGTCGATCAGTTCCGGCCCAGCCTGTACCATGCGGCCAGCAAGCACTATGAGGTCAAGGTCAAGCAGCTGTGCCAGGTTGGCAAGCGCAGTACCCAGGGCCTCGGTGATGCGAGCGCGTTCCGCCAGGAGATGGTCGTGCACCTGCCCCGGGCGAAACAGCTCTCTGGGAGAGACTCCGAGGTAACGACGGATATAAGCGCCTCCCACTACTGTTTCAAGACACCCGATTCGCCCACAGCCGCACATCCTGTCCGAGTACACACCAGTATGTCCCAGTTCTCCCGCCCAGCCCCTGCTACCCCTGTACAGCTTTCCCCGGAGCACCAGGCCCATACCCACCCCTGTTCCCAAAGTGACACACGCCAGGTTCAGAGCGCCCGCTCCGGCGCCGAACCTGAACTCGCCCCAGGCCGCCGCGTTGGCATCATTTTCTACCAAAACGGCAGTCCCCATCTCGCGTTCGAACAGGCCTGCTACATCCACGTGCCTCCAGCCGAGGTTTGGTGCCAGCTCTACCCGGCCTCCGTGAGCCACAAGACCCGGCACACCGATACCAATGCGCTCGGCCTCTCCTTGAAGCGACGCGATAAGCGACTTCACCGCTGCAAGCAGCTTTTCTTCAGGGCACGGGCAGGGGGTGGGCATCTCGTTGCGCTCGAGAACCTTTCCCCTGGCAACGAGCGCCGCCCGCAGATTTGTCCCTCCGAGGTCCACAGCGTAAGCTCTCTCCACCGGCATGCCTCCAGTACTTGCGTTTTGTGGAATTTCCCAATTGCCTCCTTGGAATACTAAGCGAGAACCCAAAGGAGGTAAGTGCGTGGCTTTCTTGCTTTCCTGCAAGGAATCGGATTACGACAAGGAATGGCTGCTCACCAACGGGCTCGGCGGCTATGCGCTGTCGACCGTGTCCACGATGAACCAAAGACGGTATCACGCGTGGCTGGTAGCGGCCACGTCACCGCCGGTGGGCCGCGTGGTGATACTTTCCAAAGTGGACGAAAAGGTCACCATCAACGACCGCTGCTTCCCTCTGGGTGTGAACAGGTACCCTGACGTAGTTTATCCTGAAGGGCACCGTTACTTATCATCATTCGCCTACGGCAAGTCCGTTACCTTCGACTACAAGCTCGAGGGTCACCTTGTCACGCGGAAGATCCTCATGCCCCGCGGGTATAACGCGGTCTGCGTCAGCTACGTATGCCATACCGCGGAGGCCCTTTTGACGCTGCGCCCCTACCTCACCTGGCGGGACCATCATCACCTGCGGAGATCTGCCGGGTCCGCTGAGTTCAGGGCGGTGGGCGCTGACAGAGAGATGACGTTCCACGCTGGCCCCGGGACCCTACCGGTCTCGATCCAGGTTACGACGGGGCAGTTCATCCCCTCGGAATGCTGGATCGAAAACGTCGTATATGAGAGGGAGGCCTCCCGCGGGCTGGATTTCATGGAAGACCTGTTCTCACCTGGTGAGTTCATGGTACACCTTAACCCGGGTGAGGAATGCTGGATGTTCTGCTGGGCGGGCGAACCACCCGCCACTGTCGAGCCTCCCGAGGAACCGCAGCGCACGTACACCGAAGCGTTTGTGAGGGACTTTTCTCGCGCGGCCGGGCAGTTTCTGGTCAGGAGAGGTAACAGCTACAGCATAATCGCGGGCTACCCCTGGTTTTCGGACTGGGGCAGGGATACGTTCATCTCCCTTCCCGGGATCTGCCTTGTAACTGGCCGGTTTGAAGCAGCACGCAGGATACTCGGCGTGTTCGCAGACCACATAAAGGACGGCCTCGTGCCCAACTGTTTTTCTGAAGAAGGCCCGGCCTGCTACAACTCGGTGGACTCGGCGCTCTGGTGGATCTACGCGCTGTTTAAGCACCTCGAATACACAGGGGATGACGACTTTACCGAGTGCCTCTACGATTGGGTGCGGGCCATCATCGAAGGCTATGCATCGGGCTCCCAACGCATAAGGCTGTCTCCCGAGGGCTTTATCGAGACCTCGCCCTGCACGCAGCTCACCTGGATGGACGCAAAGGTGGGCGACGAGGTGATAACGCCCCGTGCGGGTATGCCCGTAGAGGTATCGGCTCTCTGGTATAACGCGCTTCGGGTGGGAGAGGTCCTCGCCAGGCGGTACGGCAAGCCGCCGCCCAGTGCGCCCCGGTCAGCCCATCTGAAGGAGCGATTCTTACCCCTTTACTGGAACGAAGAGCGCGGCTGCCTGTTTGACGTGGCGGGCAGCTGGCGCGACGATGCAGTAAGGCCAAACCAGCTGTTCGCAGCGTCGCTCCCTTTCCCTGTGGTAGACCAAAAGACCGCCAGATACATTCTGAACACTGTGTTCGCCCATCTTTGGGTGCCGACGGGACTCCGCACGCTCGCCCCTGGCCACCCTTCCTACAAACCTCGCTACGAGGGGGGGCCGCTCGAGCGAGACCGCGCGTACCACCAGGGCACTGCCTGGGCGTGGCTGCTGGGTCCTCTTGTCGACGCCCTGTGCTACGCATGGCATCACCGCGATACTGCGGAAACAGCGAGGGCCTTGCTCCGCCCGCTTCACGCGGGCATGACCGGAGCGTGCATCGGTCAGGTGGGTGAGTGCTTCCACGCGGAGCCACCCCACGACAGCGTCGGGGCTCCCGCCCAGGCATGGAGCGTGGCAGAGCCCCTGCGCGCTTTCTCTGAACATGTGCTTAAGGTCAAGAGACTGGAGGTCGGACAATGAGATTACTGATGATGACCTGGGAGTACCCGCCAAATGTGGTGGGAGGGCTGAGCAGACACGTTTACTACCTCTCAAAGGCACTGGCCAGGTCCGGGGTAGAGGTGCACGTGCTCACCCAAGGGCAACATGACGGTGCCTCTGACGAGGCGGGCGGCGGTGTGAACGTACACCGCGCATCTTCCGTGAACATCTGTCCGCCTGACTTTCTCGCCGGCGTGCTTCAGATGAACCTGTCCCTGCTCTCCCGGGGGTACGAGTTGTTCGAGGAGACCGGGGGTTTTGATATTATCCACGCCCACGACTGGCTCGTGGGTCTTCCCGGCAGGATGTTGAAGCACCGGTTCAAGGTACCCCTGGTCGCTACAATACACGCCACGGAGGCGGGGAGGAACCACGGTATCCATAACGAGCTCCAGCGCTATATCAGCGATGTGGAGTGGTGGACTACCTACGAGGCCTGGAGGGTGATATGCTGCAGCAACTCCATGAAGAGGGAGGTCATGTCCCTGTTCAGCCTGCCCGGTGACAAGGTGCACGTGGTCCCCAACGGCGTGGAGCCCAACGAGTTCGTTGCGGCCCACGACGGAGTGGCCCGCATCGAGTACGCTGCGCCCGATGAAGGCATCATTTTTTACGTCGGCAGGCTGGTACAAGAAAAAGGCGTCCAGATACTGCTTTCTGCGCTGCGCACGCTAGTGGACTGGGGCAAGAAGGCCAAACTGGTCGTGGCCGGGACAGGTCCTTTTGAGCACCAGCTGAAGCAGATCGCGTCATCCCTCGGCATTGCCCACCACGTGTATTTTACCGGTCATGTACCAGATGTGGTGAGAAATAAACTGTACAGATGGGCTGATGTAGCCGTGTTCCCCAGCTTGTACGAGCCTTTCGGTATCGTGGCGCTGGAAGCCATGGCCGCGGGCTGCCCTGTTGTGGTATCCGACGCAGGGGGATTCCCGGAGGTGGTCACGGACGGCGTCAATGGCCTCGTGGCCCACGCCGGCGATGTGCGCCACCTCGCGTCGAAAATCGCTGAACTCATGGATAACCGTGGTTATGCCGCGAATCTCGCAAAGAACGCGGCCCAGCTGGTCCACACCAAGTACCTGTGGAGCAAGGTCGCGGAGGACACGCTGAAGGTGTACAGCGAGGTGCTCGATCTGTACAGGCAGAGCGGCTGGGGAATGCCGGATGTACGAAAAGGGGGAAAGAGAAAAGATGCGCGCAGTGCTGATGGCAGGGGGAGAGGGTTCCCGGTTGAGGCCCCTTACCTGCAGCATACCCAAACCCCTGGTTCCGGTGGTCAACCGGCCGGTGATGGAACACATCATTGACCTGCTCCGAACACACGGTATCAGAGACATCGTAGTCACGCTGTGTGCTAAGGGAGACCTGATCGAAGAACATTTCGGCGATGGAAGGAGGCTCGGTGTCACCCTCACCTACATCCGGGAATACTCGCCTTTAGGCACTGCGGGGAGCGTGCGCCAGGCTGCCTCGCTCTTGAAAGGTACCTTTTTGGTGATAAGCGGCGATGTACTCACTGATATCGAACTCGGCGAGGTCATCGATTTCCACCACAAGAGAAATGCCCAGGTCACCCTGGCCCTCACGCGCGTTAGAAATCCGCTTGAATACGGGGTGGTGCTGACGGACGCCCGGGGCAAGGTGAAGATGTTTTACGAGAAGCCCGGGTGGGGAGAGGTGTTCTCCGATCTCATCAATACCGGGATCTACGTGCTCGAACCTGAGGCCATCCAGGCGGTGCCCCCTGGGGTCCAGTATGACTTCTCAAAGGATCTGTTCCCTCGTCTGCTCTCTGAAGGCGCAGACATATTCGGCCTGCACAGCAAAGGGTACTGGTGCGACATCGGCACAGTGTCACAGTACAGGCAGGCCAACGCCGACGCGTTAACGCGCCGGGTGGAGCTTAACATCCCCGGTGAGGAAATCGCCCCGGGTGTGTTCGTAGGAGAGGGCACCGCCATTTACAGAGGCGCCAGCTTTGAGCCTCCCGTGTGTCTTGGAGAACACGTTGTAGTGAAGCCGGGTGCACGGCTCCGCTCTCATTCTGTCATCGGTAACGGGTGTGTGCTGAACGAAGAGGCGCGCCTTGAGGATTCGGTGCTCTGGGCAGGGGTTACTGTCGGCAGCTGTGCGCGGGTGTCCGGTGCGGTGATCTGTTCTGGTGCACAGCTCGCCGACGAGGTCACTGTGCGCGAGGGCGCTGCGGTGGGAGAAGGGGCCTTCCTCGGCGCAGGCAGCACAGTGCGCTCAGACGCCCGGGTGTGGTCTGGCGAGAGCGTAGAAGAAGGGACAGTGATAGGGCCTGCCGCAGTCGTTTCACCGGGCGGCGGCAGCGTGTTTCGTTCAAGGGGCATAAGACTTCGGTATGGCCAGGCAGCAGGGCCCGAGCAGTTCTGCAGCTACGGCGGGGCGCTGTCTGCGCTGCTCGGCACGGGCTGCTACATCCTTGCAAGAGGTGAATCCCGCATCTCCGACCTGCTGTGTCAAGCAGTCTCTCTCGGGATCCGAAGCTGCGGCTCAGACGCCTGTACACTGCCCGCCGGCACCCCGGCCGCCGTCAGACATGCGATCAGGGCTAAAGGAGCCAAAGGCGGTGCTTACATCCTGGAGGAGGACGGCCAGTGCTTCATCGAGTTCTATGACGGATGGGGGCTTCCGCTCTCCCGGGATCAGGAGCGCAAGTTCGAGAACGTGCTTTCCCGCATGGAGTTGCCCCGGGTGGCCGCAGACGCCGTGGGAGAGATCCGCCGCCACGAGGACCTGGTCGCGGGCTACGTGATGAGCCTCCCCCGTTGCACGGGTAGATCTCTCGCGGTGGCGGGAGGGGTGACGGAGATGTCCCGTCTCGTGTTCCCGTGCGCTACGTTAGCGGCCGGCGAAGAAGAGCTGAGGCAAGCACTGCAGGAAGGCAGGGCCTCCTTCGGGTTGCTCCTTGACTCGCTCGGGGAATCGCCCAGGCTTTACCTGCCTGGGGACACGGTGCTCGCCGGCCAGCAGGTCGCCTCGCTCGTGCTTTCGGTATTGCTCAGTACTGAGCGAAGGAAGGAAGTGTACCTTCCTGTGAACATGAGCCAGTCCGTGGAGAACGTGGCGCTGGATTATGGCTGCAAGGTAACGCGCACAAGGACCCAGGCCAGGCCAGTGCTGGAAGCGGAATTCGACCATTTCCTTTACGACGGCTACAGGGCCGGGGCCTATCTCGCCAGGTTTCATGAAGCTGGAGGCGACCTGGAAGATGCGGTTTCCTCCCTCTCCCCTGTATACATCAGCGTGAAGTCAGTCACCTGCCCGCTCGAGGTGAAGGCGAACGTCATGTCCGGCCTCATACAGTCCGCCCTGAGCGACCGGGTAGTGCTCATCGAAGGCGTGAAGGCGTTTCACGCTCAGGGCTGGGTGCTGGTGTTACCTGACGCTGAAAGCCCCGCGTGCGCTGTTTATGCGGAAGGCGTGTCCATGGAAGTGGCGGACGACCTCACCGCTATGTACGCAAAGAGGATCGAGGACCTGATCCGCGGTTGTGCTGCCTCACCCGCTAACTGAAGATGGACACATCAAGCGAAGGAAATATGTTGTCGTGCGCACCCGCTGCGTCCACAAACGCGCTGTCGACGGCACCTGTTTCAATCATGGCTGTAAGGCGCAAGAACCTCCCCATGTGCTTTACGAAACGCTGGTGCGCATAACCCACCTGCGTTCCGCTGTGCATGATAAAAGGCCAGTCGCTGGCCTGTGCCAGCACCAGTTCGCGTGCTGCCTGCGTGAGCGCCCTCTTTACGTAGTCTGGGGCACCCGCGTGCGACCGGACGAGTCTCACCATGCGCCTTGCCGCCTGGTGAAGGTGCGGGTACACCCAGTCGTTTGTGCCGTTCAGCCACACCTCGTTGTAGCCCTTGTAGCCCCAGCTGGAGCCAGAGGGCTCCACCTCTTCGCAATCGGGGTAGGCCTCAAGGTAGCGTGAGAGCGTGGTGGTCTCCACGGTATCGCGCTCCCTGTCAATCTTACGGAATACCAAATCCAGAAACCATGGGCCTTCAAACCACCAGTGACCGAAGAGCTCGGCGTCGTACGGCGCCACGATGAGCGGCGGGTTCGGGAGCCTTGCAGACCAGTACCCGATCTGGTGCCGCCTGTTGAACACGAAGTTGTCCGCGTGCTCTCTCGCCCGCATCACGGCCCGGTCGGGGTCGTACAGCTCCTTGTAGTCATGCGGGCCCGTGATCCTGTGATACTTGATCCCCGTGTGCACCCTCAGGTCACCGTGGACGTAAGGGCGTATGTATGAGTCGTCCAGGTCAAAGCCTATGTCCCTGTAAAAGTCCCTGTAGTCGTAATCGCCTGGATAACCCTCCGTAGCGCTCCACACCTGTTTGGCGGTCTCCTGGTCCCTCCCGAACGCGTATACCCCTGCAGGCGTTCTCACAGGGTTGAAGGTGCCCGCCCGAGGATATGGCGCGCCCAGCGTGAGCCCGTGGTGCTCCAGGATAAAGTACTGTATGCCTTCGTCTGCCAGCACCTTCTCAAGGCCCTCCACGTAACCGCATTCGGGCAGCCAGAAGCCCCTCGGCCTTACGCCGAAGCACTCTTCAAAATACCGGACCCCCTGCCGCACCTGCGCCCTCACGCCGGGGCCGTCTGGGTCCACCAGCGGGAGATAGGCGTGGGTCGCTGCGGTTGTAGCCAGCTCCACACGGCCGCTCTCGAACAGCTGCCCGAGCGCCCCTGTGATGTCCCTTTTGCATTCTGCAGCGAAGGTCCTCTCCACGCCCTCGAACATCTCGAGGTACATCCGGGCGAGCCTGTTTATCTGCGGCTGGTCTTTCGTCCTTTCCACTTCCCGCGCTGCGAGCTCGACGAGCTGTTCCAGGTGGCGGGCATACCTGTCCTGGAGAAACGGGTCCTTCATCATGGACAGCAAGGTGGGGCTCAAAGACATAGTGACCCCAAAATCCACACCGTCCGCAAGCAGCGATGAAAACATCTTCAAAAGGGGTATGTAGCTTTCAGTCATGGCTTCAAGGAACCAGCGCTCCTCCAGGGAGCGTTCGTGCTCCGGGTGCCTCACATAAGGCAGGTGAGCGTGCAAGACGATGGCGAGATACCCTTTGTTCAAGCTTTTACCTCCCGGTCCAGACGTGTTCTGCAGGAGATGACGGGAGCGGGACATGATGCATCGCTGCTGCGGCCGGCCTCCTTACGGCAGCGGTGGGCTCAAGCCTCGGGGTAGACAGCACGTTGGATCTGGCCACCATGATGAAGCCGGCGTCTGTCATCCACCCTGCCTCTGCGAAATACTTAGAATCGGCGGATGTGTTGTGGAAATAGTAGTTCCCCCGTTGTGCCACCTCCACCTGGGCCCTGAGATCCGGGACTTCCTTTCCGTACCTCTCCTTGATCTCAAACAGCCTGACAAAAGGCCTGCCGGCAGGCTTTCCGGTCATCTCCCAGTAGGCGTACAGGTTCTCCGGGTCTACCATCATGAGGGTCACCCTGTCTTCCCCGTAGTGTTCAGGCAACCAGTACTGCTCTTCGTACAGCATGGCTTTCTCCTCCTTTTGCTGGACTTTTTTACTATTTCCCTTGCCCCTTGTATTATTCACCTATATTTTCAGCCCGGGGAAGGAATACTCTGTTTTGTACCCCCGTTTTGGAGGTAATGAGGTCTTGGCCAGGATCATGTCGCTCGGAAACGGGCGTTTGCTCGTCAACTACGATCAGCGCTGGACAGTGAGGGAGCTGTTTTTCCCCGAGGTAGGGATGGCTAACCACCTCGCCTATTTCGGAGCCAGGCTCGCGCTCTGGGTAGACGGGAATTTCACATGGCC
The DNA here is from genome assembly GCA_040755615.1 of Bacillota bacterium. Classification (GTDB taxonomy): domain Bacteria; phylum Bacillota; class Sulfobacillia; order DUSP01; family DYEP01; genus DYEP01. The sequence continues at coordinate 47,279 of JBFMAL010000002.1, forward strand.
TGGTGGCAACGCCTGGCAAAGACATGTGCGGTACAAGGACTGGTCACTGGTGGGCGAGTTTTCCCTGTCTCGCGAGGACGTGGGGCTGGAGCTTAAAATAACAGCTGCTGTTCATCACAGGCTGGATGTACTTTTATATGACATCGAGGTGTCAAACACCCGGGATGCCGCAAAAAAGGTGGAGCTGGTGTTTACCCACGACTGGGCCATATCCGGAAATGACGTGGGAGATACCGCGTTGTACGACCCGACCACAGACGCCATGCTCCAGTACAAGCGAGACCGGTTCTTTCTCGTGTCAGGACACAGTCCTGCCGGCGGCCCAGACGCGTTCTCCGCGTCCAAGAGGCACGAGCCCAGGTACTCCGGGGTATGGCACGATGTGAGCCATTGCCACCTGAACCGCTCGCCCATATCACAGGGAGCTGTGTCAAGCGCGTTTTCACTGTCAGCCAGTGTGCCTGTAGGGGAGACTGTCCACTACGCGTACTGGCTTTGTGCAGGAAAGTCCATCGATGAGGTCAGGATGCTCCAGGCGCGCATAAAGGAGACGGGTGTGGCGCGTCTTATCGCTGAGACCGAGTCCTACTGGCGCGAGTGGACGCGCATGGACGAGCGGTTCTTCGCAGACCTCTCAGCGGAGATAAAGGAGTCGTTCGCCACGAGCTTGCTCGTGACGCGCTCCCAGATCGACGCCGGCGGCGCCATCCTTGCGTCCACCGACATGGAATCACTGGACTTCGGTCGTGACCACTACGGTTACGTCTGGCCAAGAGATGCCGCGCTCATTTGCCTCGCGCTTGACAGGGCGGCATACCCCCACACAACGAGGAAGTATTTCAGGTTCTCCACCCGGGTGCTAGCACCGGAAGGTTACATGTGGCACCGATACCACCCTGACGGTTCGCTGGGTTCAAGCTGGCATCCGTGGTACCAGGACGGGGAAAACCAGCTGCCCATCCAGGAGGACGAGACGGCGCTCTGCCTGTACGCGCTGGGCGAGCATTACCTGCGGCACAGGGACCTTGAGTTCCTCGAGTCGGTCTGGCCTGAGTACGAACAAATGGCAGACTTCTTGTGCCGCTATGTGGACAAATCTACCGGTCTTCCCGAGCCCAGCTACGACCTGTGGGAGGAAAGGCGCGGGATATTCACGTTCACCGCCAGCGCGGTGATCGCGGGCCTCTTGAAGGCCGCTGATATGGCGAGGATCTTTCGAGGGAAAACGCAGGAGGAAAAGTACAGAAACCAGGCCGCCGCAATTTCACATGCTCTTGGGAACCTGCTTTATCACCCTGATGCAAACCGTTTCCTCCGGGGAGTATACAAAAGAGGGGATACTATCGAAGAAGACCTGACGCCAGACTCAAGCGTCTTTGCTCTCTGGAGGTTTGGCATCATCCCGCCAGACGACCCGCGGATGGTGCGCACCTACAGAAACCTCCAGGAGAGCCTGAGCGTGAAGACGAAGGTGGGGGGATATGCCAGGTATTACGCCGACTACTACCATAAACGGAGCGATGACTTCCACCAGGTGCCGGGGAACCCCTGGGTGATCTGCACTCTGTGGATGGCGCAGTATCTTGGGGCTACGGCACGTTCCATCGAAGAGCTTCGGGCCGCACGGGACCTCCTGGAAAAGGTGACTACCTGGAGGCTCGAGAGCGGCATCATGCCTGAACAAGTTGACCCGTTCAGCGCGGAACCGCTTTCTGTGGCCCCTCTTACCTGGTCTCATTCTGAGTTTGTGCTTTCTGTGATAGATTACGCCAAGAAGTACAGGGATCTTTCCGCCCCCTGCTGACGGAGGTGCACTATGCCTGAACTGAGAAAGGACCCGGTGATTGACCGGTGGGTGATCATAGCCACCGAAAGGGCCAAGCGCCCTTCCGAGTACCAGACGACGGTGGAGGAAAGGCGCTCGGGTCCCGGATGCGTGTTTTGCCCGGGGAACGAGGGGAAAACGCCCCCGGAGGTATTTGCCTACAGAAACGAAAACACCGAGCCTGACACCCCCGGGTGGAGCGTGCGAGTGTTTCCCAACAAGTTCCCCGCGCTCGTCCCCAACGGGAAGGCGCGCGTGGAGCAAAAGGGGATATACACGGTGATGGAGGGCGTGGGGGCTCACGAAGTGCTCGTAGAGACTCCCGACCATACCGCGCTGCTTCAACATCTTGACGTCCCCGCGCTTGAGAAGGTGGTCCGTGCCTTCAGGCAAAGGTATCTGGCGCTCTCTAAGGATAACAAGTATATCCTGATCTTTAAGAACCACGGGGCAAAGGCTGGGGCCTCGCTGGAACACCCCCACTGCCAGATCATCGCCACCCCTATCGTACCCAAGGCGGTGACCGAGGAGCTTCAGGGTTCAAAGAAACATCACGCCACACAAGCCCGCTGTGTCTATTGTGACATGCTCCGAACAGAAATTGACGAAGGTGTACGGGTGGTGTTTGATTCGGAGCGGTTCCTCTCATTCTGTCCTTACGCGTCCATCTTCCCGTTTGAGACCTGGCTCGTTCCAAAGCAGCACTCAAATGATTTCGGGGACATAACAGAAGATCAGGTTAGGGGATTAGCTGAAGCCATACAGGAGGCCCTGAGCCGCCTTGAGCGCACCGTCGGTGATGCCCCCTACAACCTGGTGCTCCACACGTCTCCACCGAAAGATGAAGAGTCAAAGGAGCATTACCACTGGCACATCGAGATCACCCCGCGGCTGACCACCATCGCCGGGTTTGAGCTGGGCACGAGCTACTACATTAACCCTACGCCTCCTGAGATAGCAGCGGAGGCTCTGCGCAGAAGTCTGGAAGGGAGAGGTGTTCATTGAAGGTACTGATGGTCGCGTCGGAGATGGCGCCTTTTGCGAAGGTGGGGGGGCTTGCGGACGTGGTGGGCTCGCTTCCCAAGGCCCTGTCCAACCTTGGAGTGGACGTGCGGGTGGTCATACCGAGGTACAAAAAGATCGAAGGCTCGACCTACGTGACTGATTTCCCCGTGTTCATGGGCAACCACCTTGAAACAGCCGTACTCAGGCGCAAAAACATCAACGGCCCCAAAGGGGATATCCCCGTCTATTTCATTGACAACTACCGGTATTTCTACAGGGACTACATCTATGCGGGTGATGACGATGCGGAGCGGTTTGCGTTCTTCTCCAAGGCCGTGCTTGAGATGCTCCCTCTGATCGAGTTCAAGCCTGACGTCATCCACTGTAACGACTGGCAGACTGGCATGATCCCTGTCATCCTGAAAGAGCGCTATGCCAAGCAGGACGACTTCTACAAGGGTATGGGCACGCTTTACACCATTCATAACCTTCAATACCAGGGGCTTTTCCCAAAGGACATCCTCCGGCTGCTCGATCTTGGTGATGAGTACTTTCACCCTGAGGCCCTGGAGTTTTACGGCAAAGTGAACTTCATGAAGGCAGGGCTCATGTTCGCAGACCAGCTGAGCACAGTCTCCAACACCTACGCCAGGGAGATACAGACGCCCGAGTATGGAGAAAGGCTTGACGGGGTACTGAGGAAACGCTCGAGCGACTTGCACGGGATCATAAACGGCATTGATTATGAGGAGTTTAACCCTGCTACAGACCCACGGATCGCAGCCAATTACTCATCGAATGACCTCTCAGGCAAAGCTGCATGCAAGAAGGACCTTCAGGAGATAATGGGGCTTCCTAAGAAGGATGTACCCATCATCGGGCTGGTTTCGCGTCTCGTTGACCAGAAGGGACTTGATCTCATAGGCAATATCATCCATGACCTGATGAAAGAGGACCTCCAGTTCGTGGTGCTTGGTACGGGAGATCCGCGATATGAGGCGCTGTTCCGTAATATTGGAGCTGAATACCCGGACAAGGCCGGGGTGCGCATCATGTTTGACGCAGTGCTGGCGCAGAAGATCTACGCCGGTTCTGATATGTTCCTCATGCCCTCAAGATTTGAGCCTTGTGGTCTCGGGCAGCTGATTTCTATGCGATACGGGACAATACCCATCGTCAGGAAGACGGGGGGACTGGCGGATACGGTTGAGGATAACGAGACGGGGTTTGTGTTTGGAGACTATAAGCATAATGAATTGCTACGAACAATAACCCGTGCCCTGTCTGCCTTCCGTAAACACAACTGGCGCCGCCTAGTTGAGACCGCAATGGGCCGCGACTTTTCGTGGGAGCATTCGGCGTCTGTGTACTTGGGGTTATATAGGGCTATAGGGCGAAGAGAGGACACCGAGAACGTGGCCTAGGGCCTTGGTTGTACATACCTACTTTCCTATTTTGTTGGGAAATTGGGGCGCCGGGCTGAGTCAAGTCAAAACTATGCAGACGACAGTTCTGTCGTCAGTAGCCTCACCAGAACTCGCTCAATAGCTCAATGCGTTTTACGTATTCGGCAGCCGTCTCCCGGAGTTCCTCCGGAAGTACATTAAGAACCTTATTTGCCTCATCTTCCTCACCCATATAAAGGAGTATAGCAGCCTTTAAAACACGTGCTGTATCTTGAACCGCCTTGACTCTCTCGAGTGAGGATACTATATCCATCGACTCTCTGAGTCGGCCGATCATTGAATAAGCCTTAGCTACCTCCAGCAGATGCTCGGGGGTGGGCGTGATAAGCAGACTATCCCCTCTTGGTAAGTTGAGAGACCTAATTTGACTGTTCGCCCTGCTGATTGAATCCAGCGTTTTAATACAATTCAAATAGGCATCTCTTGCTTCGTCGAAACGTTGCATGGTGATGTATCGCAACGCGGCAAGGTTCAGAGCTTTGGCCAAATGCTCATACCGGGTTTTGTTATAGGGATGGAGCTCCACCGCGCGGTTCATCATCTGGATGCCCGGATACGGGTCTGTGCCGACGCGAAGGAGAAAGCTCCCGTAGATTGCATGATAATCAGGGTTGAACGGCGAGAGCGCCAGGCCCTTTTCGTACCTCTCCACTGCAACACCCAAGTAATCAGGGCTTTCTAATGCAAGTCCCATTGCCTCGTATATCTGTCCGATATCCATGTGAAACGAGGCATTCAACGGGTCCCATTTCGAAGCTTTTTTAAAGAGGACTACTGACTCATCATATCTTCCCTCTTGCATAGCCAGAGCGCCCTGCTGGCCATATATGTGACCCACGAAGAAGACGGTGGATGCCAAACACAGGGTGAGCCCTACCAGTAGAACTGCGATGGCTGGAAGACGTATAAAGGGTTTTGAGGGAATCCGCTCTACAATGATGGCACGGAGCAGCGCAAAACAAGTCCAGAGCAGAACTCCCACTGATACCAGGGCCATATTGAAGTCCATCAGACTGTGGACCGTCAAGCCTAGTGCTGCCGCATATATGAAGGTAGCCACACCAGTCTCAGCATAGTCGAGCCGTCTCAAAGCAGCATATTTCCAAGTGAGGATGATCCAAAAGGCCGTGAAAGCAGCAAGGCCTATCAAGCCCGTTTCTGTCGCCAGTTGAGCCCAGTCGTTATGTACGTTTTGAGTTGAGTAACCCCAACTCTGAAATCCTTTATACAAGGCTTCCCAGGCGCCACCACCAGCTCCAAATACCGGATACTTGGCAAAGATCCTTATAGCATCCTTCGTCCATTCTATCCTCTGCCATCCGCCCTCATCCGTCAAAGAGATCTGGCTCAGGCGGAGAGCTCCCCGGGTCAGCAAGTCCGTACCAGCCCCCGTCGCTATCATTCCAGCTATGAAAACAACGGCCACGATGATTGACACAGCCGCGAGCATCTTGGGCCGAAGACCGCGGTAACGGAGCCGACTCGACAAAAGGTGGAGGATAGAAGCTATGACGTAGCCCATAACTGCCGCAAGTACTACAAACTCGGGTTTAGCTCTGGAAAAAGACATGGAGGCAAGTGGCAGAATGGCGGAAGCTCCTATCAAGCAGGTAGCGAGAAACCCAGCGGCGCGAGCCCGGGAGTCTCGCGGGCATAAGAGCAGTGCTACGATCATTAAAGGTGCGTGTACCAGCCAAGCTCCTCTCGAGTAGGTCAGGAAGAAGGCCGCAAGTATGATTGACGATCCGCCTACCAGGTGGTACCTCAGTACCGGAGACACTTCCTCAAGCTGAAGTGCTAACGAGCACAGGAACGCGGCAGCTAAAAAGGATGCGGCTGAATTAGGGTACTGTAAAGGGGAGAACAGGCGGCCGTGTGAGAAGACGCCTGGCAAGAGCTGCAGACCTGCCCCACCAAGAAATCCTATCAGTCCTGCCAGAACTGCCGCTGAGTGGACAGATAGGAGAAGCCAGATGCGACCCCTAGGTACGCGCGCTGATGTGGCTACAGCGACATAGACAGTTAGTAAGAATGCCTGCGTAAGAAGCCTGTCGATGGCGGCCCTGGGCCATACAGCAAACGCTAGGGACATGAGGTAAGATAAAGCCAGTATTAAAAGCGGTAAATCAACGTGATGGGTTTTAAAGTCCTTCTTCCAGCTAGCTATGAACACCGTTAGTACGCTTGAGGCAGCGATAAAAGGAAGTCGCTCAGATTCGAAGAACAAGCCCCTAAAGAAGACCGGCAGGAACACCAGGGCACAAGCAAAGGTCAACGTAACCATCATCTGCCAATTCGGTTCGTATAAAGCTCTCTCCCGGGTTCGTCTGGCTCTTACCCTCGACATGATAAGCCTCCTTGGATAATCTTGGTCAGACCTCGCCCGTAGAACGTAGCGCTGTACTCTCCTGGCAGGACACGGAATAGTGTGGTTAGAGCATTACGAAATTCCGGACGTTCATCCTCGTCGTATTGAGAATTCCTTAGCAAGAAAAGAGACGTATCCTTATAAAACGTAGTCTCCTCCACTCGTTGTACTATCTTATTCTTTACAAAGATCGTGAACCCCTGCCGATTTTGCTTCCTCCGGCCTGTCAATTCTGGTAAGGGCGTAGCTCGGCTTATCTCAGATGCTTGTGATGGGAGATTCTGCTGGGGATGGCCCAAAGACGTGCGGAGTAAGGGCGAACCGCTTCCAGGCTTCGCGGCAGGATCGTAGTGCCATGGAGGGCGCGAGGTACCCAATGAGGGGCGCTGATCGAAAGGATTTACGGGATTTCGTCGGCTCGGGTTCGTCATAACGTGAACATATATATTACTTTTGTTGCTAGCACTTCTAACCTGCCTTTTGGCCGCTAGACGTACCGAGTCGAGTCGTTTCGAACCTGCCTGTACACTGAATCCGTACTCCTAACACTGTAAACTAGGATCAGATGCCCGGTAGGATATCAAGTCCAGTCAGATGAATATAGTAGTTAATCATTCCGGGGAAAGGCTGTGCCTCCTAGACGGCTAGACCGCTGCAAAAAGACCGACCTTCCCCGGAGCCAGTTTCGGGCAGCACGGGCCGTAGAGGGTCGCGCTTCGAGCGCCGGCGTGTTAGGCCGCTTCGTGCCCCGAAAGAATCTAAACCAGGGGTGATAAAGGTGTACTTTGCTGGTATCGACTGGGCTGACGATCACCACGATATTGTTGTACTTGGCCCCACAGGGGACTTGGTAAGCCAGTTTCGGGTTGAGCACTCGGGTACCGGGTTACGCCGGCTCTCCGAGACTCTGCGCGGCATCGCCGAGCCCTCTGAGGTTGCCTGCATCATTGAAACCCGCGATAGCTTGCTCGTTCATCACTTGCTGGAGTCCGGCTTTGCCGTCTACCCGGTCAACTCGAAGACCGTTGACCGGCAACGCAGTCCGGCCCGTGCCAAGACGGACGCCATTGATGCCGCTATCTTGGCCCGTCATGTCTAAAGGAGCACGACCGCCTTCGTCGTCTGGAAATCGATAGCCCGTTGGTCCAAGAGCTGAAAATACTCACCTGGGATCAAGCAGGCCTGATACAGCAGCAGACCAGACTCCTAAATCAGCTGACCGCCTGCCTGAAGGACTACTATCTCTTGCCTCTGCAGCTGTTCAGCAAACTCAACCAGCCGGTCACTTTGGCCTTTCTTCAGTCCTACCCTACCTTAGAACACCTGGAGCAAGCCTCTCCGGAGGAACCGGCTGCCTTTTTCAAGCACCACCGCCATCCCCGGCCTAATGAGACCGTACAGAAACTGCTCAATCTCCTCCAAGCGCCTCAGCTTCGCGCCAACCCCATCGTGGCACAGACTTGGGCGTCTCATGATGGCCATCATCGCCCAGTGGGCCCCGCTGGCCGATGCCATCCGCACCTATAACCGGGAGGTCGAGCGCCCTTTTTTGACCCATTCTGACAGTCAGATCTTCCAGAGCCTTCCCGGGGCCGGGAAGCGCCTGGCCCCACGACTGCTGGCAGAATGGGGTGACGACCGAACGCGTTACTTCTTACACGAGGCCGTTGCAGCCCTGGCCGGCACCTCCCCGGTGCCGTTTCAAAGTGGACGCTTTGTCCGGGCCCGCAAGCGAATGGCCTGTGTCAAGCCTTTCCGAGATGCACTGTACCGCTTTGCATGGCTATCAACCCATTCAGAACCCTGGGCAAAAGACTACTACAACCGCAAACGCTCTCACGGCAAGAGCCATAGCGTAGCCGTGCGTGCTCTCTCTAACGTTTGGTACGCATCATCTATGGCATGTGGCGCAGCAACCAGCCTTATTGTCGCGACATCTTCCTTACGCCTCAGGCCAAACATGCTCCGGCTGCCTAACATATTGGATTTTCAAGGTCCTCTATTGACATAGAGGGTCTTTTTGGTAGGCGGCCGCAGTCTCCTCTTCCCGGTTTATCTCGTCGCCTGCGTCCACCACTTCATGTTTACGAGTATCCCGTCACGCGTCTAGTAATAGACGGTTAGGGCTTCGGCGGCCCATGGAGGTCCGGCCACTCTTTTCGGTGCGGGTCTGGCCGTCGCCGGTTTTTACGGACTTTCCCGGGCAGCGATACTGCCCTTCTGTTCTTCCGCCTGCCCCGCCTAGTTTGGTCCCCTCGGTACCGGGTAATGGGCTCCTGACCGTCTCAGTTTGGCTGCGGTTCGCGGCCCCCGGCCGAAGGATCCTGACACTATTCTCTTTCCTCGAAAGCCCCATCTTTCATGACCCCATCTTCAAGAAATCGCCGGATGGGGCGAGGGACGTGCCATCGTTCACCTTACGGTTTATTCCTTGCAGTATCAGGTCGCAATCAAGACGGTCAGAGCACTTTGAGAGGACCACGTCGACTACGCATTTCACTTCGTATTTGTTCTCTCTGCTTTGGCTACTGCCCGCTGGCAAGAGCGTCCTGGCCGGTATCCATAGCTTGATGGGTGAAAGTGCGCTCCAAGAATGCTAAGAAGTGCTTGCTGGACTACCCTGTCTGTGACGGTGGGTACCCAAGCGTTCTTATACTCCTATCCGGTTTGATATTTCTGCTCTCCGGACTGGGCTTGGTTTGTACGTTCCGGTCTTGAGTTCAAGATGGAGTTTAGTAATTTTTCGCCGAAGGCTTGCACGGTCTGCCCGTCTATTCTGGGAGCGCGATTGCCGGCTCTGATGGCGCTGTGTGCTTGCTTCGGGTTTTTGATACGGTATACTTTGTCTATAATCTGTAGTACTTCATCCTGACTTCCTCATCTCGGCGTGCTCCCTGCGTCTCTACCTCACATGGCTGCAGTCTCTTCTCGGAGCTAGCAGGCGTCTCTAGCTCGTGGGTAATCCACCGCACTCTTCTCCAGTAGTCTGCTGAGCGGACGAAGGCGCCAGTTGGCTCGTCACCCCTGGGTGCCCCGTTCCTCTTGGTGCTCAGCTTCGGTCATTTTCTCCTATGCGCGTTCAATTCGCAGTCATACACTTCCGTTTACCTTCGTTCCTAGGTACCCAGAGAGGCTTTTGTCTTCTTTGGCTCAGCATCTCTTGGATGCTATCCCTTCAGTTTTCCCCTCCGGGCCGTTACCGGCTTTCATTGGCTGAAGGTTCATCACTACTGCGGACTCGTCTGCCACCCTGTACCACTTCTTCTCTCCCTTGCCTCTCAGATTGGTCGAGATTACTAAGCTTTATCTCCGCTGATACAGGACCTCCCCAGTTAAGTCTGCCTGCCTGAAACCCTGACTGCCGAGGTTATCCAGCTTTTGGGCTTTCCCACTTTGTGCAAGGTTACCCTCCTGAAGAGCCAGCCCCGGTTCAACTTACGCCATGTTCCATCTTCTTCCTTCATCTTCCTTCAGACCTCGCCGTAACCAGCGACGCCCTTGCCTGCGGATTGTCTTCCCGCTGGTTAGGTGACAGGGTTTCTTTCAACCCATCGGCTTAGCAAACATGCTGGGCGAACACGAGAAGTCCCGCTCTAAGAGCGGGACTTCTCTTCCCGTGATCGGTCAGCTACCGCACATTACTGTGCTTTAGCTGTCCTCACAATGTAAGCAACAAACCCGTTATCATCGAGCACCAGTTTCACAGTGTCGCCTGCCTTGATGTCGGCGTAGGTCTTGAACGCTGCATCAACGTTGCAGTAGACGAAGGTTCCACCCGGTGCTAGCGCATAGGCGACGTCCGTAGTCCCGTCTTTAACCGTAAGAGCCGTGGCCCACTTTGTCTGGACTGGGTATGCGGAGATCGCATCAAGGTTAACTGCATCAACAGATACACTAGCGGCCTGAGTAACCTTGACGACCTTACCAATGTTTGCGATGACCGTAGCTCGGTATCCCGGATCCAGATCCCCGCTAGGAATCGCAAGCGTCTTCTTAGTGCCGTCAGCAAGTTCAAACGTTGCGTCGAACTTCGTTTGGCTATCTACTACGTAGGTTTCATAGTACAGTACCTTGGCAAAGTACTTTACGGTGCTAGGCGTGGGATCCTGCAGGTTAACCCGGACTTTTCCATCAAGACCGAGGAGGACGGTGACTGTTGTACCCACATCAGTGTTGAAAATGGAGCCGCCGTGAGGCTCTTCCACATAGTACTTGGTTCCGTCTATCCTTACAAAGTTGCCAGTGTTGTCAGTACCTTTAGCTGTTATCTTACCTTTGACAACTGATTCGGTGACCACCGACACCCAAATCGCGTCCGCGTTATCTTGTAGATCGTCGCCATAGGTCCGAACTGAGGCAATGGCGCCGGGCACAGTCGTAGCCCACTTTGCCTTGAAGGCATCAAGAGCCGCTTTGAGCTGGGTCAGCGTTGCCGCCTTACCGTTCAGAAGGATCTCCGTATTCGCGTCGACGTTGAGCGTCTTGCCACCTACGGTAATTGTACCTTGATCTGGCACATCTGGGTCAGTAATCGTGGCTCCGGTTATTTCTTTATTGGAGTAAGTGGTTACAGTCACAGAGATCGCTGTAACCTTGCCTTCCTCGTTGAGTGTTAAGGTAACAACAGACCCTTCTTCAAGTCCGAGCCTAGAAATCACTAGGTCTTTATACTGGTCGGCTACCTCTTCCTTATTCAATACAGTCGTAACTGGCCATTTCACCTCATAGTCTATACCATCGACACGAATGTACTTGTCAACGGCCACAAACCTTGCGTACTTACCGGTAACGGTTTTGGCCGGCACCGCAACGTACTCATTATACTTGGTTACACTCCACTTGTGGGCCTTCACAAGCAAAGAGTCTGATGCAGTACCTGTCTCAATGGCCTTGGTCTGTGCGTTCCACTTGGCCTTAGAAACAAGCGCGTTATCTACTGCCAGTGCCATTTCTCCCCTGGTAATCGGGAGGTTGGCGAATACATCCAGGCCCTTATCCAGCCCGATGTCATACGCGACCATCAGGTAGTTGGTCGGCCATACGCCTACTGCAGCGGCTTCCAGCTTCAGCGCATGGATAATCATCTTGAAGGCTTCTGCGAAGGTCACGTTGTTGTTCGGCCGGAAGGTGCCATCCGGGTAGCCGTGGATGATCCCCAAGGCAGTGGCTACGTTTACATAGCCCCATGCCCAGCTCCAGGAAGCATCCGTGTCAGCGAAGTGAGGAGCAAAAAGCTCCATGGATTTCGCCGCAGCCACACGGCTTGGCCCGAGCATGCGGACTACCACTGCGGCAAACTGCGCGCGGGTGATGGGCTCATCCGGTCTAGCAGTGCCGTCAGGATAGCCAACATAGATGTTCAGGTCCTTCAGAACGCCGAACTTTGCGGCTAGCTCGTGTGTGTCAGGCACATCCGCGAACGGCCCTGACGCGGCACCGGCTACGCTAACAAGAGACATCAGCATAACCAGTGTCAAAATCGTAGCGAGCACTCGTTTAGCACGATTCATCTAACCTTTGTCCTCCTTTGATTCTAGTGTTTGGTCTTGGAAAACCTAATCTTAGGTCCCAAAACGTCTTACTTGCGATTTCCCCCGGAAATCCCCCCCTTCAATAAAACTCTGGCCGTGGGGTTTCCCCCACTCCTTAAACCGTTGTTCATTTGTCAAGGTCCTCAGGGTATTATGTGTAATGGGAACACTTCTATGAATACCCTTATTTCTCCTTCTTCTTTGTCCCTTTTTGGAAGTCTGTGCTAATCTTGCCTCTTTGTCTAAATCAGCCCCTGTTCTTGTAGTAAAACCCAAGTCAGGAGCCTATTTAGAATTATAGCACCTTGTCCCAATCCAGTCAAATTAAAACCAGTCATAGGATATTACAGTTTTGTAAATTAGTGTAATGCTGTGTGCCTACCTGCCAAGGTACATATTACATCGATTGGGTAATATTCGCCGTACTGGGGTGATTTCCTGCTAGAGAAACCCGGGGGTTGTTCTCTGGGTCACGTTTTAACAGAGTTGTAATCTGAGTTTTTTGCATAAGGAGTAGTCGTGTGGTTTATGCCCGCACCATCTCCTGCTCTGAGGACGGGCTACAGCCAAAACCGCAGCCTGCCTTGTGGCCCAGGGACCGGGTACGTGCCCTTCGCAGTATTGCGCTGAACTTCATCCAGCAGGGACAAATACCTCCAGTTCAGTCCATATCCGCCATTCCTTCCAGAGTTAGACGAATGACTACACCTGCTGTTCCGTTTAGTGTAATGGCAATATGTGTTAGAGATAAATGCTGCCTCGCATGACGGTGACCGCAGAGCCTCCCACCTTTACCATATCTATGCCGGAGGGGGTGCCTTGTACTTCTACAAAGATCCGGCTTGGCCTATCCATGACATACCCCTGCTCAAATAACATCCTCGGGTTTGGTTCTGTGATTATTCCATTGAGCACCAGGTAGGCGGCCAGTGCTCCGCTGGCAGTACCCGTGGCCGCTTCTTCGTTAATGCCTACGGAGGGTGCAAAATCCCTACAGTGCGCGGTGGCTTCCTGGGACTTGGTTTCCATGGTGAATGCATGTACGCTGAGAAACCCGTGCTGGTCGGAGAACCGGGCAAGCCTGTTCATGTCCGGTTTCATGTCCCACAGGGCCTCGAGAGTCTTGACTGGCAGCATGAGGTCGGGGAGCCCTGTGGATACGACCTGCGGCTCCATCCACACGTGGCCCTTGCTTAGCTTGAGTATGTCACATAGCTCTTCGGTCTCTTCAAGCGTTCCAAGTATTTTTGGTGTACGCTGGTGCATCATTATCCTCGCCACACGTCCCTCCTTTCTATGGATCTCCACAGGTAGAAGGCCCGCGAGCGTCTCCAGGATGACCTGCGTGATGTCCCCTGTTAAAGATATGACGCCTTCTTCCGATAAGAAGAAAAATGTTCCTACGGTCGCATGTCCGCACAGATCCACTTCTTTTGCAGGAGTAAAGAAACGTACCCGGAAATCCGCCGAGGGGTCAGAGGGCTTTAGCACAAAGGCCGTTTCCGACAGGTTCATCTCCCTGGCAATGGCCTGCATCTGCTTTTCCGTGAGTCCATCAGCATCGGGCACCACGCCTGCTGGATTCCCGCCAAAGGGAATGTCAGTAAAGGCGTCCACCTGGAATATGGGGAGGCCCCTTGAAGCCTGCATTCGGTCGTCGTTCACATCTGGTCACCTCCGTTGTCTTTACCTTCAGATTTCCCCCCGTTTGGGGAAATACCTTTGGGTTCGGTGGAAAGGACATGGAATGGATGCGGTTCTTAGGTAATCCTCATTATCCACGTGCTCACCTTCGAATTTCCATTAAATCCTTTGCTGTTGCACCACACTGCCAGGCTTGCTGATAAGCCACATGCTTGATTGACACCAAAATTCTGGCTATAATAAGATTGTAAATTGAATTGGTCTGGGAGGGGGGGAGTGAACTGTGTACATCAAACGGCACATGGAAGAAACGGTAAAGAAAGCAGAAGGGATGTTCGGTGCCGTTTTGGTAACTGGGCCAAGACAGGTAGGAAAAACAACTATGCTCAGAAACGTGACAAGAGACATCGCCTACGTTACGCTTGACGACCCAATTGTGCTTAGCTCGGCACTTGAGGAACCAGGTACTTTCTTTAAGAACACCCCTCCCCCCGTGTTTATAGATGAAATTCAGTATGCGCCCAGCCTATTCCCATATATCAAAATGATCCTTGACAGGGACAGAAAGAAGGGGCAGTTTTTCCTCAGCGGCTCACAGCAATTCAGCATGATGAAGAACGTTAGCGAATCGCTGGCCGGCAGAATCGGCATCCTGAATTTGCTCGGGCTTTCTCTGAGAGAGATCAACAATACCGACTTCAATAAACCCTTTGTCCCAACTGATGAATACATCGAGGCTAGACGCGAGCACCTGGTGCAAAACGAGCATCGGGATATCTGGAGGATTATACATAGGGGCAGTATGCCTGTGCTTTATGCCGACAAAGACATAGACTGGCAGATGTTCTATGCAGCATACACCAGGACCTATATTGAACGGGACGTTCGTGAATTGACGCAAGTGGGCGATGAGATGAAGTTCATCAAGTTCATGACGGCCATGGCGAGTCGTACCGGGCAGTTGCTGAATCAGGCATCGGTAGCACGGGAAATTGGTGTCAGCCAGCCCACCGTTGATCGGTGGATATCTGTTCTGCGCACATCCAATCTCTTGTACTTGTTGGAACCGTACCATAGCAACGTAACCAAACGGGCCATTAAAACACCCAAAATGTACTTTCTTGACACCGGGCTTGCAGCATACCTCACCAGATGGAATACCCCTGAGGTCCTGCAACACGGTGCAATGGCAGGGGCCTTTTTCGAGACCTTCGTTATTGCAGAAATAGTCAAGAGCTACTTTAACGCAGGAATTCTCGAACCACCGCTGCATTTCTATCGGGATAAGGAACAAAACGAAATCGATCTCGTGATCTATCAGGATATGACTTTGTATCCTATAGAGATAAAGAAGCACGCCGATCCGACCAAGGACGATGTGTCCGTATTCGCTGTGCTAGACAAAATCCCGGGAATCAAGCGCGGACCCGGAGGCCTTATTTGCATGTACGATAATCTCGTAAGTCTGACAGGCCAAGACATGGCGATTCCCCTGAAGTATGTTTGAGAGTTGTGTGTACGTCATAGAGACCCACCTGGAAGCTTATTAGCTTCTTTATATCAGTCCTACTATCGACATCTAACCGCTGAGAAGGCAAATTCCCTTTGGCTGCGAATAAGAACGCTCAGGCACTCGTAACCAAAAATCCCAGTAGAATCCCTGTTTTCCCGAGCATGACCAGGTAACAGGAACAAGACAGGTGTCCTGCGATCCACTAAGAAAAGGGGAAAACTCTTTGTCTAGGCGTATATCGTCCCGGTTGGTTCCACTGCTTCTGGTCTTCTTTCTGATTTCCTGCATGGGAGAGGTTCCGCCGGTCAGCGATGAGCCACCTCCCGTCAAACCCGTTATATCGGAAGAACCGCCGTCTGCCAGCCAGGTACCGGTGCTGCTGTACCATCACTTGGTTCCCGCTATCGAAGAACAGGATGAGAGTAACACGGCCGTCATTTCCGTAGAGGATTTTGCGGAGCAGATGGCCTGGCTCGCCGAGAATGAGTACTACACTCCAACCCTGGAAGAGTTCTGCGGGTGGCTGGCCGGCGAAACCTGGCTGCCGGAAAAGAGCGTACTGATAACCTTCGACGACGGATACGACTCCGTGGGGAAGCATGCCTTTCCTGTTCTGCAGCAGTGCGGGCTGCGAGCCACGGTCTTTGTCATCGGTACTTCCATAGGCCGGGTCGGAGCCACCCGTTCGTCTCTCGGCTGGAACGACCTGAAGGCGTTATACGATACTGGGCTGATGGAAGTGCAGAGCCATACTTTCGACGGTCACGGTAAAACGCCTGAGGACATGGGGTTTGCTAGCTGGGATACCGAGCGAATTCGTGCTGACCTGGACCGACTGGGGCAGTTGTTCGTAGAACACGGCATGGATCGACCCTGGGCCTTTGCTTACCCTTTCGGCGTGGTGTCACCGGCTCTCCTGCAGGCACTGTCGGAATCCGGCTTCCGGCTGGCATTTACTACTGAGCCAGGACTTGCGACTCCTGACTCGGATCCATTACTCGTCCCCCGGATAGCCATCTGGCCGGGGACTGACCCCCAGAAGCTGGCACAGCTGCTCTCCAAACCCAGTAGGTGAGTCTTCCGGTGCAGCTTCTCATCTTTGGCCCGGAGGCAGGCGCATGTGAGCTAAAGTAGCCAACGTCTTGGGCCTGGCGAACGGAAACGATCTCGTTCTGACGTGGTTGATGTAATACGGAACACTACCATAGCAGACATTCATGCACTCTGGGGTCGCATCAAAGTATATCTCTCGGTCCCTTTGAGCAGGATTGCCCTCTCATTGCAGCGGAAACCGACGCCGACCCTGATGCCCTCGCCTTTTCGCTTCCTTGCTGTCTGATCCTTTGTCCAAACCCAATGGTGAGTTGTTGAAAAAGGAATCATTAGGTTTTCCATCCTGAGGACTCAGGACGAACGCAATAGCTGCCCTTTTATCCGAGGCCCTTCTGGATCGCAACTACCATTGATACAAGGTGCATGCTGTGGTCGCCACTGTGATAAACCATAGACTCCGATACATGCCCAGCATCGCAACACCCATCAGAAGTAGCGCACCAAAGAAGAGGAACGAATACCTCATCAGACGTCCTACGTTTTTCTTTTCGTCTCTCAGGTATCGAATGATCGCAGTGTTGCTCCCAGTCCAGTTTTGTTGGAATACCGGAGTACGTCGCAGATGGTCCTCTCCCGGGAATAAACCTTTAGCTTGGCGCCATTGACGTTTACCTCGTCGACACCTATCCGCAGGTATCTCGCTTCAAGACAGAGCGGCTTGATATGATGGGACCTGATCCGGAAGATAGATTTGGATGAGTGTTTATCAGTAGCCATCTGCCGGGTTTGCTCCTCGGCTTCAGGCCGTTTTCTGGCCGCCTCACGAAGCATCAGATTGCCTAACTTTGGCCTGGTCGGTTCGTGGGTCGGACCTTCCAGTGAGCGTCCAGAGTAGCCGCGAATCTTAGACTCGTCCCGGTGTAAGGTTCGGAACGGGAGGATAACACTTCTACTTAACGAATCAGGGTCTGCGAATCGCCCGTAAAAGACTGGACATCCGCTCTGTCAAGCGTCAGTGATTTTGTCACCTAAAATTGCTCTGTGATTATGTCACCGTCGTAGTTATTCAAAGGTCGTAATACTGTTCGCGACCTGTCAAGGGCAAGGGCTTTGCCCGGCGCCCTTGACAGGATGGAGCGAGTATCATCGTATTTGAGCACCTGGGTGAATTCAAGCCGGAGAAGGGCAAGTACAGCAGGCGGGCCAACTCCAAGCGGGCTTACTGGCTCCAGAGCAGGATACACCGCTACACAAAATATGAAGCCTGGGAGCACGGTATAATCGCCTGCCGGGCCGGCGATGAGATGATCATGAAAAATGCAGAGGTATGAGTCAAGGGAAGCAAAAGAATAGGGACTGTGAGGTCCCTACACTGGTGAATACGTTCCGCCGTTCTGGATGGCTTCTTCCAACATATCGTAATCAACCCGGGTATTTCGGGCCATCTTCTCTTTTAGGAAGGTAAGCGCCACCGAGGGAAAGAGCGCGTAGGACAGCACGTCTTCCATCGAGTCGGCATACGGAGAAGAAGCCTTCTTTGCCGCCTCCAGCCCGGGTGCAAGCAGGTCAGCGGGTCTTACAGTGATCACTTCCTGGTCTCCAATGATCTTCCTCTTTAATTCCTCCTCAATCGGATGAGGGGGCTTGCCGTAAAGGCCCCTGACGTACGCACGCACTTCATTGGCCACCATTTTGTAGCGCTCCCCAGCGATGACGTTGAGCACCGCCTGCGCCCCGACGATCTGGGAGGACGGCGTGACCAGCGGAGGATAGCCCAGATCCTTCCTTACTCGCGGTACCTCTTCCAGCACTGCCGGCAGTTTGTCTAGGGCGTTCTGCTGAGACAGCTGAGCGATGAAGTTTGACAGCATGCCTCCGGGGATCTGGTACCGGAGCACAGCCACGTCCACCGACTGTGCAGCTTCAAACTGGCTGTACTTGGTCTTCACCTTCTTGAAATAGTCGGCGATCTCCGAAAGCACAGAAACGTCCAGCCCGGTATCATACGGGGTGTCTTTCAGCGCAACTACGATGCTTTCCACAGGTGGCTGGCTCGTACCGCCGGCCAGTGGGGAAATGGCGCAGTCGAGCACGTCCGCGCCTGCTTCTGCTGCCTTCAAATACGCCATTGACGCAAGACCGCTGGTATAGTGGCTGTGAACGTGAACAGGCAGGCCCACTTCCTCTTTCAGCCTTTTGATAAGCGTGTAGGCATCGTACGGGCTGAGCAGTCCCGCCATGTCCTTCAGGCATATGGAGTCCGCCCCCATTTGCTTGAGCAAAGCCGCCGTTCTGACGTAGCGTGGAATATCATGCACAGGGCTTATGGTGTACACCACCGTAGCCTGGACATGGGCTCCTTCCGCCTTCGCCACCTGCATGGATTTTTCGAGGTTTCTCACATCGTTCAGCGCGTCAAAGATGCGCATGATGTCTATGCCGTTTCCCACTGACCTCTTAACGAACTCTTCCACGACATCGTCGGGGTAATGCTTGTAGCCCACCAGATTCTGACCTCGGAGAAGCATCTGCAGCTTGCTCTTTTTGAACCGCTTTCTCAGTATCCTGAGTCGTTCCCACGGATCTTCGCCGAGAAACCTCATGCACGCATCAAAGGTCGCCCCACCCCAGACTTCCAGTGAGTGAAAACCCACTTCATCCATGAGTTCTGCGATAGGTACCATGTCCTCTGTGCGTAATCTTGTGGCAAGGAGGGACTGATGTCCGTCCCTGAGCGTGGTGTCCGTAATTCCTATGTTCCTTAAGCCCATCTCTCACCACTCCCCCCAACCTTTTATGGAAAGAAAGGAAACTGCTGCTGAAGAAGGGGTAACGTCGCCATAATGCCTGCGATCATGATGGCTACCAGAGCACCGACGGCCAAAGCTGCAACTAGCACAGGTAAAAGCAATGCAGCGACGGCCCGGCCGACCGACATCTGATAGACTGCCTTTATCGAGATCACGTACAGGACAACCGTCCAGATCAGAACGGCAAACGCTACCATGTTGGAAAACCACTCACCCACAGCCATGGCAATGAGAGCAGCAGGCACGGTAAAGAGTTGTATGAAGCTTAAAAGGCCTCCGGCAGCGAAAAGCGCCAGCGCCCTGCCCCGTCCACCCAGGAGTTCCGCCCACAGGTGTACGATGGCCGTTCCGATGAACCAGGTGCTGTAGGCGAAAATGAGGCCTGCTACCGTAACCAGTGTGGTAAAGGCCCTGAGATTTGGGATGCTGTGGCCATAGAAAGAGGCATCGCGCGTCCCGACTAAAGTGGTGATCACAGTTGACACCGTAAACACCAGCAGTGCCGTGCCCACGGGCGGTCTTTTTGCCACCTTCTCTATGGTTGATGCGGGACGTGCCATTATGCCGTAGAGGATTTCTAAAGTGTCAGGACTCTTTACTTCCAGAGGAGACTCCTCGCCGGTTGCGTGCGTTTCTTCCAGGACCTCTTTATTTTCCTCCATTTACCTTCTCCTTTCGGCAGTCATCCGGATGGATTGCAATACCCTGTATTTCCAGGAAATCCAGACTTAATCCCAGGAGAGTCCCGAAGCGCCGGGCATCCGGACCAGTCTCTGGTAAAGAAGCATATCAAGAAGCCTTCCCGAAAGATTGTCTCTTTGAATCGACGCGCCGAACCATCTCAGGAACCGCTCAAAGGGAGTAGCCTGCCCGTAGAAGTAGACTTCGAAGTCGTCTTCAATTTCAGCCATCTTTGCCGCCTGCTCTAAAGCATCATTGAAGTTGCCCAGGCCGTCGACAAGTCCCAGTTCCAACGCTTGCGAACCCGTGAACACCCTGCCATCAGCTATCTCCTGCATGCGCAGAAGCGGGATATTCCTTCCCTCGGATACGGCCGTCACAAACTGCCTGTGTATGTCATCCACCATCCCTTGCAGGATGCGCCTTTCTTCAGGGGTGAGAGCTCTCGTGGTGCTGCCGATGTCCTTCTTGTCAACGCTCTTTATCACTTCGGGTTCAAGACCCAGCTTGTTGTATAGCTCCTCCACGTTTAGGAGCTCCATGATCACACCGATGCTCCCTGTGACGGTACCGGGGTTTGCCATGATGTAGTCGGTGCTCGATGCGATCCAGTAGCCTCCCGACGCAGCCACATCAGCCATGGAAGTGACTATGCGTACCCCTGCCTCGCGGGTCTTTTCTATCTCCCTGGCAATTTCCTGAGCTGAGGCCGCGCTGCCGCCCGGGCTGTTGATCCTGAGGACAAGCGCCTTCACTTCCGGGTCCTCGGCGGCATCCCTTAAAAACTCGATGATCTGGTCAGAGCCCACAACTGACCCAAACAAGCCCGAAGCAGACTGACCACTCGCAATGGCTCCCTCAATGTAGATTACGCCGATGATGTTCCTTGTGCCCCCGTAAAACCCGCGCCCGCCATCCCCGGCAGGCATTGTCAGGACTATCAGGACGGACACGATCGCCACCAGCAACACCGCTACGGGTACCCATCTTCTTTTCACGAGTCCCTTCCCTCCTGGGCTTTCTTCTTATCCAGGGCGGCTTTGATAAATCCCGCAAAAAGCGGGTGTGGCCTGTTGGGCCTTGATCTGAATTCAGGGTGGAACTGGGTGCCCACAAACCACGGGTGTCCTTTGAGCTCCACTATTTCAACCAGGTCGCCCTCGGGCCATATCCCGACAGGGGAAAGCCCGTAGCGCTCCAGCTCGTCCCTGTACGCGTTGTTCACCTCAAACCTATGCCTGTGCCGTTCACGGACCTCCGGCGCCCCATAGGCCCTCTGCGCGATGCTGTCTGGCTTTAAAACGCAGCGGAAAGAACCAAGCCGCATGGTACCGCCCATCAGCTTTATCTTTTCCTGCTCGGGCATAAGGTGAATCACCGGGTGAGGCGTGTCCGGAACAAACTCGGTGGAGTTCGCCTCCAGCCCCAGTACGTTCCTGGCAAACTCGATCACGGCACACTGGAGACCGAGACACAGGCCCAAAAACGGGATCTTGCTGGTCCTGGCATAGGTGATGGCGCTAATCTTTCCTTCAATACCCCTGTAGTCAAAGCCTCCCGGTACCAGCACGCCGTCAACATCGAAAAGTGCTTGGGCCACATCCGCGTCCTCCAGGGACTCTGATTGTACCCATTTTATATTGACCTTGGCATCATTTGCAATGCCCGCGTGTTCCAGCGCTTCCACTACACTGAGGTAAGCGTCATGCAGTCGCACGTACTTGCCTACCAGCGCTACTGTGACCTCCCTGTCGGGTTGGAGCACCCTCTCGACGATGCGCTTCCAGTCGTCGAGATCCGGTGCGCTGCACTCAAGGTTCAGCCGCTCACATATCTTCTCTGCCAGGCCTTCCTGCTCGAGTAAGAGGGGCACCTGGTAGATGCTCTTTGCATCCACGTTCTCGATGACCGACTGCCTCGGAACGTCACAGAACAGCGCAATCTTGGCTCTTAAGTCCTCTGCCAAAGGCCTTTCGGTACGGCATACGATGAAGTCGGGCTGGATACCTATGCTCCGCAGCTCCTTGACGCTGTGCTGGGTGGGCTTGGTCTTCAGCTCGCCCGCTGCCCCGATGAAAGGGACTAAGGTTACATGGACATACGCGACGCTATCCCTTCCCACGTCCATCCTGAACTGCCTTATAGCCTCAAGGAACGGTAGGCTCTCGATGTCGCCGACTGTACCTCCCACCTCCACGATGATGACATCCGCACCGCTGTCCTCAGCCACCCGAACGATGCGCTGCTTGATCTCGTTGGTTATGTGAGGGATTACCTGAACCGTACCGCCCAGGTAGTCTCCCATCCGCTCCTTGGCGATGACACTGTGATAAATCTGGCCTGTCGTCACGTTGTTGATCTTCCTCAGGTTCACGTCCATGAACCGCTCGTAGTGCCCGAGGTCAAGATCTGTCTCGGCGCCGTCTTCGGTGACAAACACCTCCCCGTGCTGGAGCGGGCTCATGGTTCCCGGATCCACATTGATGTAGGGATCAAACTTCAGCGCGGTAACCGAAAGACCTCTGGCCTTCAGGAGCTTGCCCAGGGATGCTGCTGTGATGCCTTTGCCTAACGATGATACGACGCCGCCTGTTACGAACACGAACTTGGCCACACGGTCTCCCTCCTTAAAACAATGAAACTCTAGCTTTTGATTAGTTTCTGCTGAAAAAAGCAGTTTGCCGACTACTCCTCGGCAATTGACCCTTGACAATTTGATCATGGCTTGAGTTGCTACCTGGCTTTAGATCAACCTGGCCAACGGCCCCGCCTATCCAACAACGACAACCGGCCAGTCCCCGGTACAGCGTCTGGTTGAGTCCATATCTCCTTTTCAGCTCGCTGATCGTCCCTTCCTGACCGGCTCGCCAGTGTTGCAATCGCCCAAACCAGGATTGGCGTTGGTATTCGGTTTGGCTGAACTCCAAAAGCCGCGGCCGGTAGCGATACCTTCCGGTGCTTGGCCGGCCCTGGGATAAGCATTCGTGGTCTGCAGACCCATCATAACGTCATACCCGGTCACCAAGCGCTCCTCGCTTTCGGTCAGGCGCACTTTCTACCCGAACTTCCGTTTCTCGGTGTGCTATGCTACGCCTATCCAAAGCGCTTGGCTGATGATCTGTTCTCCCGGGTCCAGAGTCTTCTCCAATCCACTGACCGGGCGTCGTTTTTCGTACAGGGCAGTTTCACCAAGTTGCCTGGTGTTCTGGTGCAGCTGTTCTACCACTCTTCGGGCAGATGTGGGCCATTTCTCCGGTGATCCGTCGCATGCGCCGCTTCAGTACCTTGGCGCAGCATCACTCAGAACGGCCTTGGCCTGTTTCACCAGAGGTGTCACTCTTTATGCGCAAGTAGGTTTCCGCCGGTACGGAAGGCCTCCCCGACCGCTGGTGGTACTCGTCTTAAAACATCGTCCAACCAGGCGTCCGGTTTGGCCAAATCCTCCGGGAGTTCAAGTGCCTCGGGCGGACAACTGCTCTAACAAGATATCTGTTGGCTCTCTTCCTGGCGGAGGCGCAACATTATTCCCCACCTCCGCAGGAACTGAAGTCTTCTTTCTCACACAAGCAATTCGCCACGGAGACCGGAATCCCTTGATTTACCTGCGGTTTTAAGGATCCTTGTAGCTGACTTTTTCAGCAGAATCTAATTAGCTAGAGTGTGTGCCCCAGTACAGTTCATGCATACTGGAGCACACATATTCGCCTGTCATTCTGCTTCAAATCTTCCTGGGTGATTTCCAAAGTTGTGGAAGGGATCATCTGGGCCCCGCCTACAAGATCCAAAAACGCGTCCACCGGGTCGAGGGGAAAAGAAAGCGCTTCCGTCTTGTAATGCATCGGTATTACCACCTTGGGCGACAGCATGGCTACTACTGACGCGGCTTGCTGGGCGTCTATGGTAAAACGGCCTCCGACGGGGATGAGAAGCACATCGACCCTGCCTATCTGGGTCCTCTGGCGCCCGTCAGGCACGTGCCCGAGGTCCCCGAGGTGGACAACGCGGATACCTTCACTTTCGATAACAAACACGAGGTTATTGCCGCGCTTTAACCCCGCCTCGTTGTCGTGATAAGTCTCCACGG
The DNA here is from genome assembly GCA_040755615.1 of Bacillota bacterium. Classification (GTDB taxonomy): domain Bacteria; phylum Bacillota; class Sulfobacillia; order DUSP01; family DYEP01; genus DYEP01. The sequence continues at coordinate 71,259 of JBFMAL010000002.1, forward strand.
TCCAGATGCTGAGGTCACGCCAGGTGTAACTACCCGGGTGCTTTAATATGGTGGGTTCCCCGGCCTCCTCCGAAATGTAGCTGTGGTCGAAGTGATCGTGGGATATTGTGATAAAATCCGCAGTGACACCGGGGGACACGTACCCTACTGTCTCATCGAAGGGGTCGGTGAGTATCCGCTTGCCATCGTATGTGGTAATGAGGAAGCAGGAGTGTCCCAGCCAGCGTAGTTTCACGAATCGTCACTCTCCCCATCCCATTCAGAGTCATAGTCCTCCTCAATCTCCTGGGGTTCCGCTTCATCCGAGTCCTGCTCCCAGAGCCTGTATGCTGGTTTTTTGACCGGGGGATCGGGCCTTATCACCCGCGAGCCCCCCTTGGGCTGCCACTCCTTCAGCGCCCAGTTGCCCTGGCCCACGTGGACAAACCGGCTGTCCAGGTTAATCTCCGTGTGCGCGCGAGCCATTTCCCTCGTCCTGTTTTCCTTCGGCACCCCAAGAATGTCCAGCACGCTGTCGATGAGTTCCCGGTAATTCTGAGCAGTCTTCTTCTCTTTTAGAATCTGGTATGCTATGTCGGCCACTGAATCCGTTGGGCGGAACTTATCCATTCACCCATCAATCCCCTCACGTGGCGTTATTTCTTTAGTAATTATAACTGTCTCGAGTCTCCAAAACCAGCTTTTTTTGTGACAAAATCTGACCCGTGGCAGAGGTATTCCACTGTCCGAAATCGAAACTGTTGACATCTGTGGGTGCATAAGAATAGAATTCAAACAGGGAGCGAAGGGGGTACGAACATTGCTTTCGCCGGAAGAATGCCAGCGATTGGCAGAATTTATGCAGGGATTCAGCAACCCTCTGCGCGTGCGCATACTCTGTAAGCTCCGGAATGGTGAGAGAACTGTCGGCGAGATTGCCACAGAACTGGGTGAGAAGCAATCAAACGTATCCCAGCAGCTGGCCATCTTGTACCACAAGGGATACGTAACACGAAAGAAGCATGACCGCCATGTGTACTACTGGCTCCGCGATGAAAGCCTGTGCGAGATCATGGAACAAATAGTGCGCTACGTTTTAAAGGATAACACGAGGACTCTCAAATCGGTCTGATCCCGCAAGAACCCTTGATCTTTATACAGCAAGGGGTTAAAATATGTCTATATGTTTAAAAGATATTAATATATTAATATTGGACAGGAGTTGGTGTCATGGCGAAGATCTGCATCCTCGTCCAGACCGGGCCCTACACGTACGAAAACCTCGATACCGCTCTGGCCCTTGCCAGGAGCGCGAAAGGTGCCGGCGTGTCAGTGGCCCTTTTTCTGTATGTAGACGGCGTCATCTCCGTCAACTCGAAGATCGACTCCCCCGGCGAGAGAAACCTCTCCCAACTGCTTGCCGACCTCATCCGGGAAGGCGTGGAGGTGTCCGCGTGCGGCGCATGCTCCAAGTTCCGGGGCATCACAAAGCAGCTCTACGTGGACGGGGCCACCATGGGAAGCATCGTGGATATGGCGGAGATGCTGGAAGACGCGGACGCCCTGGTATCCCTCGGGTTCTAGCGAAGGGAGGAAGCCTGTTTGAACAAAGTCCTGGTACTCATAACAAAAGGGCCGTACGGTACGTCCCTGAGCGCCGAAGCGTTCAGGCTCGCCGTGGGCCTTGCCTCGATGGAGATGGAAGTGAGCATCGCGTTCACGGACGACGGTGTATTCAACCTGGTTAAAGCACAGGCGCCTGGAGAACTTGACATGAAGCCCATGAGCCAGGCGTTCTCAGGCATTAAGCACGGCTTCGGCGTGAGCACCTACGCGCTGGATGAGTCCTTGCGCCTGCGGGGGCTCTCCGCAGACGACCTGGTAGAGGTCGGGGTCATCGATTCTGATACCCTCGCCCGGATGCTTGCTGATGTCGATGCGGTCGCCAGGTTCTAACGACAGTTTTTGGAGGTGGCATACTTGAGCCTTTATCTTCTGTCGCGCTCCCCGTGGGAGCGCCAGGATTACAAAACGGTGCTTTCGCTGTCAAGAGCCCAGGCTGATCAGGGTATCGAGGCTGCGGTCCTGACCATCCAGGACGCTGTCGTCGCCGAGAAGAAGGCTCCGCCCGACTACCAAGAGCTGGTCCGGCTGGCGAAGGAGGCAGGGGTCCGGTTTTACGTGCTGTCGGCCGATCTTTCTGCCCGCGGTCTTGCCCCATCCGCATCCGAGCCTGTAGACTACGACGGCTTCCTGGAACTCATACTTAAGTACAAGACGGTAGTGTGAGGTGGATTTTTCGTGAGCGAGTTCCAGGTGGACGAGTATACATTCAAGTCGGAATACTACTATGACTCAAACCACGGTTGGGCAAGAGACGACGGTGACCTCGTGACCGTGGGGCTTACCGACTTTGCCCAGAAGCTGGCTGGAGATTTCATCCATATCGCATTGCCCCGCCTGGGGAAACGTGTGGTAGCCGGGAAACCCCTCGCCTCGGTGGAATCGGGCAAGTGGGTCGGACGGGTGCACGCTCCGGTGTCCGGCGAGGTGGTGGAGGTAAATGAGGAACTCGATGAGCGCGTGGGGCTTTTGAATTCCGACCCCTACAACGCGGGTTGGATCGCCCGCATAGCCCCTGACGACAAGGCCGAGCTGTCCGCGCTCATGAAGGGGGAGGCCGTCCGCGAGTTCATCCTTGCGGAAAAAGCCAAACACTCAAAGTGACGGAGGGGTGTTCTTTGGCCCGTCTTGACGAGACTGCCCTAAAGAAAAGGGCGGCGCTCTGCGCCTACTGCGGATCATGCACCGCCGGTTGTCCTGTACAATCCGTAGCACCCGATTTCGGCCCGCGGGCTATAGCGCGCCGCGCGCTTTTCGGTCTTTCAGCCGAGGCTACAGAGGCTTCATGGCTGTGTGCAGGGTGCCACAAGTGCGACATGGCCTGCCCTCAGGATGTGAGGCCTTCTTCTATTATCCGGCATCTACGCGGTCTGTCCCCCGAGACAGGCAGACTTCATCCCGCTTTTTCAAAACAGATGGAGCTCTTGATGAAACAGGGCCGGCTCTACCTGGTAGACGAGTTCGAAAACGAAAGCCGCGAGGATGAAGGCCTGCCGCGGCTCGCCGAAGAGCTTCCCGACGTGGCCGTGTTGCTTGGTGGAGGGGAGCAGGCATGAAGGAGTACGCACTATTCCTCGGCTGCACTGTGCCTGTCAGAGCTCAGGCGTATGAAAAGTCCGTCCGGGCGGTCGCCTCCCGGCTCGGCATCGTTCTCACAGATATTCCAGAACTTTCGTGCTGCGGCTACCCGATAAGCAGCGTGTGGGAGCAAAAAGGGCTGGCTCTTGCCGCAAGAAACCTTGCGCTTTCAGAAACGGCCGGCTTTGGCCAGATGGTCTGCCTGTGCAGCGCGTGCAGCCTGCACCTCAAGGAATCAGCGGAGAGGCTAAACCACGACTCACAGCTTCTGGAAGAGACAAACCAGCAACTGGCGCGTGTTGGTTTGGCCTACCGGGGCACGGTGAGCGTATTCCATATTGTGGACGTTCTGCTATCGCTAGATTTTCACGTGAAACGTGACCTATCGCATCTCCATGTCGCCTGTCATCACGGCTGCCATTACTTTAACCCGTCGCGGTTTATAAGGATAATGGAACTGCCGTTGCACCGTCTCGTAGAGCGGACTGGCGCAAGGCTCGTGGAATACCCGATGGAACTTGAGTGCTGCGGCGGGGGCTCTATGGCGGTGGACGAGCGGATACCAGCAGCGCTCGCCAGGGCCAAACTCCAGGACGTGTACGAGCATGCGGCCGACCTGCTCACGGTCATATGTCCTTTCTGCTACATCGTGTACGGGGCGAGCCAGAAGAAACTGGGCCTGCCATTTTCCGTACCGGTATACTTCTACCCGCAGCTCCTGGGGCTTGCCATGGGGATAGACGCGAGCGAACTTGGGCTTTCACCCGCACAGGCCAAAACACTGTTATCGCAAGGAGGAATGCTGGCTTGAAGCTTTACCGGATACCCGAAGCCCCAAATCTGCTTTCCATGACATATTTCCACGCCCTGGCGAAAGAAGGCATCGAATCCCTCGTGCTAGTAAGACCTACCACCGCGTACGTGAGCACAGGGTATTTCCAGGACCCCTCATCATGTGTGAACTTCGATTATTGTGAAAGCCGCGGGATACCCGTGGTGCGGCGAGAGGTCGGAGGGGGAACGGTGCTACTTGACCAGGGGCAGGTGTTTTTCCACGTCGTGTTGAGGCGCGACCATCCCCTGCTGCAAAGGGGAGTGGACCGGCTGTACCAGGTGTTCTCCGCGCCCGTCATCGCCACGTACGAGCGACTGGGGGTACGCACGGCGCTCAGGCCCGTGAACGACATTGTCACGATGGAAGGTAAAAAGATCGCGGGACTGGGCGGTGCGAATATCGGTCCGTGCGGCGTGTTCGTGGGCAGCATCATCATGGATTTTGACGTAGCGACGATGGTACAGTGCTTGAACCTTCCGGACGAGAAGTTCAGGGACAAGGTTTGGAAATCGATGGAGTCGGCAATGACCACGCTCCGGGCGGAAAACGGCGTGATGCCCGAGCCTCTTGATGTGTTCAATGCTTTAGCGGAAGAGTTTGGAAAGCTCCTCGGTCCGCTCGATGAGTCGGCGCCGGACCCGGCGGTGCTTGAGATGGCACACAGGCTTGAGTCAGAGATGCTGGTGCGCCCCGAAACGCTGAAAGAGGCGCAGCAAGCAGTGAAGATCAAGTCGGGCTGGCACGTGGCGCGCGCGCATCACAAGGCGCCAGGGGGACTCATCTCCGTGTACATCGTGGTCGGGGACGGAGCGGTGCAGGACGTTCAGGTGACGGGGGATTTCACCATGTGGCCCAAAGAAGCGCTTTCTTCCTTGGAGCAGAGCATTAAAGGAGCCCGCCGGCACGAGCTCCCGGAGCGCATTGAGAGTGCGCTGCGCGACACCGGCGCAGTCGTTCCGGGAGTCCGGGCGGAGGATTTCGTCCAGGCGACAGAGTCCGCCTGGGCCCAGATCAGGGAGGGAACCGCATGAAGGCAGACAAGCTGCTGGATGTAAGGGGTATGCTGTGTCCGATGCCCATCGTGAAGCTCTCGAAGGCTATTCGGGATGCCGCCAGCGGAGAGGTCATCGAGATGCTCGCAGACGACGAAGGCGCATGGCAAGACGTGCCCGCGTGGGCCAAAAAGACCGGCAACGAGTACCTGGGTTCAGAAAGGGCCGATTCCTACTCCAGGCATTTTGTGAGGAAGACCTGAATGGGAGGGTTGATTGTGGCGGACGAAAAGGTCTCGATTATCGTGTTCTCGGGGGACCTTGATAAAGCGCTTGCGGCGTTCAACATCGCCACGGGGGCTGCGGCGTCAGGTATGGACGTGACGATGTTCTTTACGTTCTGGGGCATCAACATGCTGAAGAAGACGGGACCAAGAAAAGGCGCACGAACCCTGCTTGGCAGGGTGTTCGACATGTTCATGCCCAAAGGGCCCGAGAAACTGCCCTTATCCAAGATGAACATGGGCGGGATGGGCTCGGTCATGATGCGCTACCAGATGGCCAAAAAGAAGGTCCAGCCGCTCGCGGAGTTTATCTCAATGGCTAAGGAACTGGGCGTTAAGATTGTCGCGTGCACGATGTCTATGGAAGTGATGGAAATCCCCGCGGAGGACTTGAATCACGTAGACGAGTTCGCAGGCGTGGCCGCTTTCCTCGAAGAAGCCTCAAAGTCCAAGATAACGCTATTTATATAGTCTCATACAAGGCCAGGGGAGGGCGCCCACGCCGCGGGTGCCCTCTCCCCTTTATGTTCACTCGTCCCGGCCTGTTTGCGCCAGCCTTCGCGCCAGCTCTTGAGCGATATAAGAGGCGACTTCGGACGGGACGGTACCCGGGCCGAATCCGGCGTCATATCCTAGTTCCACCGCCAGCTCGTGCGATATCCGCGGTCCGCCGCATATCAGGATTACCCGATCCCTGTAGCCTTCCGCCTCCAGCAATTCCACCAGCCGGGTGAGGTTGGGCACATGCACGTTCTTCTGCGTCACCACCTGCGAAACCAGTATGGCGTCGGCGCCCAGTTCGATGGCCTTTGCAACCAGCGTTTCGTTGGGTACCTGGCTGCCCATGTTCACCGCGATGAACTCCGGATAGCGCTCAAGCCCGTAGTCGCCGTGGAACCCTTTCATGTTCATGATGGCATCAAGTCCCACCGTGTGCGCGTCTGTGCCGGTGCAGGCCCCGACAACCTTGATCTTTCGCCCGATGTGCTCTCTTACGAACTTGTTGATCTGGTAAAAATCCATCTTCTCCACCTGGGCGCGGGAGACGACGAGTTCGTCCGTATCCACGGCGTGAGTGCACTTGCCGTAGGCGACGAAGAAGGTGAAGTCTTCGCCAATGGCTTCCATGTGCACGATCTGCGGGTCGTCAAGCCCCATGCGTGTAAGAAGCACCCGGGCCGCTTCGTGGGCCTCGTCCCCCTTCCTCATGGGGAGCGTGAAGCTGAGCTGCATGGCACCGTCGTTCATGGTGTCACCGTAGGGTTTTACTAACACTTCACGTCACCTCCCGCAGGTGCCCTCCGAGGCAGCAACGTCTCAAAGGGGTTGTAGTAGTCGGGGGACTTTTCTACCACGCCGTCGTACCCCTTGCCTCCCTTTCTCGGCCTTCTGACCGCCGCGAAGGTCCCCTCTTCCAGCGCTTCCATGAGGCCACGCCTCTCGATATGGTCAAGCAGCTCAACGGCCTTTTCCAGCACATACCTTGCGCGCTTTTCGATCCTGCCGTCCTTTGCGTATACCACTTCGTCAGCGAGGTGCCTTGCGTTGTTCATAATGTACTTCGCATTCTCAATGGACAGGTGCCTGTCCTGGAGGTACGGCGTATGGATGGCTTCGGTCAACATCCCGAGCAGGTGAATGCTCTGCCCGGTGAGCACCGAGACGAAGTTGAACATGGCGTTCAAAAGGTGCCCGAAAAAGATGTTGCCCGTCATGTACTTGGTCGGAGGCATGAACTTGATAGGATACTCCGGGAACAGCTGCCTGATCAGCTGGGCCTGCGCGATCTCGTTCAAGAGCCCGTCTTCCATGTGCGGGTTCATCTGGAAGGCGTGCCCAAGCCCGATCTGCCAGGGGGCAAGTCCTGACGCGAGCGCGAATTGTTCGTTTATGAACTGGGACGCGATGACCGTGTGAGCCGATTCATAGGCGTCGTCCGTCGTCAAGTAGTTGTCCTCTCCGGTGTTGATGATCAGGCCGCCGAGAGCCAGGATCCGTCTTGAGAAGAACTGGTCCACGAAGGTGCGTTCCATGTTGATGTCGCGAAAGAGTATGCCGTACATCGAGTCCGACAGCATAACATCAAGCCGCTCCATGGCGCCGAGCGCGGCGATCTCCGGCATGCAGAGGCCGGAAGAGTAGTTCACGAGCCTCACATACTTGCCGATCTCCTCGCCCACCTCGTCCAGGGCAGCCCTCATCAGACGGAAATTCTCCTGGGTAGCGTAGGTGCCGCCGAAGCCTTCGGTGGTCGCCCCGTAAGGAACGTAATCAAGGAGGCTCTGACCGGTGGAACGGATCACCGCTATGATGTCCGCGCCCTGTCGCGCGGCTGCCTTCGCCTGTACCATGTCCTCGTAAATGTTTCCAGTAGCGACGATCACGTAAAGCCACGGCGTCTGCCCGAGCCCAAGCCTGTCTATGAGCTCCTCGCGTTTCTTTTTGTTTTCGAGGATGCGCTCCACCGCAGAAGCGGCGATAGGCGCGAGCGTTTCCTCCACTTCTTCCCTGGCCCGCGGGCAGGCGGTGATGTCCAGTTTACCGAGGGCGAGGTCTTTCGCGGCCTCGTCCGGGGTGATACCGTATTCAAGGCACGCGCTGCCTAACCAGTAAGCCACGCCCCGTCCGAGCTTGCTCCTGTCAGCCACCGCGTCCACCACGACGTTCGGGAGGGGAACGCCCGCCTCATCCACACCGTTTATACCGAGAAGCCTGCATACCGTGCGTTCTACTGCGGTCGTGGTGTGTGCGTCTATGTGCTGCTGCATCCTGCCGGTGATCGCTTTGGCCGCGGCCCTCGCCCGCTCGATCATGCCGGCATCCAGTTCAAACCTGTCTATCTTCATCGTATCTTGGCTCACCTCGCTTTTTTACTGTGTACGTTCTACCATCGCCTGAACGGAGGTATTGGCACTCTTGTTTGCCACCAGGTCAAATACGGGTACCGGATAGAGCGCCGCTCCCATGGCGGCGAGGAACACGTCCGGGTTGTACCCCGGGGAAAATGGCGATGTGGGGTTCACCGTGACCGCCACTAAGTTTATCGGGTTCAGGCAGTAAAGTGATCCCCCGGCACGCAAAAACCTGCGCCAGATAGCCGTATCCAGGAATACCCGCGTACCGTCGGCGACGATGAGCGGCAGTTTCCCTGAAAGGTCGAACTTTATCACCGTTTCTATGATGCTGTCAGTGAGTGACCCCCCGAGCACCAGCGCCCTGGCACCGTGAGGGTAATATCTTGCTATGGCCTCGGACTGCCCAAGTGCTGTTCGTACAGGCACATCCAGCCGCTCGTAGTTCTTCCCGATGAAAGCGACCTTTCTGTCGGAAACAATATTAAAGGCAAGGATCCCGAGCCGGACATCCGGAGGAGGCGTGAGCGCGAATAGTTCCTTCGTCATCTGCGTCTTTGCGACTGTAATCGTCATGGAGGCGCTGAGCGCTGCGCCCGTCGCCAGTATGGTAGCATCGGTAATGCCGGGAGCCGCAGAGGCGATCCTGTCAAACGCGCCGTCCACGAGGGTCATCTCAGCGCCGAGCCGCTTCATCTTCCCCAGCACCTCTGCGATTTGCTTCATGGTCTTAGGGCCGATCAGCTCAAGCTTTCCGGGCTTTGTCACCCTGGCGATGACCACACGGCCCATCCTGGTGATGTGCCTTGTAGCCAAAAGCACGTCGACCTCAGCAGTTGCCTGGTCCAGGCCTGCCTGTGCAGTCGCTACCAGGCTCCCCGCGGGCACGTGTATTGCGGGTTTGGGCAGTTCGGTTATGACGTCGCGCTGCTCGCCGTCTCTGCCGGTCGAGGTGAGCCCGAGGCAAATACCCGCCTCTGTCGCCTCGCGGATGAGGTGGTTCAATGTTACGGTCTTGCCCGCGTTCTTCACCATCCCCACCACAGAGACGCTGCTTGCGCTCCTTACCAGCGGTAAAAGCTGCACGCCCAACCCCCCCTTTTTACATCAGTGTTGCTTCCGCCTACGGGCCCGTTCCAGTCCTTCTGGCTCTAAACTGACGGCCCTGTCGTTATAAAGCCTGGCAAGCCCTATATTGTACTCCTTACCCTTCTCGCAGATTTCACAGCCTGAGGGACAGGCGCTCTTTGCATCCTCGGGCTCTGCATATGAGCAGATGACACCCTCGTAGTTTCTCAGGATGACCTTGTCCTGCCCCATGGAAATCAGGTATTGCGGGCCGACGGGTATCTTCCCTCCGCCGCCCGGGGCATCCACAACGAATGTGGGGACGGCATAGCCTGACGTGTGCCCCCTGAGCATTTCCATTATCTCGATACCCCTTGAGACGCGCGTCCTGAAGTGCTCAAGTCCCCAGGAGAGGTCGCACTGGTAGATGTAGTACGGTCTTACCCTCATGCGGACCAGCTCGTGCACGAGTTTTTTCATGATATGCGGGCAGTCGTTTATGCCCCGCAGCAGCACCGACTGGTTCCCGAGAGGTACGCCCGCATCTGCCAGCATGGCGCAGGCCTTCTCTGACTCGGGCGTGACTTCCTTCGGGTGATTGAAATGGGTGTTAAGCCACACTGGGTGATGTTTCTTCAACACCCTGCATAGATCTTCAGTAATTCTCTGGGGAAGCACCACTGGCGTGCGGGTGCCGATCCTCACCACTTCAACGTGGGGGATGGCACGAAGGCTTCCCAGAATGTAGTCGAGCATTTCGTCGGAGATCAAAAGACCGTCCCCGCCGGAAATGAGCACGTCCCTGACTTGCGGGGTCCTCCTCACATAATCGATACCCGCGTCGATGCGCTCGCGTGAGGCAGGTTCATCGTGGACACCCACCGACCGTCTTCTAGTACAATGCCTGCAGTAGTTGGAGCACTGGTCTGTTACCAACAGCAGCACCCTGTCCGGGTACCGGTGGGTGAGCCCGGGTACGGGTGAATCCGTATCCTCGTGCAGGGGGTCAAGCAGGTCGTGTGGACCTTTTTTCAGCTCGTGCACAGTGGGGACGGCCTGCTTCCTCACGGGACAGCCCGGGTCGTCAGGGTCCATCAGCGAAGCGTAATGCGGGGTGATCGCCATCCTCAGCGCCTTCAAGCACTCCTTGACGCCTTCCTCTTCTTCCGGAATCAGGTTCACCACGTTCTTCAGCTGTTCCAGGGTAGTAACGCGGTTTCTTACCTGCCAGTGCCAGTCGTTCCACTGTTCGTCCGTAACGCGGCTCCAGAGGGGTATCTCACTCCTTGGCCTCATCTTTCCAGCTCCCTCCTTTAATCCAGGAACAATCTCTCAAACATGGCCCGGAGTTTTCCGCTTTCCCTCATCAAGTTGAGCGCGATTTGGTCGTGCCCCCTGGTATAGCCATTGCCTATGATCATATGGGCATCGCTCCCTATGCCTTCAGCGCCCAGGGCGGCCTTGGTGAAGCTCGTCGCCATGGAGAAGAAGTAGATAACTCCGTCGTCCTTGGTCGCAAGAATCGAGGACATCTCAGTATCGGGGATGTTCACGCAGTTTATAGTCACATCTGCCCTCTCGCCCCCCGTCGCTTCGAGCAGCTTGTTCATGACCTCTACGGGTTTTGTCGCGTCGCCGGCGAATACGATGTCAGCGCAGCCCAGCTCGCGAACTCTGTCGCAGCTGGCCTTGCTGTGCCCCATTGCTATGACCTTGCCTGTGATGCCTGTGCGCTTCTTCGCTTCGTAAGTACACAGAAGTCCTGACTTGCCGCCCGCGCCTATAATGAACACCGTCTGGCCCGGCTTGACCAACTTGGCGGTCTGAGCCGGTGCCCCCGCCACATCCAGTACCGCAAGCGCCAGTTTATCTGGGATATCATCCGGCAGCTTGGCGAACACGCCGCTCTCAAAGAGGATGGCGTGCCCTTCGATATCCACCTGGTCCTTGTCGATGTGTACCTTCACGATCCGATCGATCTTGAGCGGGGTGAGCGAGAGAGAAACCAGGCTGGCTATCCTGTCGCCCGCCTTCACGTTCTTCTTTGCGCCCAGCTCCTCGCCGACCCATCCCACGGTGCCGATGAACATGCCGCCCGAGCCAGTCACCGGGTTGTGTTGCTTCCCCCGCTTACCAACGATGTCGAGGATGATCTCACCAATCCTGTCCTCTACGTTCTGACCGTCCTTCAGGCTTGATTTGGCCTCTTCCTCTATCTGGGTGAAGCTCGCAGCGTCTATGTTCAGCGTCTGCACCCGGACCAGGATCTCGTTGTCATACGGTTCCATGGTGTTATCTATGCGCCATGCTGGCTGCGGCAACGTACCTTTAGGCTCAATTACTCTGTGAGAACCAAACGGGCATCCACGTTTCATCACTTCAAACCTCCTGTGGCTGAATTGTCTCCGCTTTATATTAAAGCAAAAACCGTGCCACCTCTAGCGTATGGGTAGGACACGGCTAATCATATTAATACCTAACTTTAGGCCTGAGCCATGCCGGCTGCCACCGCCCAAACTTGGGCACTGGAAGCGCTAGTTGTGCCCGCTTTTGGGCTGTCTCGCTTGTCTCAGCCTGTACTGCAGGGTCTGACGGGGAATGCCGAGCATCCTGGCGGCTTCGGTGACGTTGCCGCCCGATCTGTTCAGGGCGCCGCGGATAAGCTCTGATTCCAGTTGCTCCACAGCCTCTCGCAGCGGCCTGATTTCTGCCACGCGGCCTCTGCGGATCCCCGGGGGCAGGTGCTCGATCCGGATCTCGTCCCCGTCGATGATGTTCATGGCGCCCTCTATCGCGTGTTCCAGCTCGCGGACATTCCCCGGCCAGTCGTAAGACATGAAGAGCTCCAGCACTTCAGGGGATACACGTGCCACGGAAAGCCCCATCCGAGCGTTAAATTTCTTCAGAAAATGGGCGATGAGCGCGGGGATGTCCTCTCTTCTTTCAGAAAGCGGCGGTACCCTCAGGGAAATGACGTTCAACCGGTAGAACAGGTCATGGCGCATCTCCCCGCGCTCCAGCGCGACGCTAGGTTCTGTGCTGGTCGACGCGATGAACCGAACGTCCACGGCGCGCAGCACCGTGTCGCCCACGCGCCTTACTGTCCGATCCTGTATGACCCGGAGGAGCTTTGACTGAAGGTTCCTGTCCATGGAGTTGATCTCGTCAAGGTAAAGCGTACCCCCGGATGCCAGTTCAAACAGGCCGGGCCTGTTTTCCGCTCCGGTGAAACCGCCCTTGACCGTACCAAACAGTATCCCCTCAAGCAGCGCCTCAGGCAGCGCGGCGCAGTTTTGGGCGATGAAGGGACCGGCGCGCCTCGGACCTTCGTTGTGAATGGCCTGTACCACGAGTTCCTTACCCGTGCCCGTTTCGCCGGAGACCAGCACCGAAGAAGTGCTCGTCGCGGCGCGCCTGATTGTCTTTTTAAGCTCCTGCATGGGCGGGCTGTCCCCGATTATGTCGGACAGGGTGAACCTTGCCTCGCTGACAGGGGTGGCCCTGCCGGCCCGCTTTTCAGATAGCGCTGCCTGCAGGGTCACTACTTTTTCAGACAGCGCTTTCACTTGAGTCAGGTCTTTTGACACCTCGATCGCGGCCACCACGCGCCCGGACTCTATCACGGGTATGGTAGAGTTGATCGTTGTTATTGACTTGCCCTTAAAATTCGTGAAACTCTGCTGCTTATTCAGGATCGGCTGCCCCGACTCCAGTACCTTAAGGAGGGTGCTGGTATGGGGGGTGAGGGAGGGGAATATCTCAAGCACGTGCCTTCCGAGCGCCTCTTCCGCAGGCACCCCGTCAAGCTGGGCGCATGCGGGGTTATAGAACACCGTGTACCCGGATTCATCCACTATGTGGATGCCGACGTCGATACAATCAAGTACGGTACAAAAGAGCTTTTCCAGCTGTTCCCGGCTTAATCTCATGTTTCACATCTCCCGCCCAAAATTGAGCACCGAGATCCTTCCACATGATCGGGCGGGATTCCTCCCGCTGCCGGCTGCCATATTTCGCCTTCGGCCATTGAAAAGGTGGTTACAAGTATCCTGTAACCACCTGGAAAGGGCGCACATGTGGCTTGTCATGTCTTACATTCTGTCGGGCGCGCTCACCCCGAGCGCGCGCAGGCCGCTTGCGATGGTGATCTGCACCGCCTTGATCAGCGCAAGCCTGGCCAGGCTCACATCCTCCCGCTCTCCTATCACGCGGCACCTTGTATAAAAGGTGTGGAACAACTGGGCTAGATCCAGGAGGTACTTGGTGATACGGTGAGGCTCCCTGTTCCGGGCGGCATCTATCACCTCGTGAGGCCAATACGCGAGCTTCCTGGCCAGGTCGAGTTCGCTCTCGTCCCCCAGCATAGAGAGCTCCACGCGGTCAAGGGAAGGCATCTTAAGTCCCACTTCTTCTGCCTGGCGGAATATGCTGCAGATGCGCGCGTGAGCATATTGCACGTAAAACACGGGGTTTTCGTTACCCTGGACTTTGGCGAGGTCCGTGTCGAAGTCCATGGGGCTGTCGGGCGCTCTCATTAGGAAGAAAAAGCGCGCAGCGTCCCGGCCGACCTCGTCTAAGAGATCATCCATGGTGATAAAGGTGCCGCCTCTCTTTGACATCCTGATGGTCTCGCCTCTTGAGACAAGACGCACAAGCTGCACGATCAGGATCTCAAAAGAACTGGCGGGGTAGCCCAGCGCCTGAACGGCGGCGCGCATCCTGCCGATGTAGCCGTGGTGATCGGGTCCCAGAAGATCGATTAGTTCCTCAAATCCCCTCTGGTACTTGTTTAAATGGTAAGCGATGTCGGGAGCAAAGTATGTGACGTCGCCATTACTCTTTACCAGCACACGGTCCTTGTCGTCGCCGAAAGCGGTGGATTTAAACCACAGGGCGCCATCCTTTTCGTAGGTGTACCCCCTCTGCTTGAGGAGAGCTAATGTGTGTTCCAGCGCCCCCGACTCTTCAAGGGCCTTCTGGGAAGACCAGATATCAAACCGGACCCCGTAGCGCTCAAGGGAACGTTTTTGCGCCTCGAGGTTCTTTCGCACAGCATAAGAAGCCATGAACTCGATCCTCGCCTCGTCGTCAAGAGACAGGAGACGGTCTCCCTCTTCTCTGACGAGCTCTTGAGCCATAGGGATCAGGTATTCCCCCGGATACCCGTCTTCAGGAAAGGGCACGTCCATCCCCAGGGCCTGTTTGTACCTGGCATCAAGTGAACGGCCCAAATTCCTGACCTGGTTGCCTGAATCGTTGATATAGAATTCGCGCTTGGCACAGTAACCTGCCATGTTAAAAAGGTTGACCAGGGTATCGCCGAGAGCGCCTGCGCGCGCCTGGACAACCACCATCGGTCCTGTGGGGTTGGCGCTGACGAATTCCACAAGCACTTTTCTGCCCCGGCCGGCGTCCGTGCAACCGTAACGCTCCCCCTCTTCCAGGGCCCTTCTGATGGCGCGGTAAAGCCAGCTCTCGTTAAGGAAGACATTAATGAACCCGGGTCCTGCCACTTCCAGGCGCTCGACCACACTGCCGGCCGTGTCCACATGCGCGACGACGGTCTCGGCGATGCGGCGCGGGGGCATCTTCAGTTGCCTTGCGCTCGTCATCGCTACGTTGCTGGCAAAGTCGCCGTGTTCTTTCTCCCGCGGCACTTCCAGGTAGATCTCGCCTTCGAACGCAGGCAGAAGACCCGCTTCGTGCGCTCTTGCAAAACCGGCCGCCAACAGGCTCTTTATCTCCTGTTTGATTTCCTCCAGTACTGTTGGCATTCGCATCAACCCTTCTTTGTCTGTACTGAAGCGAGAATGATTTCTCGTAAGATCTTGGCACCGAGCACCGACGTGATATCGGAATGGTCGAAGGGAGGACAGATCTCCACCAGATCAAAACCGACGATGTTTAGGCCCAGCAAGGCCTGAATGAACGAAAATACCTGCACGGGTGTGATGCCCCCCGGTTCGGGAGTTCCGGTACCGGGCGCGTACCCGGGGTCGATGGCGTCGATATCAAAGGTCAGGTACACCGGGTGTCCCTTTACCAGCGAGTACACTTTCGAAAAGGCGTCAAGGCTAAATGTATAAAGATTAGTCTCTCTGAGGGAGAATTCCTCCTCGGCGCCTGATCTGATGCAGAGCTGGTATATCCTCCCGGGGTTCACGTGCTCCGCTACCCTGCGCATGACTGTAGCATGCGAGAGCTTTTCGCCGTCGTACTCGTCCCGCAGGTCTGCGTGAGCGTCTATATGGATCACCGCAAGGTCGGGATAGTACTCCAAAGCGGCCTGGATAAGCGGCAGGCTCACCAGGTGCTCCCCCCCGATGGCCAGCACAGGCCTGTGCCCGGCGTGGAGGCGACGCGCCTCATTCCTGATGCGCTCAAGCGATTCCCCCAGGTTTCCGCCGGGAAGCACCAGGTCCCCCACGTCCTCGCACAGCCCCTGGGTAAGCTCCCGTCCGAAGTAAGGGCTGTAAGTCTCAAGGGACCTGGAGAGTTCCCTGACCTTGAACGGGGCCAGCCTGGTGCCTGGCCGAAAACTCACAGTGGAGTCAAAGGGCACCCCGAAGAGCGCCGCCGCACCTGCCTTATCACAGTTTAAGAAGCTTGACGATTGCCTGACAAGCCCGGTCAACTCCCACCACCTCTGACCAGTTCCTGAACGAACGTGGGCAGACTGAACGCGCTTTTATGTATGTCGTAGTTGTAGTACCTCCCGGTTACGCGTTCCGCCCTGGACCTATCAGGCACAGCGGGGTCGTGTTTCTTGGATCCAATCGTAAAACTCCACAAGACCCCGGGGTACGTGGGCACGGTACCAAGATAGAGCTTACAAACCGGGAACACCGACGATACGTCTGCGTAAACCGACCTTATCACATCCGGCATGATGAACGGAGACTCGGTCTGAGCGGAGAAGATGCCTTCGGGCCTCAGTGCTTCGTACACACTCCTGTAGAAGTCGAGTTTGAAGAGCCCTACGGCAGCGCCGATGGGATCCGTCGAGTCTACAATAATCACGTCAAAGGCGTTGCGGCTCTCAGCAACAAACCTGATGCCGTCGGTAAAGTGCATCTCCACCCGCGGGTCGGAGAGGGCCGAGCTGAGAGTGGGCAGGTACTCCCTAGAAGCGGCGGTGACTTTCTCGTCTATCTCCACCAGAGTGGCTTTTTTTACGCTCGGGTGCTTCAGGATCTCGCGGATGCTGCCTCCGTCTCCCCCGCCGATCACAAGCACCGACTCAGGGTTAGGGTGGGCGACCAGCGGTACGTGTACCAGCATCTCATGATAGGTGAATTCGTCCTTTTCGGTTGTCTGGACGATGCCGTCAAGCGCCAGCATCCGCCCGTAGAACTCGGTCTCCATTATACAGATATCCTGGTATTTGCTCTTTTCTCTGTAGTAAGTCTGAAGTGTTCTAAGGCCGATCCGGAGACCTTTCGCCTGGTCTTCATAAAACCAGAGTTCCATCTCAGCAAAACCTCCTAGTCCCAGAGAGCTACTGCGGCGATCACAGCGCCCACCCTGTCCACCACATGTTCTGCACCCATGGTCCAGAGCTCCTGGATCTCCATGCCACGGTTGGCGAATGCTTCCTCTACCATCTGTTTGACCTTTGCCACCGCTTCCTCCTTTGAGCACACCGAAGCGTACTCCATTATCATGCCAAAGCTATCTTTTGATACCCCGACGCCAACTGCCGCCGCGAGCCTTTCACCTTTTATGTCGCTGACGATGGTGCCAAATGCGGCGGGCAGGAGCGCCCCAGGGGGCACGTCCAGCTCACTCATGCGTTTTGCACCCGGAGGCAGGATGCTGGATACCTTTATCAGGTTGTAGTTGCCGATCCCTGCATCAAGCAGTGCAGCGTCAAAAGCCGTAAGCTTCTTTTCTCCCTCTCCCACTCCTGCCACGAGAGTATACTTGCCAGGTACATGCATAAAAATGCCTCCTTCCGATGTGTGTAAAAAGGTGCAACTGGAATTATATCATCTGGCTTGGAAAATGAAAATGGCCAGACACATAAAAGCCTGACATACTCAAATATACCACAAGACCTTGCCTGTGTGGTTGAAGAATTGATGAAAGTTTACCCGTCTCGGGGCAACCTATATGGGGAGGTGCACGCTTGGAGTCCAGACGGAAGATCAAAACAGAAACCCGGAAACGGGTACTAAAATGGATAGCCTTTTCCGTTATCATTATTTCTCTGGTTCCCTTCATTTATATCCTGGCCATCCCGCTGCCCCGGGCTGAGGTCCCTGTCGTCACCCGGGTGCTGGGAGTGAACGACGAAGAAATCGCCAGGCTCTTTGTACAGAACCGCATAGAGATACAGGGCGATCAGATCCCCGACTCGCTGCGAGAAGCTGTGGTAGCAGTTGAAGATGAGCGGTTCTTCTGGCACAAAGGGATTGACCCCGTGGCATTGGCCCGCGCGGTGTTTGTGAATCTCAGGGCAGGCCGTGTGGTGGAAGGTGGCAGCACCATCACCCAGCAGCTGGCCAAGAACCTCTTTCTCACTCCCGAGCGAACGTTAACAAGGAAGATCCACGAGGCGCTTCTTACCATCAAACTTGAACTGCAGTTTTCCAAGCAAGAGATCCTTACTATGTACCTGAACCAGATATACCTCGGGCATGGGGCCTACGGGGTCGAGGTCGCTTCAAGAACCTATTTTGGCAAGTCTGCAGCCGACCTGACTGTAGCGGAAAGCGCCATGCTAGCCGGGGTGTTGAGGAGCCCGGAGAACTACTCGCCTTACAAGAACATGGAACGAGCCATCCAAAGGCGCGACTTAGTCCTGACCAAAATGCTAAACCAGGGTAAGATCGATCAAGCCACGTACGACAGCGCCCGTGAGGAGCAGGTAAATCTGGCTGGGCTGCCCAAGACCTTAAACCACGCCCCCTATTTCGTCGACTTCCTGATCCGCCACATCACCACATGGCACAAGAACATCACCGAGGCAGATTTGATACGCGGCGGCTTTACCATATGCACCACTATCGATCTGAAGATGCAGCAGGCGGCAGCACAGGCTCTCGTCCGGGGGCTCGGTGAGGGCAAAAAAGATGGACAGGGTGTAGAACAACCCCAGGGCGCCATCGTGGCTATAGACCCTTCCAACGGGCATATCAAAGCGATGGTGGGAGGCAAAGATTTCGAGAACACCCAGTTTAACAGGGCAGTCATGGCAAAGAGGCAGCCCGGATCGGCTTTTAAGCCCTTTCTTTACGCCGCGGTGCTCGAGGCGGGGTTTTCCGCTGTAAGTAGGCAGAAGTGTGAGCCCGTCTCCTTTCCGACGGGCGTACCCGGGCAAATGTATGAACCGAAGGATTATGGCGATCAGGATTATCATTTCCGGGAAATGACCTTGCGAGAGGCAATACGGATCTCAGATAACGTTGTAGCCGTAAGGTGGGCCGACAGGATAAAGCCCGCGAAAATCGCATCGATGGCGCAGCGCATGGGAATCGAGAGCCTCCTGCAGCCCAACCTATCCCTGGCACTGGGCAGTTCGGTGGTTACCCCGCTTGAGCTCGCTACGGCTTATGCCCCTCTGGCCAACGGCGGCCTGCGCGTCGAACCTATTTTCCTGCTGTCTCTCGAAGACAGAAACGGGAATGTGCTCGAGAGCCAAAAGCCGCGTCTTGAAAGAGCCCTGGATGAAAAGGTGGCATATCTGCTAACGGATATTCTGAAAGAAGTGGTAAGGCCTGGCGGTACCGCAGGTGGAGTGCAGGCGGTAGTAAGAAGGCCTGCCGCGGGCAAGACCGGTACGACCGACGAGTTCAGAGACGCCTGGTTCGTGGGCTTCACTCCCGACATAGTTGCCGCGGTTTATGTGGGCAACGATGACGAGCGGTTCCCCGTGGGTAGGACAGGCGGGGCAATTGCCAGCCCGATCTGGGCTGATTTCATAAAGAACGCCCTGGCGGACCTCCCAGCGAGAGACTTCACACGACCGGCCGGTATCGTGGAGGTAACCGTCTGTTCAGAGTCAGGTCTTTTGCCCAATAGTACGTGCCCGACGGTCAAGGAGCTATTCATCAGGGGCACAGAACCCAGGAACGTGGATCCAACGGTGCACTTCCGCGAAGAACAACCTGTACCGGGGCGGATCAGGAGACCCAGGGCTGAGCTGGAACCCGGCGAAGAGGAAATACCGCCGAAACTTCCGGAGGACATGCAAGAGGTGGAGCCGGAACCCGAAGAAGCAGAACCGATAGAACCGTCCTTTTAAACCCGCACTGCTGGCCAGTAGAGTAAATGATGTCTCTACCTGTCTGCGTTACCTTTCTTAACCTCCAATAACCGCTTATTCAAGAAAACCCTTTCCCTACCATTTTCGCCATGTCAAACCCCTTGTTTTCCATTAGCGCCAGGATGTGGACGCGGTTTTCCGTGAAATCTCAATGTGCCATTCTAAAAAGTGGTTGTACACCCACTTGGCGCAGCCGATTTGCGACTCAATGTACTTTTTGACTGCTTCTTCGGTGTTTTCACCGACGCTGGCCACAAAGTACGATGGGTTCCAGAGGTGCCCGCCACACAGCTTCTTCTTGAGACCGGGAAACTCTTTGAACCAAAACCGCGCGGTATTGCCTTTGATGGCTTTCAGTATGTCGGGAATGTAGTGTTGCGGAGTGCAGTCCACCAAAAGATGTACGTGGTCCTGGCCCCAGTCAGCATACAGGTCTTCCTGACCTTCATCGTGACCAACGCCAAGCGGATGGTCGCGCTTGGGCCCACACAAAAGGCGGTGAGGACGGTGACATGAACAAGAAGTGAGAGAAGAAAGGAGAAGTGACGCGTTCAGCCTCCGCCTTCCCTTCAACGTGGTGCCAACGATCCCTTCCTTATTCTCCCACACCGACGGTGCAAGAGACGTCCATTAATCCAGGGTTTTTCAGAGACCCCACCTTACAAAGGCAAACGCAGTCAGAGCCGAACCGAATACCAACGCCAATCCTGGTTTAGGCGATTGCAACACTGGCAAGCCGGTCAGGAAGGAACGATCAGCGAGCTGAAAGGGCGATATGGACTCAACCGGACGCTGTACCGAGGACTGGCCGGTTGTGGTTGTTGGATAGGCGGGGCCATTGGCCAGGTTGATCTAAAGCCAGGTAGCAACGTCAAACTATGATCAACTTGTCAAGGGTAAATTGCCGAGCAGTAGTCGGCCAACTGCTTTTTTCAGGAGAATCTATTCTAGCAATCACAAGAACCGTCCCTGTGGTTCGCCTGTGTGTTTGTACTCATCCGGATCAGCAAGTCAATAACAAGGTATCAGGGCTCAATCCTCTTAATTTGCGGAAATTTATCAAAATGACGATCATAAGAATATATCTCCATCCGGTTTCCAGCTGCCATTCTGGCGGCAACAAAGGCATCCGTCCAATCGACGTTTCTTTCTACATACCACTCCAACGCTTTCCTAGCCACCGACTTGCTAGAAAGCCGCATACCTCGGAGCGATAAAAGGGGAAGCAATATTTCTTTTATCCTCGCTTTAGGTTGGCGATAAAACTTTTCCAATGTCCACACTAGGTCGGCAATGACCAGGTCAGGTAAAAAGACTTGTTCTGCCCCGCTTTCAACCCTTTGTAAGAGGGCTGAACATCGCTCAGCCTTCTCCGGGTTATCATTTAAGAGAAAACGGAGTATGATGTTAGCGTCAATCGTCTTTGCCTTCGCCGGCAATTTCGCTGGCAACCTCCCCCATGGCATGCTGACGTACTGTTGTAAAATCTTGTTCCTCGGCAACCGGCACACAACCTTTTAGAGCAGCTATCCCCTCGCTATCCTTTTCGACCTGTACAGTATCGCCCCGGATCACAAAGCGAAGACGCGTACCCGGTGTGGCACCTAAAAATTTGCGTATTTCTGCCGGGATAGTTAGCTGGCCTTTAGCTGATATCTTAGCGATAGGCACAGTTCTCACCCCATTTTCCTTACTTTTATTCTATTGTAAAGGAAGCAGCTATGGGTGTAAAGTCGCACTTAGATAATTAGATCCAGCGGATGGTAGCTCCGCTTTTTGCGCTCGGCTTTTGGAGTTCAGGAAAGGAAAGCGCCCTAAAGGACCTGGGTGTACGCAAAGTCTGCCTGCCTTACAAAGGCAAACGCAGTCAGAGCCGAACCGAATACCAACGCCAATCCTGGTTTGGGGCGATTGCAGCACTGGCGAGCCGGTCAGGAAGGAACGATCAGCGAGCTGAAAAGGCGATATGGACTCAACCGGACGGTACCGGGGACTGGCCGGTTGTCGTTCTAGGATAGGCGGGGCCATTGGGCAAATAGCAACGTCAAACTATGATCAACTTGTCAAGGGTAAATTGCCGAGGAGTAGTCGGCAAACTGCTTTTTTCAGCAGAATCTAATTAGGTTCGGTAAGGATGTAGAAGAGGAAAAAGCGTTTGAGGTTAACGGTGATACGGTTCGTTCCGGATGATCCTGAACGCCCTATACAGCTGCTCAAGGAGGACCATTGGTACCATCTGGTGCGGTAAGGTCATCCTAGACAACGAAAGCAGCATCTGGGAGCGTTGTTTGAGGCTGCGCGATAATCCATGGGCTCCGCCTATAAGGAACGTGACGTCAGATATGCCCGATACCATCAGTTCCTTGAGGTACGAGGCAAATTCCTCTGACGTCAGCTGTCTCCCCCGCTCATCGAGCGTGACGACGTGGGTGTCCCGGCGGAGCCTTCCCACAATGACCTCTGCTTCCTTCTCCAGGTACTGCTCAATCAGCAAATCGTTAACCATGTCCACCTGCGGGTGGGCCCCAGTTTCTATGACCTCTACTTTACTATACGGGCTCAGGCGCTTTGCGTACTCAGTCGCGGCTGCCCGGAAGAACAACTCCCTTATCTTACCCGACAGGATCAGGGTTATGCGCATCATTTCGGTTCCTTCAGTTCTGTGATGGCATCTCGCCCAGCACTACTTCTATGGATACGCTGGTATTGTTCCTCTGCACGATAACAGTAAGTCGCTCGTTGGGCTTGTGCTTTTGGAGGATCGCCTTTAAGTCCTCGAATGAGTTAACGTCTTGGGCGCCTATCTTCAGGATGATGTCTCCTTCCCTGATGCCCGCCTTCTGTGCCGGGCTGCCGTCACCCACTCTGGCAACATAAAGGCCTCTTTCGAAGTAGATGCCGTAAGTGGCGGCAATCTCCTTCTCAGCGACCCATACGCCCATCCACGCCCGTGATACGCGGCCCTTCTCGATCAGTTCCTGGATGATAGGCTTTGCGGTGTTTATGGGTATCGCGAACCCCATGCCTTCGCCGCTGAGCAGCTTCAGGGTGTTGATCCCTATAACCTCGCCTTCCATGTTGACCAGCGGTCCGCCGCTGTTGCCGGGGTTAATGACCGCGTCCGTCTGGATGACCTTGAATTCTCTTTCGTCGTACTGAATCTTCCTGTTGAGGCCGCTTATGACCCCTGACGTAACGGACCTCTGGAACTCCATGTCAAGCGGGTTGCCGATTGCCAGTACCGGTTCACCGACTTTCAGCTTGTCGGAGTCGCCGAGTGTGGCAACTGCCAGATTCTCCGCCTGTATCTTGATCACCGCCAGGTCTGTAGGACGGTCCGTTCCTACTACCTGAGCCACGCGGGCCGACCCGTCAGCCAGCACCACGACGATCTCCTGCGCACTCTCTATCACGTGATAATTGGTGACGACGTGGCCTTTGCTGTCAAGGATGAACCCCGAACCAAAGCCCCTATCCACCACCCTGCGCTGACCGCTCCTGTCGTAGTAGACGCCCCTGTTCAGGATACCCACCACCGCCGGACCGACTTTGTCCGCAGCATATACAGAAGGGTACACAAACGTTGGAGCCTCAGGCGCCAACACTGGATCGGTGGGCGCAGAGGGCGGCGCACTCTGAGTATTATTTGCATTCGTTGCCTCGCTGCCGGGCGGTAGTATGCTGTCTGGCGCCAGCCCCGGTAGCGCCGTGGCAACTAGCAGACCTCCGATTACAGCTCCTAGAAGTCCCATCAGAAAGTACCCAAGCCACGAGTATCTCGGCCTTCTCGGGAAGTAGTATTCCATAGTTACGCCTCCTTAATGGATACACTGGCACCGACTGCCTGAAGCTTATCAACCATTGAGTCATAACCGCGCTCAACGTGTTCCACTCGATATACCGACGTCTCTCCTTCAGCCCCCAGTCCGGCTATGACCAGGGCTGCACCTGCCCGCAAGTCGTTAGCATGTACGGGCGCCCCGTACAATGTGGGCACACCTTCCACTATGGCAGTCCTGCCATCCACTTTGATGCTCGCTCCCATGCGGATCAGCTCGTTCACGTAGCCGAACCGGTTGTCATAGATAGTCTCCTGGATTACGCTTACCCCGTCCGCCTTTGCAGCTACTGCGACCAGAGGTTGCTGGAGGTCTGTGGGAAAACCAGGATAAGGCAGCGTCTTGGCCGTGACTGCTTTGGGCCGTTGTTCAGAAATCACTCGTACTGAATCGCCCTTGTCACACACCTGTGCGCCCATTTCCGCGATCTTCGCACAGATAGAATCCAGATGTTTGGGGATGACGTTTTCCACCGTGAGATCACCCCCGGCTGAAACACAAGCCAACATATAAGTGCCTGCTTCAATATCGTCAGGAATGATCGTGTGGGTGCAACCCTGAAGGGACGTGACCCCCTTCACCCTTATTACATCCGTCCCTGCGCCCTGCACCTTGGCGCCCATGGCATTCAGGTAGTTGGCCAAATCCACTATGTGGGGTTCTTTTGCGGCGTTCTCAATGACTGTCGTGCCCTCGGCAAGCACTGCGGCAAGCATGATATTGACCGTGGCGCCCACGCTCACCAGGTCCAAATATACCTGCGCACCTACCATCTTCTTCGCAGAGAGCTTTACGATCCCATGTTCAAGTACAGCTTCTGCGCCAAGGCTCCTGAAGCCCTTCAGGTGCTGGTCTATAGGACGAATCCCGATGTCACAGCCTCCCGGGAGCGCCACCTCGGCCCGGCCGAATCTTGCAAGGAGCGCGCCGAGCAGGTAATATGAAGCTCGGAGTCTCTTTACTTGTTCGTATGGAGCCCTGTACGAGCTAAAACCGTTGGGCCTGATGATGAGACGCCTCTCCTCAGGATAGTGCTGGATATCCGCACCGAGCTCCCGAAGGATCTCGCAAAAAACCTTCACATCCCGTATGTTCGGCACGTTATCGAGCGCCGACGGGCCGGTAGCCAGGAGCGCTGCCGGAATTAAAGCGACAGACGAATTCTTTGACCCGCTGATCTGCACAGTACCCTGTAGCGGCCTTTTGCCTTCGATTACCAGTCTTTTCTCTCCCACTTGAGCCCCCCCTTAGCGGAACAGGTTCCCTGAAGGCATCTCCATTTCTCCTGTGTATGCGTTTACGTAATAAACCCTTCCATCACGGAAGCGTACCCGCCAGACCGGTACCGCTTCCCACTGCCTGGCGTTATACGGCTCAGTGAAATAGCCCAGGCTAAGTGCTTCAACTATAAATTCCCGCGCCGGCCAAGTACCTTTAACCTGTCCCGCCACCATCTCCAAGGCATCGGTAGGCGGTATCACGGCCCTCTTACGCCCGGCTGAGCCTGTTACATCGAACCAGGTCAAAAGCACGGTCTCAAGCCCGCCCGGTCCCACCATCCCGACTGCTTGTCCTCCATAAATCACCCTGTTATCAACTTCTTGGTAGTAGTAGACGAGAAACTTGCCCGAGCGTTCATCCTGGTAAATGCTATCAAACCGTGCGCCGTCGGGCAGCCCGCCCCTCTCTACCCAGAACTCGTCGAAGATCCTTCTTGCAGCGGCGCTGTCCAGGATTACGGGTACCTGGTTGCTTTCGAGCCGGAAAATCATCGCCCCATTGTCATAAAACGTCAGTATCTCATTTCCGCGCCTGTATATCGTGCGTCCCGGTTCTTCATGGCGCAGAATAGTGCCTTCACTATCGCCAAAGAACAGCGACACGGCCTCTTCCTGTGAGTACCTGTGCCTCAGGGTAATCTTGGCCAGGGCGGGCGCGCGTTCTGGAACAGGCGTAACCAGTTTTATGCCAGCCTCGGCAAGACGCGCCGTTGTCTTGGCCACCTGCGCGCTGTCAACCACCGTCAGGTGGCCTTCGCCTCGCCCAGGGTCAGCATAAAGCCGGTATCCTAAAAACAAGTTTAGCACTAAATAACATAATATCAAAATGGTTTTCGCTCTCGCCCAATCCATAATTTCTCACCTGTTTTCAAAGAGCGTCCCCGTATGTGCGTTGATCAGGAACTTCATCCCGTCAATAAGTGTAATGACCCAGACCGGTCTATAAGATCTGTACCCGCCGCGTTCAGAGAAGGCATAGGCAGGCAGTATGTGTCTGACATCTTCTACCCGTACCGTACGCGCAGGGAGGTCAAACGGGAACACAGGAGGGATCATAGGCAGTGAACTGCCGGCCTGACCCGGCCCGGTTCCAATTCTCTTCGCGCTGACCACCCCTCTGTTACCGACGGTAACCTCAATAACAGGCTGGTCTATCGCCAGTCCCTTGGGCGACCACGAAAACACCAGCCTGTATCCTGTCTTGCCTTCGCCCCAGGATACTCTCGTATAATCTACCAGGTACGGATGATCCGGCCACCCGACCGTACTGGCGATAAATGTGTCAGCCTCAAGAAGGGCACTCAGCAATGAGTAACTCCCTCTTTCCGGCAGGCTGGAGGGGTCCGAAAACTCCAGCGTGCCGTCAGAGTAAACGCGGAGCCCTCTTACGCCGTCGGTGTAGATCAACGCCCCGTCCATCTCTTCAATGCTTCTCACCACAGATGGGTCAAGAAAAAAGGCAGCCAGCAAGTCAGGCGCGATCCCTGCAGCGGCTGCCGACATCGCACCGCGGGTTAGGTGCGGTATGACAGTTAACCACAGCGATTCGTCGCTCGAAGACAGCGGTGTTCCGCTGACTCCGCCCGGAATCAATTCGAGCTCGGGCGGATTCTTAATCTTGAGCCAGGCCGAGTAGCCACTATCTGTCACGTAACCCGCATTGGCCTGTGCATTTATGAGCAGAAGTGACTGCACGCGGGTTTCTGCATGTTCTGGGTTGCCCGAGAACAGCTCAAGCGGCAGCGGGTGGGCGAAGTCTGCCTGGAATCTGGCGTATTCCTCCGGGAATCCCTCCCAGCCCTCTCCGGCCTCGGCACCCCTTAAGGCACTCACCAGTTCATCAAAGAGCACGTCGAAACCGGGGTCCCCGGGGAGAAACACCCAGTATGACTCCCCAGCCGACAGGGTGATCATCGCGGGCCGAACCAGTCTAACCCAGTCTGAGCCCGTCTCGCGGGCTACTCTCCACCGGACCGCGGGTTCCAGCGGCTCATACTGGCCCGGAGTACCCCACCACACTTGCCAGGTAAGGA
Organism: Bacillota bacterium; assembly: GCA_040755615.1. Classification (GTDB taxonomy): domain Bacteria; phylum Bacillota; class Sulfobacillia; order DUSP01; family DYEP01; genus DYEP01. The sequence goes on from JBFMAL010000002.1 coordinate 97,889, forward strand.
ATAGGCTGCATGCTACCAGTGCTGCAAGCAGCACGGTTTTTGCGGCTTCCAGCCTCTCGGGTTTCACTGTCGCTGTCCACCCCTAACACATCAACTTAGGATCAGATGCCCGGTAGGCATCAGGTCCAGTGAAGTGATACAGTAAATGACCATTCCGGGGAAAGGCGCCATTCCACAATGGCTAGACCGCTCACAAAAGATGGACTCTCCCTGGAGCCAGCGCGCGCAACAGAGAATAAAAGTACACTTAGCTGGTATCGGCTGGCCGACAACCGAGACATCTGCGGCAGTGCCGGCCCCTCTGGCCTGATGCCACCGTTTGTTATGGTATAAAGGCATACAACTGCCTTCGTTGTCCCAGGATCGATAGCCCTTTGGGTGTTGTGAATCCTCAAAAGTTCGCTGTAGAGACAGAGGGTCTTGCAGGGGGCAGTTCGATGCGCACCTCGGTACCGCGGCCCACTTCTGAATCAATAAAAATGTCGCCTCCGTGAGATATCACTATTTCCCTGGCAATGGAAAGCCCAAGCCCGGTACCGCCCAGTTCTCTCGAACGTGCCTTGTCCACCCTGTAGAAACGTTCAAATACCCTGGGGAGATCCTCTTTCGGGATCCCTATCCCCGTATCCTTTACCCGGACGACCACACGCCCTCTTTCCCGGCGTACAGAAACGCAAATGGCACCCCCCTCACCAGTATACTTCACGGCATTGGACAACACATTGGAAAATACCTGTAGCAGCCGGTCTCGGTCCCCCAGCACGCGTACTCCCCGGGAGCGTCGGAACGAGACTGAAATACCCTTCGTCTTCATGTGGATGCTGAGCTTGTCTAAGACCTCCTGCATAAGATCGCCCAGGTCCGCAACTTCAGAGAGTCTCGTAGCCCCTGCATGATCGAGAGTGGACAGATCCAGCAGGTCGGTGATAAGTCGCGCCATTCGGTCCACCTCTCCGTGTACCACCTTTAAGAAGCGTCTGGCCAGCGCAGGGTCTTCACCCGCCACGCCGTCAAGAAGCGTTTCGATGTAGCTCTTAATTGACGTGACGGGAGTCCTAAGTTCATGAGAAACGTTTGCCACAAAGTCTTTCCTCATCTTCTCAAGCCGTTCTTGCTCTGTTATGTCCTGGAGTACCAGGACAGTACCGGCACCCCGGGGGTCGGGCGCATGCATGGCAGCCAGATGCACCATGACGGAACAGGATCCCACCTTCATGCGCCTCGAGATAGGACCCCCGGCGGCCGCTTCCTTCAACAGCTCCGGCGTTATATCCGGTATAATCTCTTGAATCGGGGCGCCTACCAGCTCTGCCTGACCCACTATGGCCTCCGCTGCCCGGTTTGATAAAAGCACCGTTCCAGCCGAGTCCAGTGCCAGCACACCGTCAGTCATATGCCTAAGTACCGCCTCGAGTTTGCCCTTTTCTGCGGTGATGTCACTCAGAGTGTGCCTGAGCCGCTCGGTGAGGTGGTTAAACATGCGACCCAGCTGCCCAATTTCGTCTTCGGACCGGACGCGTATACGCTGGTCAAACCTTCCTGCTGCCATCTCTGCAGCCTTTGTCGTAACCTCTTTGATCGGGCTCGTTATGGTACGTGCGAGAGCAAGCCCTACGAATACGCTTACAAATAGTGCGATAATTGTGCCCGAAAAAAGAATGGAGCGGACATCGCCCAAAGTCCCGTATATCCCTTCAAGCGACCCTACGAGGTACACGGCCCCTGATACACGACCATCAGAACCTACCGGGACCACGGAGTGAAGATGCCTTTCACCCGAGCGGGGGTCAACCCTGGCCATCTCGGCAGGATATCCTGCCAAAGCCCGAGCCACCTGGGACTGTACTGCCAGGCGTGATATGGTTTCAATGCTGGTGGCACTTACTACTACCCCCGACGCGTTGAATACCCCAACCTCAAACCCAGTCTGGCGACCAAACTCCGTGACAAGTCTATGTACGTATTCCTTGTCGGCGTCAGCTTCCAGGTATCTCTCAACAAAACCTGCCACCAGGTTTGCCTGGGTCGATAGGGTGTTGGAAAAGCTGCTTAAGTAATAATCCTCCAGCGACTGCAGCAGATAGTACCCTGCGATCTGCATGGCGAGGAGGATGAGCAGCACATATATTAGCGCAAGCCTCCATTGAATGCTCCTTGACATTACTAGCCCCTCTTAAAATAGTAGCCGACCCCGCGCTTAGTATGGATATACTTCGGATTGGATGGGTCATCTTCAACCTTCTCCCGCAGGCGCCGGATTGTCACATCCACTGTTCGCGTGTCGCCGAAATACGTGTACCCCCAGACGTCATCCAGCAGGCTTTCTCTGGAAAACACCTGGCCCGGATGCATCGCCAGGTACTTCAGCAGTTCAAACTCCCTCTGCGAAAGGGCCACCGGTACGTCTCCCTTCTGCACTTCGTATGTATCCAGGTTAATCGTAAGGTCCCCGCAAACAATTCGCCTGTCCAGGATCTGGCTTGGGAATGAAGCCGTACGGCGCAGGATCGCCCGGACGCGCGCCATCAGTTCTCTCGGGCTGAAGGGTTTGGTGACGTAATCATCCGCACCCATCTCAAGACCGAATACCTTGTCGAGTTCATCGTGTTTGGCCGTGAGCATTAGTATGGGCACGTTTGTCCGCTTTCTTATTTCCTGGCATACGGTAAACCCGTCCCGGCCGGGAAGCATGATATCCAGAATAACGAGGTCGGGCTCTGCGCTGCGCGCGAGGTCCAGGGCAGCGTCCCCGTCATAGGCTACCAGAACTTCATATCCCTGCCGCTCAAGGTTGAATTTAATTATGTCGGCAATGGGCTTTTCATCATCAACCACAAGTATCTTTTCAGTCAAGAGGATCACCTCCAGGACTGAGCTAGTTCGCTCTTTCAGGCTCGGAGTCCTGCACCACAGTAACGTTTACATAAAGTTTTCAGCTCCGTGGCGAAGTTACCACCAAAGAATTGGCTGCCAGGACCGGCACTGCCCGACAGGCGACAGGCTTGCCCGGCGCTTGGACAGTTTTTTTCTTGTTGACACTTGTTCCCGGATGAAGTAAAATACGGACAACCTCATCTCCTAGGAACAGGGGTGAGGTAGAGGCGCGGTCGGTCAAGAGTAATGTCGGGTAGAACGGCATCGATGACCCGGCAGGAAAGGGGCCACCGCCGAAGTCCGGAAAGCCTGTCCCAGGTTTCCGGGCTGGGGTTGCATCGAACAGGTGCAGCACTGTCATCCGGGATGCCTACCCTTGGGGCTCCGGATGGAGCGCTATCTCACTCAAGGGGGAGAGGAGGGGTGTCATTTTGAAACGTGAGCACCCTTCTGGGTGCTTTTTCATTTTCCTCCGGGAGGTTGAACGATTTGCTCTTGGGCACCATGTCAGTGAACGAGGCTGGCCACCTCTGTATTGGTGGCATGAGCACGGTTGAACTTGCTGAGACTTATGGAACGCCGCTTTACGTACTTGACGAGGACCTGATAAGACAGAACTGCAGGCGATATGTGAGCGCTCTGGATTGCCCCGGAATGGTAGCCTACGCCGCCAAGGCGTTTATGACCGTGGCCATGGCGAGGCTCGTATTTCAGGAAGGCCTGGGGCTGGACGTCGTATCCGGCGGCGAGCTGTATACCGCGATCCGCGCCGGCTTCCCGCCCGAGCGGATCATCTTCAACGGCAACAACAAGACCCCTGAGGAGATTTGCATGGCGCTGCGCTCAAATGTCGGCCGCATCGTACTGGATTCTCTGGACGAGCTGGACATGCTGACCACGCTCGCAAGAAAGCTATGTGCAAGACCCCGCATCCTGTTGCGGCTCAACCCGGGCGTATCTGCGCACGCCCACGAGTACGTGCTGACCGGGATCGATGACTGTAAATTCGGGATAAGTGTGAAGGGCGGAGCCGCTCTCTCTGCAGTGAAAGCAGCGCTTGCTGCCGAGGAGGTGAAGCTGGTCGGCTATCACGTCCATATTGGCTCGCAGCTCCTAGACCTCCACGCTCCATTGCTGGCTGCAAGAGTGGTGCTGCACTTTGCGTTGCTGGTGAGTGAATCCACTGGATACTGGCCGGAAGAGGTTGATCTAGGCGGAGGGCTGGGTATCAGATATTTGCTTTCCGACCGCCCGCCTGAGATTGAACAGTACGTGCAGGCGCTTACGGGCTGTGTAAGGGGCTTCTGCATCGAACATGGCAAGCGGCTCCCGTACCTCCTGTTTGAGCCGGGGCGCTCCATCGTAGGCGAAGCGGGCACTACCCTGTACACGATCGGGTCGATCAAGCGCACACCCGGGCACCGCAATTACGCAGCCGTGGATGGCGGTATGACCGACAATCCCCGACCGGCGCTGTATGATGCGGAGTACCATTGCGTGCTGGCAAATCGGGTGAATGACGCACCGGTGTCCAATTATCGGATAGTCGGAAAGTGCTGCGAGAGCGGAGATGTCCTCATCAACGAAGCGTCTTTGCCTGAACTCCGGAAGGGAGACCTCCTGGCGGTGCTGTCAACAGGCGCCTACAACTATTCTATGGCGAGCAACTACAACCGTGTGGCAAGACCCGCTGCAGTGCTGGTATCGTCCGGTCAGGCAGACCTGATCGTCGCCCGCGAGGACTTTTCCGATCTTGTACGGCTCGACCTGCTCCCCGCCCGCCTGGTGGGCTAAAGTCGCGGTCTTGGCAGTACCAGCCATCAAGGTATTGTGCCCTGAGCCACCGGGAGAGGTTGGCTCAGGGCTTTGCTTTACTCCGTGACCGCGGCCCGATTCAGCGCAGATGTTTTGAAAAAGAAGAGACGGTACCGGTATGTACCGTCCTGGGAGTAAGTTATATTAAGAGGGGGTCAAGAACCTACATGAGGTTTCCTTCCGTGATAAAGTATACCTCCCGGATGTTACACGGCCTTTACTGCAAGGTAAAAACTGTGTAACATACCAGCCTCGTACAACCAAGAAGGCCCGGGAAACGGTGCCCGGGCCCTTGTTTTAATCCCGCATCAGCGGTAGAAATTGATGGGATTGACCGCCTTGCCGTCAACCCTGACTTCAAAGTGGACGTGAGGCCCGGTGCTCCGGCCCGTACTGCCTACCTTGGCTATCACCTGTCCTTTTTGCACCACGTCTCCTACTTTGACCAAGTTCTGCGAGTTGTGACCATAGAGAGTCACCTTACCGCCGCCGTGGTCAATCATCACGCACAGCCCGTAATTGCCGTGCCATCCGGAGTAAATCACCGTACCCGAATCGGCCGCAACGATGGGAGAGCCTACCGGCGCTGCGATGTCTATGCCGCTGTGGAACCCAGATCTCCTCCATCCAAATCCTGATGTTATAGTTCCAGACAACGGCCATACGAAACTTCCGGTCCCCAGGTCGGGAACGGTCTTGGAGCCTTCAACCACTATCTGCGTGACGGGTTCTTTCAGCACGCGGCTGGATAGCGTCTCACGGTGCGTTTCTACTCCATTCACGCGATGGATCTTGACCGTGACTTCCCGTTGCCCGACCACGCCGTGTTGCTTTATCTGCCTCTGCCACGGCCACATAGACGGATCTTTCTCCGTCACCGTAGGAAAGGGGATTGCAACGGTATAGGTCATCTCTTCCTCAGTAAGTACATTCACGTACGGTTCAGGTACGACCAGGTTCAAACTCTGGCCTTCACGTATCAGGTCGCCCTTTATCTCCGGATTCGCCTTTCGCAGATCATCCACGGACATCCGATTGGCTGACGCAATGGCCCACAGCGAGTCGCCGCGTTTGACCGTATATGACAGGACTTTGTCGGTTCCCCTCATAAGTATGAGCTTGGCTTCGTCTACCGTCCGCAACATCTTTGGATCAACGATCCGTTCGAGGATCTGGATATCCTCCGCAAACGCCAGCGTTTTCAGGGATACGTTGGACCTGGAGAGGATGGCATCCTGGACCTGCGCCTGGATGGCCCAGACCACTTCCTCCGCGGCCTCTTTCGTACCGAGCGCGACGACCTCCCTGCCGTCAACGGCGATCACATAACCTGCGGTTGTGAATGTGATCCTCTTTTCCACTTCTTCGATGATCTCTTCAAACCGCATCATTTCGGGCAGGCTATCGCCCGTGAAAGGTACGAACTCGATCACGTTAGAGGCTGCTAGGGCTGCACCCTCTTCGTTCTCAGCCTGGAGTTTCAGGCTGAAAACCGCATTATGTACGATATCCGGTTCTGCCACATAGCCTATCCGTTCCCCGTCAATTCTCAACTCATAGTATGTATATAGCGGTTTATTATGCTGTATGGATAGTACGAAAATCGCCACTGCCAGTATACAGATAACTGTGGTAGCAGCGATCACCTGTCTAGTGGCGCCGATCTTGCTCTGCAACGTTTACCTCCCCCCGGAACATTTTATGGGCACGCGTCCGACCACGTGCCTTAATTAATGTTCTACGGCATGATAGGTACTTCCTGCCATGGAAGCTCACATTAATGTAAGGTAAATGATTCCACAGCGCCACGTTAGTCAATATGATACCCGTATTCAACAGAAATATTACACCGTCCGAAACGATAAGAGCTACACTGATGATAGTATACCAAGAGGAGAAAATTCAGGGCGTCGATGGCTCTCGACGCCCCGGCATAGCCTCCGCCTATTTCATCTCAACAACCGTGGCTATTCCCATGCCTCCACCGATACAAAGGGCTGCCAGCCCGTATTGTAACTTCCGTTTCTTCATTTCATGAAGCAGCGTGACAAGGATCCTGGCGCCGGATGCTCCAATGGGATGCCCGAGCGCGATGGCCCCACCATTCACGTTCACCTTTTCCACATCGGGTTTAAGCTCGCGGATAACAGCAAGAGACTGGGCTGCGAACGCTTCGTTGAGTTCGATGAGGTCCATTTCCTCCAGCTTCAGGCCTGCCTTGGCCAGGGCCTTTCTTACGGCCTCAACAGGGCCTATACCCATTATAGCAGGGTCAACCCCGGTAGACGCCCACGACCTGATGTAGGCCATCGGGGTGATTCCCAGTTCCTCGCACTTGTCTTCTGACATGAGCACGATAGCGGCAGCACCGTCGTTAATGCCCGACGCGTTGCCCGCCGTTACAGTCCCGTCCTTACGAAAGGCGGGGCGCAGCGTAGCCAGTACCTCGACGGTCGTACCGAACCTCGGGTGCTCGTCCTGTTCAAACTTCACCGGGTCGCCTTTCCGCTGGGGAATCATGACCGGCACAATCTCGTCTTTGAACCTGCCGGACTTGATGGCGGCTTCAGCCTTCATCTGGCTTGATGCCGCGAACTCGTCCTGCTCACGCCTGGTAATCCCGTACTGCTCCGCCAAGTTCTCAGCGGTGATTCCCATGTGATAGTCAGATATGGCACACCAGAGACCGTCTTTGATCATGGAGTCTACGACCTCGCTGTTTCCCAGACGGTAGCCCGTGCGTGCCTTGTCAAGCAAATACGGCGCCATATCCATATTCTCTGTGCCGCCCGCAACGATAACGTCCGCCTCGCCCAGCGCGATGGAAGCAGCGGCCAGCGTCACCGACTTCATGCCGGAACCGCATATTTTGTTGATAGTAGTGGCCGGCACGGACACGGGTATTCCGGCTTTAATAGCTGCCTGGCGAGCCGGGCCCTGCCCCTGTCCCGCCTGCAGCACGTTCCCGAACAAGACTTCATCGACCTGTGCACCAGAAATGCCCGCCCGGTTTAACGCTTCCTTAATGGTACAGGCACCCAGTTCGACCGCAGAGACGTTACTCAAGCTCCCCCCGAAAGTACCGATGGCAGTCCTTACGGCTGAGACGATGCACACACGTCTCAAGGCTATCACCCTTTCTCCATCTGATTGGCTCAAAATCGCTCTACTGGCGTCCTATAATGTACCTGTACGGATCTACCTGTTCTCGAAGTACCCTGAGCTCTTCCTCAGTAGGCGGGTCGCTCGATCCCACCTGATCTGCCCACAGTAACTCAAAACCGGTATTCTCCAGGATCTCTTCTTTGGTGATGCCCGGGTGGATGCTTTCCACCTTCATACGCTTGGTTTCCTCATCAAACCCCATCACGCAAAGATTCGTGATTACCTTGTAAGGCCCGGTCCCTGGAGGCAGTCCGGCTGCTTCTCTCGCACCCTTCCCCGTCAGGTACCCGGGAGAGGTCACAAAATCCACTTTCTCCACAAAACGCTTCTTGTCCTGCGGTGTGATCATCATGGTACGCCAGCACAGCGAGGCGAGGTCGTTCGCGCCTCCGCTCCCGGGGAACCTTACCTTGGGCCTTTGCAGGTCCTTACCTATCATAGTAGAGTTGATGTTGCCATACATATCGATCTGGGCGCCACCCAGGAACGTATAATCTACCATACCCCTCTGGCACATCTCCATGACCTCTGGCATGCTTGATGCGGCCACGCCCCTGTAGAAAGTCCTGGAGTCCCCTACGGAAATGGGCATTGAGGGCAGGAGCGGTCCAATGCCCCCCGCCTCGAACATAATCATGAGGTTGGGTGAGTATACTTTCTGAGCCAGCATGGCGGCTGCGCAGGGAGCGCCTGTGCCAACCACGACCGTGGCTCCATCCTCAAGGTACCTGGCCGCCAGGCAGATCATCAGTTCCATCTTGTTGTAACCGTTCATTTTGCACCCTGGTTCAATACAGCTAACAAGTGTTAGTTTTTGCAGCCGGCCTCTCCATGACCAGGCTTTACACCTCCATGGAAGTATTCCCTGGGGTGATAGAGAGACCTCAGCCCCGGGAGTCCCACCCGGACGGAAGAACTGCGCTTGAGCCACAAGACGCGGGCTCGCGTTGACCGTCAAGCAAAACCCTTGCGGCTTTGACTTCCGCGATCTATTAGATACGGCCTACCGGTTTTCCCGTACTCCGGCTAAACGGGGTCACCTACTCGATAAGGCAGTCTGCTTCAAGTCACACCAGACGGAACTCAACGATTCTTGCTGTAGAATTCGTTATGTGTTGAATCTTTTCCGTCCAGTCGCTCAAAGAGCCGCTTTAACTTTTGGGTCATCCCTTTTCCTTCCCCAGGTAAGGAATTTACCAATTGGTTTAGCGCCTCGATTACGGCACGAACCTTCCGCCTCACCTCTTTTGTTACCTCTTAAGACTTGGTCTTCTGTGGGGTTAACCCAGTTCTTTTTACCGCCTGGGCTCTTGCAATGATGCCGGGTCTCGCCTTATAGATCGATAAGTGTCCTATGCCTCCTCATTCGTGTTCAGGGGTATCATTAACTCAAGTGCCCTCAGCCGGCTGAGCCGTTCGATCCCACCACATAGTTGGATATACTCCCAATGGCTGCTTACAGAGTAAATATACTTATTGACAAACTCCTTGTAGGTGTCAGGGTCGTTCTCCGCCTCGAGCCACGCTTTGAGATGGTCTTCATCGGAAAAATACTCGTACGCCATGTTCCCCGGGTAGCTGCCGTACGGTACTTCTATCACGGCGTCTACCAGATAATAAGGAATGGCTGTCTTGGTCGGCTCCCGCCGTATTTCCTCGTTGGGTATGAGGCGTTCGGTAGTTACGATCACGCGCTTTGCCGCTCTCGCAAGGTCCGAATCGGAGACCATGATACCATCTATCTGGCAGTTGCCGTATATGTCAGCCCTGTGAACGTGGATGACCGCGACGTCCGGATACAAGGCGGGTACTGCCAGCAGCTTGGTCCCCGTAAATGGGCATCGGATTTCCTTGGCCGCAGAGTACTTGTAGGTATCTGTGCCAAACATGACGCGGCAGGGTATAAACGGCACTCCCATGGCCGCTGCTTTGTAACGCCAGGCCAGTGTGGCATTAGTCCACTCCGTGACCTTCAGTTTCCCTTCTTCAAAGAGCCTTCGCGCAGCTCTGGACAGGCCGCGCGCTTCAAGACCGACGACGTATGCCACGTCAACTCTGTCAAAACACTCGCCAGCCGCCAGGATCTGGCAGTCGTGGGTGGCGGTATGCCCGCTAAGCCCTAGGTGCTTCTTGCCTTGTCTCACAATCTCGTGCAGTATTGCAGTGGGTATACGGTTGGCGCCAAACCCGCCGATCCCGATGTAGTCTCCATCGTGGATGAACCGCGATACTGCCTCCTTCACCGATATTACCTTGCTCTCCATTCGCCTGGGTTTTGCCCTGAAAAACTCGCGCGCCCGATCGACGTCGGGATCGCAAAAGAGTTCACCAGCAGGTATGATCTCTTGAACCACGTCTTTCGCCCTCCAGTCTTCCAAATCACCTTATTGATATTGGATTCACGAACCGTCCGGTCGATTCCTTCCGCCACTACAGTTCAGAGCGCAGCAGGGCGTGCGCCAGCTCTGCGTTGCGCCTCGCTTTTTCCCTGGATGAACGGGCACTCAACTTGACGCAGACAGCCAGCTCCTCTCGGTGTTCCAGAGTATCTGACAGGATTCTGTACACGTGTTCGAAGGTAATCTCGTTCAGTTCCATGCCAGAACATCCTTTCACCTCGCCGACAAACGCCGATACCTTGGGATCGTAAGATACGCCTACAGCAGGCACGCCTGCCACTACGGAGTAGATCAGCGAATGGAGCCTCATGCCCAGCGTGACCGCAAAGCACGAAATGATATCGAGGTGGTCTCCTGGCGTATAGTCGGAGCGAAGTACCACGGCATCCGTGCCCAGCGCCGCCTTCAGTGCCTCTGAAACCGCCATGTCCTTGCTGGGTTGCAGTGGAAGCAACACGAAAGCCACGTCGTGCTGTGCCTTCAGTGCACGGCATGCCTCGGCAATAGTCAGGATCCGCTCGTTAATCCCGGGCCAAGGCCTGATTGATATGCCCAGCAGGGGTTTGTCTAGCCGGACGCCCTGCTCTTTAAGAAGAACCTTTCCTCTTTCCATGTCTGCAGTGAGAGAAAAGACGGGGTCTGCGGTGACTTCCACCCTGGGCTGGTTGACGCCCAGTCGCTCAAGTTCCCGTCTTGACGCTTCGTCCCTTAAGGTGACAAGCGGCACCCGGTTTATCACTGCTGACACCACCCGCCTGTTAAGTGGCCTTCCCAGCGGGCCGATGCCGTTGGCATAGAGCATTACCTTTTTGCCCATTCTGATGCCGGCATAAATGATGGACAGGTAATACACTAAAGAACGCGTGCTGGTCGCATCCTGCAGCAGGCTGCCCCCACCGCTAATGAGGAGATCGGCCCCGGCGACAGCCCGCAGCACCTGGACCGGGTTGAACCTGGCTACCGCCTCCACGCCGATCCTTTCCCGGGTCAAGTCAGGGCTGGCCGACAACACACATATCCTGGCATCAGGGATCTCTGCCTTAAGCTGCGACACCATTGCCTGGAGGATGGCGTCATCCCCGGAGTTACCGAACCCAAAGTAACCGGATATCAGAAGTTCAGGCACGACCTTCTCCTCCCTGAGCCAGGCGGCGCTGCAGCATGCCAGCAGCGGCTGCAATGCCGAGCACCACCCAAAGAATCAGGATCACCTTGGGGCGGTACAGGATGTTGTCCGTCATTCCCATGACAGCAAGCCCAGCGAGGGATGCAGATACCGCTGCTGACACGGACACTATCAGACGGTCTCTTTCTTCCCTCAGAAGGTGCAGGGTTTGGCGGAGATTACGGAATATGATCCAACCGTAGATGATGAGTCCGAGCACACCGGTTTCAACCACTAGCTGGAGGTACTGATTGTGGGTATGGAAGGGTTTCTTGTTCCTGTCAAGCATGTATGCTGGATAGATCTGCATGAACGGCCTGTGGCCGAGCCCCACACCTACAGGCCAGAAATCCCTGATGATATAAAGCGCTTCGGTCCATACGACCATGCGGTAGGAAACCGAGCTGTCCTTTCCGACATTCTGCAACCTGGCACTCAGGATGTCCACCTGAGGTACAATGGCAAGCGAGACCACTGCGATAATGAGCATAAGAAGCAGCAACTTCCGGTTTGCCGCCAGCGAGAATAGCACCGTGGCCACGAGCAGGCCGAGCCAGCCGCCGCGTGAGAAAGTCAGCAGCATGCACACGCCGAGCACTCCAAACACCCCAAAGAACAGGATCTTCTTTACGGCGTGCCTGCACGCACTGGCGAGCGCCAGTGCCAACGGACCTGAGAGAATAAGGAAATTCGCAAGCACATTGGGATTGCCAAAAGTTGAAAACGCCCGTGTCTGAAGAAACGGGTTCCGTGACGCATCCACCCACCCGCTTTCGGGAGGGGGCACCCGCATAATAAACTGGTAGATGCCATACAGAGAGACAAGTGCGGCAACACAGATTAACACAAGTACCAACCTATATAGCCCTGCTTTCGTCCTGATGGTGTAAGCAGTGACGAAAAAAAGCCCGATACCTGCCAGACTGATGGCGAGATCGGGCAGGCTCTTGGCCGGGTCAATCGATGATACGGTACTTACAACGAGAAGGGCGATCAGCATAGCGATGGGAATGTCAAGCCCGGTGGGTTCTAAGTGATAGTTGCCGGTGCGCAGGCGGGAGAAGCCCCATAAGGCGGCAGCCGCTATTGCCAGTCCCAGGCCCAGGCTGTTGGAAAGCACTGGTATCCCAAATGCCGCGGCGTACAGGGCCAGTTCTGGCTGGCCTGCCGAACAGACCACAAAGCCGGCTGCTGCCAGACCCAGTGCGAGCGCGAGGTAAGATCCCGGGAATACGCCCAGGAGAAGCCCTAGCAGCGCTATGACTGCTATAAAGAACCGCATTGCTTTATCTCCCATAGTCTCCTTCTCCCGGATCGGGTGTAACCAGCCACCTGGCGACTGACGCGCTCCGGCTCGACGATATGATAGCCGGAAGGCTGGCCTGACTCCTCAAGAATACCAGTCCCAGGCCCATTGCTGCAGCGCGTACCAGCAACCCCCTCGGGCCGAGGGCGTTCTGTGCAAGCCTTACTAGGCCGTTGGTTGCGGCAAACACCAGGAGCGCCATTCCGGTGAACCGGAGGGGGCTTGCAATCCATTTGTCCATGATCTGCCTGCCGCATGCAACCAGCAGGCTCCCGCTTTCGCATATTTGATACCAGGCCGTCAGCTTGCGAAGTTTCACGTGCAACATTTCACCTGCGGCTGAAGCTGCGCGCCAGGTGCGGCTATCCTGCTCTAAACTTTGGGCCTGCCCCAAATCCCAGGCGCGCGAAAGAAAGAAACTGGACTCCAGGATGTTCTTCAGCACCCCGGCTATCGCAGCCGCCTGATTCAGTATGACACTGTGCTTGTGCCAGTGTGAAACCATATTTACCGCTCCTGTCTTGGCGTCAGTCGGAAATCTCTATTCCCATTACGGTAGTCATCACAGCGTAAAGCGCGGTCTTTATCCTCACCTGGGTACCTATGCGCGTTTCCTTACGTGCTATGGTTATCGCATCAGGCGTAACGTAAGCCGTCACATCAAGTGTGAGCGTAATATCGTATTTCCCCGGTATGGTCGACAGCACGTTCTTCCCCTCGGAGGTGGTGGTGACCTCCACGGCTTCCCTGACGTCTTTTTTCACCACAGTGCCAAACACCGAGCTTGTGTCATACTCGCGGACCACGTCGCCGACCTGTATGGCATCGACAGTAGGCTGCCGCACCGCCTCGACCAGCAGCGTGACGCGGGCGGTCTTTTCCTGTGCGCCAGGGCCTGTCCCAAGGTATGTCAGCTTGTAAGCAACGCCGGCGATCATCGCGACGATTACAACAATAATAATGAGATCCAGGATATTGACAAGCCCGAAAAGCCGTCCCTTCTTGTCTATCACATCGAATACCTCCCGTGCGGTTTCCTTTGCAACACTTTATTGTAAATCTCTATATGCCGCTTGGCCATATTCGACGGTTGAAAATAAGGGGAAGCAGCCTCTTTCAGATTCTGTCCCATCTTTCGTGCGTCGTCCGGGTGTGAAAGGAGGTAGATGATGGCTTCCGAAAGCGCCGGGACATCTGACGGCGATACGAGAAGGCCTGTTTCGCCATTTCTTATGATCTCCGAAACGCTCCCCACATCAGTGGATACGGTGGGTATTCCAAGTGCTGCAGCTTCCAGTATAACATATGGGAACGTCTCGCTCCTGGATGGCAGCACATGTACATCCAGCACATTGAGGAAATCAAAGGGATTTTGGATGTGCCCAAGAAACCATACGTGGGAGCTTATATTCAGCCTGTTTGCCAGTGACCTCAGGCTGCCGAGGGCTTCACCGTCACCACCAAGAAGAAAGTGGGCGTCCGGAAACCGGGCATGAACCAAGCTGGCCGCCTTCAGGAAATCCTCTTGCCCCTTGACGGGGTGAAGACGGCCCAGCACCCCTACAAGCGGCGTATTCTCCGCAAAGCGAAGACCGTGCGCTCGCATGAATTCATCGCGCCTGAGGTGCTCTACCCGCCTGGACAGGTAGTTGCGGACACTGTCGATCCTTTCTTCCGCTATTCCCCTTTTGACCAGCACCCGTTTGAGCTCATCGGATATCACGATGTAGTGATCAAACACTCGCAGCGAAATTGAGTTCAGGCTCGTGTAAACCAGGTGCTTGTACAGATTCCCTTCGAAGTCACGCCTGTAATCACTGTGCACTGTCGTTACGCAGGGCACCTTAATCCATGGTTTGGATAGCATCGTGAGGAAGTTGGCTCTCGCACCATGAGAGTGAACAATGTCTACGTCTTGCTCTCTGACATGAGCTATAATTGACTTCACCACTGAAAGGTCTTGACGGCCATGCTGTTTCAAAACAATCACATCAAGGCCCATCGCTCTGGCTTCCTGCGAAAATGACCCTTCCATAAAACACATTATCTGTGCAGAGATTTCTTTTTGGATCTCGGATACCAGGGTCAACACGTGTGTCTTTCCGCCGCCGATATCCCCGCCGCTGATCATGTGAAGTACTCGATTCACCCCATGTCCCCGCACATCCCCCGCTCCAGAACCAGGTTAAAAAGCGCCACTAAGATTATCCCAAATGTGTTCTAACGTTGACAAGAAGAAATTTGTGCATGACTGTCGCCAGGCGATTACGTCCTCCTAGGAGTCCGCTCGAAAAGTACTCAGTTTTGAGGCATTATCCGGTGTACTAGGCGCTTCCTAGAGCAGATAAGTAACTTCCTGAGGGTTGTATCTTGCTCAAACCCGGTGTTTTCCTCCGATTATCCTCAGCCCCCAACTCCTTTTCGCTTCAATTACCAGTCGCT
>JBFMAL010000003.1:0-98580 GCA_040755615.1 Bacillota bacterium
CGAGCTTCCCACAGTTGCTGTAATTCGGCTCTGGTCATAAGGGGAAATCCTCCTCAGTTCATTTTCTGAGGAAGATTATCCCTTAAACTCGAGCGCAGTGCCAAGGTGGGTTGTATTTGACGCTTACTTGTGAACTACTATAACCGTACTAACAACATCGCGAGGGACGCCGTGAAGAGTTTTATCAGTGCGGGACGCGGCTACGTGGAGACCGGTGCAAACAGCATCGGCATGGCCAGTGGTTGCGGCATTCTGGACATCAGCTACTCCTCCGGCGGTTCCGACGCCAACGGGATTATCAGGGTTACCCACGACCCGGACTGCATCGTAACTGCGAACTACCCAAGAGAGAGCTACGGTTTTGTCTTCCGCCCTGGATGGATCACACATGCAGGTGCCGGCGTCCAGGTAGCGGCCTCCATTGTCGATAGCCCGGACTTCTTGATGGGAACACTGGAAGAATCGGAGTAACGCCCAGGGTAGCCCCGCAATAGTATACGGCGGTTACGGTGATGGCATGGCGGTGGTGTTTGGGACGGAGACCGTGTTCCGGGCGCATCCGGAATACTTCTTCCGTCAGGTCGCAAACAGCATTTTCTTACTCTCAGATAACCTCCCAGAACGGAGGGCGGAATCGCGGTCGCCCCTCGTTATCGTACATCCCGGAGTGCTCTTGAGAAACAAGGCTTTTCTCCCTTCTACTTGTAGCAGGCTGCCCGGAGCATGCGACAAACTTTGTCAGCGTTCGGCTTGATCTCGATATGCTGGTTCTCATTGTTCCGAAGGAAATCTGGCCAATCCTGGAGCCATAACTGTTCGTAAATGGGGAAGCAAGGGTAAGTCGTGAAATTAACACGGGGAGGTATAGCACAATGTTCATCTCAAAGAGTCTAGTTTGTACTATCTTGGCTGCGTTATTGTGCGTTACACTGGCAATCCCTGTAGCAGCCCTGCCTGAACAGACTAATGCGGCACACAAGGTGCTCGCAATTTCCTTCACGGGAGCGGTAGCCTGGAATCACGCATATCATCTATCCGAAGTCATTGGAAGCCGGCAGCCGGAACGCAGGCTGAGACAAACGCTGCCGAGTACATCAGGGCTTAGTTCGAAGCCATGGCACTCGAAGTCTTGATCCAGCCGTTCTCCTACGTGAGAAGAGGGACCACGCATCACTCGCAGAATGTCGTGGCCACAAAACCCGGTCGGAGCGAGATGACAGTCATTATCGGCGCCCACTATGACTCCGTTTCACGGGGTAAGGGCGCCGGCGAGAACGCCACAGGCGTCGGGGTCATGCTGGAAGCGGCATCCCTCCTGAAGAACGTGCCCACCTACGCGACAGTGAAGTTCGTAGCATGGGGCGCTGAGGAGGCGGGACTCCGTGGATCATACTATTACGTGAGCCAGATGTCTCAAGAGGAAATCTGCGCGACGGTCGCCTACATCAACCTGGACATGGTCGGTATATGGGATCATTTCCACGTGTACGCGGCCCGCAACGGCGACACATGGGTCAGGGACATGGCTCTCGAAATAGGCAGAAACCAAGGCATGGATATACGGACGACCCCGGCCACCCCTCCTGGGTCGGCTTTACAGGTGACTGGAGCAATCACGTGGCATTCTGTAACGTGGGTATCCCCGTAGCTACTTCGAGTGGTGGAACTGGGAGAAGTATCCGTATGACATGGACGGCGTGGGAACTGGTCTTTACGGGGACATCTACCACACTGACCCTGATACCATCACCATGGTCCATTTGGAGAAGCTAATACTCACAGGCAAGGTCGTTACGCCCCTGGTGTACGAGCTTGCTAGGACGCCCCTTCCAAACCTCGACTCAAACGGCCTTGGCAAGCGGCTCAACAGGTACGTATCTATCAAAACCCCTGTTATGATCCGCTCGGGAAGCCTCGTAGCGGACTGAGGCGCGCGTCTTAGAAGGCCGGGGTCGGCTCCTTGATGCCCCGGCCTTCTGCTTACGCCCAAATGATGTGCGACGCTCGGGAGACATCAGAGCGTCGTATTCGGCAGAGATCACCTACCAAAACAACAGCCGATCCTATGTTCCCCGCGCTACCGTGCGTCAGGGTAAGGTTTTCAGGAATTCACTCAACAACTGTAGTCCCGTCTTCAGCTTTTCGGTGTCATAGCCGAACCCGATCCGGAAATATCCCTCCATCTCAAAGCATGCGCCCGGAACTATAAGCACGCCCTTTTCTCTTACCAGGCGCTCGCCCCACTCCATGGAAGGAACCGAGGTGTCAAGCCTCGGGAAAGCCAGCACACCGCCCTTCGGAGGCACCATGCTGATTCGTGGGTTGTCGGAAACGAATTGCGACAGCAGCGCATAGTTTGTCCGAGATATGGCGAGGTTTCGTTCAAGCACTGCCTCCCTGTGGCGCAGGCCACTTAAAGCAATCCGTTCAGATATCCCCGCATTGCATATTGTAGTGTAGTCCCTCAGGTGCCAACAGTCTTTCACTACTTCGGGGTCTCCGCAGATCCATCCAATACGTAATCCTGACATGCCAAAGGCTTTGGACATGTCGCTTACACTAATGCCTCGTGGGTACACATCGAAGATACGTGGGGTCTCGTCTTCGCCAGACAGATTCAGCCCCTTGAACACTTCGTCTGAAAGTACCCAGGCCCCTACACTGTCAGCCACCTCACATATTTCCTTCAGCATGTCGGGAGTAATAATGGAACCTGTAGGGTTATGGGGGTGAGTGATCACGATAAGACGGGTCCTATCACTGACCAGCCTGCGGAGTTCATCAATGTCAGGTAACCAATTGTTCTCCTCCCTCAACCTCCAGGGGCGGAATGTGGCGCCGAATGCTTGCGGTAACTCATAGTGCTGGTTGTACGTGGGAAACTCAGTGATCACCTCATCACCCGGCTGTATCAAAGTGGCAAACAGCAAAAAGTTCGCCTCGCTCGCGCCTGCCGTTACAAGGACATTGAGATCGGGGTCAGCCTGACGGTACAAGCTCGAAATCTCCCTGCGGAGATCTTCTGAACCGTTGCTCTCGGTGTAGCCGAGCCTGTACCCGAGCACACGCTGATCAAGATTCTCAAGGCTGCTCCGTAAATCGGGGTCCCACGTAAGCAACTCCTTCAGGGATACAGGCGATGCACAGCTTTCGGCAATGTTGTAATTCGCAACGAACTCCCATTTCCCAAACCATTGTTCAATCTTAAAAGGCGCAAATCTCACGGCTTTCTTCCTCCTCTGATACCTGTGACACCGGACTGCCCCAACAGCCCGGGAGCGTGACACCACAGACTCATTAGTTTTGCAAGGGCCATCATGGTTCCTTCTTGAGCATTCTTTGATCCGGTCACAGATATCCTCGCAGTCAAATTGCGGCTAGAAGCTCTGTTCGACACTGAAACGCTGAACCCTGTTGACGAGCAAATGGCAAACGACCCTGACCAGTGTCAGGGTCGTCCTGGCGGGGGCCTATTCCGGGTTCACTTAGTTCCCTATGAACATCTGTGTTATCATCAGGCCGTAGGCTCCACCCCTGATGATTCCTATACCGACATGGGTGTAGGCGGGGTTCAGGATGTTCCTCCTGTGGCCATCGCTGTTCATCAAGGCAAGGTGTGCTCTTTCAACCGTGGAAGCGCCTGCGATATTCTCTCCGGCGGTGCGGTAGCTGATACCCGCAGCCCTCATCATGTCAAACGGTGAACCATAGGTGGGAGATATGTGCGAGAAGTAATTGTTCTGGATCATATCCCGGCTCTTCTTTCTGGCCAGTTCGGTCAGACCTGCGTGCGCAATCAACGGTCTTAGGCCCTGCTTTTGTCTTTCAGCGTTCACCAGGTTCAGCATTTGCTGCTCTTCGGCAGCCAATCCGACAGACGGTGGCGAGCTCGGAGCAGGTATCGGTGCAGGTGCAGGGGCAGACTGCGGAGCTGGTTGCGGAACAGGTTGAGGCGTGGTAGTGGTCGTTCTGGGCGTACTATACTGGATGACAGTGATCTGCCTGCCGTTTATGTAGTACGTATACCGGTAAGTTACGGTTGAACCCGAAGAACGGTAGTACGTGTAGGTAGTAGCTCCTGCAGTTGCCGGAATCAGCAGCAAGACCAAGAGGCACGTCAATGTTGTGATCAGCAGAATCTTTCTCACTTTCATGTTTCTCCCCCTTTTGAATCAAGTTTCCAAGTATATCAATAATATTCCAATGCAGCGTGTTCAGGCAAGCGGGATTTTAGGCCCTGAGCAGGCCAATAAAAATAAGAACGGGCCTTATGTTAACAACTCGCGGCCCGTCCTGCCAGATCAACCTGTTTTCTCCATCTAAGCCTGCTCTGGGTTTATTTTCCCTTCCGTTCGTGCGGAGAAGACTCTGACGCCACTTCTTGCAGGTATTGTGCTCTTCTCCTCTGCTCGTCAAATCCCAACCAATGAAAGAGCATGGGTATTTCCACGTATTCGGTATCATCCCCAGTGTCTACAAGTAGATCCTCACCTTTGTCCCTGAACTCGATGACAGCCACCCCCCGGGTTAATTCTATCCAAGAGGTTAAGTCGCAATTCTCTGACAATAGTGATCTTACGCGGTGGAAGCTGTGGATGTTACCAGTCAGGTGAGTTGCCAGAGCGACAAGCCCGTGTCGTCGTCAAATCCCCTCTCGAGCACCGGTCCATCAAACTCGAAAACCATGTACTCGCACGCGAACACCTCGGTACCCGGCAGTAGGTGACCACCGAAAGCTCTGCCCTCACTGTCTCCGAGAGTCACGTGACAGTGGACCATCAGTTTGCCGTCTTTGCGCGAGATGTTTCCAACCCCGGACAGGATCTCAAGGTGTCGGGGATACTTGATTTCCAAGTACTCCCTTTTGTCCTGATCGTAGTATCCCACCGTCGCCGACCTTAATGCTCCGATAAGAGTGAGCGAGCCCATCGTGACTTGGGCCTCCTTTAGCGCCGCCTCGAGAGACAGCAAAAGGTCGTCCCCTGGTTTCAGACGACCCATGAACACCCGTTTCACTCCGTATTCCTTCACCATGTCCGCCTCCTTTCTAGCCCCCCCTTGGCCAGAGATTCAGGCTGGTTCCTTAGCTGGATCTGCTGTTCGACTTTCTCAGGATACCTGTCCATCACGGCTTCGATCGTTACCCCGGAGGACGGGTCTGCAGTCAAGTCGTAGGGTTCCACGAGTTCCAGCTTGTCATCGGTAACTACCCTGACAAGCGGATAGAGTGGTTGCCGGGGGGTCTGTTTTATCACAACGCCGACCTGGCCCGTTGAAAGCCTGACCAGCGTGCCTGCAGGGTACGGGGCAATTTTCTCAAGGAGTACCTTGATGACTTTCGGGTCGAATTCCTCCTTCGCCTCATCACGGATGAACTCTATGGCGTTGTGGGGCAGCATAGCAGCACGGTAGACCCGATCGCTTGTCATCGCATCGTAAACATCGGCTACCGCTGTGATCCGCCCGTGAAGATGGATGGCCTCGCCCACTAGGCCATCCGGGTATCCTCCTCCATTGTACCTCTCGTGGTGCTGCAGCGCAACGCAGGCGCTCTCCATAGGCATTCCAAAGTGGTTGCTCAATATGTCATACCCGTACATCGTGTGTAGTTTTACCCTGGCGAACTCGTCAGGGGACAGACGCGACGGTTTTAAGAGTATGGAGCGTTCCACTTTGGCCTTTCCGATGTCATGGAGTATAGCGCCTACACCCAGGTTCTTAAGTCGGCTCTTGTCCAGTTTGAGCGCGGAGCCGAGAATCAAAGCCAGGACGGAAACGTTCACACAATGCATGAACGTGTAGTCGTCTACACCTCTGAGTGTAGACAGCCCAAACACCATCTCGGATGAGTCGTTCAGGTCTTCTAAGATCTCGTCCACCACGCTCATCACCTGCGCAAGGTCGGCGCGCCTGCCCGCCGCGATGCTGGTGAGCGTCCGACTGATACACTGGGCCGCCCTGAGCCTGGTTTCCTCGTGAATGGCATCACCGGGTTCGATGTCGGGCACGATCTCGTTTTCAATGTAGATCCGCTTGTAGCCTCTGCGCAGCAGTGCCGACAGGTATCCCGCAGTAATAACAGTACCCTTCTGAAGCAGAACTTTACCATCATCGGAGTATATTGTCTTGCCAAGTCTCTTGCCTATAACCCTGCTATCAAGCGGCAAAGTATACATCGCAAACCTCCGGTCGCTGGCCTCTCAGTTAACATATCGACATAGCCGGAGGAAAACTTAAGAATATCTCATTCGTTGTGCTCAAACAATGTCGAATGTAGGGGAAATTGCGCGCCTACCACTCTCCGCGCCCCATGCGCGCTGCAATCACTGAGCCCGGATCTCGAGTCCATCGCCAATCCGCTCTTGCCCACCGCGGGCCTTGCCGCAGGGCGGTGCCCCACAAGGAAACATGTGACAGTCTTTGTGAGCACATCTTTCAACTGGTCCACTCACTCGTTCAGGCCGCACTCCTGCGGCCGTCGCCCCGTCATCACGGGCTGGCTGGCGAACACTGCCAACCCGCAAACGACCAGCAACCCGCCTGTAATTACCCGCGCAGTTGGTACTTCGCCGAGCACGATCAGCCCAAGGAACGTGGCCCCCACGGGTTCACCCAAAACCGCCACGGAAATGAAGGCAGGACTGACAAACCCTAGCGCCCAATTGAACACGGTATGTCCAAGAAGCGTCGGAACCGCCGCTAACGCGACGAATATGACAAAAGTCCGGGCGGGGTAGTCGAAAATCCGGAGGCCGAGCGAGAGCGACACGATGAGCATAATCACGGCCGCGACCCAATAGACCCCCGTGGTGTAAGTCCAGACCGAGACGCGCGCCCTTACGCTCCTACCCACCAGCAGGTATGCTGCCATGAACACAGCGCCCAGGAGCGCAAGAACATCACCTGAGAAACTCTGCCCGTTTCCTGCATAGTGCCCAGCACCTATTATCGCCACGCCCACCAGCGCTGCCGCGGCTCCGCAAAGCGCCAAGCGGGTGTATCTTTCCCCGTGTACTAAGTAATTGAAGAACAGGATACATACGGGGTGAAGTGACACGAGGGTAGTTGAGGCTGCGATAGTAGTGTTCTGAAGCGATAGGATCCACGTGAGGAAATGAAGCGCCAAAAACAAGCCGCCAAACAGTCCACGCACTGTATCCGCGCGGCTCAGCTTCTTGATCTCTCCGTGGGACAGACGCATCATGATGACTGACGTGAAAAGCGCACTAAACAGCATACGGTACAACACAACGACTGCAGCGTGGGCGTCCGCCATCTTGATGAGTACGGATGAAGTGGAAACCGAAAATACTCCGGCCAGCACCATTATGTACACCAGTCTGCTGCTGCTTGCTCTCACCGTACCCCTTCCTTGCACGCGCCATCTCACATTACAGTATTTCGCTTGCTGGGGGTTGATCCCTGCACGCAAACATGGGAAAGGGACCGCAGCGCAGCGGTCCCCACCTTCGTTTATGCCGTCAGCCGAGCGGTTTCTCCACGTGTTTGACGAAGCGGCGGAAGATGAACCCTTCCGTACGCTCTTCATCGCGCAATCGGACTCTGAACCAGTCGCCTACCTGCTCAAGCACAGTGACCCTGTCACCCGCGTTAACCTGTGCGATTACCGGGAACGCGGTGCTCGGACCTGCTCTTACGTTCACCCTGTTGGCGAGTATGATACCCTCGCAGACTGCCTTGTCTTTCGGGCAGAATACGTCCAGGACCACTTCGATCTGGCGGCCTTCCACAGCCCGTACAACCACTTCCAGAATGGCAGTGACCTCGATGGGCGGGCATTTGAGGTGGTCTGGACCTAAACCAGGAGGAACCTGACAGGATACATCCACGACCCTGACGAACGTAGTCACTGTCGAGCCCGGCTGTACCCCGGGTATGTCCACAAAGGTCTGGAACGTAAAGTCGCCTCGCAGCACATTGGCTGTCTGTCCCACGGCCTCGTAAATAGCTTTCATCTCGACAGTACCGTGCACAATGACCTTGTTCGGTATGATCTCGGTCCTTATGATCCTCGGGAACGCCCTGCAGTCGATGACCTGAATGGGGCATGGCTTGTTCTCAACCTTGGGATCCAGGATCTCCCGTATCACCACTTGTGCAAAGCCTTCGCCGAGCACCTCTTCTGCCCGGACAAGCTGCTTTTCCACTTCTATCCCGGCTATGCCCCTCACATCGACGACCACACGTACTTCCCGTCGCTCAAATACCCGTGCGGTAACCTTGAGCACCACGGAAATGATCAGGGTCTCGATGTCGCCGTCTCTGTCCCTGTCTTCGCCAACTACAGAGACGTGCTCAACCACTACGGATATCTCAGCGTCCTGACCCGGGCGGGCTCCCGGCACGTCTATGAAGTCTTTGAACGGTATGGTGACCGCCACTACAACCACCTGCTGCGTGACGGTGGCGTAGAGTATCTTCACCTCCACGCTGCCTTCAAACACGATCTTGTTGGCGAGCACTCGGAATGTCTCGATCCTCGCCCTTGCGATCGCATCAACAAGTTGCACGAAGGGCGGCTTACCCAGTTCCTCCAGGTTCACGATGTCGCGTACGATAATCTGTCGCACGACCTCCGCAAACAGCGTGCGTACCTTGAGGAGTTCCTTCTTGACGATGAGTCCGGGAGGTCCTGTAACGTCCACCGCGACATCGAGTTCGGTTTGTTTCACTACTTTGACGAATACCTGTACAATAACGGTGACGGAGAGCTTCTTGGCAGCCGGCTCTCCAGGCGCCCTGATCAGTTCGACGCTGACGTCCTCGACTTCAGCCCTGATGATCACCCTGGCCCCGGGTTCAATACCATCGATGACAACCGAGTCAGAGAACGGTATGATAAGGTCCACCACAAACACAGGCTGTGTAGGCACTGCAGCTTCGTACACTATCTTTACGAAGACTTCCCCGTCGAATATTACTCGGTTGCCCACGATCCTCTGTCTGGTGATCCTCACCGTGGCTATCACGTCGATGATCTGCGTAACCGGGGGTTTGCCCAGAGCGACCACATCTACGACGCCCCTCGCAATGGTCTGCTTGACAACTTCCCCCAGCACTTCCTCAAAACTCAATCTCTCCGTGCGGACCACGCATAGGTTTCTTATCAGATCAGTCACTCGTCTCCCCCCTTTCGTTCCATAGTAATATATGCCTCGGGGAGACCATCTGTCACATAACGTGCCTTTGGAACAATACCACATACCCCGGATATGGCACGCTTTCCTTCAACATGTTTCCCACCCGGAAACAGCGGCAAAGTATACAGGTCTGATTGTCCGAAAGCAAGCTGGGTGTGTCGACAGCAGCCTGTTTTCTGCACGGTGACTCCGACCGGGGTCATACCGCTGCTTTGGCCACTGGAGATGAGCGGTCAAGCAAATATGCACAGGCGGGAGAATGCAGACCTTCCCCGCCCTTCTGGTAACGCCGTCCCGGGGGAACGCGTGCGCGGGACAGGATGGAGTGTAGTGTGTGAGGAGCCCTGCAGAAAGCAAAAACCCGCCCATTTTCACACAGGCGGGCCCTCTTGAGAAACAAGTTATACCGATAGCACTTCTTTCACGCCCGGGATCTCTTGCTTCAGCAGGCGTTCGATGCCGTTCTTCAAGGTCATCGCCGACATCGGGCATCCGCCGCATGCACCCTTCAGCCGCACCTTGACCACACCGTCATCCTCAACGGACACCAGCTCCACATCGCCACCATCCGCCTGAAGCATCGGACGGATCTTGCCCAGCGCTCTTTCCACTTGCTCTTTCAAGAAATGCACCTCCTTCAGTCCTCTTCAGGATACTATACCCCGAGGTAGTTGTCCAGACACAGACTGCAAAACCCACATGTCACGTCCGCCCGGCTGAGCGCATCCGGGCGGCGGCCTCTTTGGCTTTCCAGAGCTCATCGCCCAGCGGAGGCAACAGAGGCATCTCCGTGCTACCTTCGACGACTGTTCGCCTTCCGTCGTCCGTAAAATGCCCGATAATAGCTCCCGAAATCCCCTCTTTCGCGAGTTCTGAAAGAACCTGCTCCGGGGTAGAGGTGGCGATCAACATGCTGCCACTGGATATAAGGCGCAGCGGGTCGATGCCGAAGAAGCGGCAGATCTGCATGGTCTCATCTCTCAACGGGATCCTGTCTGCCCACACGCGTACGCCTAAGCCGGCCCCGTACGACATCTCATACACCCCGCCTAACACGCCGCCTTCGGTTACATCGTGCATGGCGCGTGCCCCACCCAGGATACCGCATGTGCCATCTTTTACCACGCTGATCTCGCGGCTGAATGCCCTGGCGCGTTCGAGCATCTCGGGGGGAAACTCCGCCGATAACAGGTCATGACAATCAACAGCGAGAATGGCGGTGCCTTCAAGTCCCGCCGCCTTGCTCAGCACGAGGCTGTCGCCCGGGCGAGCTCCCAGCGCCGTTACGTACCGGCCCTTCTTGGCTTTCCCTACCGCGGTGCAAGAAAATACCATGGATGGAAGACCTGCCGTCACCTCAGTGTGCCCTCCGAGTATCTCAATACCCAGTTCAGATGCAGCCCGCACCGCGCTCTCCATGGCGTGCTCCAGGTCGTCGGGCCTTGAGTCAGGTGGAGCGAGGATGGTCAGCATCACTCCTACGGGCTCCGCACCTGTGGCAGCCACATCGTTACAGCTCACATGCACCGCGTACCAGCCCCCGTCGGCCTCTGCGCCCGTAATCGGGTCTGTAGACATCACGCACACCCATTCCCCAAAATCGATGATAGCACAATCTTCTCCGGGCGCCGGTCGGAGCAGCACTTCCGGTCGCCTCGGCGTCACTTTGTCAAGTACCAGCTTCTGCAAAAGTTCAAGCGGCAGTTTTCCCACGTGCACGTTTAGATCACACACCCCTTATCCTTTGACCAACTTGATCCTTATCATACTTGCTTGCCCCTGCACTTGCCACCAGCGCCTGAGCCGTATGCTGCACCTCCAGGCGGATGCCCGCCCGCTCAAGACCGCCCCGTATCTGAAGCAGGCATCCCGGGCAATCAACGAATACCGTCCCCGCGCCGGTTTGCTTTATGCAGTCCAGTTTCCGCCTCATTATCCGGTAGCTTATCCCGGGATGTTTCAGGAGATAAGAACCGCCAAAGCCGCAGCAGACGTCGGATTCCTTCATCTCGTGCAGCCGGTAGCCCAGCGCCCGTAAGACCTCCCTGGGCTCATCCGTTACGCCCAGGCTTCGTTTCATATGGCAGGAATCGTGGTACGTCGCGGGCGCCCCGTCCGCCACCGGTTCTAAGTCACGCCCGATCAGTCGGTGCGCCAGGCTCGCAAAGTCCCATGTCCTGGCGGATACGGTCTCCGCCATCGGAGCGAGTTCCGCGTCCAATGACAGTACCTCAGGGTACAGAGTCTTAAGCGCTACCGCGCAGGTAGGACAGGCCGTGACGATCCAATGAGGCTCCTCGGCAGCCAGTGCTCGTACGTTCTGCGCAGCCATTATGCAGAGCATCTCCCTGTCCCCAAGATAGTGCGCGGGTATACCGCAGCATGACTGTGCCTCAGGAAACGTGACGCAAAGCCCAAGACGCCTGAGCACGGATGCCATCGCCTCCCCGATCTCCGGGTAGACGAAATCCACCAGACAGCCGGCGAACACTGCGACTGTGTCGGACCCGGCCTCGCCGGGTTCAAACCGGTCGCGAAACGGCTGCCGTGCCAGAGCAGGCAGGCTCATACCTCGTGACACCTCGTCAAACACCAGGGGCAGGTGCCTGATGAACCCGCGCCGCGTGGTCACCGGAGCCTGCATGCGGGACACGACGCGTAAGAGGCCGTGCAACAGTCTTCTATCCGGAAGCACCTTGCGCAGGATGAAGTTAGTAGTCGCGGGCAACCCGCGGGCAGCCACCTGTTCTTCTCTAAGTGCAAGCACCAGCCTGGGGATGTCCACCTTCGCCGGACAATACTGGACGCATCGCCTGCAGCCCAGGCAAAACTCACCGATTCTTGCTCCGTCCTCTTTCGACTGGAAAAACGCGGTCAACACCGATCCGATACCGCCGGAGTAGACCTCGCCGTAGACTTGACCACCGATGAGGCGGTACACAGGGCACACGTTCAGGCAGGCTGAACATCTAATGCACTTCATCGCTTCCCTGAATACTGGGTGCTCTGACATCTTCAGTCTTCCGTTGTCTATGAGTACAATGTGCAGCTCCTTGGGCTTTCGCCCGTTGCACGTCTCCACTTCGGTCGGACCCGTTATAATGCTGACGTAGCTGGTGATGCGCTGGGCCGTGGCACTCCGGGGAAGTACCTGGAGCAAGGGGACGAGCTCATCAATGTCGGCAACAAGCTTTTCATATCCCACCAGCACGACGTGAACCGGTGGCAGTGTGGTGATGAGCCTGCCGTTACCCTCATTGGTGAGCAGCATTACGCTGCCTGTGCTTGCCACCGCCGCGTTCGCTCCTGATATCCCCATGTCCGCCTCAAGAAACCGGTTCCGGAGTTCCCTGCGCGCCACCGCAACGAGCTCGGAGATCTCATTCCCCACAGATGTCTTCAGGTGATCCGAAAACAGCCTCGCTACTTCCTTACGCGTCATGTGGATGGCGGGCATCACCATGTGAGAAGGCCTCTGTCCGGCGAGCTGGATGATCCATTCCCCAAGGTCAGTCTCAGTGACCTGGATACCCGCCCGGGCGAGCACAGGGTTTAGCCCGATCTCCTCCGAGATCATCGACTTGGACTTCACCACCGTGCAAATACCTCGCTCCAGCGCAAGCTTGTGTACGTATTCCACGGCAGATGACGCGTCGGGCGCCCGGTACACATTGGCGCCTGACGCGCGTGCCCGCTGCTCGAACATGTCGGCCAGCTGGCGTATGCGAGATATGTTGTGCTGCCTGATGGCAGAGATGCGGTCCGCGAGCGCCTCGAACGCGACCCCTGCCAGCGCCTCCTCCCGCGCGGGCAGGTACGCTTCGGAGAAGCGGTGAAGCGCGGCGGAGAGTTGCGGGTCTGCCAGCGCTCGCCTGGCTTCGGCTGCCAGATCACGGCTGCAGTCCATCGCATGCACCTCCATCACCGTCACGCGTTAATAATAGGAAGATCACGAGTCTGCCTGGGCCGTGCACTCCAAGGGTCAGCTCGCGTTCAATATCGGCGGTCCTGCTCGGACCGGTCACCATCGCCACGTATGCCGGAGGCCGCGGTCGCACGTACATACGGGAAAGCGCTGTGGCCATATCAGGTACGAGGTCATCCGAGTTCAGGATCGCCACGTGCACGGGCGGAAGTGATGAAACCAGCCGGGCGTCGTACGTGCTGGCGTCAGCCACCAGGGTCCCCGTATCCGCCACGCCCATTTCATAGCAGCATATCCCGAGCGCTGCGCCCGCGGCCGAACATTTGTCAACGGGCAAGACTTCCACTCCCGCCTCACGAAGCGCTTCCTCGACCTTGCGCTCTATCAGTCCGCCCCCGCCTACCACAGCGGAAGAAAGCCCATGATCCCGTGCCAGGCACACGATCTGTGCGCTGAGCTCACCGAGGCCCCGCGACTCTTTCACCTCTGCCGAAGCCGCCGAAGCTGATTTCTTAAAGACCTCTACCAGATCCCCGCTCATAGCCCTGGTCTTCCCTACCTTCCGCCCTGTACGACATGGCGACAAGTTCCAGCGTGTGCATGACACGGGTTCCTATACCCGCCTGGTGTGATGCATCCTCGATCTGCATTCGGCACGCGCCGCACCCAGTCGCGACCGCGGCGGCTCTGGTCTCCCGTATACTCCGGAGCTTTTGCTCCGTGATGGAAAGCGATAATGCGTAATGAGACAGCGAAAACGACCCGGCTCCTCCGCAACATCTATCTGCCAACGCCATCTCGCGAAACTCCATGCCCGGGATAGCTGCAAGCAGCCGTCGCGGCGCCTCGTACACACCCTGCCCGCGCAACAGATGACACGGGTCATGGTAGGTGACGCTCATCGAAATCCTTCCCTCTGGAGGGCGGTACCCAGCCTTCACCAGGTACTCGGAGATGTCGTACGTCCTTGCCGCCCACCGTCTCGCGGCATCCTCCATGGGCCCCCCCTCGCATAGCGCGGGGTAATGCTTCTTCAGCGCGCTGCCGCACGTAGCGCACGCCGTGACTATCGCATCAGGCCTGTACTTTTCAACAACCTGCAGGTTATATCCGGCCATTTGACGCGCTGTGATTACATCTCCGTTAGTAAACACGGGCGTGCCGCAACAATGCTGCTCCCCAGGCAGCAACACCCGGGCACCGTTTCTCTCCAACACCTCGAGCACAGCTCGCCCGACCCCGGTGTACACGTAGTTGATAAGACAACCTGTGAAGAACAGCACCCGAGCACCGCGCGCACCCCGGTCCTCATTCACGGTAGCGGATTTCAGAAAGGGGGTGGGCGCAAGCCTCGGCACGACCCGCCGCATGCTAATACCCAGCGGTAGCCTGGGCCTTCCGCCTGGCCCCGGATCCGACCGGAACAGAAGCGGCCATGTTCGCGCACCCGCATGGAGCAGGGCGCGAAACAGCGAAGGGTTATGAAGCAACCCCCGGAACACAAGCCACCGGAGCCCACCGAGGCCTCTCTGCCTCGCAGCCTGGACCCTGGCACCAAGGAAGATCTCCTCGGTCATCACTCCGGTGGGGCATCCGGCAGCGCATCCAAGACACAACGTGCATGTATAAAGCCTGTCCACCGCTGTGCGCGACCAGGCCATCTCGCCGTCCCTCACCGCCTTCACCAGCCTGATCTTGCCCCTGGCCGCTACTGACTCGGTGAACAGTCTCTTGTATATGGGGCAGTGGGCCTGGCAGAAACCGCACCTGACACACTGCTTCAGCATCCTGTCAAGCAGGGCGGGGTCATCGAAATAGCTCATGTGTCACACCTCCCCGACCAGCTTGCCGGGGTTGAAAAGGCCCTTTGGATCCAGCGCCCGCTTCACCGCCCTCATAGCCGAAAGCGCCGCCTGGGAAAACTCCATCTCCATGTACTTCTGCTTGGTACGCCCGATCCCGTGCTCGCCGGAAAGCGTACCTCCGAGCTTCAGTGCCGCTGCATAGACCTCGTCGATAGCCTGCCTTACCCGCACCATCTCCTGCTCATCGCTGATGTCCGTCAGTATCGTGGGGTGAAGGTTGCCGTCTCCCGCGTGCCCCATCGTACCTATGATGACCCCATACTTCTCCGCTATCGTCCTGATTTCTTTTAGCATCTCGGGCACCCGGTTTCTTGGTACCGTAGCGTCCTCTACCATCATGGAGGGACGCACCCGGGACAGCGCAGGCAGCGCGGTCCGCCTCGCCGTCCAGAGCTGCTCTCTTTCCCTTTCAGTCTCCGCAAGACGCACAAAAGAGGCGCCCGAGTCAAGCAGCGCGGCCATGACTTTCGCAGCTTCTCGCTCCACTGCCTCTTTCACCCCGTCTACCTCAATGAGGAGTATTGCAGCCGCGTCCAGCGGTAGCCCGCACCTGTTATATTCCTCAACTGCGCGTATCGTGGTGTTGTCGAGTATCTCCAGCGTCGCGGGGATCACGCGGCCCTCAATGATCCGCGCGACAGCCCTTCCCGCAGAGTCAAGGTCCAAAAAGGCTGCCATCATCGTCCGACGATACTCGGGCAAAGGCAGCAGCTTGACGGTGATTTCGGTGATGATCCCCAGCGTACCTTCGCTCCCGGTAAAGAGGTGCACCATGTCATAGCCGCTCACGTTCTTCACCGTCTTACCGCCGAACCGGGCCATTTCACCATCAGGCAGTACAACCGAGAGCCCAAGCACATAGTGCTTGGTCACCCCGTACTTCAATCCCCGCAACCCGCCGGAACACTCGGCGACGCTGCCGCCCATTGTGGCCTGGGCCACAGTCCCCGGATCCGGAGGATACATCAGGCCATACGGCGCGCACGCGTCGTTTAAGTCCTGAATGATCACGCCAGGCTCCACTGTGGCAGTGAGGTTGTCGGTGTCCACTTCGAGAATGCGGTTCATCCTGAGCAGGGAAACCACCACCCCGCCCCGCTCGGGCAGGGTGCCTCCGCTCAAGTTGGTGCCCGACCCCCTCGGGTACACAGGTAGAGAGTACCTGTCCGCTATACGTACCACGGCCTGTACCTCGCCTGCGGTCTCGGGCATCACGATCACACCCGGGACGTGCTCGTCGAGACCGCCCGCCGCGTCAAACGCGTAGCACACCAGGTCCTCGATGTCCGTCAGCACTCTGTCTCTGCCCAGCGCGTCGCGCAGTTCCCTTATCACTTCAAAGGAGAGCATGAGCGACACCTCCAGTCCGAAAGTCCCCGCTGTATGGATTCCATGCCGGATTTCCGTTTTCCTGTCCCCCCGGTCTTGAAAGGCCTGCAGGAGATCGGGGAATACATTAAGAAACATGAAAAGACTGGAGGTGTGGTACATGGAGCAGTTTGTGGCGAGTGCAGTTCAAATCAGCGCATCGCCCATGGCCGTTGATGATAACATGGAGAAGGTCATCTCCTGGTACAGGGAGGTCAGGTCTTCCCGCAACGCGGACTTGATTGTATTTCCCGAGACCGTCACAACCGGGTTCAACCCGGGAAACAGGGCAGGCGAGCTATGGGAACTCGTCGACACCATACCCGGCAAGCTCACCGAGCGCATCGAGAAAGAAATGAAAAGAAGCGGGGGTTACGTGGTGTTCCCCACCTACGAACGCGGATCTCTGCCGGGGGTCGTGTACAACGCGGCGGTGCTCATCGGTAGCGAGGGCATCGTCGGCGTCTACAGGAAGACCCACCCGTTCCCCGGGGAAAAATGCTGGGTCACGCCTGGACAGGAGGCGCAGGTATTTGAGACCAGCCTGGGCCGCATTGGTATGATCATCTGCTATGACGGGGACTTTCCCGAGCTCTCGCGGCTGCTTAAGCTGAAAGGCGCCGAGATCATCGTGCGCCCCTCTGCGTTCCTCAGAGACCACGGGCTGTGGTCGCTGACAAACCAGGCACGCGCATATGACAACCAGGTGTGGGTAGTCGCCACCAACAGTATCGGCACTGACGCGGCAGGCTATCACTACTTCGGCCACAGCATGATCGTATCCCCGCACGGCCAGGTGGTGGCGTCGGCGCGCGGGGTGGAAGAGTCCGTGGAAGCGCTAATCGGTCCGGGCGTAGATCCGCGTCACGGCAAGACCATCCCACTGGTGGATCACGTGGGGGATCTGAACTCAAGGGTGCTCTCTGAGCTTGCCGGCATCTACGGGCAGATGAAGGACTAGCCGGGCGGGAAGTCACATCTTATCTGCCTGATGATCCGCCCGCGTCACAGTTTATGTCCACTATCTGTCCTGCAGCATACCCGACAGGATCTCCCGCAGCGCTGTGGGCGTTACCTTCCTGCCTCTGCGCGCGTGACTGGGAACACTCACGTAAGAAGGAGAACTTTCATGTCCAGCTTGTTCTACAGCGCAGTCGCCGGGTTATATGATACGCTGGCAGGCAGATACATTCAGTCAAGGCTTATCTCTGGCCTTTCTCTCCTCGGGGATATTGCCGGTCAGCGCGTGCTAGACGTAGGTACTGGCACAGGAATAGTCGCCGCATCGCTTGCCGAGTCAGGCGCCATCGTCACTGGCGTGGACCTGTCTGAACCTATGCTGCGTAGGGCCCGCAGCAAGCGCATACCTGGTGCGACGTTTCTCCGTATGGATGCGAAGGAGCTCGCCTTCCCCGATGCTTCGTTTCACGTATCCACCATCTCCATGGTGCTTCACGAGATGTCCCCATCCGACCGCAAGAGGATTCTATCGGAGATGATCAGAGTGACGCAAAAGTCCCTGCTGGTTATCGAGTTTGCGGCAAGGCCGAGCGGCGTCATTATCCCTTTGTTTCTCTCCCTGCTTGAAATTGGTCACTCCGCATACTACCGGGATTTCATACGGCGTGGTCCCATCAGCGTCATCTCGGAAAACGGCCTCGTGATCGCCAGAACGCTACAAAGCGGTCTTCTTGGGTTTTACCTCTGCCAGCCGGAGCGCCGTTAGAGTACCCCAGGTCCAGATTTCACAACCCCCTTGCCACACCCGTATAACCTTTGTATAATGCAACTAACGGGGGTGGCGCATTGTCAAAGGAAAGTATACGCCTGAGAAACCTGCTTCTTAGGTTATCTAAAGGATACCTTTCGCTGGAAAAGGCGATGATGTCCCAATGCTGCAAGCTGAACGCATCCTCAGCATATATCCTTGAAGCGCTAGGACGGCTCGGCCCCACGACCCCCGGGGAACTGGCGGAGGAGCTGGGGCTTGCCCCTTCCACCGTGACCCGCCAGCTCGACGCAGTGGCCAGAGAAGGTCTGATCGAAAGAACATCCAGAGAGACGGACAGGCGCGTCCAGCAGCTGTCTCTTACACCCGCGGGAAGACGGATGCTGTCCACGCTGCAGACCGCAAGCCAAGAGGTCACGAAACGGCTCATCCGGAGGATACCGAACGGCGCGATGCCATGGGTATTCGAGGCGCTCTCGCTCCTCGCCCGGGCTGTCGGGGAAGAACTAGGAACAGACTGGGAAGAATCTATCGTGGACGAAAAGGCGATTCAACACAAGGTTTCAGAAAAGTACTCGCTGCTTACTGCGTCGGTTGCAGGGTGCTGCTGCCAGCCGCATACGGGGGAATGTACTTCGAAGGCGCCTATCAGCTCCGACCTCTACTCATCAGAAGAAGCAGCCGCGCTGCCGGCGGAGGCGCTCAGCATCTAGCTGGGCTGCGGCAATCCCACAGCGCTTGCCCGCTTGAAGGAAGGAGAACACGGTGTCAACTGCCACGAGCAGCTCCCCGCGCTTTCTCCCGAGGACATAAAAGCGCTTGACGGCAAGTTCTTCGCCGCCTTCATCGAGGCGAAAAAACCGGAGTAAAAGGCGCTCCGGGGCAGCATCCCTGAGGGCCGGAGTTATCTTCCGCAAAAGCCTTTGACCTCAGCTGTCGTTGCACGTAAGAACACCGCCTCTGCTGTCACGTACGTTCGGCAGAGGCGGTGAGACTTTCAGCTCCCGAGCTTCACCCGTTCAACATGAAGGTACGACTGCTGCACAATACTTGAATCGAGCAGTTCTTCAGCCGTCCCTTCCAGCACGATCTGCCCTTTTTGCATAATGTATCCGCGATCCGCCACCGACAGCGCCTTTTTGGCGTTCTGCTCGACCAGCAGGATAGTCACTTTTTTCTCGTTTTTGATGTGCGCTATGCTCTTGAACACCTCATCGACGAGCACGGGGGCGAGGCCGAGCGATGGTTCGTCCATGAGTATGAGCTCAGGCTCAGAGAGAAGGCCCCTGGCGATGGAAAGCATGGTCCTTTCCCCGCCGCTCAGCGTTCCTGCCTTCTGCGAAAGCCGCTCGCGAAGCCTTGGAAACAGGCTGAACACGCTTTCCAGCCGGGCCCTGATCTTTGAATCGTCCCTTTCGAAATAGGCGCCGAGCCGGAGGTTGCTTTCAACCGTCATCTTCGGAAACAATCCCTCGCCCTGCGGTACCATGGAGACGCCGGAGGCGACGATCCGGTGAGTGGGCATGTTATCGATGCGCTGTCCCTTGAAGTGTATGGTGCCTTCCGTGGGTCTGACCAGCCCTAGAATGGTCTTCAGCGTGGTGGTCTTCCCCGCTCCATTCGCCCCGAGGATGCACACCACCTCCCCCGGGTCCACGCGCATGCTCACGTTCCTCAGCATGGGTATTTTCCCGTAGTTCGTGGATACATTCGTCAGAGTCAACATGCGGTCGCCTCACCTCCCAAGTAAGCCCGTATAACCTCTTCGTTCCTCGATATCTCCGAGAAGGTGCCTTCCGCGATCTTCGTACCCGCGTTAAATACCACGACTCTCTCCGTAACCTCGGATATGACGTCCATGTCGTGCTCGATGATGACGATGCTGATGTCTTTGTTCCTTTCCCTTATCCGCCCGATGTCGTCCATCATCTCCATGGTTTCCTGCGGGTTTAAGCCTGCCGAAGGTTCATCAAGCAGCAGGAGTTCGGGGTCTGAGACCAGCGCACGGCAGATCTCGATCCTGCGCCTGTCTATATGGGGTATGTTCCGGACTCTCTCGTATCGCCTGTCTATCAAGTCCTCGTTGAAGTAGCGCAGGAACTCGACAGAGATTTCGATACTTCTCTCTAGCTCGGCGTTGGATATCCGCGGCTTGAAAATGGCGTCATACCAGCCGGTTCTCTGCCTGGCATAAAGGCCTATCAGAACGTTGTCGAGCACGCTCAGGTTCCAGCACAGCCGGCTCGATTGAAATGTGCGGGAAATCCCCATCCGCTTCACCTCGTATGCGGGCAGTCCCGAGATATCCCGCCCCTTGAACACGATGGATCCACGGGTGGGCTTATAGATACCGCTTACCAGGTTGAAGAAAGTGGTCTTTCCCGAACCGTTAGGCCCGATGAGCCCAACTATCTCGCCGCGACACACAGAGAAGTCCACCCGATCCACCGCCCACAGCCCGCCGAAGTTGATGGAGACTTCGCTGGTCTTCAAAAGTTCCATGTCAATCCCCCTGAAACAGTATTTGCAGGCCTTTACAGATCACCCTTCATCGCGCGGAGCACTTTCTCCGGCGTGGCCGGAAGGCTTTTTATCCTAACGCCCACCGCATCGTATATGGCGTTCGTGATGGCGGGGGCGATGGAATTGCACGAAGGCTCGCCCAGCCCCTTTGCCCCGTACGGACCTAGACCGTCCCCGTACTCCAGCATGATGCACGTCACGTCCGGAGCATCGGCTGACGTCGGGATCAGATATTCAGAAAGACTGGGGGTGCGGGTGATGCCCCTGTCCATCACCACCTCTTCCATCAACGCGTAGCCCATGCAGTATATAGCGCCGCCCTCCAGCTGGCCCTCAGCGCTCAGTGGGTTGATGGCACGGCCCACATCGTAGCAGGAAACAATGCGGAGCACCCGAGTCATGCCAGTCTCGGTATCCACAGCCACCTCCACAGCGTGAGCCCCAAAGGTGAAGTCAGGGAAAATCTGTCCTTTGATGTCCGAAAGATCGGGCACTTCGCAAAACGGCGCATTGAACTGGGCTTCTGAGAACAGCTCCTGCCCTTCGTTGGCGCACGCGGCAATCACCTTGACAAGCGGCAGCCGCCTGGTCTCGCCCTCTACAATCACGCTGCCTTCCTTGAGATCCAGCCGGTCAGAACTCACTCCAAGCATCTCCGCAGCCTTGCTGAGGAGCCGTCCCCGCAGCTCTCTTGCAGCCTTCAGGGTGGCGTTTCCTGACATATACAGTTGACGCGTGGCGGTAGTCGTGCCCGCAAGCGGGGTGAGCGCCGTGTCACTTACATAAATATTCACGTTTGACATATCCACACCCAGTTCTTCGGCGACTATTTGGCAGAGCGACGAGGACTGGCCGCCGCCTATGTCCGGTACGCCGCACCTTACGGTGACGCTGCCATCCATCTCCACTCTGACGTGAGACCTCGACGTGTCGTGCAGGAACATGAGCCGACCGTAGCTCATCATGCCCACGGCCACCCCTATTCCTACCTTCCACGGGGCCGGCATTGAAGTGGGTTCACCGAGCGCTTCCCGGGCGCGTTCGGCTACTTCGGGAAGGGCCACGTAGCGATCGATCTTCCAACCAGTGGACATGGTGCTGCCCTTCTTAATGCAGTTTATCCTTCTGATCTCGAGCGGATCAATACCCAGCCTCCGGGCCAGTTCATCCATCTGGGACTCGTATGCGAAATTGGGCTGTATGGCTCCAAAGCCCCTGTTTGCGCTCGTAAACGTGTTATTGGTGAGCACTGTCATGGCAGTGATGTCCACGTTATCCACTTCGTATGGCCCTGTCGCGTTTACCGCAGAATACATCAGCACCCAGGGACTCAGGTACACGTAGGCGCCCGCGTCTGAAATCAGATCGGCCTTTAGCGCTACAATTTTCCCGTCTGCCATCGCGCCCGTGGTATACCTCATCACGTAGGGATGCCTCTTGCTGTGCGAGAGGATGGATTCCTCTCGCGTCCATGTCATCTTACAGGGCCGCCCGGTCTTTCGGACGAGGAGTGCGAGGTATGTCTCCACAGTGATGTCTTCCTTGCCGCCGAAGCCTCCCCCAGCAAATGTGCCGATGATCCTCACCTTGTTGTGCGGTACTCCGAGAACCGCTGCTACCCCCCGGAAATGCTCGATCACCTGAGTGGACACCCTGATGTTGATCACACCGTTTTCATCAAGCCACGCCACACCGGACTCGGGTTCAAGGTAGGCATGGTCGACAAAGGGAACGCGGTAGGTACCCTCGATCACCACGTCGGCGTGGCGCAGCGCTTCATCCGCATCGCCGCGACGGATCCGGTACCTCGCGATGACGTTGCTCTCGCTCTCCCCCACAGGATACGCGCCCGGTCTGGCCGCTTCCTCGGGGTCAAACACGCCGGGCAGCGGTTCGTAGTCCACTTCGATGAGCTCGAGCGCCTCCTGTGCGATCCGTTCGGTCTCGGCGGCCACTAGCGCGACAGCTTCCCCCATGAACCGCACCTTCTTGTCCGCCAAGACCCTGTACATTCCTTCAAAACCGCTTCCCACGTCCCGGCTCTGGCCGAATTTAGTGACAGTCTCATTGTTGGGCACGTCCTTTGCGGTCAATACGGCGTGTACCCCGGGCAGCGCTTCCGCCTTTTTCGTGTCGATCGAGAGGATACGGGCCGCAGGATACCGGCTTCTCAGTACCTTCCCGTAAAGCATGCCGGGTAAGCTGAAGTCATCGGCGTACACCACGTCTCCCCTGGCTTTCGCCCACGCGTCATGCCTCGGCATCGGTTTTCCTATTACCCCGGACACTGAACCCACCTCCCCTACTCGTTCCGTCTGGCCACCGCTTGTGTGGCGTCCACGATCTTTTTGTATCCCGTACACCTGCAAAGATTGCCTGACAGTGCCCTGCGTATGTCATCCCTCGAAGGGTTTTTGTGCTCATTTAGGTAGCTGGCTGCCGTAAGGATCATGCCCGGAGTGCAAAAGCCGCACTGCACCGCACCGTGAGTGACGAAGCTCTCCTGCAGTGCTTTAACCAGCGGTTCATTCTGCATGCCGGACAGCGTCTTTACGTCTTTTCCGTCAGCGGAAGCAGCGAGTACGATGCATGACTTCACGGGCAGTCCGTCAAGCAACACCGTACATGTCCCGCAGTCCCCCTTGCCACAGCCTGACTTGGCGTCGATAATGCGGAGCTGCGTCCTGAGGAACTCAAGCAGCGTCTCATCAGCGCGTACCTCTGCGGAAACCTGCCTGCCATTTACCGTGAGTTCTATGGCGTAACCTTCCGTCATGACATGCCACCCCCGAGCGCCATCTTGATTGCCCTGCCGAGCAGTACTCCGGAAATGTGTCTCCGGTAGCTTTCTGTTGCCCTCACGTCGCTGATGGGGCGTACCTCCCGTGACGCCACCTGCCGGGCCTCATCCAGCACTTCCGCCGTTAGTTTCTTCCCAACGAGGAATTCTTCAGTCCGAAAGCCCCTCATTGGGGTTGGTGCCACGGCCCCAAAAGCCACCCTCGCGTACGCCACTTCATCTTTCTGAATCCTAAGCTCCACTCCAACGCTCACCAGCGAGATGGCCATGGCCTCCCTGAGTCCGAATTTGATGAAGGCCTTCTGATTTTCACTATCCGACGGAAACCTTACCGCGCGTATCAGCTCATCCCGTTCCAGCACCGTCTTTCCCGGCCCGGTGAAGAACGATGAAAGCGGCACCTCCCGCTCTCCGCGCGCGCTGCATATATCAAGCACCGCGTCCAGCGCGAGAAGGGGTACGGCGCTGTCCGCGGCGGGAGACGCGTTGGCGAGGTTGCCGCCGATGGTCGCCCTGTTGCGCACCAGGGGATCAGCGAATCTCTGCGCCGCCTGGTGAAGTATGCCCGCGTTAAGCTCGATGTCGCGGGAGGCCAAAAGCTCGTTGATTGTAGTTAACGCACCGACAGTCACCACGTCGCCGTCTGCGTGTATGCCTTTCAGTTCCCCCAGCTTCTCTATGCTCAAAAGTAGCGAGGGTCTGATCTTTTTCGCCCTCAGATCAGGCAGTACGTTGGTACTTCCAGCCACAACATACACACCCTCCCTCTCCTCGCCAAGAAGGCGGAGCGCCTCAGTGAGAGTCCGAGGTGCGGCATAGCGCATCTTATACATTACGCCCCCTCCTTTTCTTGCGCGCAGGATAAAATGGCAGAAACGATGCTGGTGTAACCGGTACACCTGCAGATGTTACCCCTGATGTATTCGCGGACCTCCTCTTCCGAGGGCGAGGGGTTTTCATCCAGCA
This sequence comes from Bacillota bacterium, assembly GCA_040755615.1. Lineage (GTDB taxonomy): Bacteria > Bacillota > Sulfobacillia > DUSP01 > DYEP01 > DYEP01. The sequence continues at coordinate 24,338 of JBFMAL010000003.1, forward strand.
GAGACCTGGCGGTCATGATCATCCCTGGAGTACAGAACCCGCACTGCACTGCCCCATGGTCCAAGAAAGCCTCCTGGAGTGGGTCCAGCTCATCTCCCCGGGCGAGGCCCTCTACAGTGACCACCTCTTTGCCATCTATGGCAACAGCCAGCGTCAAGCAGGCAAGCGCAGGCCTTCCGTCTATGAGCACTGTGCACGCCCCGCACTCCCCGATACCGCAGCCGTACTTGGCACCGGTCAGAAAGAGTCTATCCCTGAGTACGTTCAGCAACAGCTCATTGGGCCTTACGCGCAAAGTCTTCTTCTTCCCGTTCAGCGTCAGAGTAATGCTCGTCTCCGTCATCTCGGCACCTCACCTCCCGACCTCACCCAGGCCGCCTGCATGGCCTCTTCCGCAAGAATGCGGGAGATGGCCTTCCTGTACTCCGCCGTTGAGCGCGCATCCGTAATCGGCGCGATAGCATCCTCCACCATCCGGCCAGCCTCCGACAGGACCTGTCTCGACATTGTCGACCCCTTGAGAAAGGACACAACGGAATCAAGAAGCAGCGGGGTCGGGGCTACCGAACCCACCGCAACGCGGCAATCTGCGACCCGGTCACCGTCTCTCTCGAGGTATACAGCAATGTTGACTTTGGCGATATCCGCACTCACCCTCCCTATTTTCAAGAAACTGCTCCCGCTGTCCGGGCGCACTCCATCTACCAAGAGCTCGGTGAGCATCTCGCCTGGGAGCAGCGCAGTCCGGCCGGGCCCGAGGAAGAAGTCGCAGAGTTTCAGCCGCCTTTCGCCGGCCACCGAAGAGAGCGTGCACACCGTCCCTAGCACCATGAGCGCCGGCGCCGTATCTGCGGCGGGGGAGCCGTTGCAGAGATTGCCCCCTACTGTCGCCATGTTCCTCACCGCCGGAGCCGCCATGGACCGGAGAGCCTCGTACAGGGCTGAATAACCGGACCTTATCGCAGGAAGGCGTAGAAGTGCCGCGAGCGTGGTGACTGCTCCGATGTGAAGGGCCCCGTTAATCTGCCTGACGCCTGAGAGCTCCTTTATGTCTTTTACGTTGACCAGGTATCGGGGAGAAAGCGCCCCTGTCTTCATCTTCACGATCAGGTCCGTTCCTCCTGCCAGTATGTGCACGTTTTTGTCCCTGTGTTGGTCGAGAAAGTGGAGCGCCTCGGCTTTCGTTTCGGGTCTTAAGTATTCAAATTCGGGCAGGAGCAACCTAGTGTTCGTTTGATTCTGTGCGTTCATCTGGCAACACCTTCTCTCAGCGCTTCCAGCACACGTTCGGGCGTCACGGGAAGCTTCTTAAAGCGGATACCGGTCGCATTGTATATCGCGTTAACAATGGCGGAGGCCGCGGAGTTGAGCGCTGCCTCCCCGATGCCCTTTGCGCCCAGGGGCCCGGAAGGTTCATAGGTGTTGGCGAACCCCACCATGATATCGTCTATGGCAGGCATCTCGCAGGCTGTGGGCAACTTGTAGTCGGTAAGGTAGCCTCCGCATACGAGCCTCCCTGTATTACTGTCGTATGCCGTCTCCTCAAGCAGGGCAAAAGCAAGCCCGCGGCACAGTCCCCCGATCAGCTGCCCCTTCACCATGTCCGGGTTTATAGGGGTACCACAATCGCCGAGGAGCGCAGCGCGCACGATCCGCACCCTGCCCGTTCTCTTTTCGACCTCCACCTCGACGAAATGGGTGACGAAACACGGTGGGCAGTTCTTCTGCCTGTAGCTGTCCGTCGCAGCGATGGTGCCCCAGCTTTTAATCTGCGCCGTTTTGGCCACCTCGCCCAGCGTGATGTATCTGTCAGGCAGACCTGTCGGATAGATCACCGCCTGCCCTATCTCCTCGTTTCTCGCAAGGCTTAAGTCCCTAGGGTTCTGCTCGAGTATGCGCGCGGCAAATTCGAGGATCTTTTGCCTTACCTGTTCGGCCACGTGGTGTACCGCGCCCACCCCGCAGTACACGCCCCGGGTAGCATGTGTGCACACGTCGTAGCCCGTAGTCCTCGTGTCAGAAGGCGAGATGCCCACCATGTCAAGCGGCACCTTCAGCACCTCTGCTACCACCTTGGCGGCGGCTTCCCACGTACCGCCCCCCTGGTCCATGACCGGCGTGATCAGGTCCACTGACCCGTCTTCGTTGACCTTTATCGTAGCGCTTGAGTAGTCGATGACCTCGCCGGGCTTGGGACCGCCCGTACCAGAGGTGTGAAACCCTCGCGCCACGCCTATCCCGCGCACCACGTCACCGCTCTTCTGCGACGGGTGAACTCTCCGATCCCAGCCGATCATGGCCGCCCCACGCGAGAGCATCTCTTCCACGCCGCAGCTTTTGATGATAGACCTGACTGTTGGACCCTGGCCCCAGAACTCGTCTCCCACGCCCACGTAGTTCATGAGCCGGAGTTGTATCGGGTCGATCCCGAGCTCCTCTGCAAGCATATCCATGAGGCTTTCCACAGCGAAGTTGGTCTGCGGGTTACCGTAGCCCTGCATGGCGCAGGCGGGTACCTTGTTGGTGTACACGGCCCTGCCCTCAAAAAGAAGGTTCTGGAATTTGTAAAGCGATGCAAACCAGCCCGCTATGCACCCGAGCAAAGGGTACGCCTGGATATTGTGAGCGCCGATGTCCACCAGCGCTTTCATGTGAGCAGCCACAAGCCGCCCGTCCTTTTTCGCCCCGAACTTCAGCCAGAACCTGACCGGGTACTTCACGTGGTCGTACATGTCCTCTTCCCTGGAAGTCACAAGCTTCACGGGCCGCTTCGCCCTGAGTGCAAGACCCACGCAGATTGGCGTTATAGAGTTCATCTGGATGCTCGAGCCGAACGCACCGCCCAAGGCGATCCGCTTCACGTTCACTTTGTGAAGCGGCAGGCTGAATATCTGGCCCAGTAGTTGCCTGACATTATGGATAGTCTGGGTCGTAGTCCAGACAGTGATGCCGCCGTCCGGTTCGGGTGCGCACACCGCCGCCTTAGTCTCCATCTGGGCGTGGTACATCCTTTGCGCCTCGAACTCGCTCTCTACCGTGATGTCCGCCTGCCGGAAGCCATCCTCCACGTCCCCCACCGCTATGCTCCTCTCACAGGCGATGTTGTTCTTCACCTGGATGCATTCGCCCCCGAGAAACACGGTATCGTAGAGCCTCGCCCCGCGGGCTTCTACCATCGCGTCCTTTACGTCGAGCGCAGAAGGCAGCTCTTTGTACTGTACCTTTACCTTGGAAAGAGCCAGCATGGCAAGCTCTTCCGTATCATGTGCCACTGCCAGCACCGCTTCTCCAACATGCCTCACCTTCTTTGGCAGCACCGTCCGATCCCTGTAAGTCTTCTCAGGGATGCTCACCGTACGTTCGTTGTATACTGTGTCCGGTACGTCAAACGGGGTAAGGCAGACCGCGCCCATCCGCTCTGCTTCGCTCACGTCCACGTCCACAATTTCCGCGTGTGGATGGGGGCTCCGCAACACCACAGCGTGCATCATACCCGGCAGGTACACGTCGGAAGAATATATCTCGCGACCAGTGACTTTCGCTATGCCGTCCTTTCTTCGAGCGCGCCTGCCGGCAACCTCAAATTGCCTGGTCTCCATTCGTGAATCCACCCCAAACGTTTTCGATTTAAGCTTGATACCCTGTTTCGTGTCGTCCGGATCCGTGTGCTTTGCGCCAGGCCCTGCCAAAGACCAGCTCGTATCTTCTCACGCGTTTCGGGATGAGCCCCTCAGGCCGGAGCAGCAGCACTGTAAGCAGGATCACGCCATACAAAAGCATCCTGTAGTCGGTGAAATCGCGGAGCTTTTCGTCGATAAGGGTGAGTAGCACTGCGCCTACTGTCACGCCGGTCACGTTGTCCATCCCTCCAAGGATAACCATACAGATTATCATAAGGGATTTTGTGAAATCAAAGTCTTCCGGACCGATGAAACTGATGTAATGAGCATAGATGGCGCCCGCTGCTCCCGCGAAGGCACCACCCGCGCAGAACGCTAAAAGCTTGGCGGAGGCCGGGTTTATCCCCTGGCAGCGCGCCGCTATCTCGTCCTCCCCAATAGTATTCCAGCAAAGCCCCAGGCGGGAGATGTGAAGTCTTGAGGCCACGTAGCCTGCACACATCAACACCAGCGCGGAGAGGTAGAAGTAGTGGGCCTGGTAGGGTAACCTGTAGCCAAACAGCCAAAGCGGCGAGCGAAAGGAATAGCTGCCGAGAGAATAGGGCGTGATCCCCGCCACCCCGTTCGGCCCGCCCACCCATTCGGTGTTGATGATGAGGAGCGTGAACACTGTCTGCATGGCGATGGTCACCAGCGACAGGTAGTACCCCCTTGTCCTCAGCGTAGGAAGGCCGATAAGGTAGGCGAGAAGCACCGTCATAACCATGGCCGCGGGGATGCCAAACCAGGGGTTAAGGCCTATCTTCATATTGAGCAATGCGGAGGTGTAAGCGCCCATGCCGAAGAACGCGCCTCCCGCGAAGTTGGTCATGTCGGTGCTTCCCATCTGGAAGTTAAGGCCCAGCGCAGTAATGGCATAAAGGCATGCCATCACTGCGATGTGCACGAGATAGGGGCTTTTCCGTATGGTAAAGGGAAACAAAAACAGGATTATGGAAAGCGCAAGGAGCGCAGCGCGCCTGTTTTGTGAGTACAGCCGAAACAGCTCATCGATAAGCCCCACCCGCTCAAGGCAGATAAGGCCTGTCACGATCAACGCCACGGCGCTCATGGACACGTAGAACCGGCCTGTCACCACCGCATATACGAGGGCGGCGGAGACTGCGTTGATCGCCACCACGAGCGCAGGTTCCCACTTCGGGTTCAGTCTCGCAATCAATCTTGACATGGTTTCACGGACCCCTTTCGTTCATGCCGGCTTGGACCACTCACGCCCTACACCTTCTCCACTGTCTTTTCGCCGAGGATGCCTTCCGGCTTGAATATCATGAACAGCACGACGACCATGAAGGCGAATACGCTGGCGTACGCTGTGCCCCCGTGGATGTACCCGGAGACGAACACCTCGACGAAAGCGATGAGCATGGAGCCGACGATGGCTCCGTAGGTGTTGCCGAGCCCGCCCACCACGGCTGCGGAAAACCCTTTCAGACCGTACAGCGCGCCCATGTCAAACCTGATGATGCTGTAATAGGAGCCGATCAGGAAGCCGCCGATACCAAGCAGCAATCCCCCAATAACGAAGGTCAGTGTGACGATGGCACCGGGGTTGATCCCTATCATGCACGCGGCTTCCTTGTTCTGGGATATCGCCTGCATGGACTTGCCTGTCTTGGTGCGGTTCACAAACAGAAACAAAAGCGTCAAAAGGACCAAGGTTGTACCCAAGATGATGAGGTTTCTGTACGAGAGGATGGCCATATCAGACAGCGCTCCCCCGGGCAGGAGCCTTGGAAACACGTGCGGGTTTCTGCCCTGCGGGTAAAACAGCCCGATGAGCTCACGTATCACCACGCCAAGAGCGATCGTGCTGAGGAGCGGCATGAGCGAGGGTCTTCCCTCAAATGGTTTCACCCCCACCCTGTGCGTCGTCACGCTGAGAAGTGCGCAAAGCATGGTCCCTCCGAGCACTACTGCGAGCGTTAACAGCCACACGGGAACACCAGCCACGAGCCCGCCCGCTACTGCCAGGGAGTAAATCGCAAGTACGCCGAATGCTCCGAAGATAGCGATATCCCCTACACAGAAGATCACTGTATCAATGACCCCGAAAAACAGCGAATACCCTATGGCAGCCAGGGTGTAGCAGCTACCAAGTAGCAACGCGTTCATAACCTGCTCGGTGAAAACAGACACTTCGTATTATCCTCCTCCGGCGTCTTGTTTGCCAAAAACCCTATAGAAATAAAAAACGGGGAAACGGGGCCGTCCTTAAAACCTATTTGGGAAGGGTCCTCTTCCCTGTGGCGTATTCAGAGTCATCCCACGGTACCCATTTACCATCCTGGACCACCAGTATGGTAGCTATGGCGTTGGTCGTCTGGCCGACCGAGTTGAACTTGGTCGTACCCAAAAGGCCTGAATACTCTATCTTGGCTATGGCGTCGATGAGTTTGTCCCTGTCAGGTCCGACCTGCTTCAAAGCGGCCAGTATAATGCCTGCCGCATCATAAGCGTAAGGCCCGTACACGCCGAAAGGCTCTTTAAATCCTGCCTTCTCATATTCAGCCACGAACTGAGCCCCGCCGGGGAGCTTGTCAATGCTCTTTCCGGGCTTGCTGCTAATGGTGCCTTCAGCGTTGGCTCCTGCGACCTCGATATACTTCTCCGAGCCGATACCGGATATGGCTGCCATGGGCACCGTGATCCCGAGCTCAGCCATTTGCTGCTTGATCAGCGCGCCTTCCATTACCACGCCGCCAAAGTACACTGCGTCGGGGTTCAAACTCTTGATCTTGGTTAGAATCGGACGGAAATCTGTCTGGCCTACCTGGATTTCGTCCACGCTCAGGATCTCCGCGCCGGCTCGTTTGCCCACTTCGTCTTTCCATGCCGCGGTGTTGTTCTTTCCATAAACGCTGGTGTCAGAAATGATAACCCACTTTTTTAGGCCCATCTGGTCAATAGCGAAGTTGGCCAGCGGGATGTTCTCCTGAACGGAGGTGGGGCACACGCGCGTGACAATGGGGTAGTTCTCCGCAGTTGTCAAAGTCGGAGAGATGGCCCCCCAGATGACAAACGGTATGCCTGCCTGTTTGAAGACGGGAATGGTCGCTTCCGCCACCGGGCTGTTCCAATGTCCGCTGGCAGCCACCACATCCGGGTCGGATGTGATTTTAAGCGCAGCTGATACGCCGGTTGCCGGCGTGGAGGCGTCATCCATCTCAATTACTTCGATCTTGAAAGGGAATTGTCCGGATTCGTTCGCCAGCTTAATGGCAAGGTTGAATGCATTCCTCGCACCTGTCCCCTGATACGCGTTAGGCCCTGTGAGAGGTCCAATGAAGCCGATTTTGACAACCTTGGGTGTCTCGGGAGCTGTGTCTTTTGGTGCCGCTGCATCCCTGCCGCAGCCAGTCAGGCTGAAGCCAAAAAACAGGGCGACCACTATCAACAAGCCGGTCAGTCTGACAGTCTTGCGCGAAGCAACCATCTGTTTTCCTCCCTCTTCCTCCCATAATTGTGTGATAACCCAACAAGACACCTTCAATCTGACTTGACGCCCTCTTTGAATACCGCTGCAAGGCCAGCCCCGTTCCCCGCTTGCAAGCCTTACGGTTGCTAATCTCCGCGCCCCACCCCCTATTTGCCCAGCATATCCTGCTCTTCCTTGCGTCATTTCTTCATTGAGTCGACTTAACCTCTTTTTGACCCCGCAGCCTGGGCCCAGAAACACTTATCCATCTCGCCCTGGCTCGCCTCGCGCGCCCCGGGCTGTCGGGCACAAACTGCCCACAGAGCCTAAAGCACCATCTCGCGGGCTTTCTTATGAAGCGATGATCTCTTTGACCACCGCGCGCAGCGAGATCGGTCTTCTCTTTATTACTACTTCAGCAACAACTGTGCCACCGGAGGAAAACGGCCTCCGTAAGCCTAACGTGCAGGAATTCTCTCGGAAAAAGAGAATCATGAAAAAACACTAAACAACATAATCATAAGCCTTTGATTCTATTACGACTTAACCACCCGGAGCCTTGTGTCATCTCGAGCTGGTTTGATACCTGCATTCACTGGGTTTTATTGCGGACCGGCTCGTACGGCGCGTCTAATGCACAGCTGACTTATTCATTGGGGAGTTGTCACTGCTTATGAAGATCCGAACTTTTATGAAGCTGGCTGACACTGCGGAAATCGGCATCCTGATACTCGGACGCGAGGGCTGCGTGTCCTGTGTCAACAACACCGCGGCTCAACTTCTGTGGCAGAAAAGTGCTCTGCCGGCTACGCAAAAGACCCTGCCTCCTGCGCTCCTCACCCTGTTTTGCCCGCCTCAGGGTAAGGGGAGAGCGACCGTTGTCGCGCGCGGGCGGGTTGAGCTCCCGGGCGGGACGGTGTCGGCGCGGGGCGGAGTGACATTCAGCTCGGGTGTGATTCAGCACGCGTTTCTTTGCTTGGTGAGAGCTACCGATGATACAGCGAAAGATCAGATCAGCGCGCTGGAGGAACGGCTGAGTACGCTCGAGCAGATTCTCCAGGCCTCCTACGATGAAGTGTTGGCCACCGATGGCAACGGCGTTGTGTTTTTCGCGAATCACGCCTTTGAAACCCACTACGGCGTGCCCGTATCGGACGTGATCGGGCGTCACGTCAAGGACCTTGAAAAGGACGGGTTATGGGAGAATTCGGTCACTCCAATGGTGATCTCCAGCAAGCAGCGCATAACCATCCAGCAACGCACTGCGATCGGTAAGACCATGATCGTCACCGGTACGCCTGTACTTGATTCAAACGGGGAAGTGAAGATGGTGGTGTGCAACGCGCGGGACGTTACCGAGATGAACAAGCTGCACTCCGAGCTTGAGAAAACCAAGGACCTGGTGAGGATCTACCAGAAGCAGCTGGCGCTCCAGAGCGAGGGGGAGTTCATCGTATCCCGCAGTGCAAAAATGCAAGCCGTGCTGGAAACAATGGAGAAGGTGGCCAGGACCGACGTGACCGTGCTGCTGCGCGGCGAATCAGGCGTGGGAAAAGACGTGATCGCCCGGGCAATCCACAAAATGGGGTCAAGGCGGGACAAGCTGTTCCTGAAGGTAAGTTGCGCGTCTATCCCCGAGCACCTGATTGAGGCAGAGCTGTTCGGTTACAAGCCCGGAGCATTTACCGGCGCGCAGAAACAGGGTAAAGCAGGCCTTTTGGAGATCGCGCAAGGCGGAACCATATTCCTTGACGAGATAGGCGAACTGCCCATGGGGCTTCAGGCAAAGCTCTTGCAAGTACTTGACGAGAAGCAGTTCTTGAAGCTGGGCGATACGAAGCCGACTCGTGTCGATGTCCGGGTGATCACCGCAACTAACAGGGATCTCGAAACCATGATTGACCAGGCACTGTTCCGCAGGGACCTCTACCACAGGCTCGGCACGGTCACCATCTTCATACCCCCTCTCAGGGAGAGACCCGAGGACGTGCTGGCGTTTCTCCATTACTACCTTGACTCCCTGAACAGGAAGTACCAGACACAAAAGCGGTTTGACCCAAAAGCCATTAACGCACTTCTGTCTTACCGATGGCCCGGCAACGTGAGGGAGCTCGCCAACCTGCTCGAACAGCTCGTGGTCACGGTGGACGACGACGTTATTGGGCTTTGCAGCCTGCCCCCTGACATCGTGGTCCAGACCGAAAACGGTGCTTTGCCAGGCCTTCGCGGGGCAGGCTCCCTGGCGGAAGCGCTTGAGTCGGTGGAAGCTACCATCATACGCGAGGCATACAGGCGTTACGGCAGCAGCTACCAGGTCGCGCGGGCGCTGGGCCTCAGCCAGTCGGCCGCTTATAGAAAGTACCAAAAGTACGTGGTAGGTGAAGGTACCGGCCAAAGGTAGCCAGCACTCAGCAAATGCCTGCTGCAGCCGGAATCTGACTTAATCTCAGAAAAAGGGTGACCATTATGTCTGAGCGAGAGACCGTTCTGGTAACCGGGTATTCCAAGGCGCCTCAGGGCACTGTCATGCACGAGGTATATCGTTTGTGCGGCGTAGTGCTGGAGATCGATCCTGAAACCAACGTGATCGTCGATGCAGAACTGACATTCATCACTGACCTGGCGCAGCGCTTTTTCCACAAGCTGATCGTGGGTTACAACCTGTCTGACGGCATCGACGGCCTGGTTGAAAGGATCAGAAAGCGCTATCTGGCCCCTTCGGACGAAGCGATGATAGCGGCCCTCAAGACCGCCATCCAACGCTTCATGGAAACATATGGCAGGAAATAACCGCTGCAGAATCTTGTTCAAGCAGAAGGAAAAATGGATAATTCGGAGAATATGTGTAGTTAACAAAACCCTATACAGTCCACGCAGGAGCAGTTTACCTGTCCTGGGCCGGTAACCCCGGAGCAGAAAAACAGGTGAAACCTAGCCCTCCTTCAACTCGCAAGAGTGTTGGAGCAGGTGCTAGGTTTTTGTGTTTTGATGAAGGAGGGAGCGATGTATGAAGCAGGCCAAGGTTATGAACCTGGCCAGAGCAGTCAGCGAGCTGGTGCACGACGGAGACACAGTGTACCTGGCCGGGTTCACCCATCTCATTCCGTTCGCTGCAGGCCACGAAATCATCAGGCAACGAAAGCGTAACCTCACACTCTGCAGAGCCACTCCTGACCTGATCTACGACCAGATGGTGGCAGCCGGATGCGCGAAGAAACTGGTGTTCAGTTGGGCAGGAAACCCGGGAGTGGGGCTTTTGCGCTCGATCCGCAAAGCGCTGGAACAAGGCGAGCTGGAGATCGAAGAGTACACGCATTACGGCATGACCGCACGGCTGATGGCGGGCGCCACAAACATGCCGTTTTACCCCCTCAGGTCAAATCTCGGATCAGACCTTCCCAGCGTGAATAAGGAGATAAAGTACGTGACCTGCCCCTACACCGGCAAGCGTATCAGCGTGGTACCCGCCCTGAACCCCGACGTGTCCATCATCCACGTGCAGAGGGCGGACCGCCATGGCAACGCTCACATCTGGGGTATCGTGGGCGAACAGAAAGAGGCGGCCTTCGCGGCCTCCAGGGTGATCCTGACAGCAGAGGAGATCGTGCCGGATGAAGTCATCGCTTCCGACCCCAACCGCACGCTGATCCCCGGCATGATCGTGGACGCAGTGGTAGAAGTGCCGTGGTGCGCCCATCCTTCCTACGCCCAGGGGTATTACGACAGGGACAACCAGTTCTATATCGAGTACGAGGAGATCACCAAGGACCCCGGCGGGCTTTCAAGGTGGCTCGATACGTGGGTGTACGGTGTGGCTGACCGGCGAGAGTACATGGAGCGCCTGCCCGCAGCCCGCGTGCTCGCCCTGCAAGGCCGTAGGAGGTACAGCTATCCTGTAGACTACGGGTATTATGCGTGAGGAGGAAGTACCGTGAAGTATACCAGTGCAGAAATGATGGTCGTGACCGCAGCGCGCATGTTGAAAAACGGTGACAGGGTGTTTGTCGGTATCGGCATGCCCAACCTCGCCGTAAACCTGGCCAGGAGGCTTCATGCGCCGGACATTCACATGATCTTCGAAGCGGGAGTGATCGGTGCCAAGCCCTCACGGCTGCCTCTCTCCATCGGGGACCCGTGTCTTGTGACCGGTGCCGGCTCCGTATGCAGCATGTTCGACGTCTTCGCCTTTTATCTCCAGCGGGGCCTTATCGATATAGGGTTTCTTGGTGCGGCCCAGGTAGACAGATACGGAAACCTGAACAGCACGGTCATCGGGCCGTACGACCGGCCCAAGGCAAGACTTGCCGGAAGCGGCGGAGCGTGCGATATCGCGTGCCTTGCAAAGAAGGTCTTCGTGCTTATACCGCATGAGAAGCGCCGCCTGCCCGAAAAGGTGGACTTCATCACGAGCCCTGGTTTTCTCGGCGGAAGAGCAGAGCGGGAAGCGCTCGGCCTTGAAGGAGGGCCTGATACCGTCATCACCAACAAAGGGGTACTCCGGTATGACGAGACCGGAGAGATGATACTCACATCCATACATCCCGGCGTGACCGTCGGCGAGGTGCTAGCCAACACCGGATGGGAACTGAAGGTATCCCGCACGCTTGAGATCACCCCCGACCCCAATGACGAAGAACTCAGAATCCTGAGGGAGGAGTTGGACCCAGCAGGGGTGTACCTGGGAGGCGCTATCGCATGAGGCGAGTGGCCATCGTGGGAGCAGGTCAGAGCAGGTTCGGCGATTTCCCCGGCATGAGCATTAAGGAACTGTTCGCAGAGGCATATGCCGAATGCGCCGCATCGGTGGACCGAGGCATCCCTCCTCGGGCGATAGATGCGGTATTCCTCGGTACGCTCGGCACGGGCGGATTCCAGCTCGGCCAGCCGGCCGCACTGCTGACGAGTTATGTCGGCCTTGCCGCTGTACCCTCCGTACGCATAGAGAACGCGTGCGCTTCAGGCGGGTTCGCGCTGCTGTCCGCGGTGCACGCTGTATGCGCGGGAGTCTACCGTACGGTGCTGGTGGCGGGAGTGGAGAAAATGAGAGACCTCTCGGCTGATCACGTCAGGTATTGGCTCGGAGTATCGGGTGACACAGAGTACGAGCGCCTCGCCGGACTCACGTTCGCAGGGATTTATGCCATGATGGCAAGGCACTACCTGGCCCGATACAACGTCCCTAGAATCTACCTTTCTAAAGTGGCTGAAAAGAACCATGCGCACGGAGTGCTTAACAAGAAGGCCCACCTGAGACGTCAGATATCGTTGGAAGAAGCACAGAGCGCCCCCATGGTCGCGGACCCGCTGAACCTATTTGACTGCTCGCCTACAAGCGATGGTGCAGCGTGCGTGCTCATCACCTCGGAGGATCATGCAGACCGTTTCACTGACAGACCGGTATGGATCCTTGGCTACGGAGCCGGAGGCGACCACCTGGCACTTCACGACAGGCAGGACTGGTGCAGCCTTGCAGCCACCCGGGATGCGTCCAGGAGAGCATACGAAATGGCAGGTCTCGGGCCCTTAGACATCGACCTGGCTGAAGTGCACGACTGCTTTACCATAGCAGAGCTCCTGGCTTACGAAGACCTGGGCTTCTGCAACCGGGGTGAGGCACCTTCGCTGCTTGACAAAGGCGTTACCCGCATCGGCGGTTCGCTGCCGGTGAATCTCGGCGGCGGACTGAAGTCCAAAGGGCATCCCCTCGGGGCTACGGGTGTCGCCCAGGTCGCGGAGATGTTCTTCCAGCTCCGGGGACAGGCGGGCGAGCGCCAGGCATCTAAGCACCGCACTGGGCTCACCCACAATGTGGGCGGATCGGGCGGGACTGCGGTGGTCTTCATCCTGGGGAGGGATCTAGATTGAATAGCGCTCACATTACTGCTGCATGGGTATATACACCCGCGTACCGGATCCGGAAAGAGGAATACCTGAGCGCTCTCGGCGCGTTCTCCGCTCCCGGTATTACGGAGAAGTCGGTTGCGGGCCCGGACGAGGACCCGCTCACCATGGCAGTGGAGGCGGTCCGCGGTCTGCTGGAGGCATCGGGAACCGATCCATCGCGAATCCGCGCCATGTGCCTTGCATCCACCACCTGGCCGTACCTCCACAAACACCCTGGCGGAGCGGTCGCGGAAGCGACCGGCCTTCCGAGCAATATCTTTACTACATGCCACTTCGCCTCCGGAAGAGCGGGGACCGAGGCGCTGCTCACAGCGGTGCTGACCACACACTCGCTCGGCCCTAGCCTCGCTGTGATCTCCGATACCCCGGTCTTCTCCCCTGCCGATCCCCGCGAACACGGCCAAGGAGCGGCCGCGGTGGCCCTGCTTGTTGAACCGAGAGAGGGCGATGCCATCCTCTCTGTCAACGCCTGGGCAAGCACGACCAGAGAGAGCCTCGGTACCCTGTGCGCCGAAAGAGGCAACCCTTATCCATCAGAACAGCGCAACCAGGGGCATGCAGATCAGGAGCTCAGAGACACCATCGTCCCGTGCGTGAGGAACCTTTTTGAAAGCTCCGGCACCGACGAGAGCGCTTTTTTATCACTGTCGGTAAATGAGACGGATGCGAAAGAACCCGCCAGGTACAAAAACGCCCTGGGGTTTTCAAGTGCCAGGGCGCATACCGGCCCTGTCGTCTTCCTCGGACATACAGGCGCGTGCAGCGGACTTCTGTCGCTGCTTCACGCCGCCTCAGGTGCCGCTGCCGGCAGTCGGCTGCTGCTTGTTTCGTACGGGTACGGGGCTGCGTGTGACGCCATATCGTTCACAGTGAAAACTCCGTCTGCCGCGTGGGCCGGGCAGCTTCGCCCGTCCATCTACCTGACTTATACGGAATACCTGAGGTACCGCGGCCTCTTGCCCTAGAAAGGAGGGTATCACCCTGGGAGCCCACGTTTCCGTTCCGAATTACCAGAGAACTATCAGGCAGAGATACCGGATGAAAGCATGCAGGTGCAGGGAGTGTGGCTTGGTCCTCTTCCCCCCGAAAGGCGCATGTCCCCGCTGCCAGAGTCAGGCGCTGGCCGAGTTCGCGCTATCAGGCTATGGCAAGGTCGGGACGTATACGGTAATCGGACAGGGAGGAGCCCCGCCCGAGTTCGCGGAGCTCGCCCGCACCCTCGGCAGCTATGTAGTCGCCATCGTGAACCTGGATGAAGGGCCTTCAGTCTGCGGCCAGGTGGTCGACGTAAACCCGGGCGATGTCCGGGAAGGGATGCGGGTGCGGCAGGTATTCCGCAAGCTTTACGTACAGGAAGGCGTTACCCGGTACGGCTATAAGTTCAGGCCCGTTGATTGACCGTAAAAAGGAGGATTGTTGCCAGTGGCGCTTCAGACTGTCTCGGAAAAGTGTTCAGGGTGCAGGCTGTGCCAGCTGTTCTGTGCGTTGGTGCATTTCGGCGAGAACAACCCGGCGAAGGGCGCGCTCCGCATAACCGGCGTCTTCCCCGATCCCGGGCAGTACACGGTTACGGTGTGCGACCAGTGCGGGCTGTGCGCTGAAGAATGCCCGGAAGAAGCCATCATCCTTAAACACAACAACTACGTAGTGCTGGAAGACAGGTGTACAAAGTGCGGCATATGCGTTGACGTATGTCCGACCCGGTCTATCTTCTTAAGAGACGATGAACCGGCGGCCATCAAGTGCGACGGCTGCCTTGAGTGTGTACCCTACTGCCCGCGCGAAGCGTTACTGCCCAAGGAGGTGTAAGCCATGTCAGTTCTTTATGGATACGGGGGGAGCATCCTCGACATCGACCTATCGACTCAGAGAGTGTCGAAGTCCCGCCTGGAGCCTGATTTTGCCAGGAAATACATCGGAGGCCGCGGGTTCGTGGCAAGGCTGCTCTGGGACCTCATCCCGAAAGGAGCCGACCCGCTCGGGCCGGACAACGTGGCAGTGGTGGCCGCAGGTCCTCTGACCGGTGCGTTCCTGCCCTCCCCGAGCAAGGTGGAGTTCGGGGCGAAATCCCCAGCCACAGGAGGATACGGGGACAGCAACATGGGCGGCCACTTCGGGCCAGCGATGAAGCACGCGGGGTACGACGTGTTTATCATAAGGGGCGCCTCCGCCACTCCCGTTTATATCGCCATCGACGATGACACCGTGCTGATCAGGGATGCCTCCCACCTGTGGGGAAAGGGCTCGTATGCCACCGAGAAAGCGCTGAAAGAGGAACTGGGAGACGATTTCCAGATCGCGGTCATCGGGCCGGCCGGCGAAAACCTGGTAAAGATCGCCTGTATCACGCATGATTTCGGGCGCCAGGCCGGAAGGTGCGGCATCGGGGCGGTATGGGGCTCCAAGCGACTGAAGGCAGTTGCGGTGAGGGGAAGCCGGGGCTTCCCGGTGGCCGATCCGGCGGCCATGTTCAAAAAGGGCAAGGAGATGTTTGATATCATCTTCAAACTGCCCGGCTTTAAGGAGTGGACTCCGTACGGCACCGCGGAAATCACCGACTGGTGCAACGTATCGGGGGTTTTCCCGACAAGGAACTTCTATACGGGCTATTTCCCGCACTACGAGCAGATCAACGGCAGAGCGCTCCGGCAGCCCATCGTCACGCTGGACAAAGGTTGCTTCGGATGCCCGATTCCCTGCGGGAAGTACTCGCACGTGAACCTTCCCCAAGGCTCAGCCAGGGTAGAAGGCCCTGAATACGAGACGGTGGCGCTGTTTGGCGGAAACTGCGAGCTGTCGCGTATTGAGGAGATCGCCTACGCGAACTGGCTGTTCGACGACCTCGGCATGGATACCATCTCCGGCGGTAACATCGTCGCCTTCGCCATCGAGTGTTTTGAGAAAGGCATCATCTCCCAGGGCGACCTGGGGGGAAGGGCGGTCAGCTTCGGGGATCTCGATTCGGTCATCCATATCGGAAAACTCATCGCAAACAGGGAACATATCGGTGATCTCCTGGCCGAAGGGGTGAAGGCCGCGAGCGCACGCCTCGGCAAGGGCTCGGAGCATTTTGCCATTCACGTGAAGGGGCTTGAGGTCAGCGGGTATGAGCCGCGGTATGCAGCCGCCATGCTCCTTGCCTACATGACCTGCGACGTCGGCGCCCACCATAATAGAGCCTGGGCAATCACCTACGATATCTCCGTCGGGCGCGACAAGCTGGAGGGAAAGGCTGCAAAGGTAGTTGAACTTCAGCACCTCCGTCCCCTGCTCGATGCGCTGGGGATATGCCGATTCCCCTGGATCGAGGTGGGTTTTGAGCTCAGGCACTATGCGGAGATTTTCCCGATGATCACCGGAAGCAAAGAGACCTGGGAGGAGCTGAACAGGTTGTCTGAGAGGATATGGAACCTGACACGGGCGTTCTGGGTCCGGGAGGTGCCGGGTTTTGGCCGCTCGTGGGACAGAGCTCCAGGCCGGTTTCTCACCGAGCCGGTCCCATCAGGCGCCGCTCATGGCAAGCTCCTGGGAGAGGAGATCACAGAGCGGTTGCTAGACGAGTACTACCGGCTGAGGGGCTGGGATGAGCAGGGTGTACCAAAGAGAGAGAAACTGTTGGAACTTGGCCTTTCCGACGTGGCTTCTGTACTTTACGGATGATGGAGGAGATCTGATGGGCCGGGACTTTGTGTTTTACAGAGATACGAAAAAGCAGATGCCGGTGATCGCCAGGGGTGAGGGCATCTACCTCTGGGACACGGAAGGTAAGAGATACATCGACGGGTGTTCAGGAGCGCTGGTGTCGTCCATCGGACACGGGCGGACCGAGATCTCTGACGCCATTCGGGAAGCGGCCAGCCAGGTGGCATTCGTCCACCTGTCGCAGTTCACCAACAAGTACTTGCAGCATCTGTCAGCCGAGATAGCGTCGATCACCCCGGGCGATCTCAACTGGTGCTACTTCGTGTCGGGCGGGTCTGAAGCGGCGGACACCGCCATTAAGATGGCGCGTCAGTATCACCTGGAGCGAGGTCAGCCCTCCCGTTACAAGGTCATCGGCAGGTGGCAGGCATTTCACGGCAATACCATAGGTGCGATGTCAGTGGGCGGGCACACCGCGCGGAGGAAGATGTACGCGCCGCTTCTCCTTGACTTCCCGCACGCCGTCCCCGGGTACTGCTACCGGTGCCCCTACGGCCGCGCCTACCCGGAATGCTCCCTGGCCTGCGCGGACGACGTGGAGCGCATCATTCTGCAGGAGGGCCCGGAAAACATCGCCGCTTTTATGTGTGAAATCGTGTCGGGAGCCTCCGCGCCGGGAGTGCATCCGCCTGCAGGCTACTACGAAAAGATACGCGAAGTGTGCGACGCCCACGGAGTGCTGTTCATCGCGGACGAGGTGATGACTGGATTCGGCCGTACGGGAGAGTACTTCGCGTGCCAGCACTATGACGCGATCCCCGATATCATCATGTGCGCCAAGGGCATGAGCGCAGGCTATGCGCCCATAGGGGCCGTGCTCGCCTCGGAGCGGGTATACCAGGCGTTTCATCAGGGCTCGGGCAGGTTCGTTCACGGCTATACGTATGGCGGCAACCCGGTGTCGGCTGCCGCGTCGCTCCGGGTGATCACCTTCCTGAAAGAACATGGCGTCCTGGAGAACGTGAAGTCCACCGGCAGGTATCTAAAGGACCGGCTTTCCGCACTCGCCGGCGAACACCGGATCATCGGAGATGTGAGAGGTCTTGGTTTAATGCAAGGCATTGAACTGGTCGCGTGCAAGGAGACCAGGGAACCGTTTCCACAGCGACTCGAAGTCACAAACAGGCTGAAGGCAGTCGCGTTCCAGAAAGGTCTCCTCGTATACCCCGGAGCAGGCTGCGTAAACGGCCGGGATGGCGACGCGGTGTTGATCGCCCCGCCGCTTACCATCACCGTAAAGGAGGTGGATGAACTGCTTGACGTCTTTGAGGACGCGTTAAGTCTCGTTGAGTCAGAGCTTCTTAATTCCTGACAGGGAGGTTAGCGAAAATGACTGATCGCGGGTTCTTTCCTCTGGAGAAGAAGTACGCTGCGGCCCTCATCACGTATATCGCTCTGGCGGTCGTATTCTTCCTTCCTTGGGCGCGCCAGCACAGCGTGTACGGCGTCTCGCTGTTCGGATGGCTCATGGGTGCGTTTATGTTTGTAGCGCCTCTCATCAATTTGCTGCTGCTACGGTCTGATAACACGGGGAAGTAGGAGGTGTCTTGAAATGAGAACGACCGAACTCGCTGTGACACTCATTTATATCGTGGTGTGTATCGGTATCGGGCTGTGGGCAAGAAGCAAGGTGCGCGAGTCCAAGGACGATTACTGGGTAGCGGGCAGGAGAGTTGGCGTATTCACCAATACCTGGGCGATCATGGCTGCGCTGGCAAGCGGCGGGTCCATCCTCGGAGTAACAGGCCTCGGCTACAGGCTGGGCCTGCCTTATGTGTTCTCGATGTACGCAGGAGCGGTAGTAGGGTTCCCCATAGCAGCCATCCTGGTCGCCAAACCCCTCGTAAACTTGGGAAAATACACGATCACTGACTTTTTGACGGAAAGATTCGATTCAAAACTCCTGAAGGTAGTCATACCGCTGATCATCCTTATCTCAATGGGCACCTACATCGTGGCCCAGATGAAAGCCGCAGGTGTGGCTGCGCAGTACCTCCTTGCCATCTCCTACAATCATGCGATCATTCTGACATCGATAGTGTTCATACTGTACGTTTCCATCGGAGGAATGTGGGCTGTCACGGTTACCGACGTGCTGCAGGGTATCATCATGGTAGGTATGATGCTGCTGGTAGCCGTGATCTCTCTGGCACGCTTCGGCGGGCTGGGCGGCCTTCTGACGCAGGCAACCGCGGTAGCTCCGAACATCGGTCAACTGGTGAACATGCCGATGTCCTCATATGTGGGCGCCTTTGTGGTATGGGCAGCAGCGATTCCTGTCATCCCTCACATCGTGATGCGTATCTACACGTCCAAGGATGTGAAGTCGGCAAGGCTATCGCTGAATTACGCCATGCTCATCTACGCCTTCATGATATTCTTCGGGGTGGTTGGGATCTCGGCAGGAGGTCACCTCCTGGCGCCGGGACTGAAAGACGCGGACACGGTCTACCTGATCATGGTGGAGAATTTCCTGCCGCGGGTGCTCGGCGGGCTGGCGCTGGCCGCGGTGATGGCAGCCGTGATGTCCACTACAGACGCACTGCTGCTGGCCTGTGCCAGCGCTGTTTCGCACGACCTCTATGAGCGGGTCATCAATCCCAAGGCTTCGGATAAGACCCTCGTAAACATCAGCCTTGTGACCACGTGGGTGATCGGGCTGCTTGCCATGTTCTTCGCGTTCAACCCTCCGAAGCTTCTCACGATGCTGTACACGGCCGCTGTGGGTCTTATCGTGTCATCGCTCTTTGTACCGACTATCCTTGGCATCTGGTGGAAAGGGACGAACACGCAGGGAGCAACTGCTGGCGTCCTGGTAGGCGCCGTATCATACCTCTGGCTGCTCTGGTTCACAAAGATGCCGGCGCTGTCCCACGTGCTTGTGTCGCTGCCCCTCTGCCTCGCTGTGACGGTCATCGTCAGCTTGCTGTCTCCGCCTCCCAGCGCGGCCACTCTTGAGAGAGTACAGCAGCTTCACAGGTAACCTCAGCTTTTTTGGGGACCCGCCTCTTCAGGGCGGGTCCTCTCTCTGAACAAAAGCCGGCAGCCGCTTCACACGCTCTGGTAATATACGCTGATAACTGAACTATTGAATGAAGGCATTAATTCGTTCAGCCAGGAAGACCCGTGAATCGAGCGAGTGTTATTGCTGAGAATTGACGTTCCGCAATCCGTTTTTTAAGGGATTTACCCTTCTTTGTGTAACAATGAGCAGGCACTCATCCAGAATTCTGAACTCGACCCTGTCGTTTTCCTTAAGCAATGTCATTTCAAGAATTGCTTTGGCAACCTAACAGCTTGGCTATTCCCCTGCTTTAATTGTCATATAGATACTAAAACCAAAACATACCAACCTGCTTTTCACGGCCGCTTTCCGGGTGGTCATGCTGGGGAAACAAAGCAGTTCTCTTGGGGGGCACTAGAGACAGGGCGGGGTCCGAGAGGCGATATACGTGAAGCCTGATTACCGGTCCCAACCTGGATATGCCTGCAAAGAAGCAGGTCCTATTCGCATCCGGCATGCCTGCCGGTTTCAAGTTGGAGCAAACCACCAAAGGTCTTCACAACAGACTACCGGCGGCAAACAGGTACACTCAGCAACCACGAAGGTACCGCCGGCAACCCCTTAGCCGCGGCCCAAGACTTAAAACCATCGACCCAACCAGTGCCTTTCAAATGCCACCTAGGCCTAGGAGGCGGCTCTTGTCGGTTCCAGCAGAGTGAACAGCGGCGGATCCTGAAGATAGCGGATGGAGGAGTACCGGGCGTTCCCGTGGCCCGAAAACATCATCAGCGCACCCTCCCCCGTCTACGCAAAGCCCGGGCCTTTACCATGTATGTGGCGGCTGATGTTCCTCGCCACGACCTCCGCCTGGTCGTGGGCGAATATGCCGCCGTTTGCGTCCGTCCGTAAGACCCGTCGATTGTATCACCGATGGCGGTCTATGGAGCACAATGCCGACACGCACAGAGCGAGTGGACAAGCCTTCCTGGTTTTCCTCAAACACCGTGAGGGCGCTTGGAGGTATTGTAGCTTCACCTTTAGATCCCGGCTCTGGAAACAGACCAGGATCTACTAGTTTAGAGGCAACCAAAGCTGTTACCATTCCATACCAGCTATGGTTGAAATAAGCCGATAGGTTTGTATCGGCATTTAAAGAGAAAACTCCTTTGGTAGCACCCATAAGCTTTCCTATCCTTCGTACAGCGCAACCCATGCAAAGTGCCCAAAGCCTAATCCTTCTATGGCAGCGTGGTCCTTTCCCAGTATACCGAAGTACGTATGCTATTGGGATGCCATATGGCCCCGAGCGAAAAATCAGCTATTGTTCCGACAAGCAGACCAATCGGCTTCTCCCCATCTCTTTTTTGTCATGAAGAGGCCTGCGGCAATCTCCAAAGGGATAGTGATCTTTAAATGTCTACCTGAGATGCCCTGAAACTCCTGTAACAGACTACTCAATATTATGTCGGCACTAGGAGTCTACTAATGGTAGAGTCCCTCTATCGTGACATCGATGTTCCCGGAGTGCTCGGTTCAGAAGGAGCTGCGAGGACCCTGAAAATGACGTCCTGGACCCGGTGGACCACTGAAAGGTTCAGAAAAACATGGCGCTGCCAGGCTTCGTACTGGGTGCTGGCCGCCTATGGCCGTAAGCAGAGGCCTTGCGCGTGGCCCTGCTGTGTCACGCTGCCTTGTCGCGTTCGCCCAGCTGGCAGCGGAACCGCCAGAGCCGATGACTCAGGCGACAGGCAGGCGGGCCTTGCAGTTAAAACCATCGACTCAGCCAGTACCTCTCAAATGCCAGCTTGGCCCAGTAGGCGGCTGTTGTCGGTTCAAGCAGAGTGAACAGCGGCGGGTTCTGGAAGTAGCGGACTGAGGAGTAGCGGGCTTTCCCGGAACCCGAAAACATTATAAGCGCGCCCTTCCCCGTGTACGCAAAGCCCGGGCCCTTACCACGTATGTGGCGGGTGATGTTCCTCGCCACGACCTCCGCCTGGTAGTGAGCGAATATGCCGGCCTTTGGCGCGTATTCACCTGATGCAGGCATCCGTATCGCTGTTCCATCCCCTATGGCATACACGCCGGGACAGCCCGTCTCCAGCGTAGAGGGATGTACTTGCGCCCACCCGTCTGCGTCCGCAAGCCCCGTCGACTGGATGACAGATGGCGCTTTGTGAGGTGCAATGCCCAGGAACAGATCGCCTGCTATCCTGGCTCCGTCTTCCGTCACAAGCTCCCCGGGCTCTACTCTGATCACCCTAGTGCTCGTACGGATTCCGATCTCCCGTTTGTGCAGCATCCGGGTAACGCTTTCTCCCACCAGGGGGCTGGCCTGGGGGAAGGGCCTCGGGTCGAACGTGACAAGGCTTAACGAGACTCTGTCCCGGATCCCCCTTTGTCTAAAGAACTGGTCGAGCTGGAAGATGAACTCATAGGGCCCCAGCGGAAAGCGAAAACACGGGCCCGGAACAAAGAGCACAATATGCCCCTGTTTGAACAGCGCAGCCCGGGATGCGGCCCGAACCACATCCTCGAACGCGTAAACGTTAAAAGCATGCTCCGAGAAACCGGGGATTTCCTGCGGGTAGAACTCCACGCCGGGCGACATCACAAGATAGTCATATGACAGCGGCCCCTGGTTGGTGACCACGGTACGGTTTTCGGTCTCGACCTCACGGACATCCGCCCGGATAAACTCGATACCCTTCCTCGCCAGGTCACCGAGCCTTCGGGTGATCCTTCGCGGGTTTCTTTCCCCGATCAGAAGCATCGGATACATCCCTGCGAAATGGTATTCGTCATTTCTGTCTACTATCACTACACGCGCGTCCGGCCCGGCGGCGCGCTTCAGCACGTTAGCCGTAACGACGCCTCCCATTCCACCGCCAAGTATTAGCACGGTCTTGAGCACACTAATCCACCTCAGGTGTATTGTGTGCCAGGGAGGACCGCGCATTCAAAAAGGCGCACCTGCTAGACAGCCTGAGGCTAAAAGGGGCGGTAATCGAACACTATCTCGCCGGTACCCGGGATCTGGGTCCAAGCATCATGATCCCGGTAATTTCCCGTCGGAGCCGCCCATCGGCGTGCCGGTCTCTTTGAGGTATGATATATGTACCGGGGTAATCAGTGTTAACGAGACGAAAAGCCCCGTCTACATCACGCAAAACGGAGAGGTGAGAGCGGTGTTGCTGGATCCCGCATCTTTAGAGGATTTGAAAAAAGGTCCTCGGGTTGCTGAAGCTGCTAACCCGGGGAGAACGTGACATTCCTGAAGGGAAGGTCGTTCCGCAAGAGGACGTTTTCTCCAGCATGGACCGCTATTTTGACAATAGCGATGGGTGAAGCCGGGTTATGTGGACGCCGGACAGCTCATGGACCCGGCCCTGCCTCAGCCATCTCAGGCACTTCGGGACGGCGCAGCTCCCACCACAGCATCTCGGCACATCTGTGGGTCCTGGTCATACCGATCTTTTGCAGGACCCGGATGGATGCGCCGTTATCCGCGCTACACTCTGCCAGCACCCTCCTTACGGTACCCCGCGAGAACTCCCACTGTAGCAGCGCGCTGCACGCTTCGGAAGCTATCCCATGTTACAGTAGGCAGGGGTGACGCCATAACCCAGGCTCACTGTAGCATGTGCATCCGGCTTTCCTTTGAAGCCCAGGTCGCCTATGATCGTATTTGTTCCCGGCAGCACCATGAGCCAGACTCCCCACCCGAGCAGCGAAGGGTCGGCCTCAAGCTGCAGGCGTAAAACGGCAAAACGTCCAGGAGTTCATCAGCAGGCCAGCCCTCGACAGGCTGGAAAGGTAGAATCTTCTGCAGAGCACCTTTACACGTAGCGCGCGCCAGCTAGGCCGGGCAGGGTACAAGTGTGAGTCTTGGCGTCTGCATGACCATCTACACATGCCTCGTATCGTACGTGGGCAACTCAAATCATGCGTCCTCGCGCCTCGATACGAAACACCCCTTCGATCCTGTCCTTCCGGCAGGCATACGCCTGGTCAAACAGGTTCACCACAGTGCAGGCGTGGTTTGGTATGATATCGAGCTTCTGTCCGGTGCTCACGCGTTCCTCCGGGGGGTAGCACAGCACTCCCAGTTCCTCCGACAACCGCTGGATCACTACCCCGGGCCTATTCCGTACCCGTCCAAAGCCCACCACCGCGTCAAGCCCGTGAGCACCAGTGTCCAGGGCCAGCGCCTTGCTTCCTGCATCTATCACAGCTCTTCCGGGTTCAGGAGTGCTGATCACCGTCGCCCTTACTGTAAGGGCACACCTGTCTTCGGGCACTACCCCCAGCGCAACCTGGATCATGTCGTAAAAGACGTAGTTCCCCGGCCTGATCTCTGTGATTCCCGGGACCCGCCCGGCCACGCGCGCCGTGGGAGTTGAACCCACTGCCACGACCTCGCAGTCAAAACCCGCGTTCTGCAGGTATTCCTTTGCCCTTATCACTGCTGCCGCTTCTCCCCTGGCGATCTCATCTCTCTGCTCCCCGTGCTTCGCGGCGTACACGTGCCCCGCGTGGGTGGCGACGCCCTTCAGCCTGAGCCTGGGAAACTTCGCCACGCAGCGTGCGATCCCCGGCGCGTCTTCCGGTTTCACCCCGAGCCGGCGCAGCCCACTGTCGATAATAATGAGCACGTCCAGTTCCTCAGGTACCTCCGCCAGCTGGCATACCGCCTCTTCGCTATCAACGCTTACGGTCACACGACTCCTCCCGGCCAGGTCGAGCAGGCGTCTTACCTTCTCCTGACCGATCACGGGGTATGCGAGGACCACGTCGTCTACCCCGGAATCCACCATAACCTCCGCCTCGCCTATCTTTGCCGCAAGTATGCCCGCAGCGCCGAATTCCAGCTGCATCCTAGTGACCTCAGGCATCTTGTGGGTCTTGATCATGGGCCGCAGGCGCACGCATGCTTCACCGGCAAAACGTGCCATCTCCCTGATGTTTCGCTCGAGCAAGTCAAGGTCTATCACCAGCGCCGGGGTATCCAAATCGTCGATGTGCTTCATGGTACCACCTCCGATGTTGTGACGTACACTGCAGATGGAGTCACCTTACGACAAGCAGCGTACCCTGCATCGCGAGCACCCGGTCACCTGGTGTCGCCCGCCATGTTATCTCGCCTTTAGTGATCACGATAGGCGATACTGTAGGTTTTCCCGCCGCCCGGATTTTTCCAATGTCAAATTCAAGGAGCAATTGCCCGGCCTTCACGCGCTGCCCCTGGGTGACGTGGGCACAGAACCCCTCCCCCGCCATCTCGACCGTATCGATCCCTATGTGTATGAGCATCTCCCTGCCCCTTTTGTCCTTCAGCCCGAGGCCATGTCCTCCTGACACCACGGTAACCACTTCCGCGTCAAACGGTGCATACACCCTGCCTTCCTCAGGTTCGACAGCGATTCCATCACCGACCATTCGCTCTGCGAAAACTGGGTCACCCACATCTGAAAGCCCAACAGCACGTCCGGTAATGGGTGACTTGATCAGAAGCTTACCCAGCATATCTTTAACCTCTTCCTTGATGATCTCCGCGCGGGGACCGACGACGACCTGTACCACGCCCGGCGCAGGAAAAGTCACCCCATGTACCGCCGGAACGCGCCGGAGCTCCGATGCCTGTACTAAAGAAGGGTCTTCAACGAGGATCCTGAGCCTGGTCATGCACGCGTCGACGGATACCACGTTTGACGCTCCGCCCAGCGCGCCGACCATGCCCGGCGCCTCCTGTCCCGGATGCTCCGCCTGAGACGGCAGAGTCCGTGCGTCTTCCACACGTCCGAGCGTCGGTATATTAAATCTGCGAATGGCCCACCTGAACCCGAAGTAGTAGAGCGGGACCGTGGCGAGCCCGATGGGCACGATGAGCCAGGGGTTTTCCGCCAGCCCCAGGTTAATGAAGAACATGGGCAGCGCAAACCCGAAGTGCCTGACCCCCAGTGAGTACGTGAGCCAGAGAGTGAGCCCGGTATAGACGGAGTGAAACAGAAACAGCGCGGGAGCGACGAACATGAATGCAAACTCCGCCGGTTCGGTGATCCCTGTGATAGCAGAGGTCAACGCGGCGGTCACCATGATGCCCGTCACTTTCCTCCGGTTCTCGGGAGATGCCTCGTGCGCGATGGCCATGCTCAGCGCTGGTATAGCGAAAACGCACGTGACGAAGTACCCGGCGAAGAGGTAACCTGCTGCCGGGTCACCCGCATAAAACCTCGGTGCTTCGCCGAAGACTACCTGACCAGTGACTGGGTCCGTGTACGAGCCGGCAACAAACATCACCACGTTGTTGACGATGTGGTGTAACCCTGTGGGGATCAAAAACCTGTTGGTCAGCCCGTAGACAAAGGCGCCCGGCGCCCCCGCAGTCACTATCCATCTCCCGAGCGATGCGATGGCTTCCTGGACCGGGGACCAGATAATCGCGAGCAGCTGGCCGATGATGAGCCCGGCGGCCGCCGATATAACAGGGACGAAACGTTTACCCGAGAACAATCCCAGGTATTCGGGCAAGCGCACTGTATGGTAGCGGTTATAAAGAATCACAGACACCGCTCCGCAGAGTATCCCGCCGATCACCCCTGTATCCAAGTTTGCTCCGGACGCAGACAGAGTACTTTTCATCACCGCCCAGCAAAGACCCGCCGACATTGCTGCTATGCCGTCCTGCTCGCAGTAGGCAATGGCCACTCCAATAGAAAATATCAGGGGCAAATAATCGATTAGGATCGCCCTCCCCGCGGCCTCCACCGCAGACAGACCGAGTTGGGTACCCAGCGCAAAGAATATGGCGCCAACAGGCAGGACAACTACAGGAACCATGAGGGCGGCTGGAAGTCTCTCAAGAACTGCCCTGGTCCTCACTGCTACCCGTCCTTTCTGAATATGGAATAACTCAAGAGCTCAAATCCGGCATCAGCAACCATCTTTCGCACTGTGGGAGAGGTCATGGTGGCGAGTTCCACTTCCCTGGACCCTGTGAGAGAACTGATGCTTCTCAGTTCATCATCGGCGAATCCCGGATGACAGACCATCTCGAACACCCCATCACCCGTTACGCTTAAGGCTTTCTCCATGCGGCCGGGGTCAAGGGCCACACCGTTTGGGGTCAGGCCTATCAGACGGTGGTTGTAGCCAAGACCAGATCGCTCGACGAGACGTCTTGCCCGTGAGCAGTAGTGCGAGTACAATAAGACCAGTGTGGGCGAAAGATGTAAAACGTCGGGCCGTATATCCTGGCGAGTGCATGTCCTCATCGCAGGGATCTTGTACTCCCTGGCCAGGTCGACGGCCACCTCTGTCAATCCGGGAATAAAGTGTACATTATGGTGGCTGTCCAGATGGGTTGGGGTGATCCCAAACGACAGCGCCTGCTCGATCTGGGCCCTCCACTCATCCCTGACCTGTACCCTGTTGACAGACATCAGTCTCCACATGTTCTTCACAAACCGCCCGTCCCTGACGAGCGATGGAACCTTCTCAGGGGGACGGACAGGTTTGCCTGCCGTAAGCACGAGGTGCACCCCGACTGACAACCCGGGGACGTCGCGGGCCATTGATGCCGCTTCACGCGCGGAGGGCATGTTCGCCATCAGGGTGGTGGATGTGACGATGCCGTTTTTATGGCAGTGTATGATGCCCCGGGATACCCCTTCGGCCAAACCGAAGTCATCAGCATTTACTATGAGTACGCGCCGTCGGGTTACGTCCATTTCTTTCACCCCTTGACAAGTATTCAACAAGAGCCCTCCCCCACCCTCCATTCCGAACCTATCGAACGGTAAGATATGAACGCCCGGCAGGGGCAGTCGCCGGAAACCTGCCAAATGACGCAAAGCAGCAGTGTTGTCTTCAGATACGTTCAGGAAGCTGGTTTGTTGACGGTATACTCCGCAGTCCAGAGCCTGATGGAGCTGCCCGGCATCGACAGTGTGCAGGTCCTGATAAGGGAAAGCGTGAAGAGGCTCCGGGGCTACCTGATCATCAGCGAACCTGTCCGGCAAAAGCCCCGCCATGGTGAAGAGTAAGCGGCGTACGTACAGCGGCGGAACTTCCGTGATAGCGCTTTCGTCCACATATACTGTAGATTCGTACTGGAAAGCTGAGTATTGACAACACGACGGAATAGTTGCCACATAATGGTGAAACGTAAGGCAATAAGAGAAGTGTGCAGAGAATGGTCTTGGGGTCACCAGCGAGTACGGAGTCCGGCTCCACAGGAAGTAACGGATGTCAGGTATTGTGATCTTTTTTGAACCGGGAGTGATACTTGTGAACCGTGCAAAAGCTTTTCGTATCACAGTGACTCTGCTCACCGTAACGCTTTTAATCTCAGGTTTGTTATCAGGGTGTGGTACGGGAAACCCGCCCCGAACAGAACCCCCGTCGAAGAATGACCCGGCTTCAACCCGGCCCCGTTTTGGAGCTCAGGGGCCAAAGCTACCCTTCAGGCACGAGGATGGCAAAACCATCCTGGGCCCGTTCTCAAGTTGGGTCAGGGGAATCGACTGGTTCTGGTGCAGAGACGGCCAAACCATACTCCTGACTGTAGAAAAGGACGGTAGCCTGCAGCTCTGGTTAATCGACGCCGGTTCGGGGGATTCACTCTTGCTCCGTGAGGCCGAAGGCCTGGACGCTATGTTCCCCGTTGCCTGGTATGGTTCCGGAGCAGTTGTTACCCTGGACCTGCCCAGAGTACCCCAGCACCTGACACGCGTGACTGTCACAGACTTTTCTGGAGAGAAAGTGTTTTCCCGCACAGCGGGGGAGTATGAAGGGTGGTCTAAGTCGCACGCCGCCACAAGCGACGGCCGACTGTTGAGTGTACACCTGGATACGCCCCAGGGCGGCAAAATCTGGCAGGTTGACATCTCCGCCGGCACTTCGACAGACCTTCTGCAAGGTTTACCAAGTTGGGATGGGCTCTATCCCGTGTGGTTCTCCCCTGATGGAAGGCACGCCGTCATGCCTGAACCGGACAGCGCGGGTCAGATGAGACTGCGCCTGTTGGACCTGGTGAATGGGGACGTAAAAGCGCTCGAACCGGTACTCGACTCAGTGGATATTGTGAGGTGGAGCGCTTCTGGTAACGCCTTCGCGTATAAAGTTGCCGACGGTAGCCACCGGACTGACATAAACGGTGAAAGCTGGTCCATTCTGAGTCCCAGGATCCGGGTAATAAGCGCATCAGGCGAAATCGTCGAGGAACTAGTGTTACCCGACGGGCAGCTGGCCGACAACTTGGCCTGGCTCGATGAAAAGAGCCTGGTGATCAGCACAAGGACTGCAGCGGAGGAATATGGTCCGACATGGACCGTCACACTCGGGTCGGGATTTAAGAAAGCGACGCCTGAGCAATCTCGGGTTTTCGAGGAAAGGATATTCCCCTACCCCATGGACAAAGGCACAAGTTCCAGGTACAGTGTGGAGATAAGGTTCTGGCAAGACCCAGGCAAAGCCCCCACGGAAGAGCTGATTATCACGCCGTTGAAATAGAACCTTCAGATGACCGGGGGGGGGCCGCGGGCTCCCCCTTCACTCACGGAAGGTCTACCAGACGTACAGCCGGTTCTTCGCCTTTGCACCTGAGGTCGGGGTCTGGTTGGGTCATCCCGAGACCGTAGTACTCGTTCACCGCCAGGCAACCCCCTCCGCATAACCGGCTTACATCACACGCAGCGCACCTTCCCTCGAGCGAAGCCGAACGCGCGCGCAGGCTCTGCAGCAGCGGGCCGTGCCAGGCATCCGGAAACTCCGAAACATGTCCGAGGGTCAGACTGACGTGGCTGCACGGGTGGACCATCCCGTCACCATCCACCGTAAGAAGCAGGTCACCCGCGATGCAGCCTGCCGCACCGAACAAGTCCAGGAGCCTGGAGTCGACGCCAGAACAAAGGAGCAGGGGAGCAAGGGCACAATCCAGGTGAAAGGGCAAATTCCACTCACCGCTCAGGTTGACCAGCCGGGAGATCAACCCTGCCGCCTGTTCCTGTGTCAGTCTTAGCGACTCGTAGCACCGTCTTCCCCGGCCATCAGGTTTTGGGCGCAGGATCAAAATGCTGTCGGCTCCCGCCCTCGCCGTCTCCCGGAATACCGTTTCCAGTTCACCTGTAGTCTGATTGGTAACGATGAAATTGACTCCACACGTTACGCCCGCATCACGAAGAATAGCCACAGCGCGGCATGTCAGGAATAGGTCCGCCCTGTCGTCCCGTGGACCGCCCTTCACATCCGCACTCACGTTAACACGAGCAAACAGGGAAGCAGCTGCCCTCGCCCAGGTTGGCGTCACCAGCGTACCATTAGTTGTGGTTGCCGGAATCAGGCCAGACTCCCTGGCTGCTTCTGCTGCGCAAAGAAGTCCGGGGTACATTAGAGGCTCACCACCACTAAAAGCCACGTGGAAGATGCCCATGCGCGATGCTATCTCAAGCGTGCTCTGGATCAGGGATGATTCAGTGTCTTGACGCCCGCCTCCTGAATCCATGTAACAGCAACTGCAGGCCAGGTCACATCGGCCGGTGACCTGGATCTCCAGTTCGACGGGAGCGCTCAGGTATCCAGGTCCAGGCTCGGACCAAACCTGACCGCCGTCGTAACCCCGCGTCTTGAGGAAATCCCTGTCCACCCAGAACAGCCCTACCGGATCCTCGGTGGAGATGATACCTCCGAAATGCTCAAACCTGACCTT
Organism: Bacillota bacterium; assembly: GCA_040755615.1. GTDB lineage: Bacteria > Bacillota > Sulfobacillia > DUSP01 > DYEP01 > DYEP01. Next base: position 54,748 of record JBFMAL010000003.1, read on the forward strand.
CTGTAGCTTCATCAGTGCCACCACGCTGCCGTGACATTCTCCACATTCCCCAGGCGGAGACCAGGGTGGGTGCCCCCCAACCCCAAACAGGGAAGAACAAACCAACAGGGTTATAGGTGCCGGTGGAGATGGGTGGGATCGGGAAAAGCAGAATCATTCCCCCAATCAAGAACACCACGGCGGCCCGAAGCGCCGCGTTCGCACCTGAGCCCGGCCATCCCAGCCTCAATGCGACGCCCGACAACCCGAGGGCCAGTGGGGCGAAATAGACACCAAGCCCTGCCAGGAGAGTTTGAAAGCTCCATGCCGGTCGGAATAGCAGCGCAGCAGCAATGACCACAAATAGGGCGGCCTTTGCTCCATATGCAGTTACCTTCACCAGTGCGGAATGCTTTGAGTTCTGGTACACGAGGGGACTCAACAGCAATACGCTGACGGCGGTCATCACGATGAACAGGACCCAGGCCTCTTTCTCGCTATTTGGTACGATCAGGCTGAGAAAGATTGCCCACGCGCCTGAGAAGCCCGCCCAGCTCAACCCCCACACAGCAGCTGTAAGCAGGCGGTTCATCGCTTCATACCTCCCCTCTCCTCTTTCAGCGCCCGGTTGAGCCAGGTTTCGATTGCCCCGGCCAGCAACGCCCCCGCTACAGAAAGCGGAAGGAAGAACATGGCTCCCCACAGAATGCCGTGACCACTGGAATTGGGGTTTATCCCCAGACGCGCCCGCAGCACCCTGCCCCGTCCTATCGACGCGTCCTCATGTTCACCTGGTACCCCGTCAACGCAGTCTGGGCGCATTTCACCTGTGCCTCCCCCAACAAGGATCCTTCCGATAAACATATTCTCTCACCCATACAGGATCTCCTTTGAAAGCTTAAAACCCGTCTCACGCCTGCGCAGCTGGCCTCGTGCATTCCTTGCCTGCAAGGGCGTCTAAAGTGGAGAGGATGCGGGGTCCTGTCTCAATCGCCCAGCCCGCCACCTTCGCGTCAACTTCAGCACCCCGGGCAGCGCGCCTGCATAGTACCAACAGCTGCTGTAGGCCTTCAGCCGCCGTATGTGACAGGACGCCGCGGTCCCTCAACCGTCGTACTGTATCAGGCAGCGGTATTCGCTCGGGAATACTGTGTTGGGTAGCGAGGGCTCTGAGCCGTTTTTCCATTTCGATCCTCAAGGCCAACAACGTCAGCGGGGGATCATCTGTAAAGATTTGCAGGTAAGACCCATCAAAGGTCCCAATGCCCTGGTCCTGCACCAGGCCGGTGACCTTCTCACCGGCGCTAGACACTTCGTGAAACTCTACCTTCCATCCGCCCGGGATCTCCACGCTCTTGATCATCGGCAACAACCAGGGCAGGGCACCGACCAGTAAGAGAGCTATCGTCACCGAGTCGATGTTCAGCTCAGGCCACGCTATCCGTATGATCGCGAGCAGTATGGCACTGGAAGACATGCATATTCCAACGAACCGGTTTTCCATGGACAGTCCCCGCCTCTCGTAGCAAGATGAAGTGGGGAAACCGCGAAGTCACAAACGAGACCTGTAAACATGGTGGGGAAGGAACGCTTAACCTCTTGTGGTGGCATGCAGGCGCCTGAAGAAGCCACCCCCTTACTAAATGTACTGCCGGGAGAACCCAAACGTGCCTATCTTGTTCACGTGTATTTCATTTCAGCGTTTGAATGGAAGTCGCTATGCGTACTCCACTCTCCAGTCTGCGCGATCCGGACGTTCCGGAGTAATAATCCAGCCGTCGCCGTCAGTGCACAGGATGATTATCAGTTGTCCATTCTCCCCCTAATGCCTGAGGGCTCAGTCTGGGAAGGGACAACGCCCGGAACCCTTCCGCATAGGATATCTGAGCGGGCCGTCCTCGGAGACGTGCATAGAGCCTTACCAGCAGGTCGTAGACAAGGACTGGTGCTCTCATCCGGCTTTTGTGAGCCAGTACAGCCCGTATCTTGTCGTGAATCACGGGGGTGATGTTCACAATAACTTTCGTGTCCCGGGTTCCGTAGAAGTATACCGAGGTACCCCGGCCTACCTCGCTGCGAGCCAGGTTCAGGACGGTTCTCCCGGTAGTGAGGTGATCCGGGTGAATCAGGTAAGGTTCGGGAAAACCAGGGGAAAGGCAAACACCACCTCCGGTCTGAGAGCATCCCATATCTCTCGCAGGCGTGGTTCGATTTCTCCGATGCGTGAAAGGCTCAAATCCCGAAATCCCAGCTGGTGGACCTTATGGTACCCCAGGATGTTTGCAGCGTGGCTTTCCTCGAGTCCACGTATTTCCCCCAGATTGCTCCGCCGGGTAATCTGCTGTTGGCGCCCGTCTGACAGTACTACCACCTCGATTTCACTGCCTGCAAGTGCCGTCAACCTGAGAGGCCCGCCCGCGACCGCTTCGAGATCATCAGGGTGCGCCGTGACCGCCAGTACCCTCTTGCTTCCCCTGGTCAGGTTCTGGCCTTCGAGCAGTGCCAGTTCGGCATTGGCCGGCCGAAAGTATCGCGTGAGTCACGTCCATCCCAGCCAGACGACGGCTGCAGGTGCAAGAGCAAGCAGGAACTTGAACGCAGTACCTCTGCGGTTCTCCAACCCATTTCCCTCCACGTACGAGTCTTGAGGCCTCAAACGAAATGAGTAGGTAGGCTTAGGCTCCCCCTCTTCACCGGGTCATTATTTTCCTGTCCCGCGCGGTAGCCCGAAAAGAGGCATAATGACTATACGCTGGAGGATTTCGCAACCACAATGTAGAATTTATTGAAGTAAGACTGTTCATAATATTCTTCCAATATCTCTCAGAAGGTATCAGTGTGAGGTTTCTGATCAAGTGCAACAGGTGAATCAGTCTCATAAGATAAATGAACACCTCGACGAAAACAAAAGGTGAGGAGCGGGTCAAACGCGACCCCGCCTGAAACAGCAGTGATCGAAAAGAACAAAAGGAGAAGATGGAATTGGCACAAATAACGTATACAGAGGTTTTCCTCAGACTTTTCCTGGCCGGCTTACTTGGCGGGTTTATCGGTATGGAACGGGAACGCCAGAGCCATCCGGCCGGTCTCCGGACGCACATTCTCGTGTCACTGGGCTCCGCCCTGATAATGATGGTCTCGTCTTTGGCCTTGCGTACACCGGACGGTACTACCCTTGGTGACCCAGGGCGCATTGCCGCCCAGGTGGTGTCCGGTATCGGCTTTCTGGGTGCCGGCACCATCATGAGACAAGGGAATACCATCCGTGGGCTCACCACCGCGGCGAGCCTCTGGGTAGTGGCCGGGATAGGGTTGGCATCAGGTGCAGGCTTTTACTTCGGGGCGGTGGCCACAACGCTCGTAGTCTGGTTGACCCTGAGCGTTCTCATCCGCATGGAGTTTTTGCAGAACGGGTCAGCTAAGAGAAAAAAGCGCATGACCATCAGGGCAAAGGACAGGATAGGACTCATCGGGGAGATAGGTTCCATCACAGGCAGGCTGGGCGTAAACATCCAGAGGATCGAACTGAAAGAGGATACGGACGTGGACGATCCGGAAGCACATGTTATCATCAATCTGGAGCTGGGATTGCCCCAGGAAGTAAAACAGGAGGAGCTGGTGGCCCACTTCAGGCAGGTCAGCGGCGTTGTGTCCATCTCTTCTTCATAACTTCCCGAAGGGCAGGGTCAGTACCCTGCTCTTTTTCTAGTTTATTAGCGCTCAAGGCAAGAATGAATTCTTAACCTGTGTTTTAGCGTCATGGAGGGACTTTTGTGATCACCACTGTCTTGTTTGACCTCGTTGGAACTCTGCTCGATCTAGATCCGGGTTTCGTTCCAAGGTACCTGGATTCGCTGGCAACCAGGATGGAGAAGTATATCCCGAGGTCAGTATTGCTTTACCAGCTCGGGGCTTCCACCTGATACATGCTACATTGTATTAACGGACAGACCAACTCGATTTCTTTTCACGCCTGGGTCTAGATCCCGCTCTCGAAGACGTCTTCTACGATTTCTTCCAGAACGACTACCCCGCCCTGAAGGGTAGTTCGTGTCCCACAGAAGGAGCCAGAGAGGCCTACACGGCTGCGCTGTCACGCGGCATGGACGTTATCATTGCATCCAACCCGGTGGTTCCGCTGGTTGCCATGGAAGAACGGCTTCGTTGGGCCAAGGTGGATGACCTGCCGCGGCTTTTTGTTACATCGCTGGAGAACATGACAGCCTGCAAACCCCACACCCAGTATTACCGGGAAATCCTCGATTGGACCGGAAAGTCCGCCGGAGAGTGCCTCATGGTAGGCAACAATGGCATAGAAGATATCGTTGCATCATCCCTGGGCATAATGACCTTTCACGCGCAACTACAAATGCCCTTAGATCGGACAGGTACAAACCAGACGACTCAGGCACTTTAAAGGATCTCACGAAGTTCCTTGAAGAGCTCAAGAGTTATAAACAAAACCGAGACTTACCGGAGGTCCACCTCCACGTTTAAGGTGGAGGCTATCAGCCGCACCAACGCCTGTCCCAACATACTTTTTATGGTCTTTCTGTTGGACTTGATCTTGATGGGGAACGGTATGGCATTGCGTTCCACAAAATCGCTTCTCGCCTCCTCAAAATCGGGTTCGTGAAAATCCTGTTGTTCATAAGGACCGATAGCGATATACCCGTCAGGGAACATTTCGTCATCACCCAGTTTTGAAGCGAGCAAGGCGGTGGCGGCCCCCGAAATCAGGTGGTCAAACAGGCTGAGAGGGCCTGCCAGGCGTCTGGTATTTATCCTGCGGCGCCCGAGCCTGGTGGCAGCCCCGTAAGCCCCCAGCCAGGCGACAGCACCTACACCTGCACCTTTAAGCGCAGCGGCGTCCCTCCCTGTAGTGGTCAGTGTATAGGTTATGGCTACACCAGTCAGGCCTGTCAGCATGGTGTCTCCCAGTGTCCCCAGGGTCTTCACTTCTCTGACAATCTGGGTTTCACCATCAGAGATGACGGCAACTCTCTGTCCGTACCTGACGTCGGTAAGTCCACAGCGATATGCCATGGCATTTAGCAACCTGCCTGGCAGCGAACCAATGACACCCGCAGTAATTCCGAGTAGGATGGGATCCCTGATTTTCCTCATAGTCAGATGCTCCTTACGCTAGTATTACTATTGTTAGATTTCCCCGGATTCATTATGTGCAAAAAGCGGTGAATATAGCGAAGCAGCCCAAAAGGGGAGAAAGTTCTTTGTAGGAAAGGTAGACACCCCGCCCCAGGGTGGAAGTCAGGCAGGGTGTCTACCGGTTCATGATGGTGGTTTAAACTTCTATTCCGTGGTCGTTACAGGCCAGAGCCTTATCGGCGGCTCATATAGTGAACCCAGTGCCGCTGCCACGCCCACTTTGGATTGCACGTCGCTTTGATCGAGCAGGTCTATGACAACCAGGTGTTGAAGTCCTTCCAGGGCGGCCAGGCGTGCTTTTGCTGAAACCAGAATGGCTTCGGCCAATGAATCCGCCAGGGACTCAAGTGCGGCTGTCTTGCGGGTGACCATGACACCGAGGTGTAACGGTGTGCCCGGAATTGCCTCACACCGGTTCTCAAAGAACAGAAACGCCTCTTTCACTGTATCATTCAGTGCGATCAACACCTGTACGCTTTCCTTTGCCAGCGCGTACCTGAAGTACAGGTATGCCTCTACGTTGCCGCTGTCAATCTCCGTGAAGGTCCGGTTGGGAACTCCGAGTTCCGCCTTTGTCGCCGCATACTCTGCTGCCCGGTTGACCATGGAACTTGCGTCTATTCTCTCCAACACTCGACTCATCTCAGACATCGCCATGCTTTCTAAAACCCCCTATCGACCTAAATACCGTTTCTCAGCCGGAGGACTTCCGCTACGCGACGAATCGCAACCACGTACGCGGCTTTCCGGAGGTTAGTCCCCAGTATCTTTGCCAGTCCCCACACCTCGTTCAGTGCACCCACCAGCATCTGGTCAAGCCGCTTGATAACCTCGTTAAAATCCCAGGAGTAGCCTTGCAGGTTCTGCACCCATTCGAAGTAAGATACTACCACACCGCCTGCGTTAGCCAGGATGTCGGGTATAACCACGGTACCCTTACCGGCAAGGGCTGCGTCTGCCTCAGGTACAACAGGCCCATTGGCTCCCTCAACCACGAGTCTTGCTTTCATGCCGCGCACAACTCTCTCTGTTATCTGGTTCTCCAAGGCTGCTGGAATCAAAACGTCCACATCCAGTGCGAACAGGTCTTCATTGGTAATGTCTTCAACGCCTGGGCCTGAGTAGTTCCCCAGGACGTTTTCCCGGGAGCTGTTCACGAATTCGAGGACTTCGTCGAGGTCCAGACCGTCGGCCTTGAATTTGCCTCCAGTTACGTCACAGATCCCCACTATCCGGCATCCTGCTTTTGCAAGCCTCCTGGCCGCCCAGCTTCCCACCTTACCGAATCCCTGGATCGCCACGGTAGTCTGCTTGGGGTCCTTCCCCAGAGCCTTCAGCGCTTCCAGGGTCACACATCCCACACCATAACCGGTGGATTCCCTTCTGCCGACAGAACCGCCGAGGCCCACCGGCTTACCGGTGACAATAGGGGCCATATTCTGCCTGTTCAGGATACTAGCCTCGTCCACCATCCACGCCATCATGCGCTCGTCAGTGTTAACGTCAGGTGCGGGTATATCCAGGCGAGGACCCAAGTTAGGCATGAGCATCCTGACATACCGCCTGGTCACTGCCTCCAGTTCATCAGGGGTCATAACGCCCGGGTCACAAGAGATCCCCCCCTTGGCACCTCCGTACGGTATGTTCAGGAGTGAACACTTCCATGTCATGAGCGCCGCCAGAGCGGAGACTTCTTCCAGATCCACTTCGGGGTGGTAACGTATACCTCCCTTGTATGGGCCCCTGACGCTTGAATGCTGCACGCGGTAACCTTTCAGCAGTTGGACGATTCCGTTTATCTTCGCCGGGATGTTGACTATCAATACTCGTTCAGGGCTCATCAAAATGTGCCTGTAGCCGTTGTCGAGGTTCAGTTCTTCTGCTGCATCGTTAAAGTACATTTTTACGTTGTCCAGTAGAGTGGCAGCACACATCCCACCTGAACCCTCCTTGAGCACATCTGTCGGCTCCATTTTAGTCGAGCGAGCATAAAGAACACATAAGAGGGTATATGCGAGGCATAAGAATTTCGTAATTATCAGTCACGGGATACAACTGAAGTAACTCGGGCGGGTGGTGCGCAAAAAGGCTGTTCATTGGAAGGAAAGGTCATTGTCGGCCATAAAGAGTGCGGCAAAATGCCGTGCAGGTGACGAAGAAGAAATACATCCTGCCACCTCTTTTGGGTATTCGTTGTTCTAGTACACTGAAATTGGAGGCTGTCTCTATTCGTCGCTCATGTAGTATCCTATCCCCGGTTTGGATAGGATGTACCTTGGCTTGGCGGGGTCGGGTTCCAGCTTCTTGCGAAGGTTGGAGATGTAGTTCCTCAGGTACTGGTACTCATCCCTGTACTCAATACCCCAGACCCTGGTCAGAAGTTCCTCGTGCAGTAACACCTTCCCGGCGTTCGTGGCAAGCTGTTGCAGCACATTATATTCCGTTGGGGTCAGGTGGACTTCATGGTCTGCAATGTACACGCGCCGGCGTAGGTAGTCGATCTTCAACTCACCCACACTGAACGTCGTGGATCCTTCAGGGGATCTCGCGGCAGAGCTTCTGTTTAAGATGGCTTTCACCCGGGCGCGGAGCTCGGGATAGCTGAAAGGCTTGGTGACGTAGTCGTCCGCCCCGCACTCAAACCCTTCCAGTTTCTCCGACTCCCGGGACCGGCCCGTTAACATAATTACGGGCACACCGGAGAAGCTTCTCAGGGTCCTGCAGACCCCGTAACCGTCCAGAGAACCTGGGAGCATGATATCCAGTATGACAAGATCGGGCATCTCATCGCGTACGAGTTCAAGTGCTGATCTTCCCTCTCCAGCCATGATAACATGATATCCATCAGCTTCAAGACTCATCTTCAAGAGCCTCATCAGTTTCGGTTCGTCTTCAACCACAAGTATTTTGGCGTTAGCTGGCATTGTTATCCGCCTCCGTATCAGCCAGATCACAGTCAGGGGGAGGCAGCCTGAAGTAGAACGTGGTGCCCTTCCCCACTGTGCTTTCAGCCCAGATGTTCCCCCCGTGTGCCTCTATGATCCGCCGCGCAATGGGTAGACCGAGGCCTGTACCGCTTACGTGCTTGGATTCCTCGTTTCTGATCCTGTAAAACCTGTCAAACAGGCGGTTTAGGTGTTCAGGGGCGATTCCGTATCCTTGATCTGCCACCGAGATGAGGATATCGCCTCTGGAAGGCCTTGCCCGGATAACGACTAGGCTTCCTTCAGGCGAGTACTTGACCGCATTGTCTATCAGGTTCCTGAACACCTGTTCAAGCCTTACGGGGTCCGCCCACACCTCTCTCGCATTAGGCGGGAAATCCAATAGGAAACGGTGTTCCCGGGCGAGGAACGACCGGTCTCGGAGAACCTTTTTCAGTAGAGCAGGTATGAGCACAGGTTCTTTGTGTACCTTAAAGGCCTCGTCTTCCGTGGTACAGTCGAGTAAGCTGGCTATCAACCTTTCTATGTGGTCACATTCTTCCAGGATGATACGGAAAAACTCCTGGCGCTGCTTTACATCCAGTTCGTGCTCCTGGCTCATAAGCAGCGTCGCATAGCCCTTGATGCACGCCAGGGGGGTCCGCAGGTCGTGGGATAAGGTACTCAGGACATCGGTCAGCACCCTCTCTTCCCTCATCTCCCTGAGGAGTTCTTGGATCTTAACGCGCCGTGAAACCAGCCGGGAGAGTTCCTTCAGAACCGACACCATCTTCTCAGCGTCCTGGTTAGCCGAGGATGCCATCTTCACCATCAGGCGGCCAAGGTCACCTCCCAGGCAAAGAGGAATAACAACAAACGTGTCAGAACCACTCAGTACCAGGAAGGGGCGATCACGCATTGGTTCGGGGACAATCACAGCATCCCAGTTGACGGGTGGCCCGAAGGTTGATTCAATGGAGTCATTGTTACCATTTTGTACCCTGATACTGAGCGATTCAACGTACGGATACCCGCATACCACTCTTGAGAATGAATCGAAGGCCTTCGTGATATCGGGTTCCATGAGCGCAATAGCTGCATTGAGTAACAGGTTACTGTACGTGTTATTCACTGAAGAACCCCTTTCGGTGTCGTTGCTCCTTTCACTTACCGAAACAGACGTTACTTTACACATAGACCGATCCTTTTTGCCTGTATCGTTATTAGACAAAGAGGGCCTATCGTCCTTGTGGTACTTAGTGGTGTTCGGTTCTTGCCACGACACAGTATACCATTGTTGCCCCGGAACCGGCTGCACGTGGTTTCAAGTGCATCACATCCACTTTGAGCACCTACCGTCACTGTTACCCGTGTATGGTAACAGTGATAACGGGCAAAAGATTGTTGAAAGAAGGCCGGGCAGTGTGGGTAAACAAGTCGAAAGACATGTAATGGTTTTAAATAAAGTGTCCCGTATGTAGGGATACACGTTGGTGGACAGCGTGGCTGCGTGACGTGGTTCATGCGTCCTCAAGCATAATGCATGACTTTGCATCTCATAGTTCACTGCAAGCCATTTCTTGGCAATAGATTCCTTGGATCAAAAAGGAAACCCGCTGGACGGCTCTAAATAATCCAAGGAATAAGTGAGGTCCCGGCGCCCACACCTGACCAGGACGTAAGTGGTGACATTAGTGGGAAAGCCCCGGAGCCACAAAGCCGGGACGATGGCCCCCACCACGGTAAAGGCTTCACCGTGAAACCGCGATCCGATAAATGCGGAAAAGTCGCATCGGTATCCCAGTGAAGGAGCAGATATCCGGCCAGCTTTTACCTGAAATAGTCCAAAGGATAGGCGCAAGGCTTGTCCGGAATCATCTCAGGATCCCTGCCGGTGCCCGCACTAAGGTTCAGCCCACATCAAACTCCGCGCCGTCCGCAGCTACCGGAAACTCGACCTCTTCCAGCCGCGCGAGAGTCTCCGGGCCCAGGTGAGTGAGGACTATCTTTGAGGCTCCGAGGCGCTCCTTTCTGGCCGTCAGGACGGCATGGCTGAGGTGGTTTTTCAGTTCCCGATCAATAGTATACGCGTCGGCGATCAGGAGATCCGCCCTCCAGGAAGCCTCGATCAAGGTGTCGGTCCAGGCGGTATCGCCCGTATAAGCGATTACCTTGCCCTCCACCGTCACCCGCAGGGCGAGTGCGGGAGCGCAGCCGGGATGGTGCACCTCGAAGGGGGTGACGGTCAGGGTTGTCCACCATTTTCAGCGTGTGGCCGGGATGCCCTTTTTGCCCGCCGCTTTTCTTGCCGCTCTTTTCCCTGAGGCTCTTGGTTTTCCTCTTGAAGCCGTCGCTGGAAGGGGGCTTGCTGCTGTTCCTGCTGTTCTGGTTTAGCTGATTTTCTAGTTGCTTGACCCTTGCCTCAAGGATGGTAATCTGCAGGGCCTGCTGCTGGTAAATGCGCTCAAAGTTTGCGATCAGGCCCTTCACCAGGGCGACTACTGCCTCGGGTCCCTCATTGTAAACGGCCAGGATTTCCTCCCGTGTCACCAGAGATCACCCCCAGGCAGGCGTTTTGCCAGAGGAAGCAGGTACACGGCCTTGACAGGAACCTCAAGATTGTGACAGCGGTCGTTGCGGCTGCGGCCCTTGGTCAGGCCGATGTAGCAGTGCCATGAGCCTCCGGCGTGCGCCTGGGCTCAAGCGGTACGAAACGGCCTGGACATGGCTTCATAAGCTGCGCCGAGCCATGGTCAAGCCGGGCAGGGATCGTTTGAGCGGCATAATCGAGGTGGACGAAACATTCATTGGGGGAGAAGAACCGGGCGTTCGTGGGCGCCAAACGGAGACCAAGGCACTGGTCGTGGTCCCAGGCGAAGTTGATGGCCGCGGCATAGGTCGAATTCGGATGCAACGCGTTCCAGATGCATCAGCAACAAGTCTTTTGGCTTTCGTAGAGGACGTAGTTGAACGGGGTAGCACTGTCGTCACAGACGGGTGGGGCGGCTACGCTGAACTCTCCAACCTCGGCTACACCCATGAAGCTAAAGTGCTCCGGGGAAGGGGAAATCGGCTGCGGCCGAACTGCTGCCACGAGTCCACCGGGCTGTTTCTAATCTCCAGCGGTGGCTATTGGGAACTCACCAGGCAGCTGTTGCACCAAGGCACTTGGATTTCTATCTTGATGAATTCAACTTTCACTTCAATCGAAGGAAGTCCAGGAGCCGTGGAAAGCTGTTCTACCGCTTACTCCAACAAGCCGTTCAGGTGGATCCGACACCATACCGGAAACTCATATGGGGTGCCGATGCCGAACCCAAAATTCCCAGTCGTTACCCCTAGATAGATTCTTCTGAAGAAAGCAGTTTGCCGACTACTCCTCGGCAATTGACCCTTGACAATTTGATCATGGTTTGACGTTGCTACCTGGCTTTAGATCAATTTGGCCAATGGCCCCGCCTATCCAACAACGACAACCGGCCAGTCCCCGGTACAGCGTCCGGTTGAGTCCATATCTCCTTTTCAACGCCCTGAACGAATTAGCGAAGTAGGGATTTATGAAAGAACCAATCTGGCTGACACGTGACATCATTGAAACAATCCATCTCGACCTGATTAGGGTGCATGGGGGGCATCTTGGTTATCGCGATGAAAACCTGGTTGAAGCCGCGCTTGCCGGACCGCTTCACCGGTGGGACTACGATCCTGACTCAGATCTGCCTACGTTAGCTGCCGCCTATGGCTTTGCTTTTGCCAAAAACCACGGGTTCACAGATGGCAATAAGAGGGTAGCCTTTATGGCCATGTATGTTTTTCTGGGTTTGAACGGTTATGAGATTACGGCCCCGGAACCGGAAGTAGTTAATATCATTCAGCAGCTGAGCAGCGGTCATTTAACGGAAAGAGACCTGGCTGATTGGTTGCGCACTTCGATCATCGCGTTGTGAGTTTCATCTTCCTTAAGAGATATCTTCTTCGCGTATATCAATTTTGGACGAACCAAATCACCCGTTTCTAAAATCTACTTTATGTTTTTTGTCGAAGAGCGTAGCTTCTTAGGATGATGACAAACCTGCATAGCGGTAGAAGGCGTCCACGACCTCCAGTAAATCAGGGGTTAAGATCCGGCGCACTCTTCCCACGATAAAGGGAGGTACCCCTCCGTAAAACGCTTCAGCGATGCCGCCGGTGATGCACGCGATGGTGTCGCTGTCCCCGCCGATAGAGACGGCTTTGCGGATAGCATCCTCATAGTCCGAGGATTCCAGGAAGGCGATCACGGCCTCGGGGACCGAGCCCTGGCACGTTCCGTCAAAGCTGTAGCGAGGGCGGATCCGGGCCAGGGTCTGTTCCAGGTTGTAGCCGAATTGAGCGGCCAGGTACTCCCTTATTTCCTCCTTGCTCTTACCCCGGCGTGCCAGGAATACCGCCGCAGCCACGGCCTGGGCCCCCTTGATCCCTTCAGGGTGGTTATGGGTGACCGCCGCGCTGCGCCTGGCCTCTCTTAGAACATCTTCCAGGGTGTTAAAGTAAAACCCCACCGGGCTGACCCGCATGGCCGAACCGTTTCCGAAACTGTTATAGGGCTGCAGGCTGTCGGAGAGCAGCCACCTCAGGAATCTACCCCCGTAGCCCCTGTTCGGGTACCGCCGGCCGTACTCCTTCAGGGTCAGGGCGTAATCCTTCCCATGGAGGACGCAGTCGGCCACCGCCACCGTCAGCACGGTGTCGTCGGTAAAAGTGGAGCCCGGGTTGAAAAGGGCAAAATCAGTTTTCACATTGTTGGACTCAAAAACCGACCCAATGATGTCTCCGGCGATAGCCCCGATCATAAGACTCCCCTCCTTGGGTATCGTTCTATTAACCGGGTCCAAGCAGCATTGCTCTTTTTTCCTCCGAGCCGTTTACCGGTCAGTTCTTGGATACTATCGCAGAACCTGCCAAGTTTTCGGGTAGGCATTAAAGCCCAAAAAGCAAGAGGAGTATCATTTGTAACAATCTCACCGCGAGGGGACGCACCCTCATTCCACGCAGGTCAGGGCCGCACTGAATTCAAAGCATATTTATCTCCTATAAGAAGAAAAACAGCACTCTTTCTTCAAGATTACCGTTCCTCTGGGCATGGGGCAAACTTGTTCCCCCCTGCCGAGACTCTTCGGCACCCGTGTATCTGAAAGGTAAGAACCTTCCGGAAATGGCCATATGGAGGAATTCAGGTTCATCTTGGTGAATGAGTGTTTAACCTTAAAAAGCATACCGCAAAGGAGATAACCCGCCACCGATGATTGATTTCCGCCAAGAGCTGGCCAAATTCAATTTTGCATCCGTTGATGCCGAGTTTGCCCAGTATCATAATGAGGCAGCACCGCTCATCGAGGCGCTGACCGCTGTGCTGAAGCGTGTAGGCCGGGAGCTGAACCAGGCCAACCTGCAAATCGAGGAAGCTCTGTCGCTGTTTGCGGAGGAAAAGGAGGCGGAGAGGCGCCTGGCAGAGCAGAGAAAAATGACCGCCGTTCAGGAAGAAGAGAAACTCTCGCTAATCGAGGCTCTACTGGCTGCCCTGGACCGTCTCGAAGACATCTACCGCTGTGCCGTGCAAAACGAGTGTGGCAGTTGGTCCGAGCAGATAAAGCTGCTCTGGGACAATACTGCAACAGACCTGCTGGCGCGGGGCATTTTCCGTATCGAGAGCGAAGGCTCCTTTTTTGACGCGCGAATCCACGCCGCGGTGCAGACTGTGGAGGAGCGCGCCAAGCCGAACGGGACGATCCTCGAGGTGTTACGGTGCGGGTATATGTACCAGTCGCGCCTACTTCGCAAAGCCCAGGTTGTAGTCAATAAAGTAGATGGAGGTTCTACCAGTAATGAGCAGCATCGTGGGGATTGATCTTGGCACATCCACCTCAGAAATTGCCGTTTTGCGGGACGGAAAGCCGCTGGTCATCCCCAACCACCTGGGGGAATTCGTCACCCCCTCGGTGGTCGGCCTTTCCGATAACGGGGCCATTGTCGTCGGGAAAGAGGCCCGGGACCAGTTTCTTCTAAAACCCCACCATACGGTCATGGAAGTGAAAAGGCTGATGGGTAGCGGCGCCACAGTAACCATGGGCGGCAAAGAGTACACTCCGCAGCAGATATCGTCGTTCATTTTGGCCTATCTCATGGACTGCGCCCGCAAGTATCTGGGTGAAGATATTACCAGGGCGGTGATCACGGTACCCGCCTATTTCTCCGATACCCAGAGACGGGCCACCGTGGAAGCGGGCAAACTCGCCGGGATCACGGTGGAGCGCATCATCAACGAGCCCACCGCCGCCGCCTTAGATTACGGGATCGAACATATGCGGGAATGCCAGAACATCCTGGTCTATGACCTCGGCGGTGGCACCCTCGATGTAACCGTCTTGGAAATGTTCGAAGGCGTTCTCGACGTCAAAGCAAGCAGCGGCAACAACCAACTTGGCGGAAAAGACTTCGACCAGCGGCTCATGGATTACCTGATGCGCCGCTTTGCCGAGCGGTACACCGCCGATCTTTCACGTGACCCGCGGGCATTGCTGCGCCTGAAAGAAGCAGCGGAGAAATGCAAGATGGCCTTGAGCGAGCAGGAGGAGTACCACCTGGTGATACCGCTGTTGACTAGCGTAGCGGGCAATCCGGTTTCTCTGGAGGAAACGGTGACCAGGGAGACTCTGGAAAGCCTGATCAAAGACCTAATCGACTCCACCGCCAAACAGATCCACACGGCGCTGCAAGACTCGCGCCTCAGCGCCGCGGATATCGACCTGGTCCTCCTGGTGGGCGGCTCCACCCGTATTCCCTATGTACGTCGCTTTATCGAAGAGACGCTGGGGCAGACCCCGCGCTGTCTGGTCGACCCCGACTTGGCAGTGGTCAGGGGCGCGGCGGTGCAAGGGGGCATTCTCGACGGCCGGCTGTCCGACCGTGGCATTGTGATCACCGATGTGTGCCCGTACACTCTCGGCATCTCCGTGCTGGACTACGTCGGCGGTTTCCCCGTTGCCGACGCCTTTGACGTGATTATCCCGCGAAACGTGACCATCCCGGTGATCAAGGAAAAAACCTACGGGACGGTGGTCGACAACCAAACCCAGGTGGAGATTAACGTCTACCAGGGCGAATACAGGAAGGCTTCCCTCAATAATTTTCTCGGTAAATTCATGTTGAAAGGGATCCCGCCGGCTCCAGCTTTTCAGGAGAAAATCGCCGTCTCTTTCGCCTATGACGTAAACGGCATCTTGCAGGTGGAAGGGAAGATAGTCAGCACGGGCAAAAAGGCCAACCTGGTCATCGAGACAACAGGCGTGGATATGGTTAACGAGGTCGACCTGGAAGGATGGGAAAAGGCGCCTCACGCCCGGAAATACAAGGCCATCATCAAGAGAGCCGAGCGGATGGTGAAAAACGACGAGGCACTGTTTTATGCGCTGGAGATGGAAAGCCTGGTTCGCAAAATCAAGGAAGGATTGGTGCGGGGCGACACACCGGAAACCCTCGACCAGTACAAGGAAGAGCTTCACGAGATTATCTATACCCTGACGGAGACACAGGATGATTGAAAACCTGTCCCGATGGTATTACAACCAGGGACTGCTCCGGGCCCGATCAGACGAGATCAGCGTGGCGGTGCGCTACCTGGCCAAAGCGGTAAGTTATGACAGCACCAACCTGGAGGCCTGGAACCTGGCCGGCCTGTGCTACTACCGGCTGGGCAGCTTTAAGACGGCCGAATTCTGCTGGGCCCGCAGCGTTTCCCTTTGCGGCGAGGGAAACCCGGCCACAGGCTACTTAAGCGACTTACGGAACGCCCTGGCGGAAAGCGCTCCCCATTTCTCCGCAGTGACCGTACTGTGCGAGCGCGGAGAGTACGCCCGTGCCGCCGCTGTTGTCGAAGCAGAGCTCTGCACCCGTCTTGGCGAATCGGCAGCCCTGCTCAATTATCTAGGGATCCTGTATGCCCTTGGCCGTAAGACAAGCGCCGCCCTCCGCTGTTGGACAAACGCCCTGTCCGTCGACAAAGACAATCCCGACACCGCACGCTACCTGGCCGCCATGCAGCGCCGCCTGAGCTACAAGCTGCTTAAACTGAAGGATAGACTACTGAACAGGAAAGTGGTAACCGACAAATGAAGGACTACTACGGCACGCTGAATATCCCCAAAAGCGCCACGGTTACGGATATCAAAAAGGCCTATTTCGGCCTTGTCCGGAAATACCCACCCGACCGGTACCCCGAGGCCTTTATGAGAATACGGGAGGCCTACGAGGTCCTGGTGGATGAAAACACCCGCAGGCAGTATGACGAGGTCGACTCCATGCCCGCCGACGTCAAACTTTACTTTGACGCGGGGCGCCAGGCCCTGGACCGGGGAGACGCTGCGGAAGCGATCCGGCTTTTGGAATGGGTAGTCAAATCCCACCCGCACTTTTCGGTTGTCAACAGCCTGCTCGGTGAGGCTTATTTGAAAAACGAAAACAGTGGTAAAGCGATCCGCATCTTTGAGGAGCTGGTGGCACAACAGCCCAACCACGCCGGTTTCGCCCGGCAGCTTGCCCAGGCTTACGCCATGCGCGGCTGGCATAAGAAAGGCATTGAACAGTACCGCCGGGCGCTGTCCCTCGACGAAGACAACCTTTCCCTCTGGCTGGGGCTGATCGACTGTCACCTCGCGGTGAAGGACTTTGCCCAGGCCGTTGAGACAGTCATGGAAGGGCTGGAGGTCAGCAACAGAAAAGGCTGGGACAATCTCGAGCTGTATTACCACATGATTCAAATCGACATTTACTCCCAAGATCACTTGAACATGCGCAAGCATCTTGAAGAGATGAAGAACAGGGCCATGCAAAGTGATGTCGATCGAGGCAATGTGGCCTGGTTTTTAGCATATCTCTCTCAAAGAATCCATAGCCTCGGCCTGTTCGAAGAGTCGGCGGCGACCATTGACGCCGCCTCGGCTCTGCTTCCTGATGATGAAGAAATCGCCGAGATCAAGAAGGAGATAGACGTCAAGACCGTAATCCTGGGAGAACTGAAAAAACTTGAAGCGGACCACTCCATCAACAGCCTTTTGGCGGAAATGCTCGACTTTGAGCTACACATGTGTGGAAACAAATTCTGCCTTGAGTGTCCCATCACGCAGTTTTTCTTCGAGGCGGAGATTGTTGCGGAGCTTGCGACTTTCCGCCGAGATATCGCGCGCCTGAAATCAGCATATCCCCAGCTCTATAACCTCAAGAAAGAGTTTTTTGATCTTGCTTTAAACCCCAAAAAAGAAGATTACTTATTTGAAACATGCTACAAGAAATACAAACGCTATAAGAAGCTGGCCCCCAAGATGTTTGAATCTGAGGACGACGAAGAGGAGGACGAATTCTTCCCTCAACCGTACACCCGGCCCGGGCCGAAGGTGGGGCGCAACGACCCGTGCCCCTGCGGAAGCGGGAAGAAATACAAGAAGTGTTGCGGCAGGTCTTGAAGTATATCCGCCACGATATCTGCTGTGGATTAGTAGTTTAGCTTTCCCGCCGGGAAGTCCCCGTCCTGAATGCAGTGAAGGGCGGGGATGATAGGCAGTTATTGTGCAAACATCTTTTGTGGTATAACATAGTAAAGCGTCTACCTGCAGGCAAGGGGTCGGAATACGAACAGCGTCTTGCAACCCCGTATTCCGTAAAGCCATATGGGAAATGCCAGACGGACGAAGTAGGGTGGGAACCACCCGAATTCAGGCCCGTCTGAAGCACCGCGGGTTACTGATGAAGCGGGAAGCCCCTGCCTGAGCGGAGCGAAGGGAGGGGTAGTTCACAAGAACCAGTTCGGACACCTCTCCTCTAGGAGCTCTCTGATGTCGTTGATCGCATCCTGGTTTAGTTTAACCCATTCGCTGATGATGTGCTGTGCGAATTGTTCCGGAACATCAACAGCCCAATTCTTGAACTGGGTCTCTGAATCGGTGTCAAACATGTATAAACCCATTATTATTCCTAATAAACATTCTTTGGCCTGATTAAACATTAATAGCCTCTGGAGTCTATCGAACTGTTCCAGATATTCCTGTAAGGTTTCCTCGATCATGGTCCAGGCCATCTCGACCGGTTCAATATATTCATTCCGCGTACGCCCCGAACGCTCCCATAATTCTTCTACTTCAATCCGGCTTAAATCCCAGAAAACCTCTTCTGCAATACTCTCGGAATCAACCTCACTTAAAACCTCCTTTACTATCTTTTCAATTTTTGCCGCAATTTCTTTGTCTTCATTTGCCAGACGACGAAGAATAACCAGAGCATCTTCCCCACTGACCTCTTCAAGAAAAGGCCTGTTTTTGCATTTGTTATTTTGAGAACCGGCTTGTCCCATCAGGTATCCCTCCCAAACCTCACGATAAAGTTTTGTTAGCAGATTCCAATAATCGTCGTCCTCGTTATCAAAAAGCCAATTAGGAATCTCCAAATGCGGATTAAGAAGAGCGGCGATTTCTCGTTCATCGCCTTCTATTCGACATATGATTCGGTGCATCAGTTGCTGGATCAATGCCATAGACAGACAAAGCAGTTTTACATAGTTTATGGCCAAAGGTTCTTACAGCCAACAGCAAATAAGTCCCCAATTGCACCAGGAACTGGACCAAAGCCTGCCTAAGCCAATTTCTTCTGAAGACGATGCGCATCTAATTCCCAAATTATCTGCTTCATATCATCAAGATTCACAACCTGCTCCCCTCTCAGTATATCAGACATCAGCATCTTTTACGCTTTCAGGGTGGATTTGAGAAACAGTCCCCCAATATGGCTAAGTGTCCTCTCAGAAACTCCTAACCGCCGGTAGTTTGAGCTTTGGATGCATGCGAAATCCTATGTTTTTGTGTCTGTGCGGCTGCTACGGAGAGATAAATTGTCATAGTATGCCCTCAGCACAGTAGACCGCACTTGACAACTGGTAATTGTCCCCAAAATCGAGGTGGATGGTATTATTTGCCATCACTTTGCTGCTGGGTGGTGTTCATTCGTGCTGCTCAATTGTGGCTCCCATGCCGACTTCCGCGAGTCTTCGTTTCCGTCGCTCAGGCTTCCCGCAACGACTCCGTGCTCGGCGTCGTCGCGCTCGCCGAGTTCAGGAAACTCTATGCCAAGGCCGTCTGGAACTCAGCCCATGACTCCTATGACTTCTACCGCCTGCACCACGAGTAGAACATAGAACCCTTCATAGAACTGAACGAACGGAACTCCGGTCACCGCAAGGTCTCTTCAATCGAGGTCAACGAGTACACCCAGGTGTCGTCCAACCCCAGGTGGCGTCTACAGGGTCAGCATGGCTCCTCAATCACTTGCTTCGGCTCTATTCTTTCGTCTTCCCAGGGAGTTTCTGGGTGTTTCCGAGAGCACTCTACATTGAGCAGTGAACACTTCCATGTCATGAGCGCCGGAAGTGCGGAGACTTCCTCAAGATCCACGTCAGGGTGGCAGCGTACTTCCCCCTTATACGGACCCCTGACGATGGAATGCTGCACGCGGTAAGCTTTAAGTAATTGGACGCTCCCCTTCCTAATCATGTAAAACCTATCAAACAAGCGATTCAGGTGTTCCGGGGCGATACCGTATCCTTGGTCTGCCACGGACATCAAGGTGTACCCATTAGCCTGCCTTGCCTACCAGGCTTCCTCCATGCGAGTATTTGACCACGTTATCTATCAAGTTCCTGAATACTGGCTCAAGGAGCATTTTGTGGTGGTAATTGGGTTCTGCCAAGGTACAGTACGACACCATGTTGCCAGGGCGTTATCTTGCAATCCTCTCGGGGAGGGAACAAGACGCAGTCTCCTACAGGGCATTAGCTTGGTGAGGCACACAGCTTAACATCCTTCATTATCTGGTACCGTTCAGAGATCTTTGCTGGTGGGGCGCCCCTTGATAAGATCTGTCAGGGTAGACCTGTCGGCACACAGAAGTTCCCTGATCTCTTTCTGAAACTCTCCGGGGTCTCTCGGCGTATGGGTACCCATGACCAGCTTGACATCCGGGTATGATTCACCGATTACCTTCAAGTACTTAACCTTGAAGGGACACAGTGCAGTGAGGCAAAAAGAGAAGTGGATCGCGTCGACGCGAAAGTCCGCGACAGACCGGACCCTGCGCAGGATTTTCTCCTCCGCATTGACCGTGGGGCAGCCGGCACAGTTTATGATGCCGACGAGTTCGATGGGCTCATCCGGGGGGTACTCACTAAAAAAGCCACTGCGCTTTCGCAGGTCTGCGAGGCAAACCACAGAGGCGCAGTCTAAGTCCTGAGTACAGTTTGAACAGGTGATAATCCCTATCCTGGCCATTTGAACACTCCCTCCAGTACTGTGTTCCTTTAAAGTCTGCGCCGCCACTCTCGGGAAACCAAAGCCCACATCAAACTCTGCTCCGTCGGTGGCCACGGCAGGTTCCGTTTTCTCCAAGCCGCCTACCGCGCCGGAGCGCCGCTTGGGGCTATACCTCAACAGGCGTGGCAGCAACCGCTCCACCTGTCGCAACCCGGTTTAAGCTCAATGATCTCCAGCGTAAAGGCGTTCTAGACCCTGAAGACCCGGGAAAAGTCACGGGCGGCAGGACCGGCTACCACCAGGGAGTACCGCCTCTTTCTGACAAGCCGGGCACACAGGATGAAAGAGCGCAGGCCACCGAAATCATCTCAGTTGGTACATATGACCTCCGCCCTGATGCGTACACGCACACCCGTAATCCAAAAAAGAACCGACCTGAGAGTGCTGCACCATGAGATGCAAACGTTCATCCTCTTCCCGTACCGAAGGTACCGCTACTACCCCAGGAGCCTGACCCGTACTCCAGACCGTTATTGATCCTCCTGCAAGCTGTCTAGTCCGGTCTAGAGCGCATCCGCCGCGTTCTTAATGAGCTCCCAGGCCTCCCTCACGTGCTCTTCCGTAGTGGTGCGCTGGCCGATAGCCATGCGGATGGCATAGCGCCCCTTCAGAGAAGTGTGGGTCAAAAAAACCTTGCCGGAAGAATTTACTCGGTCAAGCAGGCTCTGGTTGAGCCTGGCAGTCTCTTCTTCGGACGCCCCCGGACGTTCCAGTCGGAAGCAGACCAGGCTGAACTCAACAGGGGCGAGTACCCTGAAACGTCTGTCTTCCTCAACCCAACCCTTGAAGAGCTGGGCGAGCCGAAGGTGTTGCCGGACCATTTCCCGAAGACCTTCCGCCCCGTACGAACGGATCACGAACCAAAGCTTCAAGGCCCTGAATCGCCTGCCCAGCTGGATTCCCCAGTCGCGATAGTTGTGGACCACTGCGTCATGCACTGTCTTCAGGTATTCGGGGTGAATCTCGAAGGTCCGAACGAGCAGCTCAGGGTCTTTCACAAAATAGGCGGAGCAGTCGAAATTGGTGAAAAGCCACTTGTGGGGATTCATAACAAACGAGTCCATCATCTCGGCGCCCTGCAGCATCCCTCGTTTCTCCGGAAGGATCGCTGCACTTCCCGCAAAAGCGGCATCTACATGGAGCCAGAGCCCGTGCCGCCTGCAGATCTCCCCGATAGGCTCAAGGGGGTCAACTGCGGTCGACGACGTTGTGCCGAGAGTCGCCACAACGCATGTCGGCCGCAGCCCCGCCGATTTGTCCTGCAGAATCGCACGTTCCAGTTCCTCAGGCAGCATGGCGAAATCGTCTCCTGTAGCGACGCGCTTTAAGTAATCGCTCCCGTAGCCTGCGATCTTCACCGCCTTATCTATACTTGAATGGGTCTCAGACGAGGCGTAAACCACCAGTGGCTCACGCGCCCCGATGCGATTGGATGAAAAGCCAGTGGCCGCCTCTCTGGCGGTGAGAAGGGCGCACAGCGTTGCAGTGGAAGCTGTATCCTGGATAACGCCGGCCATTCCTGCGGGGAGCCCGAGCATTTGACGCAGCCACTCCATAACCACCTCTTCCAGCTCAGTCGCAGCTGGGGAGGTGGCCCAGATCATACACTGGGCGCCAAGGCCGGCGGTGAGCAGCTCGGCAAGAACCGAGGGCGGGCTGTTGTTGGCGGGGAAGTAGGCGAACCATCCGGGGTGCTGCCAGTGGCTGATCCCGGGCAGGATGATCTCTTTGAAGTCGGAGAAGATGCGTTCCATGGGCTCCCCCTCTTCAGGAGGGACCTGCGGCAGCTGAGCCTTGATCTCCCCGGGCCGGACCGGGGAACGCACCGGGTAGCGACTGACGTCGCAAAAATAGTCGGCCACCCAGTCCACAAACTCGTATCCGAATCGACGGAAAGTCTCTTTATCCACAGTCGTGGCGCCTCCTTCAGCAGCCCTTTTTTCTCATATCACGTCAAAGATCGGCAATCTCGACACACGAGGTTCCCCTGTATAGTGCAGTACCAGTTATTCTCTTGCGCCTCGAACTTGGAACTGGTAAAAACCGGGTATCTGGGCAGCGTGGCCTACCCTACCCCCTGGTGCGCCGGTGCGGGCTCTTGGCTTCCTGTTTCGGGTTACATAAAACAATTTCCGCTCCATGGAAGCACGGTAACCGCTTCCTGTTCGACCCTGATTCCCCTGTCCAGCATGAGCCTTATGAGTCCGTGAAAACACTCGTATGAAGGATCACCGAGCAGTGCAGCCAACTTCCTGCCGTAGCTCTCCGAAAACGGCTGTCCCAGGTGCAGGTGGGAAAGGTAACTGCGCTCGTCCATATACAGCGGCTCAAATGAGATGCCGGTCTTGTCACAGAGGTCCCGCCAGATCCGTAATCCTCCGAGGTCCATATCCCCCCAGTGGTAGAAAGGAACCCGGCGCGATCTCGTCGCCAGGTACGCGTGGATCTTCCGCAACAGTTCGCGACGCGCACGGTTGTGGTACCCGCCAAGATATACTGTTAGGTGCTCCTGTGGTCCCTGCCGCAGGTAGTGGTAATATGAGGTCTTGTTCTCCACGGTGACCACGGCAGAAGCACTGCAGCTTTCTACCTCAATCCGATTCACCATCTCCGCAGCCAGCCCGAGGTCCGGGTAGAAACAGCACAGGTCCACCCTGCCCCTCGGCGTCGTGAAGACCAAAGGTCCTGCTATCTGGATGTAGGTCGGGTTATCCACGATGCCCCTCTCGCCCATCAGCGTGTCGCCGGCTATGTCGTCCTCGCCAGTCAGGCAGTAGCTTCTGATTATCTGCAGGATCGGCTTTTCCAGTTCAGCCCAGCGCTTGGAGTCCCCGTAAAGCTGCACGCTCAAGCTGCGCTTGGTAACCTCCCCTTCGCGCGGCTCAAAAAAGGCGTGCAGGCCGCGCAGAAGATCCTCTATCATTTCAGGGTGGTCCGCCCGCAACGGGGCCGGCAGCGGCTCCAGGTCGGAAAGCCGACGGAACATTTCTTTATAGAAGGTACCCATCTCCGGGGGTGCTTGCCTCCACCACCGGTGCAGCAGTGTCCGCAGCTGTCTGTAGGTCTCACTTTTGGGTCGGCGAGCCAGCGCACCATATATGCCGGGGATCGCATCCTCGACCAGGACCAGGCGTCGCAAGGTATGCCCTCGGTCGAACCGTTCCCACTCCAGCGTGATCCACCCGCGACGTTCGAGCAGCTCCATCTCCTGGTTGAGCATTCGGCGGTAGCTGCTATCGCTGACGTGGAAATACTCGGGAAACTGGCGTGCGTCGACCCTGAGCATGGTCCGCCTGGTACTGCCGGCGGTATCGCTGTAATCCTTTCGGTTCTCATATTTGTCAAGGAGGCGGTTGAGCACCTCTTTTTGCAACAGGCTCAGTTCCACTGTCCCAAATCCTTCCTGCTGACCCGCTCGACGTAGCTGTGGAATCCCTCTTTCATGACGATCAGGCTGGTGTTTACGTGAGGGACGATCAGCTGAATGCGCCCGGTGGGAGCGACGATGATGGCCTGGAACTCTAGGTTCTTCATAAAGCAGATCGCTTCCTCGATCCGGTCCGCGTCCATCCGGTTGAAAGCCTCGTCGAACACGACCAGGCGAAGGCTGTCCTTGTTGCGGTAAAGCTGGTAGGCTCTGTAGAAGGAGGCCAGGATGGCTACATAAAAGGGCACCTGGGTTTCACCGCCGGATTTGTCCCGGGCCACCTTGGAAAAATGGCTCTTGTAGCCGCGGTCGTCAGTAATGACGATCTCAAAATCCAGGAAAGAACGGTAATCCGTCAGCACCTGCATCGTCTCGCTGAACTCGTTCTCGCTACGGGTAATCTCGGCGAAAAGCTCCTGGATCGCCTCGCCGTGCTTCTGCAGGAAAGCATCCCTGAAAATCGAGCCGTGGTAAACTTCGGTATCCGTGATCATGTCGTAGAAGCGCCGCGTTTCGCTTTTTGCGCTCAGGCTGAAGGTATAGGAGTCGGTGCCGAACCGCATATCCTTCAGTGCCCGGTTCAGTTCCTTGATTTCCAGATGGGCGTCCTGGATGTATTCACCTATCTTGGCGACGAAGTGTTCCTGGAAACTTCTCTCCGCCTGCTCTCTTGCTTCTTTCGCTTTGGCCTCATAATCCTGCAGGTGGCTGTCCACCAGCAGCCGATGACGGCGGCGGAAAGCCTCGTTATCAGGCGCTTCGGGATCGCCGGAGAAGTTGAACTGGTGGACGAAGTCGGTGCGGACGCGTACCAGCGACTGCATCTGTTTGTCAAGCCTCGTCTTCAGCCCTTCACGGCTGCCGCGGTAGTTCGCGAGCAGGGTCTCAGGGTCGCGCCGGGACGATTCGTTCTCCCATTTGCGGTGGCACCGTTCACGCAGCTCATCCGCCAGGTTTGCCACAAACGATTCGTACTCGGATCGCATCCCCTCTGCCTCAAGCCTAAGCGCGGCCAGTTGCTGGTCCATCTCTCTGATACCTCGCCGCGCATCCCCCTGTTCCTCTGCCAGCTGACGCAATGACTCCTCGATCCCATTCTGCGCTCGTCTTTTTTCGTCCCGCTCCCTTTCGAGACGTCGCAGCTCACTGAGATCCAAGGTCATTATCTCCCGTTGGCTCTGTTCCAGCGCCTCTGCAACGCGGGCCTTCTCTTTGAGGGTCGCCGTATCCTGTCTCCACCGTTCGTAACGGTCTGCTTTATCGGCGGCATAGCGTCTTGCACCGTCGGCGAGTGCCAACATCTCCCGGCACGAGCGGAGGCGCGCCTCACGCTCGCGCAGCTCTTCTTTGCGCCGGGCCATCTGGAACTGTACTGCTTCCTTGCCGATAAATGGCATGTCATAGCGGGAGCGTGGGATCTGCCGGGCGGTATGGTTCTGGTACAGCATGCAACTGTCGGTAATCGCCCTGGCGTGTTGCTTCAGTTCTTTCTCAGAATCACACTTGATCACGCCGCCCAACAGCCAGTCGGCGTATGCGGCAGCGTAGTCCACGCAAGCAGTGATCTCTTCTGCAAGGCTGCCTGGTTTGCGCGGGCGTACCTCGGCCATCAGGCGTCCGGTATTTACCAGACCGACCCGCTCAATGCCGCAGGTGAACTTATGCCGCTCGTAGAGGGTCAGCGCGTCGTCAAAGTACTCCGGGGGTACCAGCAGGTCGAATTTCTGAGTATGCAGGTAGCCTTCGATGGCGTTCCGCCAGCGGCCGTCGCGGATATCAATGGCCTCGCAGAAGAGGTAGACGGGAACCTTCTCCCCGGCCGGGGTAAACAGGTGTTCCTCCAGCACCCGTTTCAATTTCATGGTCGGGGAATCGCTACCCAGAACCTGGTTTCGTCCCAGCTCCTGGATGGTG
Source organism: Bacillota bacterium (assembly GCA_040755615.1). Classification (GTDB taxonomy): domain Bacteria; phylum Bacillota; class Sulfobacillia; order DUSP01; family DYEP01; genus DYEP01. The sequence continues at coordinate 80,550 of JBFMAL010000003.1, forward strand.
TTGTGCAGTCTTTCTATGTCCTGGCACAGGGCTCTCTCCTCCTCCGCCCACGAATGACTCCGTACGGTCAGCCATTCCCGCGCCTTCTGCCAGCTCCTGGCCAGTTCGGCATGGTCCTCCGGAAAACATGCGGTGTCGGTTTCAACCGCCTCGGCCCACCGTGCCTGTGCGTCCATCAGGCCCTGTGACAAGGTAACAGGTGCCTCTACCCGGCACAGGATATCGGCCAGGGCCCTTATCTCATTCACCTCAGCGTTCATCTGGTGTATCAGGTTATCTTCGAGTCGCGCCAGTTCTGCCTGACGATTTCGCAGCTCCTCGATTCTCCGGCGCAGCTCCTTTTCTCTAATCCCGGCCTGGTTCTCGCTGATAGACCGCTCAAGTGCGCTTAGCGCCTGCTCAAGGGCGCGCTTTTCCGCCTCCGCTGCCGAGATGCGGGCGGCGAGTGCAGTCATCTTCTCTTCCTCTGCCCGTTTCTGCTCTTCTTTCTGCCTGAGCCGGGCAAGGCTGGTTTCCCACCGCGCCCGGAGTACCATGTAATCGTTCATATCCAGGTTCAACCGCAATCTCTCGATCTCGCCATACTGCTCCTCTATGCTCTCAAGGGCAGCGATCTCTTTCTTGGTCTCTTCGATCATGAGCTCGACCTGGCGAAACCGCTCGAAGTACTCGCGCATAGTCTTGACGTCAACAGCCCGCTCCTCGAGAATGTAGTCGTAGACAAAGCGGCGCAGATCGGTAATGGGCGAAAAGGAGATGCCTTTGGTAAACAGCGAGAAGAATGACTCCTTGGCCCCGAAGAGCTGGCGCAGGTCGTAGGTATATGTGCTGATGTCGTTCCGGTACTGGCGGTGTTTGATCCCCCTCGCTTTCAGGTAGTCAAAGAACTGGCGCCGGTTGCGGGGCTTGTGCGGTTCGTGAAAGAAGAGATCATCGTTCAGGGCGGCCTCGTCCACTTTAAAGAAGACGTGCTCTTCTTCCCCGGTTACGTGGTAGTAGTCGAACACCACGCCGATCAGGTACTGCTTCCCCGTCTGTGTATGGGTGATCTCCAGTACGATGTAGCTTGAGAAGTCCTCATTCCGGCGAAAAGAGGTGCCCCCTTCGGTGCCGGTCTTCCCCCGCAGGTAGCTCTTCAGATCCCGGGTAGTACGGTCTTCCATGGCCGAGGAGTTAAACCGTACTTTTTTCACGTTGGCCACAATGGCAAGCTGCAGGGCGTCGATCAGAGTGGACTTACCGGCCCCATTATCCCCAGTGATGAGGGTACTGCCTTCGATCGGGATCGTCTCGTTGTCAAAGAAGTGCCAGTTGATGAGTTTTATCTTCGTCAGCAGCCGCATAGGTGGACCTCCATCGTCGGATAGCCATCCCAGGTATGCTCTGAGTCCTCGTACCTGCTACAACATGCCGCGAGCCTCTCGGTTTATGTGCCGGCCTCAGGTGCAGCTTCAGCCTCTTCCCACTCCTCGTCATCCAGGGACGCGGCTGCCTCAGCCTGCTCTTTCAGCCATTCGCTCAGGCTTTCCATATCCGAGAGGTTCAGCACCAGTAGAAGTGACGGATACAGCACGTAGACCGCTTCGGGCTCTCTCCAGTGACCATTCTTTAAGTCAAGCAGCGAAAAAGTACTGAACATCTTCAGAATGCGCTGCATATCCTCTCGGGCCGGGAGTCGCTGCTTGATCTGCAGCGCCAGGTACTTCTCCTGGATGTCCTGTCCCGTCACCAGGACCTGCTGAGTGAGGCGCAGCTGGCGTCTTTTCTCGTCGTAGAGAAGACGCAGGATAAAGAGGAATATCGTCTCTTGGAGCGTGAAATTCCGGCGGTTACGCTCGTCCATGTTGTATGCCTGGATCACGCCGTGATGCTTCACGACATGAACGCTCCAGCGGGCAATCTCGAGGTATCGCTGGAATAACTCCAGGTGCCTCTCGACAAAGCGGTAATGGCGGCGGTCTTCCTCCCGTTCATAAACCAGGTAGGTCTTGCCAAGAAGCAGGTTCACCGTCTCGCCAAACTGCTGCTTTTCCTTATCGGTCAGGGTCTCGTAAAGTTCTTCAAAGCCGGGCATGGTCAGGCATCCTTTCGCCGTACCGTCAAAGCGGGAACCTCGGCGCTCCCTTTATTCGACAAAACGGTCCGGCCGCGCTCTCCCGTCAGAATATACCGGGCGCGGCGCGAGCGGCTGTAGAGAATGATGTATATCAGTCGAACCCACTCCTCCCGCGTTCCAAGGGGCAGTTCACTGAGTGGGAGTGTACCGTTTTCCGGTAATAGCTCCGCAACATAACGGTTGATCTCCTCAACGGTGATCTCCTCTCCAACACGGCGGCGGAACCGCTCAAGTTTACCGCTGCGGATCGACTGGTCTATCTCCACCGGCTCGATGGGCCGGGGAAGGTGCTCCCTCTTCGCTCGGGAAGGGCTCTTGATGCTGAATTCATCGACAGTACGAAGGGTGAACAGGCGGACCATGCGGTCCACCTCAGGCGGGCATTCGTCCCGCTCCCCGGTAGCCCTGGCTTTCGCTGCAAGGTAGCGGAGTATCGCGACGATCTGCTGCTCCACCCCCCGACCCTGCTGCAGCTGGAAGCGCAGCTTCTCCACGGCGGAGCGGGCGTACTGCGCGTTGCGCCGGTCAATCTCCTCCAGCAGCTCGTCCATATGGGTGAAAGACTCCTCGATGTATTCAAGCCAGTTATAGATGGTGTTCTCGCCGGTCAACCGGTCCGGCGCCTGTCGCTCCTGCACCATCCGGGCGGCCTGACTCACGATCTCCGGGCGGCTCGCCTGCCACTCCTTCACCCGTGCCAGGATGCCGCTGCGGTACTTGGATACGTGTTCTGAGGTTTTCAGCCGGTAATACTGCTCGCCCAGCACCTGCACATGATACTCATCGAAGATATGGCTTATGATCTCACGGGGGTCGCTCTTCTCCAGGAGCTTTTCCGTGTAAGCCTTAATACTGTGGCTGAGCCTCTTTAACCCATCCACCAGCTCGGACGTGTACTCAGCCGCCTGCTGCAGTGCTACGTATGACATTCCTTCCTCACCGGTCAGTATCTGGTGTATGCTGAGTATTCGCCCCCGGAATTCCATCCTGTAACCGGTACGGATCTTGTCTAAAACCTCAAGTAACGACAGGGCATAGTCGGGCAGGGAAATCCGGAAGCTGTAATCGTAGCTCTGCTCCTGGATCAGCCATTTTGCATCCAGGAACTTGCGCAACAGGACACTTGCCCTGTCCCGTATACTCTGAACCGGGATCTGCCCTTCTTCGTCTTCAGGCCACTCCTGCAGCTCGGAGCTCTCCAGGTACTCGCAGAAGAGGTCGATCACCGTTTCCCGGGGAAGGGTGTAAATGGTACGCCTGTACTGATCGTACACGAGAAACAACAGGCCGGCATGAAGCTCTTTTAGCGGGCCGGCCAACACGGAGAAAAGGTTCTCCGGTATATAGTCAAAGAGGCGTTCTCGAGCCGCCACAACCGGGCCCCCCGTCTCGGGTGGTGGGGTATAAGTTGCAGAACCGGGTATAGGATACACGCGATATAGTACATTCGCCTGGTTCTACCTTAATCCCTGCAGTACTCCCCCGATAAGCGACTTTTCCATGGAAACACCAGGCTTAAAGAATCTCGAATCCCCTCCCGGACCCCGCAATAGGCTTGGTTCGTCAAGAACCTCCGGCTTCTAAGCCCTCAGGGCGGATTTAAGAAACAGGCCGCCCAGTATTGCAAAAAGCGCGCTGAGCAACGTCCCTACCAGATAGTACTCGGCGAAGTCGCGGTTCTCCAGTTCTTTGTGACGCGCGATGGATTTCGCCGTGAATACAAAGCCAACGAGAGTGAGGGTGAGAATCACGGCCCTCTCCAGGAATCCGATGTACCGTCCGACCTGCCGGGTATCGCCGTAGCCATTGCCTGAGTCCGGAAGCCTCAGGACTTCCAGGTCAAGGACTTTTCGCACGAGCACGGAACCGCCCAAAACCACGTATCCGTAGACGACGGCTACCAGCAACACCAACCGCAATCCGCTCCCACCCAGGACATTCTGCCAGGCGTCTGTCCCCGTCGATGTAATCAGGTTTCCGTTCCGTAGAACGTCACCACCGGGAAGCAGAGAGGCGGGGTTATCCTCCGCAGGGAAAAGAAAGCGACCAGGAGATGAAACATCTGGTCAAAGACGAAGCCAGTGCGTCGGCCGGGTGGCTCAAGGGTACCAGGCGATTCTCGGCCCAGTCAGTCAGGGTATGAACCACGGGTATGATAAGCCACAGGGCTACCATCGCCAGAGATATGTACTGGTGCGTAAACAGCACCAGGGTCAGCAAATGCCCTACAGCGTGCTTGACGTACCCGCGGATGCTCCCTGCGCATTCGGCCTCAGCAATAGCAGGAGTCTGGAGAACGAAGTCGGCCACTATGTGGGCCGATACCATCCATAGGAACAGCTCAGTCACGCAGCAGTCCCTCTCGTATCACCGAGTTCAGGCACCGCTCTGCTTCCCACACCGTCTTCCAGCTGGCGGCCCGGCACCGCTTGGATACGTTCTGGGGGCTGATACCCAAAAGCCGGGCGGCTCTCTCTAGAGTGCCTTCCGTTTCGTAAGCATGCACTGCCTGCCACTGCCTCTCACTCCAGCGACTCTGAATGGCATCTAACAGAGTGTAGAAATTGACGAGCTCCCAGACATTGCCCATCTGCCCGGCAAAACGGGTGGCCGGCACCCGGCTGGATTTGAGACTATCCAGGGCCTGCCGAGAGAGGTGAAGGGCGCTTCCGTCCATCTGCCATGCATACTCCCTCGAAAGCCCCGTTTTGATATTGCCCCAACCCACTCCAAGACGCAGGCTCAGGGGGCGGAGCGAAAAACGGAGGTAGCGGACGAACCGGACGAAGATGGGCTGCAAGTAATACTACGGCCACTTAGCGAGCCAGGTTCGCGTAGTGACGCGAAACGGGATAGCGCTGGTGTTCGTCCCCGCCAGGATACAATGCTGCTTTCACCAAGGAAATGTATTGGGGCGAGAGAAGAAGCCAGGCGGCCGAAACAAGCAGACCTGGATGTGCAAGGAAACTGGGTTGCGGACATTACTACATGGGTGCTTTCACCTGTCATCCCAAGGTGGTGCCGGCCGGCGCTATCACTGATGTACAACTCAAGTTTATTTTACTCACATGTTATCAATGCATGCAATATGCATATTTTTTAAAGTAAATAAGCCCTCCTGTCGTGAAGGGCTCGCTTTCGTTACGGGCGCTCTTTGACACTTCCAGAAACATCCTCACTGAAATGCCTGAATGCCTGCTAGTAGTTTCTTTGGTCTAGGGCTTCACCTGTTCTTTGCCACTACCGCACTCCTCACTCCCCTTCAGGTGATAGCCCTTGGGAGGCGCCGGTATCCGCAAGGCCTCCAGCAGTTTCTCCTGAGCTGGCGTCAGGTCGGAGCGGAACTAGAAACGCAAGGGACCCACCTCTACCTCCTGGCTGGTGATGCCGGCCAGGGTTTGCAGAGCCGCGGCCCCCGACTGGTCAACGCCCGCCTGCTCCAGCAGCAGTTCCAGGAGCCGCAACAAGGTGAAAGCCAGCACCCACGCCCGCATGGGCCTTGACCCGGCGCTCGGTCCAGTGATAGACGGGATGTGTTTCCAGCAACGACTTCATGCTGCGAAAGGCGCTCTCGATCCGCCAAAGACCCTTGTAGTGCCGCGCCACTTCCCGCGGCGGCATTCGCTTTCGGTCCACGTTGGTCTGCAGCACCCATTTGCCGTCGTAAGCCGCATCCGCCTTTATCCGCTCCTCGTCCAACTTCACCTGTGCACCCTGTACCTTCAGATAACGGCGGGCGGGAGCCGACCGCAGCAGTCGCCTGGAGAGATTCTGACCACCCTCCAGCGCCTGACGGAGCTGCGTCACCATCTGCTCTCGAGCCCGGCGGTCCCTCTCGACCTGTTCGGGATTGTAGCAGACGATAAAACGGTCCGTCGCCCCTGCGAGGGAGACCTCCTTGACCCTCAGGTTATCCGCCACCTGAGTGTAACGCCCGGGACGGGCCAGCGCCTGCCGGGACTTGTGCTGTCGCAGTCTCACCCCCACTATGTAACTGCAGCCCCGGGCCCGCAACCGGGCCAGATGCTCCGTCACCATGAGCGGTTCCAGGGCCGGGATGCGCTCCAGCAGCTTTGCGTGGGCCCGCGCCAGACTCTCAACATCGGCGGTATTGCCGGGCAGCACCAGGTGCCCGATGGGCAGGCCCTCGCGGCTGCTCAGAAGACCCAGAATGAACTGCCGGCAGTCAGAACGCCGGTCACGGCTGAAACCAAACCGGGCCAGTTCCGCCGGGCCTTCGCCCTCGAAGTAGATGCTGGTGGTATCGAAGAGACAGAGACTGGTGTCCACGTCCGCCAGGCTGCCTAGGGCTGACACCATCCAGTGCTCCAGAGCCGGCCTCGGGTGGTGCAGACGACAAAAGACCAGGGCGCGCACGGCCGCCTCCAAGTCAAACCCATACCGGCGCTGCCCTCCCAGTTGCCGCCACCACTGACCCAGTCCCAGTCGGGTCCACAGCTGTTCCAGCACGTACGTGCTGCCGTACACCCGGGCTCCCGAGCTCCTGAACTCTTCCGGTTCCGATATCACCGCCACCCCATCGCTCAGCCGGGCCACCATCTCGGGGTCCAGCTGCTCCTGGCGTCCCAGATTGGTCAGCACGCGTTGGCGGGGCTTGCCCCGGTCATCGCGGTAACTCTCCACCTGCTGCACGTAGGTGCGGGTTTTATCTCCGGCCTTGGTCTTGGTGAACTTGACCCACACAGGAATGCCACTACCATATTATCGTAGTCATGCCATGCCAATAAGAATCATAGCCGTGCCACTACACACCGAGCGCGCGGGACAAAAATCGTAAACTACCAGGCACTCACCTGCGATGTATTATTGAAGTGTCAAACTTGGGCCAGATGCTTAAATAACGCTCGCCACCGTCGGGGCACATGGTGACAACGGCTTTGCCTGTGTTTTCGGGACGGGCGGCAATCCGGAGAGCGGCGGCAACGGCGGCGCCGCTGGAGAAGCCACAAAATATTCCTTCGAGCAGGGCCAGTTTGCGTGCCGTCTCGGCCGCTTCAGCGTCGCTGACGGTGACGATTTCGTCGATGACCGCCTCGTCCAGCACCGCGGGGACGAAGCCGGCACCGATGCCCTGGATAGCGTGGCGGCCAGGCTTGCCGCCGGAAAGGACGGGGGAGGAGGCGGGTTCCACGGCGACGACTTTTAAGCCGGGCTTCATTTTTTTCAAGTAGCTGCCAGCGCCAGTCAGTGTGCCGCCGGTCCCTACGCCGGCAACGAAAAGGTCAACCTCGCCGCCGGTGTCCCGCCAGATCTCCGGCCCGGTGGTTTCAAAATGGATGCGGGGATTGGCGGGGTTGTCGAACTGGCCGGGAACGAAGGCGCCACGCTCCCTGGCTAGGTCTTCGGCGAGAGTAAGGGAGCCGTACATGCCGTCTTCCGCTGAGGTGAGGAAGATTTCAGCACCGAGGGCGTGCAGCAGTGCGACTCGTTCGGCGCTCATGTCTTCCGGCATGGTCAGTGCCAGGCGGTAGCCACGGACAGCACAGATGTAGGCCAGGGCAATCCCGGTATTGCCGCTGGTGGCCTCGACAATACAGCTGCCAGGGGCAAGCTTTCCCTCCTCCTCAGCGGCGCGGACCATGGCCCAGGCAGTCCGGTCCTTGACGCTCCCGAGCGGGTTAAAAGACTCCAGCTTGGCGAGCACGCGTGCCGGGGTATTGGCGGCCAGGCGGGAAAGCGCCACAAGCGGCGTATTACCGATGGCTGCCGTGATGTCACGGCAATAATTCATCGGCTACTACCGCCGGCAATGGCCGGAATGACAGAGAGTACGTCGCCCTCCTCCACAGGGGTGTCCGGGCCCTGCAGATTACGGATGTTTTCGTCATTAACGAAGACGTTCAGGTATTTTTTCAGGTTGCCAGCCTCTTCGTCCCATAGTTGGGCAAAGAGGGACGGGTGGCTTTCTTTGAGGTTGAGAAACACTTCGCGTACGCAAACGCCGACGACTGGAATTTCTTTAGCCCCGTCGGCGTAACGGCGCAGTGGCGAAGGCAGGTAAATCTTCATTTTGCTTCCTCCTTTATCTTTGATTTTCACTTTCATCGACAGTGCAGGGAGCCTGGCGGTAATTTTCCGCGGACAGGCAGGCGATGGTGGGCGCATCTCCGCACACCGGGCATTTTTTGTCACGCGCCACCTTAAGGATGGTAAATTCCATCGCCAGTGCGTCAAAAACCAGCAGCCTGCCGATTAGCGGTTTGCCGACGCCAAGGAGTATCTTCAGCGCCTCGGTGGCCTGGATAAGGCCGATAATTCCGGGCAGTACGCCGAGCACGCCGGCCTCCTGGCAACTTGGCACAGCACCTGCAGGCGGCACCTGCGGGAAAAGGCAGCGGTAGCAGGGGCCCTGAGGCGGGGCAAATACGGCTGCCTGCCCGTCGAAGCGGAGGATGCTGCCGTAGATATATGGTTTGCCAAGCAGCACGGCCGCGTCGCTCACCAGGTAGCGGGTAGCGAAATTGTCACACCCGTCGATTACCACGTCGTAAGCGGCAAGCATCCTTTCTATGTTGTCCGCAGAGGCAAACTCGGGGTAAATATCTACCTGCACATCGGGGTTAATTTGTCTTATGGTTTCGCGCGCCGACTCGACTTTCAGCATGCCGATGTCGGCCGTCTTATGGATGACCTGCCGCTGCAGGTTGCTTAAGTCTACGGCGTCGCCGTCCACGACGCCGAGGGTCCCCACGCCTGCGGCAGCCAGGTAGAGGGCGGCCGGGGAGCCAAGGCCGCCGGCGCCGACGAGCAGTACCTTGCTCGCAAGTAGTTTTTCCTGGCCCCTGCCGCCCACCTCCGGTAACAGAATGTGCCGGCTGTAACGGATGATCTGCGCTTCACTCAGCATTGTCTTCACCGCTTTCATGGGCAACTCTGACAGGGATTTCACTTACGCTGGACCCTTCGATCCAGAAACCACGCAGCACGGGTTCGTCTCCGCACAGTGAAAGGATCAGGTAGAGCACCGGCAGGTACGCCTGGGAAATATCCACGGCCGAGGGGTAGGCTTCTGTCGCCGGGTGTGAATGATAAACGGCGTTCAGTTCAAGGCCCTCTCGGTCGAGCAGCTGCATGGTGCACAGGACCTCGCCCGGGTCCATGCGGTACGATTCGGCGGAAGCGTCCAGATTGACCAGGGGGATGAGCCGCGTGGCCCGGTAGTGTCCGGGGCCGCCCAGCAGGCCGCAGGCCTCCGCCGGTGCGGCCTGGCGGCACTGCTCGAGCATGCCGGCATAGAGTTTGGCGTCCAGGACGTACACGGTGTTCACTTGGCCCCATCCTTTTCTACGCGCAAAATGTAGGTACCGTCCTCCTGCCTGACTAGAGAAAGGATTTTATGGCCCTCCCCGCTTAAGCTGCGCGGCACGTTTTTAACCGCTTCCCCGGCCTTTAGGCGTACCTCCAGCACGTCTCCGGGATGAAGCCCCTCCAGAGCCATCTTGGCTTTGACAAAGGTGATGGGGCAGGCGTCTTTGCTGATGTCAAGCGTCAGTTTCGGCAGCATCTAAGATTACCTCCCTGTAGCGCGCCAGTCCGGCGCGTTCCAGCGTTTGGCCAAAGCGCTCCCCGGCCTGGCCGTGGTCACGGAAAAACTGCAGGCTCACGGTGATGACGTGCGGGACCTTTGCCAGGGGAAGAAAGTTAACGACCAGTTCGCCAAGCTTTGGGTTGCGGCCGATACGGCCGCCTGCCCACACCTTCACGCCGCGCTCGCTGGCCTGCCAGGCTCCTGTTGGGCAGGCCGACACACAGTCGCCGCAGTGGCTGCATTTCCCCCGGTCGATAGAGGGTACCTCTTCCCCCGCGGTAATGGCGCCGGTGGGGCAGGCCTCCGCGCAGACGCCACAGCCGATGCACGTCTGCGCGCAAAGCTCGGGGATGACGGCACCTTCAAAGCCGAGATCATTTTCCTGGGGCTTGGCGCAGTTCCGCGGGCAGCCCGTCACCGCGATCTTAAATTTTCCCGGTACTTCGGCGCCAAAGAACCGGCTGTCAATCTCAGCGGACAGGGCCTTGGCGTCGACCAGGCCATGGCGGCAGACAGCCGAGCCTTGGCAGGCCACGATGCCACGCACCGTGCCGCCGCAGACGCCCGGGCCAAGGCCGGCGGCCTGGAGCTTAAGCCGCACGGCCTCTATGTTCTTAAGGTGAACGAAGGGTATTTCCACCCCCTGACGGGTGGTGAGGTGAACATAACCGCTGCCGTATCTTTCGGCTATTGATTTTAGCGCATCCATCTGGCTAAGCGTCAGGTTGCCGCCGGCGACGCGCAGCCGCACGGTAAAATAATCCTTTTGCACCTGTTTCATGAAGCCGCCTTTTTTCAGGGCGGCCAAATCAAGTTCCATCTGCTCCTCTCCTTTCGGCTTCATGCCGTACACTGCTCCTCATGCTCTGGTAATAGTTGACCAGTATCTCGGCCACCTCCCGGCGGGTGAATTCGGCCGGTGGAATCTCTCCTCTGGCCAGCATCTCCCTGACTCTGGTCCCGCTGAGCACAACGTGATTTTCCCTGCCGTGAGGGCAGGTCTTGCTGGAGGCCATGCCCTCGCAAGCTTTGCAGTAAAAGCTGTGCTCAAAGAACAGAGGAGTGATGCCGATTTCCTCCGGCGCAAACTCCCGGAAAATCACCTGCGCGTCATAGGTACCGTAATAATTCCCGACCCCGGCGTGATCGCGGCCCACGATAAAGTGGGTCGCCCCATAGTTCTTGCGCACCAGTGCATGGAAAACCGCCTCCCTTGGGCCTGCGTAGCGCATCGCCGCCGGGAAAGCCGACATGAAGGTCTTTTCCGGGGGATAATATTTTGCAAGCAAGGCGCGGTAGCACTCCACCCGCACGTCGGCCGGGATGTCGTCGTCTTTTGTCTCTCCCAGAAGCGGGTTGAGGAACAGGCCGTCGGCCATTTCCAGGGCGCATTTCTGCAGGTATTCATGAGCGCGGTGGACGGGGTTTCTCGTCTGGAAAGCGACGACGCTCCGCCAACCCCTCGCCACAAACTCGGCCCTCGTCTCGCGGGGCTCTAGATATAGTTCCGCGAACTTCTGCGGCCTGCTCCTGTTCAGCAGCCGGATTTCACCCCCAAGGAGAACGTCACCCCGTTCATACAGCTTTGCCACGCCGGGATGGCCGGGATCCGTGGTGCGGTAGACCTGCTGTGCCTCAAGCTTCTTGTCGTACGTATACTTTTCCTCCACGGTCAGGAGTCCAAGGATAATGCCCGACTCAGCAAGCAAAGCCACCTCTGCGCCAAGCTCAAGCCCCACTGCGGTCCCGGCGTCCACCCCCAAGACAATCGGCAGGCTCCAGACGGTACCATCGGCCAAACGCATCCTGTGTATAACGCTCAAATAGTCGTCCTGTTTCAGGAAGCCCTTTAGCGGGCTGAAAGCGCCCACGGCAATCAGTTCAAGATCGGAAGCGGCCCAGGCATCAAGGGTCAACTGCGGCAGGCTTGCAGCTCTCTGCAAAGCGTCTTCCCTTTCCTTGCCTGTTAGAACCTGACAGACCAAAGTGCCTCCGTGCGGTTTGATGCTCATCATGTCCCCCCCGCATATTGATGTTAGCCGACAACAAAATATTGTTTTATCCTTCCCCGAGGGTCGGTCAGCGTCCATAAAACGCCGCCTGGCTGCCTTTGGGCGGTGAGAGTCGACCCCCTGCCCCCGATTTCGGCGGGGAGATACATTTCTATCGCCCCGCGGGGGCACTCCTTGACACAGGCTGCGCAGTCCCAGCAGTCCCTGACCTGGCGCACCGCCGCTTTATTATCCATATCCTTGAATAACAGGTCCCCCGGACAAACAAGCATGCACAGCGTCTCCCTCGCCTGTTTGCAGCCGTCGCATTTGGAGCGGTTTATCCTTACACTCATGCCTGCTCACCATGCCTCCAGTAAGGTCTCTCCAGCATTTCCACCCTGTCTTCCCGCCAGTGGTAGCGCGAGTTGACAAATTTCAGCCAGTTCGTATCATCCCGCTGCGGGTAGTCAAGCCGTTCCTGGTAGCAGGGCCAGCGTGTCTCCTGCCTGTAGAGCAGGTGCTCCACCAGCACCCTGGCCACCAGCACACGGTCAATAACCTCCTGCGCTGACAACAGTTCATGGAGGTCACGGGCCTTCAGCCTGGCAAGGTCCGCCGACAGCTGCGCCAGCTCCTCCCGGGCCACGAGCAGCGAGGGTCCCGAGACGCGGTATGAGCTGCCGATGCCGCCCGCATACTCGTCCATCACTTTTTGCAGGCGCTCCTCGAGCTCCCGCGGGGCAAAGCCCTCCTGCCTGGTGAGGGGCGCCAGCACCATTGCGGCCTCCAGTTCAAGCGCACGCGCCAACTCTGCCGCCGGAAGCTCCTCAAAACTCACAGCCTGCATATCTTGCACGGCCGAGGCCGCGGCTATTTCGCCTTCCGCCATGCTGCCGCTTACATACTTCTTCGGCGCGCCGCCTGCCACGTCACCGGCCGCATACAGTCCCGCCACGGTCGTCCTTCTCCCTGTGTCAACCCAGTAGCCGGCCAGGCCGTGGCCGCCCGCCAGGTAAGGTTCCGAGCCGCAAATTTCCACAGGCCTCTCCCAGGGCTCGACGCCTTGGTCGGCCCACTTCAGCAGGATGCCTGGCGACATGTGCAGGTAAGCCTCCTTGAGTTTTTCGCCCGCTTCGCGGTCGAGGCCGGTGGTGTCCAGATAACACGGCCCCCTGCCGGCCAGGTTTTCCTGGAGCGTGGCGTACAGGCGCAGCGGCGTGGTGTTCCCCCTGTACCTTTTCTGGTAATTTTCCCCGAGCGCGTTCACCTGTTCCACCTTCACCCCCTGAGCAATAGTCCCGGTGGGGGAAAGCGTGTCTTTTACCCTAAGCGCGATAAAGCGCATCTCAAAACTGGTCATTTCCGCCCCGGCCCGCAGTCCCATAGCATAGCCCGCGCCTGTGTTGAAGGGACAGTACCACATCTTGTGGCTTGCGGCGCCGGGGTTATTGGGCTTGTAAATCCCGGCCGCCCCGCCGGTTGCGCAGACAGTGGCAAAGGCTTGGACCAGGTAGAACTTTTTTTCCCGCATAGAAAAGCCGAAAGCGCCTCTTACCCTGCCTGCCGAGAGAAAAAAATTGGTGGCGTTGACCCTGTTTAACACCCTGGCCCCGCTGGCCTCCAGCGCCCTGGCCATCAGCGGCTTGATCCCTTCCCCGTCCACCCGTACGCTGCGCCTGCCGCGAGGAAGATAATTGCCCTGCGCATCCCTTGGCAGGGGTAGCCCCCATGCTGCCAGGCGGTCCGTGACGCTGTTCAGCTTCTCGGCCAGGGAGAGGACCAGGTCCTCTCTTACGAGGCCGTGGGCGTCCTCCCGTACGTAGGCCAGGAAAGTCAAAGGGGTCTCTCCCGGGTTCAGGTAGGCGTTGATGGCGTTGATCCCCGCGGCCAGACAGCCGCTGCGCTTGACGTGCGCTTTTTCCATCACCAGCACATCAAGCTCCGGTTCCAGTTCTCTCGCCCTGACAGCGGCGGCGATGCCCGCCGCGCCCCCGCCGATAATAAGCAGGTCGCTCCTCAGTATTTCAAAAGTCCAGCCGTCATGCGTCATTCAGATGATCCCCTTTGCTTCAAGATAGGCAAGTACCTTGGCTGCGGAGCTTTCCACGTCTTCCTTGGCCGTTTCAAGGACAATTTCCGGCTCAAGGGGCTCCTCGTAAGGCGCCGAAATGCCGGTGAACTCCGGAATCAAGCCGTCCCTGGCTTTTTGATACAGCCCTTTTACATCCCTCTGCTCGCAGATCTCAAGCGGGCACTTTACATAAATCTCAATAAATTCTCCCTCCGGCAGCAACGCCCTCACCCCGTCACGGTCCTGACGGTAGGGGGAAATAAAGGCTGTGATGACAATCAGGCCCGCGTCGGCAAACAGCCTTGCCACTTCACCTATCCTGCGGATATTCTCCCGGCGGTCTTCGGGAGAAAAACCCAGGTCGCGGTTGAGGCCGTGCCTGATGTTGTCGCCGTCCAGGATATACGCCAGATTGTTCCGATTAAACAGTTCTCTCTCTACAGCCACCGCCACAGTAGACTTGCCCGCACCGGACATGCCGGTCAGCCAGAGTATTACGCCCTTTTGCTTGAGCCTTGCTTCCCTGTCTTGCTTGCTGACTACCCCCCTGTGCCATTTGATATTGGTGGCTTTTACTTCCGCCATTTTTCGTCTCTCCCCCTCTATTCACAGCACCTTCAGGCCTAGAAAAGGCCAGTAAAGTAACGCCATGACGACAAAGACGGCGAGTGAAAGCAAATTCAGCGCCAGGCCATATTTGACAGCCTCCCTGACAGTAAGAAACCCTGAGGCGTAAGCGATGGCGTTGGGCGGTGTACCCATGGGCAGCATGAAGCTCAAGCCGGCAGCGGTGGCAAGCGCGTAAGTTGCCACCCTGGGGTCAAGGCCGGTACGCGCGCTAAGCTCCAGGGTGACCGGCATCAATATCGCCACTACCGCCGTATTGCTTATAGCCTCCGTAAGGAAAGTAGCGGACGTAGAAACGAGCAGGAAAAAGACGAACGGGCTCAGGTTGGCCAGGTAAGCGCGCGACAGCCACTGTAGCACCCCCGTCTCGCTTAAGGACCTGCCCAGCGCCAGCGCGCCGCCAAACATGAAAATCGTGCCCCAGTTAATTTCCCTGGCCACCTCTTCCCAGGTGACCAAGCCAAGCACAAAATACATGGCGGCGCTGATCAGTGCAATGTTAGCGATACCTAAAGTCTTGTCGTGAAAAACCCACAGGTAAATGGTGGCGGCAAGCAGCGCGGCGGCTTTGGCCTCATTAAAGGAAACCTTCCCCACCCTACAGGCCTCCCGGTTCTTCCCCACCAGGTCCAACCGCTCGGACCCCACTCCCGCAACGCAAAGTAGGAACAGCGCTCCGGCGGCAAGCATAAGGGCCACGATGGGGCCTACAGCGACAAACCACTCCAGAAAGCCTATCTCCAAACCGGTGCTGGCCTGCAAAATGCCGGCGGCCAGCGGGATCCTCGCCCCGCCCAGGAAAGTGGCCCCGCTACCGATAACCGCCCCCCAACATAAGGCGAAAAAAATAAATTTGCCAAGGCGGGACCCTTTTTCAAGCCCAAGCGCCCTAGTAATCTCCACAAGCAGGGGGAACAGCAGAGCGGCCACAGCGTGTGAGGGCATGAAAAACGACATAATGGCCGAGAGAAAAAAGACCGACAACAGGAGTCCGGCGGGGCTGCCGCCATACCCGCAAAGAATCCTGTGGGCCAGCCGCCTGCTCAAACCTGTGGACGATGCGGCAGCGGCAATGATGAAAGCGCCCAAGATAAAAAAGATGGCCGAATCGCCGAAAAAACTGTAGACCACGTTTCTTCCCAGGACCTGGTAGGCGGAGAGCAGCCCCATCACCAGCAGGCTTGTAATGGCAAGCGGCAGGATGTTCCCCACCCAGAGGACCACGCTCAGGCCAAAAATGACCAGCGCGTAATACCCTTGCTGCGAAAGCTCCGGAAAAGGTGAAGCAAGCGACATCAGCCTAAAGAAAACAGCACCAAGCAGGAGTAGGAACATAAAAGACCTGTATTTTAAGAAAAAAAGCAGGACCAGGGGTCTATCGTCAATGCGGTAGCTCACTCTCATCCGGCCCGGCCCTCCTTATAGTGAACTTGAGCGGTATGACTCCTCCACCTGTTTGACGCGCAGCGTATGTTTGAAATTGGCAAGTTCCAGCAGATATTTTCTGATCAACCTGTCTGTTAAGCCCATTTTTCTGCCTGCCGGGTAATAACCTGCGTATCTTAGCCATCTTGATTCGAGGCCGCAGGTAGCAAGCAGGGCTTCAATTTCACTTTCTTTGAGACCGGCACAAAGGGGAACGACGCCGGCCTTGACAACTTCCCGGGCTTCCTTAAACGAGGCCAGCTTTTTTATCTCCAGAAAGACCGCGCCCGGACAAAAAAGTTTTTTGGCACTCACGACGTTTTCTCTCTCAAGCATCTGTAAGTCCAGCGCATCGCCTGTAAAAACAATGCCGTGCACACCGTACTTAAAAATTTCCTCCACTTGCTGCCTGTCGGAAAGAGACGGCACCTGGGCCAACAGGATCAGGTCGGTTGTGCTTTTTAGCTTCTGGACCAGGGAGAAGTTTTTTCTCGTGTCCTTGCTTTCGCTGAAATCAATAACAAGACAGCTTTTTCCCAAGGCCGCTTTTGTTGCAACTTCTGCCAATACCTGGTCCACCATGAAATTCTTGTCAGGCTTGATCAGCAGCAAACGCCTCTCCCCATTCTAAAGTCTAAAGTCACATATTTCTATAGGAATACTATGTATTTCCTTCAATTATAGGGACGGCCCGCGTCGTTGTCAAGAAGGTGTAAAGTAAATTTAAAGCAGGAAAAGCCCCGGTAAGATGCCGAATTGAAATATACTTCTCATAGCCAGCCTTGACGATTTAAAGGAAACGGCTTTCCAGCTTTTCTCAATTTCCGACATCATCCCGCAAAAAAAGGAGAACTGCCGCTTGAAAAAGCTCCTCATTCGCCTGCTTACATTCCTTCTTCTATTCACTATCATGTTTGGGACAAGCCCCGTAGCCGTTGCCAACACCGCGCGTGTAGCGACAGTCAGCGTAAGCGTCCTCAATGTTCGGTCCGGACCCGGCCTCCAGTATGTCAGGATCGCGCAGGTCACGCAAGGTACTGTCCTGCCCGTTCTGGCTGAACAGCCGGGGTGGGTGCAGGTCTCCCTCGCCGGCGGGAGGAGCGGCTGGGTTTCCTCGGCGTATGTCAGACTGAGGTCCGCGCCAACCACCCTGGTCGCCAGAGTCACTGCTGGCGTGCTGAACGTCCGCAGTGGGCCCGGGACACAGTACGCCCGCCTCACCACCGTCTCAAGCAGCACTGCCCTGACTGTCCTCGAGAGGCAGGGAGACTGGCTGCAGGTCAGGCTCCCCTCCGGCCAGGTCGGCTGGGTTTTCGTCGCATATGCGCCCATTGCCGCGGCACCGTCACCCCCACCTGCACCAAACACGCCGCCCCATGCAGAGACGCCACCTCCACAGGAAAACAGAACCGCGGCGAATATCCTGCGGGTGGCCACCGTTGCCGTCAGCCTGCTAAACGCCAGGGCGGGCCCCAGTACCGAGGCCGCACTCATCACGCATCTGCCGCAGGGGACCACGCTGCCAGTCGTCGGCGAACAGGGAGACTGGCTACAGGTCCGCCTGCCAACCGGGCAGACAGCCTGGCTCGCAGGCTGGTTCGTGACCATCTCCACCGTGGACGCCCCGCCTTCACCGTCCAACCCCGGAGGAAGCACGGTGGCCGACGAAGTTTACCAGCCAGGCAGAATTTCTCCGGTTGGGGGCAGGGTCATCGTCATCGACCCTGGTCATGGCGGCAGCACCCCCGGCGCCGTTGGCGTGACAGGGCTGCTGGAGAAAGAAGTCACCCTTGACGTCTCCCTGCGTGTGGCTGAGAAACTCAGGCAGGCCGGCGCCGTCGTGGTCATGACTCGCGACACAGACACCACGGTTCATCTTGCCCGCCGTGTGGCAATCGCCGAGGCAGCCGGCGCACAGGCTTTCGTCAGCATCCATGCAAACTCCCACCCCAACCGCAACATTTCCGGCACGGAGACGTATTATTACCGCGGCAAGCCGTCGGGGCTGGAGTCATATTACCTCGCCGCGCATCTGCAAAACGAGCTGGTTAAGGCACTTGGCCTGCGCGACATCGGCGTCAAGCACGGCAATTTCCGCGTCATTCGCGAGACCACGATGCCGGTGTGAGTGATACTCTAAAAGTGTACCATTTTTAGCGATTTGATCCCCGAAAAGTTGACCACCCCAATCAAACTTCCTGTATGCTATTGGTGGAGAACATAGCATACGGGAGGAGAAAGGATGATCG
>JBFMAL010000004.1:0-93484 GCA_040755615.1 Bacillota bacterium
TGTTGGATAGGCGGGGCCATTGGCCAAATTGATCTAAAGCCAGGCAGCAACGTCAAACCATGATCAAATTGTCAAGGGTCAATTGCCGAGGAGTAGTCGGCAAACTGCTTTTTTCAGCAGAATCTAATTAAGGATTGAATATGTCATGCGGGTGTGCTAGTATATTAATCGTGCAAAGGAGGTAATGCATGTGTCCAAAAGGTGCGATATATGCGGGAAGGGCCAGAGCGTAGGTCATAACGTCAGCCATTCACAGATCAAGACAAAACGGCTGTGGACGCCAAATCTGCAAAAGGTAAGGGCTGAGGTGGACGGCACCGTAAAACGCCTGAACGTCTGCACTCGTTGCATTAGGTCCGGAAGAGTGAAAAGAGCGATTTAGCGTAGTCCTCCCCTACCGGGAGGTTTTGTTTTTCCTGACAAAGGCCTTTAGCAGTCCACCGAGCATCCTGGGTACACGGAATACGAGTATTTTCATATGTCATCCCCCACTTGTTCAGTCTTGATATGAGAATAGGAGCCATCCGCCCCATATCATGCCTATGCTTAGGGCAACAACTATAAACCACCCCGGGATGAACCTGAGCATCATGAGCATGCCCGCCGCGGCCAGCACCACACCTGCGACTTTCCGCACCGCCAGTCTCGCTTTGTAAGACCTGCCGAAACGGCGCACGATCACCACCCCTCACTGCTTGACTCTTTTATTCTATGCCCCGGCTGAACCGCGTGTTCTCATGCACCCGGACCTGTCGTATCAATGACTTACTCCTATTACCGCACCTGGCTCCATCGTTACGGGTTTACCCCGTAAAGCCCTCTCCAGTAGTTTAAAAGATCCCGCAAAGAATGTTCTATGGAGAACTCGGGCTTCCAGCCGGTTGCCTTCCTGAACTTTGTGTTGTCGCCACAGAGCACCATGACATCGGATTGTCGGATTCGAGAAGGGTCTTGCCTGATCTGTATGTCTTTTCTTTCTGACTGGGCAAGAAGCATATGAAGCACTTCCGAGATCTTCAGGTCATTGCCCGAGCAGATATTATACACCTCACCGGGTTCGCCGCGGAGCGCAGCCAACACGTAGCCGCGGACGGTGTCCCTGACGTCCGTCAGGTCTCGTCTGGCCTCAAGGTTCCCCACAGATATTACCGGTTCTGCCAGACCTGCCTCGATCTCGGCTATTTGTTTTGCAAAGTTCGATTCGGCGAACACGTGTCCCCTCCGCGGTCCCGTGTGGTTGAACGCCCTGGTTCTTACGATAAAAAGCCCGTAGGACTGGTGATACTGGTAACCGAGAAGGTCCTGCGCCACCTTGCTCACGCCGTATGGTGACAATGGCCTCAGCGGGTTCTCTTCCTTAATCGGCACCTCGTCAGGGTACACCTTCCCATATTCCTCTGAGGAGCCGGCAATCTGCACCCTGGTGTCAAGGCCCAATTCAACAATGGCCTGAAGGATGTTCACTTGTCCCAGTACGTTTGTCTGGAAAGTCTTGAGAGGCGCCACCCAGGACGTCGGTACAAAACTCTCTGCCGCCAAGTGGAAGATGACCTGCGGTTTAACCTGCAAAAGGGTTCTCCTCACCGCCGACTGGTCCACGATATCACACTCGACCAGCTTGACCCGGGTGAGGTGCTGGATGTTCTCCATCCGGCTCCTCCAGCGGTAGGTGCCATACACATCAAAATTTTCGGTAGCAAGCAGGTACTCAGCAAGATGACTCCCCGCAAACCCCGTGATCCCTGTTATCAACGCCCTCAACTGATAAACCTCCCCAAAAGGGTATGTCTGCCTCATCATATACTGAGCACCGACAAAAGGTGCCGGCAGCTGGCACGTGGCCAAACTGCCGCCATCAGCTGCCCAGCGGGAAATAGGCGATTCCGCATTGGCGCAGGAGCAAGGGTTCAAGCATCATGCGTGCATCGTAGACCTGCGCCCTTTTCATCCTGCGGCGGATCTCCGACCAATCAAGATGCAAAAACTCTTGCCACTCAGTCATCACCAGCAGGCACGTGGCGCCTTCTACTACAGCATAAGGGTCCCTGTCCGGGGTAAGAGCTGGGTCGAACACAGAAACGGAAAGCCCCTCTGTCCGTAGCCGTTCATATACCCTTACCGCCACGGATTCTGCCGTGTCGTCTGTGCCCGCCTTGAACGCGAGCCCGAAACCGGCCACGGGACCGCATCCTGCAAGGTCACAAACCCGTCTCACGATCAGATCTTCCAGCATGGAATTAGTTGCCTGCAGGACAGACGCCACGTGTGCGTTCATCCCGTACGAGGCGGCCAGGTGGTACGTGGCTCTCGTGTCCTTCGGCAGGCATGGCCCTCCCACGCCCGGACCCGGCCGGAACGCTCCCGGGCCTATCCGCGGGTCGGCTGCAATCGCGTCAAGCACCCTACGGGCGTCGCAGCCTTCCACGGCACACAGCACGGAGAGGAAATTGGCAAGCGACGTTTTGATCCCGAGGGCCAGATTGGAGCCTAGTTTGATAAGACACGCTTCCTCAGGAGTGGTAAGAAACCGAGGTATGCTGTTAGGGTAGCAGAAGCAGGTCTCCACGGTTTCTGCCACAGCCTTCGAGTAGGCGCCGATCACAAGCCTGGTTGGCTCAATGGTGTCCGTAAGCGCTCTACCCTCTCTCAGGAACTCGGGGCACACCGCGATCCGAGCTCCCACTATCGCTCGCGCCTGCCTGAGGATCAGTGGCGTGATCGTGCTTCTTACGACCACAGGATACTCGCCGCGGGGCAATGCACTGCATGCCTCCACCACTTGGCGTTCATCCATCACGCCCGCGGCATCAACGGGGGTCGCCACGCAAACGAAGCAGATATCATAAACACCGGGGGGGCAGGTGGATCCAAACACAATCCTATTCCTCTCGATGCACTCATTCAAACCTTCTTCCGCATACGGAGACCGCCCGGCCGAGAGCATGCCGAGCCGCGCGCCGTCTTTTTCGACGCATGTCACTTCGTGCCCGATACGAGCCAGGTAACATGACGTGGCACTTCCGACGCGCCCGCCCCCGATCACCAGCACCCTCATCTGGACCCCTCCCTGACCTCACCGAAGACTTCTTTCAGTCTGGAATACATCCTTTCAACCGACGTCTTCCACGAGTAGTTCAAGACGACTCGCCTGGCCATCTCACCCACGTTGCGCGCCTTCTCCCTATTCTCATAACAGTATCTGAGGAGCCTTGCTAACGCGTCTACGTTCGGCCTGGCCCAGTGGCTCCCTCCGTACACTTCCTGCCTGTCAGTGGCCGGCTCAAGACCGTCGATTGGGATCAGGAAAGCAGTCTTATCCGAAAGGTAGTCCATGTGCGCCCCCCAGCGGGTGGTGATAACGGGAAGCCCGCACGCCATCGCCTCCATCACGGTGAGGGACCAGCCCTCGCCCCGGGTCGGCAGCACGTAACAGTCGCTTGACCAGTAAAGGGCCAGCATCTGGTTGGCTCTAACAGGCCTCTGGATGATCTCAAGAGCGGGCAGGTCGTGCCGCCCCGTCTCGCGACGGAAACCCTCTATCTGCTCCCTTAGACGCGAGCCGTCCCGGTCGGTATGTCCGAGGCAGCTCGGATAGGTCTTGATGGTGAGCAGTACGGGATCCGACCTCTTGAATGCTCGAAAGTAGGCTCGCACAAGGAGGTCCGGTCCTTTTCTATGGATCCACTCAAACGCCGACAAGAACCTGTAGACGTGGCTCCTTCTACGGGCAGCGGGGGGTTTAAATAGCCAGGTATCAACCCCCAGAGGCATGATCCGGATCTTGTGGTTCGGTACTCCGCCTGCAACAAACGCCGCCTTGCTCCAGCTGCTGGGCACCCACAATTCGTTTACCAGCTCACAGGCCCTCGCCCATCCCGGAGTAATGCGATCAGACTCAATCATCGTCATGCCTATTTTGTAGAAACCCTTTCCTTGCAGGTACTCTTGCACGTATCTCCAGAAGGTGGGCGCGGTAGTACCAAAGACTGCCACCCCCGTGTCCGCGATCCTGGACGTCACGAGCCTGTCGATCAGCTCAAGGTGAGGTTTGCGGATCCACTCGGCGCCGTCGCGCGGCCCGGGTGCAGGCAGGAAAACCCGCGCTCCCATGGCGCACAGGTTGCTCACAATATAGCGGTTAACCTGCGTGTACCCGGAAGTATCATACATGTTCCCGAAATAAAACACGTCCATCAGCGTCTTGCCTCCATGGCCGTTTCGTACACGCACAAAATCCTCTCCACATGCTGCCTGATGGAAAACCTCTCTACTGCACGCTTGCGGCCGAAGGTCCCGAATCTTCGCCTCAGGTCCTCGGATCTTGCGAGCATTGCCATGGCCTCGTACAGGGCCCGGGGATCTCTTGGAGGTACAAGGAGCCCGGTCACATTCCTGATCACAACCTCTGGTACCCCGCCTGCGTTCGTAGCGATCACAGCTCGGCCCGAAGACATCGCCTCAACGAGCACACGGCCGAAAGGTTCCTCCCAGGAAGGCAGAACAAGCACGTCCAAAGCAGCCATGACTGCTGGCATATCATGCCTGAACCCGGCGAACACCACGCGGTCGGAAAGCCCGAGCGTAATGACGAGCGCCTTCAGTTCTTCCTTGAACTCGCCCGAGTTGAACAAGGAATCCCCTACGATCACGAACTTACACGGCAGACCTTCATCAGTCACCATCTTCGCCGCATGCAAAAAGTCGACGTGTCCCTTCCATCTGATGACTTGCCCCACTACCCCAAACAGCACCTCGCTCCCGCGTACGTTCCAGGCCTGCCTGAGGTGCGCTCCTTTGACCATGGGAGCGAATTTACCGGTGTCAACTCCGTTGTGGATGACTACGATTCTCTGATAGGGGATTACTGTGGCAAGTCTCCTCTTGACCGCCGAAGACACTGCTATCATGTAGTCTACCGCCGCGCTGCTTTGCATCGCCTGCCGTTCCCACACCGGCACCATGTCACGGCAGTGCCCGATGCAGACCGTGTTGCGCATCCTGGCCAGGTTAAGGCTGAGCGGAATGGCCCTGAACGCGTTGGAGTGAATGAGGTGCGGGGCATAGGCAGCTACTTTTCCCACAAGATCCGTGCCATAAAAAAGTACCTCCACTCCCAGGGCGCCGAGATCCGCCGAGAAACGCCCCGGCCCCCTGCACACCACCGTCGGTTGGACGAGCTTTCTGTCAAGCGCCGCCAGCATCTCAAGAAGGCTCCTTTGTGCCCCCCCGATGTCTGCCACGTGATCAACGTATAATACTCTGAGTGCGGCCATTTCACCGCCCCCCGGCCGCCAGCCTGTATGCGGCCACAGTCTGTTCAACAGTGTTTGACCAGGTGTAGGCGAGCGCCCTCGCCCTGCCGGTATATACCATCTTCGCGCCCGTACTCGGATCTCCGAGTACGAGGGCCATGGTATCCGCTATGCTCTCTACGTTTGTAGGATCAAAGTACATGCAGGCACCGCCTCCTATCTCTTCGAGCTCAGGCAGACGAGACGCAACGCACGGAACCCCGTGTGTCATGGCCTCAAGTACCGGTAGGCCGAACCCCTCTGCGAGGCTCGGGTAGACAACCAGATCGGCCTTGGCGTACAGTTTTCGCAGCGTGAGTTCGCTGACGTACCCCGGGCACAATACTTTATCCTGAAGGCCCAGCTCCTGCACGAGCGCAGCCGCTTGGCTGTACGCCCGAACCCTCTCACCCAGGACCACCAGCTTGTGGCCAAAACCCCTTCGCACGAGCAGGGCATATGCCCTGATTAGATTAGGCACGTTCTTCCTCCAGTTGAACCCGCCAACGTACAAGATGAACCGGTACGGCGCTTGGAGCCTTGGCATGGCGGTAGGGGCCCCCGGAGGGGCAAGGAATATGCGGTCTGCGGGATAGCCGGACAGCTCGGTAATCAGTCTTTTGGACTGCCTGGAGAGTGTTATAATGGCCTTGCAGTGATCGAGCACTTTTGTGATGTAAGATGTGATGTGCCGTCTGTACGCTGCATCCACCAGCTCCGGATGAGTAAAGGGTATCATATCAAAAATAGTCGCGACCATCGCCGGGTGGTTTCTGCACACTCCAAGCCCGTTTTTCGCGAGGTGATACACGGTGAAAGGCACCCGTGTCATCCACTGCATATTCTTAGGAGAGTCGGTCCTTATGTGTCCCTCAAGCACCCTGAAGGCCGGACCCATCTTCCGCACTTCTTCAGGAACCGGCGGGTTTACCAGACCCAACACCTCAACTCCCTTGTCAGTGTCGGCAAAGGCACGGATCAGGCCGAGAGAATATGCAGCGATCCCGTCTTTGTTCTGTAAAACGTTCTGGTGTAGGTCCATTAGTACTCGCACTTCGTTCACCTGCCTTGACAAATTACTCCGTACATTGTTTCAACCATATCCGAGAACCGTATTCGTGCTGCGCGACGGCCGTTGCCGCCACGACGCGCCCGTTCATACGCCGCTTCATACCTGGCCGCTATGTTCTCAAACCGGTATTCACGCACCCTGGCAAGTCCTGCCGCAGCCATATCGAACCGCTTCTTGTCATCGTTAATCAGTGAGCATAACACCTTACCCAGGTCTCGCTCGTGTACGATCGCGCCCACGCCAGGCAGCACTTCCTTTGCTCCCGCGTTCGGAGTGCTCACGCACGGGGTGCCGGACGCCATCGCCTCAAGGTAGGGTACGCCAAAGCCCTCGTAAGAGCTGCAGGAACAATAAATCCACGCCAACCGGTAGAGCTCAGCGAGTTGCTGATCTGACGCGCGGCGTATGGCGGTGACGCCATGCTGCCCTACGTATTCCACCCCAACCATCATGAGGCGGGCGGACGGGTGACTGGGCAGTACTTCCCGTAGAAAGGTCTGAAGCAACAGGCTGCCTCTTTTTCGCCCTTTCAGTGTGCCGACGAAGAGTATGGAGGGTGTCTTTGACTTGGCGCCAGGCGTGAACAGCGAGACGTCTACCCCGACCGGTATCACCATGTCCACAAACGGGAGCGCGTGGCGAGTCGATTCGGATATGGCCACGTTTATATCCGATCGCATGCCGGACAGGAACTCCATCGCATAGTTAGATGCTTGCAACAGGCTGTAGGCCTGGTTATCCGAAAACCGGGCCTCCCATACAGCGGTACCGTAAAACGTCCGTACTGACGGGGTGTCGGCATTCACGTACTGGTTATCTCCGTGGTAGTGCACCACGTCATACGGGGCGAAATCCACTGACGCCACGGCCAGGGCGAACGCCGCAGGTTCTGCCAGGTGATTCGACCCGGGGGTTCTGAGCGACACGAAACCGTATGAGGCGTCAGGTCTTGGACCCTGGGAGAACACCGTGACTCTGTGCCCCCTCTTTGTCAGTGTCTCTGCCAGCCTGTGTGCCTGGTAGCCCACGCCTGCCTTGGAGTTAGAGGGTAGATACCTGCTGACAAACGCGATGTTCAAATTCTCTCCTCCTGTTTAGCCTCGTGCTGTTCGCCTTATGCCTTAACAGTTTATGTAAAGTTACGCGCAGAGTGCACCTAACACGGCATTTCGGTGAAAACTAAGAGGGCCGGCTATTCCGGCCCCCCTTCCCCTGGTGATTGCTTTACGGGTCGGCGACGGTTAGTTCTTGTGTTTGTGTAACCTTGACCTGTATTCGGATGACTACCTTCTGCGTGAGCTCGCTCGTCTCGGGATCGAACTCAAAGGCCAACGATTCTACGAACGAGTGATCTTGCTGGTTCATACCGCTGCGGGCGGGTACATCGGGATCAAGCGGATCGATCTCGACCATCTCCGAGAAGTCGATGTCTTCGGTGATGTGGTGAACCAGTCCGTCCGTACCGACAAAGAAGATCTGCTTGTGCAGCCTTCCTTGGACGATCACCTTTCCTTCTTTCACCACAGACGTCACGTCCCGGATGAAAGCCTGTATGTCCACTACCTTTATGGCATCGGGAAGCGGGATCGTAGTCTCGATTAGCCTCTGTTTATCACCGTGACCGATCACCAGTTCCGTCTTGATCGGTATGCCGTACGGGTCCAGCGCTACCGGCACCTGCTGGGTCTCCGTGACAACTACCCGTACCAGTATGATGACCTTCTGGACCAGCACCCCGGTAGCGGGATCGAGCTCGAAAACGAGGTTTTCCACGAACCCGGTGAAGGTCGCCGTCATGCCCGGTTTGGCTGGCACGTCAGGGTTCACCGGCTCGATCTCTACCAGCTCGCTCCAGGTGACCTCCTCCTGGACATGGTGGACGATGTTGTCCGTAGCCACGAAGAAGATCTGTTTGTGCAGTATTCCCTGGACGATGGCTTTTCCGTTCTTCAGGATTACCCTGACGTTCCGAAGTTGGGTGACAATGTCTGTGATCTTTATGGCGCCAGGGATATGGATTTCTTCTCTTATGAACTTCTGTTTTTCACCTTCGCCGATCTTCACCGGTGTCTTGATTACCGGACCGAGCGGGTCAAGCAGCACGTTCAGGTCTTCTGTCTCGGTTACTACCAGGTCAATGGCGATGATCACTTTCTGAATGAGCCGGCCGGTACTCTCGTCAAACTCGAATACCACGTTTTCCACCACAGAGTGGTCCTGTACGTTCATACCGGGTGCCGCAGGCTTCTCCGGATCCACCGGGATGATATCAACCAGCTCGTTGAAGTCGATATCCTCCGCCAGGTGGTGCTCCAAACCGTCGGTGGCGATGAAGAAGATCTGCTTGTGCAGTACTCCTTGGACTATCACCTTGCCTTGTCTCACGATGAACCGCAGGTTTCTAAGTGATGGCACGATCTCCACGATCTTCACTGCGCCGGGAATGATCTTTGTCTCTTCAATGAGGGTCTGCTTAAAACCGCGGCCGATGACTCGTTGGACGGTCATTAACAGTTTTCCGTCAGGCACTTGTTTGCCCCCCTTCTCCCCTTGGATTAGTCCCTTTCTGTCTGATACCTTGCTTCGCTATAAACCTGATTTGCCTAACCAACCTTGAGCGATTTCTCTCCCTCCCCGCTGTCCTGTCTGGGTCAATAACAATCTATGCACAACGCGTAATTCTGTTACTGTCCCCTAGGGGTCAATGAACTGGCCATTCACGGTTACGGCGGTGACCACCTGAAGCGGTACTGGGAATGGATTACTGTCGTTGACCACATCGACGAAGATAGTAGTCTTCTGAACGTCGGTCACCCCCGGACCCTTGACGTCAGTCACGACTGAAATGATCTGGGAGTCCACCCGTATCTGGACCTTATCTACCTGGGTGATACCGGGACCTGATATGTCGGTCATGACGACGACTTCTTGAGTGGGCGTGACGACCACGGCTCTGATGAGCAGCACGATCTTCTGAATCAGCACTTGCTTCGCCACGTCCAGCTCGGGTATGATGAACTCGATATCGACGGTCACCTCCACGGGATCGTGCGGCGTGATGCCGGGAAATGAAAGCGAGTGCGTGAAAGGGATTTGTTCCTTTACCACACGCACGATGTTGTCGGGCCCGACGAAGGCGATGGTCTTATCGATTACGCCTGTGACCACCAACATGTCTACCAGCACGACAACCTGTACGTCCACGACTTTTGCGTCTATGCGCTTTATCTTTATCGCGTCAAGCTGCATCCGAGCGACAACCAGCACCTGCTCTTTGACCTCGCGAATCTCGCCTACTCGGATGCGCTCCTTCTTTACGCGGATGAACTCCTTCGTTATTGCGATCAGTACCTGTTCAGTTTTTTCAAAACCCTGGTTTGCCAAAAGTTCGAAGCGGTCGAACATTGGGTCGTCTTCGAGCTCACCCCGTACCGTGATTCTGAGTACGATCTTCTGGACTATTGCGCACCTGTCAGGCGTGAGATGAAACAGAACGAACTCTACCTCCGCCTCTACCTCCACTGGCGTGCCCGGCTTCACTCCTGGTATAGAAAAGAAATGCTGGAACGGGATGGTCTGCCTGCGCTCGCGAACCACTCCGGTGGCGTCCACGAACAGTACCTGATCGTCCAACGTTCCTTGAACTATCACACCGTTTGTCACGGCCGTAGCCTTGATGGAGGCGATGCTCACAAACACGTCCTTGATCTTGATGATGGGACAGGTATCCTCCGACACCTGGAGCGTTTCCATCGGCCACTCTTCGCCGTGAGCCTGGCACCTAAGCTGTCTCAAGCGCTGTCACCCCCTTGCTGCTTCATTATATGCCCGATTGACAGAAAGGGACTGATTCTCTCAATACGACTGCAACGCAAAAAAAGAAACCGCCTCCATGGCTTCCCGGAGGCGTGCTTCAAGGCTTAAGACCCCTTTCTTAAGCCAGCATATCGCGGTAGATTTGAAGTACGGTCCGCGCGGCCTTCTCCCACGTATACTGCTTCACCAACTCCTGCCCCGCCCTGGCCTTCGCCTTGGCGAAATTCGTGTCCTCCAATACCCTAAGGCATGCGTCGGCAATGTCGTCCGGCCGCTCAGGCTCCACGTAGGCGGCCGCGTCTTTCAGCACCTCGGTCATGGCCGGTTTGCGCGAGCATACTACGGGTATGCCGCAGGCGAAGGCTTCAAGGGGAGGCAGCCCGAACCCCTCCTTGAAAGACACGTACACGAGCGCTGCAGAAGCGTTGTACAGCATTACCAGCTGTTCGTCCGTAACTAGATCTAAGAAAGCGAGACACTGCGGGTCAAGCCCGATAGACTCCGCATACCCCCTGGCCTTTTGCCTTCTTGATTTACTGGTACCGACTACGAGGAGCTTCACTCCTCGCCTCTTTCTCGTTATAGCGATCATCGCCTCGATCACGCCCCACAGATTCTTCCTCGGGTACTCGGCTCCCACCATGAGCAGGAAGTCGCCGCTCAGTCCAAGTTCTCTCTTCACCCAAGACCGGGCCAGGACCGGATCTATCTTTCGAAATGCCTTCCTGGGTGCCAGCGGTATCACCCGTACGCTGGCTTCCGATACCCCGGTAAGCTTCACCAGGTCCTTCATTGACGCGACAGATGGCACTGCCAGGATCCGGGCAGACCTGAGTGCGCGGTTCAAGGCATCTTCCATCTTACGCCTTGTGGAATCAGCGTACTCGTGGGACCGGGTCAAAAACAGTACATCGTGGACTCCTACGATACATGGTTCAAATCCCAAGTATCTGCTAAAAAACACCGGGTAATGAAACACCTGGACATCGCACGACTTGACAGATTCCAGGGTCAGAGGTCTTCCACCTGCGGGTATGTTCCGTGCGGCACCGAAAAAGAACCATGAGTACCTGGGTTCCTCAGCAACCAGCGCCCTCGCCAGATCTGCTGCGTACGCGGCGGATGTCCCGGGCTCAGAACAGCTCAGGTCAAACGCAATCCTCAAAGCCTCACCCCCTAACAGTACGGCCTCGCGCCGCATGTGCGACAGCGTTCCAGTATAGCTCAAGATGTTCCGCGGCGCATGTCGTCCACCTTGGCAGCGTAACTTTTTCCTGGTCGGTCGAGATCGCCGCCTCGATTGCCCGGCGGATGGAGCCCTCATCGTCCGGATCGCAATACACGGCGCCTGCCCCCAGGTATTCCCGGGCCGTCCCCCTCTCCGTCGACACGCACCTCGCCCCGGACACGTACGCCTCCAGCGTGGACAGCCCAGGCAGCTCGTACCAGCTGGGCAGTACGTGCACAAGGCACGAAGAATAAGCGTCGGACAGCGTTTGTTTGTCCAGGTGGCCCACGTAAAACACCCTCCGCCATTCCTGCTTGATCCGGGCCAGGTAATACGGGTCATTCACGCTCCCGGCGAGCACCACGGGGATACCCATGTGGCGAACCGCACGCACTAGCGCCAGCTGGTTCTTGTGCTGGCAAATCCGGGCAGCCTGGAATATGAACTGTTTGAGCCCGTAAGTCCTGTAAAACGCCGCTCGCGCTACAAAAGGGTCAACTCCCAGCCTGATTACCCTTACGTTGCCGCATCCCAGGTCGTTCTCCAACTGTTCTTTCTCCGCATACCCTGTAGCCAGTATGCACCACGCGTGCTGCGACGCCGCCCGCAGGTATGCCTTCCTGCGCTCCCACATGCTATACTCCATCAATGCGGACCGCCGCAAGAGGGCCTCCCCCACGGACCAGTACATGGCCGTGATGACCACGGGCAAACCTGAAGCAATGGCCTCGGAGAAACGCGCCCAATACCTTTCCACCGCATGGCCACCTATAAAATGCACCAGTGACGCAGAGTCTGTCGGGCCTTCCACCACGCGCACCCCGAGGTCCGACAGTGCGCGCCCTAGCCTGACAGCCAGGTCCACATCGCCAGCAGGCAGCGACGAAGCATCCTCCCTGAAGATCAGGCTTACGGTGAGCGATCCATTCAGGCCTGGCTTTGCTTCCATCCCATCACCTCGGTGAGAGTAGCCCTGCAGTTGACTACACCGAACACATAAAGCCACCCTTTGTGATACTCCCAGACCAAGTCAACGACGGGAGGCTCGCACTCCACTTCCGCGCCGGGACCAGCCTCACCGTAGCAGTCGATGGTGCCGGCGAACGGCATTGAAAACTCCTCTCTGCACAATATCCCGCCAGATACGTAAGAAACGTCTGCCCTGACAGTTCCATCGACTATCAGTCGCTTCGCGGCCAGCCTCGCACTGAGGTCCGATGACATAAAATGAACGCCCATCGGTTCTGCGGGCACAGGCTGCATGTGGCGAAACAGTATGTCCCCGAAGGCATGGCCAACTGCGCATCGCAGCAAGGCATCAGACCCAGGCACGTACGCTGCGCGCAGCTGCTGGGTGCCGTGCACTGAAAGTGTGATCTCCACCTCGTGGCACACTCTGATCCACCCATCCTCAACCCACGCCCTGGGCGCCGACGCGTCCGCGGACGCAGTAAGCCGTCCTTCCGGTACGTCCCTGAACACTTCCCTGTGTTCTGACGCAAGGCAAACAGCCCACGACGGGTCGGAGAACGTCGGGGTCACCTGCCACCGGGATCTACATTCAACCACCACATGCCTCCCCATCCTAGTCACATCCAGGACTTCAACCTTGCTGTCCCTGATCACAACTTCCCCCCAGAATGTCCTGCACCCCGCAGTCTGGCCGCACCGCCTCCGCGCGCTCCAGCGTACCACGGGCAGCTGCACAAGTACGCCTCCGGCGTCAGGTAAAAGCTCGAGCTGGCCGCGCTCCATGCTCCGCCAGCGCAGGGTCAATGTGGCGTAGAGCCGCACGGCATCATCATCTGACAGGAAATCGGTTATCTCGTCCACCACTTCCACAACAAGTTGATCTCTTGCACAGTCTACCGGTACCGCGCTGACCCAGTGGTGTACTGACTCTCTCGTCGAAAGCAGTTCGCACTCAAGCATAGAGATCACGAACACAGTCCGGCCAGCTACAACAGAATGTCCCACCCACTCGATGGACGAGCGTGACCCGACGGAAAGCACTCTCTTCCCCGCGGGTGCGTGCAAAGTCGCCTCCTGCATCAAGGCGAACGACCCCTCGCCGGTAATTCGCAGCGCCTCGACCGTATGTGCGCGCGAAACCGGGCGGGGGCCAGAGG
The DNA here is from genome assembly GCA_040755615.1 of Bacillota bacterium. GTDB lineage: Bacteria > Bacillota > Sulfobacillia > DUSP01 > DYEP01 > DYEP01. The sequence goes on from JBFMAL010000004.1 coordinate 13,537, forward strand.
GCATTCTCCGCCAGGGCAGCACCCTGAAAACAGCATCCTTTACCCCGTAACCATAATCGCGTCCCCTTCGTCGCCAAGTCTCATCACGGCCGCCCGGAGGCCATTACCATCAATTAATGATTATTGTCGATCGGGGACCTTCATGCGAGACAGATTCCGGGTATTACGAAAGCAGACCGGCATATGCGCGATTCGCAGAGACCGCCAGATCGAATTCGGATTTCGCTCTCGCTCTTCCGTATTCACCGAGGAAGTCCCTCAGGCGCTCATCTCGAAGCAGTCTAATGATGCATTGGGCGAGCTCGCCGGTGTCAAACGGCTGCACCAAGTACCCGGTTTTCCCGTGTACCACGGCCTCCTCGGCGCCTCCGTGCCTGCCGCCCACTACTGCCAGCCCGCGCGCCCCCGCCTCGATGAACGTGAGCCCGAATCCCTCCACACTGTTACCTTCCTGCCTGCATGGCATAACATAAATCTGCCCTAGGTCGTAGCTTTCAGCGATGCTGCAGCATGGTACGGCGCCTGCGAATCTCACCCTGGCCTTCGCCTTCTCGGCCTCTGCGCGCAGGCGCGCCTCATCCGGACCGGTTCCCACGATTACGTACGTCGCACTGGGAAACGCCTTCATCACCTGAGGCCATGCCCGGATTACCATGTCTTGTCCCTTGCGGGGTACGAGCCGTGCCACCGTAACTGCGGAAGGTCCGGGGTTATGCCTTCTCTGGGGAGCCGAGAACCGTGCCACATCAATGCCGGGATAGGCGATGTGGGCGCCTTTTATGCCCATGGTATTAAAGAGCAGGCATGCTGTGTACTTGCTGATGGCGATGATGCGGAGTGAAGATGTGAGAGCACGCAAAAGTCGGCCTTTTCTTTCGGGAGACCGCAGGACACCGAGCAGCTCCGCACCGAACACGCTCGTTACGTAAGGCATGCCGGAAAACAGATGGTGAAGGTGAAACTGGCTTTGCCAGTCCACAAGGTGCACCAGATCTGGCCTGTACTCAGAGAGCAGCCGGTACCACGTGCGCGGCTGCATGAACTCGCCCTGAGGCATGACTGTTACGCCCGGCTCGTACACCCCCCCGGGAGTGACAAGCAGTGCGCGGTGACCTATCTGAAGAAGCCCGCGGCACAGGTTCCGCGCGTAGCTCTGGACACCACCAAAAGACCCTGCGGGCTCTGCGCATACTAGCAGTACCTTCAAGTAAAATCACCGACGATGGCGTCCTCTATCTCGGCATAGGCTCTCACCCGCGCTCCCGGGAGTATTACAGAACGCCTTACACTAGCACCCTCGCCAACAACAGCGGCTGCGCCCACCGTCGTATACGGGCCGATGGACGCCGTGCGGCTAATGCGGGCTTCCGGAGAGATGCAGCATGGCGGTATCACTTCGAAATCGCAGCGAGGTGGAGTGCCTTCAGAGCATGCTATTTCCCGCATCAGGTCATAGTGCGCCTTCAGGTACCGGTCATGAGTACCGAGATCCGACCAGTACCCCCGGAACACGCACGCCCGGAGACGGCCGCGGGTTGAAAGCTCCGGGAATAGATCCCGCTCCAACGAGGCGCTTTCACCTCCGGGCAAAAGCATCACGTCCTGCCTCGACAAGCGGTATAGCCCCGCGTTGACAAACCCAGGGGTGGGTTCCCCGGGCTTTTCAATGAAACCTTCGATCGTCTCATTATTACAGCGGACCAGCCCGAACCCTGTGGCGTCAGTGACCTCGTGTACCACGATCACCGATTCACCATATGAAGTCAGCGGCGGAAGATTCCCGTGAAAACACACATCCCCGTTCATGACGAAGAACCATTCTCCTTGTACCATGTCGAGGGCCGAGCGCACAGCTCCGCCTGTCCCGAGCGGCCGAGATTCATAATGTGCCTGGATTCTGGGGAAGATGCGGCTTTTCCGTAACACCGAAACGATCTCCCGGCCTGATACGTTCACCAGCACTACTAGCCGGGTCGCCCCGAGCAACCTTAGAAACTCCGCCTGCCTGACCACGATGGGCACGTTCAGAAGGGGCATCAAAGGCTTTGGAGTCTTATAGGTGTATGGCCTGAGCCTTGTACCCAGTCCGCCCGCAAGTATCACCGCATCCATCCGCCATCACTCCGCATGCGTTTTTTAAGATTTTCAATGACCGCGATCTCTACCGGGTCGGCCCCTACAGCTGAAGCCAAATGCAGGCTGACGTAGCTGCCGAGCAGGTGGAGGTAAAGCGCCTGGGCCACAGGCGATATGCCCTCAGGCGAAAGTTCAAGCACAGCAGAGCGGGAGCCCAGCACCTGCAGGTAGTCGTTGATGACCTGATTGAGTGGGAACGACTCCTGCGGGTGCCTGAGCGCCACAAAGACGCTCTCCTGTCCCGCTGAGACACCGAGCGCCGCCGCCTCGTTGTGCAGCGCCTCGGGAAGTGTGGAAGAAACAGCCGGTATCTTTGCGTTTTCGCAGATTTCGCATTTCCACCTGTACGCAGCAGTTTCCGTCAGACCGTACACGCCGATTACGTGAACGCGCCTGCCCTTGAGTTTGGATGCCAGCTCATGCGGCAGCGCGTCGTCACACTGCCACCTCGCATGCAGCGTTTCAGCCATAAGCACGCATTCCTCCACGTCGCAGCCCGGTTCCGCAAGACCCGAAGCAAGAAACATCGCCAGCACGGCAAAGCCCATGTGGTACGTGGCGATCCTCGGCAGGAGCCCGCCGGGAACCAGGATAGTGCTTGACGAAGGGACGTTTGCCATTTCCCCACCGGAACAGATGCTGAACACGCGCGCCCCCCGATCCAGGATCTGCCGGTGCGCGGCCAGCGTTTCCCAGGTAGAACCCGAATAGCTGATGCTGATGGCCACGGTGCGCTCTCCGACCCACCGGGGCACAGGCCAAGTGCCGATCTCGCAGGGTACCTTGAGCGCACCCGGGGTCGCTTCAAGTGCGAACCTGCCCGCCGCCGCAGACCCCCCCACGCCGTTTATGAACACGGAATCACACTCCGGCAGACCCAGCATTTGGCCTGCATAATAGCCCTGTTTCACAAGGTCTTTGACCTTTTCCAGGTAACTTGACATCCTCGGGTCAATGGCTGTCACTTCGTCCATGCACCCCTGGAGAATACTGCGCGACCGCTTCCGCCACGCGTTCAAGCTGCTCTCTGGAGAGCTGTTCGTGCACCGGTATGCACACCGTCTCACGCGCGGCCCTCTCAGCGCTCCGGCATAGAATGGGCGATTTGGCTTCGTGGAAGTACTCAGAAAGCAGCGACGGCCCGGGCACTGACGCCTCCACCCCGCGCCGGCGCATGTGGGCAATAAAGGTTTGAACCTCCCGGACACGGAGGATGTACCTGGTGTATATGTGAAAACACCTGCAGCCTTCTCGCGGTACGGACACGTACGGGCTGTCAATACGGGTATAGTAGTAAACAGCGTTATAACGCCTGCGGGCGTTAGCCGTCAGCACGTTCCTCAGCCGCTCGCGCGCCAGCCGGGTGTAGCGGGGGTCCATGCGTTCGGTGAGCATTTGTGAGAGGCGTTCGCCCGTCTCCTCACTGCGGGCGACGACCGCGCCCCCGTGGCCCACGTGGATCGCCGAACCGTGCGCGAAACTGAACACAGCGATATCGCCGAAGGTGCCCGCCAGTTGTTCTTTGTGGGCGCTGCCGAAAGAACCGCCGCAATCCTCGATGAGCAAAAGGCCCGCGTCTCTCGTTATTCCAACCAGTGACTGCATGTTAGCACATTGGCCGAAGAGGTGGCTCACGATGACTCCCGTTATGCCTTCCTCCTGCGCCAGTACCTGCCGGAGCGACTCGGGCCTTATGTTGTACGTATCTTCGTCCACGTCCACGAGTACCGGAGTAGCACCTGCTGATACCACCTCCTCGATGACCGAACAGTAAGTGTAAGCGGGAACGGCTAGCTTATCACCCATCTTTATCTTTAGAGCCGTGAGCGCTGAACGAAGGCCGCTCCTGCCCGACGAAGTGGTGTAAAGGTGCCTCGCCCGAAGGGAGTTCCTCAGCGCTTCCTCGAGCGAGGATATGTCATATCTGTCTGGCTCAGAAGATGTATCCGGTAGATCATACAACGGATCTAGCAGAATCACGGACTTGCCTCCCCCGGAGTTTTGTTCTGTACACCAGTCATTTTATGCTCGGGGCGCAAAACGGGCACAAAACGAAAAAGGACTGCCGTTTTTAAAAACAGCAGTCCGGCGTGTGTTCGGATACTACCTGCCAGTCCGCTCCATCGCAGGTACCTGTGAAGGCATTGTATCGCGTCCAAGCCCCAGTATTTTACATGTCTTCTTATACAGCACGAATGTACCGAGGCTACTCATACCGGTCTTAATCAGGTTAAAGGGCACCACGACGCTAGTGATGAGTGGAGCGGCGGCTTCTTTAGGTATCCCATAAACCGGGAAGAAGAAATGATAATTGGCCAGAGCCATCACAATGGGGGTGATCAGGCTGGCTGTGACAAGCGCCAGTATGGCACCTCCGCGCGTCCTCCTCCATTGATACACGAGACCCGCAACCAAAACCATGCTTCCGCCAGCGGTGAAGTTGGCTGCCACCCCGATGAGGCCCGCCTCGCTCCTGCCCGACAGCAGAAACAGCACGTTCTTAACGATCTGAATCACCACACCTGCCATCGGGCCCAGGGAGAACGTGCCGATCAGCGCCGGTATTTCGCTGGGATCATACTTCAGGTAGGTGGGAAAACCGGGGAGCGGGAAATGAACAAAAAACATCAATACGAAAGACAGTGCACTGAGTAGAGCGATCCTTACGATTTTCTGTGTTGAAGTCATGAGATACCCCTCCCAAAAATAAATATTCCCGACACCTCGGGAAAGCGGGAGAACACACAAATATGAAAAACCTTCTCCCATCCGGACTTTCACCGTCGGCTCCGGGATCTCACCGGAATCAGCTGTTCGCTCGCGGGCTACCTGACCCTTGCAGGATCACCGCCGGTGCGGAGTTTCACCGCCCCCGAAGGTCATTCTTATTTTATCAGTTCCTTTTCCGACAGTCAATAAGGCCTAAACACACCAAAGCAGCAAAAACGCCAAATTTAAGCGTGCCGCAAGTCCTGTGTCTTCTTCAGCGATAGAATGGCGGATGCTGGGTCGGGCGCACGAAATACCGCCGTGCCCGCCACAAGGATTTGGGCGCCCGCTTTCACCACCTGCTGCGCGTTCTCAGGTCCAATCCCGCCATCCACTTCAATGAACGCCTTTGAGCCCGTTCGTTCGCGCAAGCCAGCCAGTCTCTGAATTTTGCCCAGCGACGCCGGAATAAAGGCCTGTCCACCGAAGCCCGGGTTTACACTCATCAAGAGCACGAGTTCCACCTCGGGCAGTATCTCTTCAAGCAAAGAGACGGGCGTCCCTGGGCACAGCGCCACTCCCGCATCCACCTTCAACTGGTGAATGGTCTGGATGAGCCTGTGCAGGTGGGTCACGGCCTCAATGTGCACAGTAATGATAGATGCGCCGCACCGGGCGAAATCCTCCACATACCTTTCGGGCTCGGCGATCATGAGGTGTACGTCAAGCGGCAGGTCGGTCATTTCGGAAACTGCCCTTACCATGTCCTGGCCGAAGCTGATGTTCGGCACAAACCGCCCGTCCATAATATCAAGGTGCAGGAGGTCCGCGCCCGCCTGCGCAACCATTCGTACCTGCTCAGCAAGTCGGCCGAAATCCGCCGCGAGCAGTGATGGGGCTACCTTTATCGCCAAAGACGACGCGGCACCGGCAATCGATGCCGCCTTCCCTCCCTTTCTTCATGTTTCAGTACCTGCGGCTTTCAGCCTCGAGGATCTCCTCGAAAAACCGGACGTAATGCTCATACCTGGCACGGCCGATCACTCCCTGCTCCACAAGCCTGCGCACCTCGCATCCCGGTTCGGACCGGTGCGTACACCCCCGGAACCTGCATGCCCCAGACTGCGCGGCGATCTCAGGGAAGCAGTACACCAGGTCAGTCCTGGGTATCTCATCGAGATCAAGCCTTGAAAAACCGGGAGAGTCCGCTACGAGCCCGGCCGCCACTTCCAGGAGTTCAATATGCCTGGTCGTATGTCTGCCTCGCCCGATCTTTCTTGATAGGCTGCCCGTCTTAAGCTCAAGCCCTGTGCGGAACGCGTTCAACAGCCTCGACTTGCCCACACCGCTCTGTCCTGCAAGCACAGACACTTCTCCCCTGAGCCGCTGCTTTAACCGATCGATCCCCTCGCCCGTGAGCGCGCTGGTCATGATCACATCATACCCCGCCCTGGTATAATGTTCGACTGCAGTGGTCCACTCGCCGGGCTTCAGCAGATCTATCTTATTCAGACAAAACACGCACGAAAGCCCCGCTTCCTCCGCCTGCACCGCGATACGGTCTGTAAGTTCAAGGTTCAGCCCGGGTTCTCGCACCGTGTACACGATGATAGCTTGCGTTACGTTTGCCACCGGCGGTCTTACCAACACTGATCTGCGCGGCAGTATGGACTCGATGACCCCGCTTCCGTCGGGACAGAGCGTGTACTCTACAAGGTCACCAGTAAGCACGGATAGGCCTTCCTTCTTCAACCGCCCACGCGGCTTGCATACGATGACCTTGCCGTTATCTGCCACGTGGTAGTAATTGCTTACTGTCCTTACCACACGACCTTGCATGTCTTCACTCCGCCTGTCTTAACAAGTCCTCGTAGGTGAATACATCGTTGATGTACACTTTGAGCCGAGCCTCCCTGCCGTACCAGTTAACGGCGAGTTTGAACACATCGCCTGGACGATGGCGCTCATCATAGACGGTTCTAGATCCAGTCACGTCCACTACCTCGATCCTGACCCTGACAGACTCCGAACCCCCACGCGGCACGGCGATCGTGACCATTCTTGAGTTAGCAGGCACTCCGCCCTTTGCTACCACGAAATCGACAGTGTCGCCGAGAGACAGTTCGGCGCCCGGTGGCGGGTTGGTGGTGATTACCACGCCCTCCTGGAAGTCAGGATCCTCTTCGTAGATGACCTTCCCCGGCACCAGCCCGAGCTCTTTAAGCCTTGCCTCCGCCTCTTCCAGCTTAAGGCCTGTGAAGCTTGGAAGCAGCACTGGCACAGGTTCAGGCCCCTTGCTGAGCACCAGGTCAACCAGCGTACCTTTTACCACAGGCGTGCCCGGTCGCGGGGTCTGCGAGATCACCGAGTCCTCCGGGATGACCTCGTCATGTTCGTACACCACGCCGCCAAACTCCAACCCTTCGGCCTTCAGCAGTAAATCTGCTTCTCGAAAAGGTTTCCCGCTGAGGTCAGGTACTATGACGATCTCAGGCCCCCTGCTCAATACCAGGCTGATCTCCCGGCCGTGTTTGACAACCTCACCGGCTTCGGGGCTCTGTGAGAGCACATAACCTTCCGGAATGGTCTTATCAAACCTCTGCGCGACCACAGTTGACCGCAACCCTTTTTGCCTTAATGTGGTCTCAGCTTCGTGCAGCGCCACACCCGTTACATCCGGCACCTCTATTGTTGGCACGTTCAGCCAGTTCAAGAACTCCCTGGCTGCCAGTCCCACCACAACTACTGCAATTGTGAATAGCACCAGCCAAACGTACCAAAAAGCGTTTCGCCTGCTTCCGGATGTGTTACTACGCTTTGCGCCCTTTCCCACAGCGGCTCCTCCTTCTTGCTTCGCGGGTGCCTCGAACCGGGGACGCACATCCTGCCAGTCCCCATGTTTCTTCTGAAAGGACACGAGGTCATCCAGCATCTCCCGGGCGGATTGGTATCGCATACCCGGGTCCTTTTCCAAGGCCTTCAGTACGATAGCATCGAGTTCTTCCGGAATCTGCCTTATGTCCCTGGGGGGACGCACATCGTCGTGGACATGTTTCATCGCAATGTTGAACGCGGTGTCACCGTCAAAGGGCACCGAGCCCGTAAGCATCTCGTATAATACGACACCAAGAGAGTAAATATCGGATTTCTCGCCGGTGAACTTGCCTCTGGCTTGCTCCGGCGAGAAATAATGCACTGAGCCGATCACAGTACCGGTGTGGGTTAGAGTAGAGTCGGTGGCCGCTCTCGCGATCCCGAAGTCGGTCACCTTCACGTCACCGTCGACGGTGAGAAGGATGTTGTGGGGTTTTATGTCCCGGTGGATCACCTTTCGCCTATGTGCGTGGTCAAGCGCTTCGCAGATGTCGATACAGATCTGCACGGCTTGTAGTACGTCAATCGCGCCGCGAGTTCGGACCAGGTCCTTTAGTGTCTGACCTTCAACGTACTCCATTACGATGTAGTGGATGTCATCCTGCTTACCTACATCGTATATGTTCACGATGTTCGGATGGCAAAGGCTTGCCGCCGCCTGTGCCTCTCTCCTGAAGCGTTCTACAAAATCCTCATCACCGGCATACTGGTCCCGGAGCACCTTGACGGCCACGGGACGGTTCAGAAAGTCGTCGTGCGCCTTGTACACCAGCGCCATCCCGCCCCCGCCGATCTTCTGCAGTATCTCGTACCTGTTCCCCAGCTTCTTGCCGATCAAGATACGCTCACCTCCGGAACGCGCGCCAATACAACTGTGATGTTGTCGTAGCCCCCGCGCAGGTTGGCCGAGCGGACGAGCTCGGATGCCACCCATTCCAGATCGCACTGATTCTGCAAAACTCTCAAAATCTCCTGCTCCGACAGCATGTTCGAAAGCCCGTCTGTGCAAAGAAGCACCGTGTCGCCTGCGCGCAACGAAAGCGTGGCCAAGTCTACATCGACATCGGCATAGGCGCCGGCCGCCCTCGTCAGCACGCTCCTCTGCGGATGGTTTCGCGCCTCCTCCTGTGTCAGCTGCCCGTTTCTCACCATCTCAGCGACGACTGAATGGTCGTTCGTGATCTGGATGAGGCTTTCATCCCGCATCAGGTAAGCCCTGCTGTCTCCCACGTGCGCCACGTGGGCTCTTAGTCCATCGATGACGCACGCGGTTAAAGTGGTGCCCATACCGGAGAGGTCAGCGCGCGACCTGGCTCGCTCGAAGATAGACGTGTTGGCCGCAGAAAACGCTATCCGGAGCAGTCCCTCCCAGTCCGCCCCCGGCCTGGCAGCCATCTTCAGCGTATCCCAGACCACCTTCACGGCGAGTTCGGACGCCACCTCCCCCGCCTGGCAGCCCCCCATCCCGTCAGCAACCACGAGAAGACCGGCACCTTCACACAGCATGTCCACCCTGTATCTGTCCTCGTTCGAGGAGCGGACCTGCCCTGTGTGAGACTTCGCGACAAATCTCACTCCGTTTCCACCTCCGCTTGCCCGCGCCTCAACTGGCCGCAGGCCGCCTGGATTTCTCCTCCCATCTCTCTCCTTATCGTCACCGGAATGCCCATCTTTGAAAGGATCGTGGAAAAACGCTCTATCGTAGACCTGTCGGACGGGGCAAACGGCCTCCCTGGCACGACGTTCCACGCGATCAGGTTCACGTGGCAGAGGCTCCCGGACAGCAGCGCCGCGAGCTTGCGGGCGTGCTCCGGGTGATCATTTACACCCTTCAGCATGATATATTCATATGACACGCGTCTGCCCGTTACCTTCCCGTATTGTCGTCCCGCAGCCACAACCTGTTCCACAGGGTAGCGTCTGTTAACAGGCATGAGCCGGTCGCGAAGTCTGTTGTCCGTCGCGTGCAGCGAGATGCTCAGCGTCACCGCCAACTGCTCGCTTTGTAGCCTTTTGATCTCGGGCACGAGGCCGCACGTGGACACCGTGATCCGCCTCTGGCCAATCCCCAGGTATTCCCCTAAGAGCCGAATGGCAGATACTACCGCGTCGTAGTTGTCGAGCGGTTCGCCAGTGCCCATGATTGTGACGTGAGAGACCCTCTGCCCCTGGCCATCCAGGTCCTTTTGAATTAAGAGCACCTGTGCGATGATCTCCCAGGCCAGCAAATCCCTTTTCTTGCCCCCTATGGCGGACGCGCAGAACGAGCACCCCATACCGCACCCCGCCTGTGTCGACACACATGCGGCGTTGCCGTAACTATACAACATGAGCACGCTTTCAACGGTGTTGCCGTCTTCCAGAGCGAACAGGTACTTGGCGGTGTGGCGCGATGATCGTCTTTGCAACATCGCAGGTACCGGTATGCAGGCGTCATCATCAAGACGGTTGATCAACCTCTGCGGCAAGTTGCTCATGGCAGCAAAATCGAATACTCTCTTTTTGTACACCCAGTCGATGATCTGGGCGGCCCTGTATTTCTTTTCCCCCAGGGTCTCCAAAAAGTCCTCAAGCTCACTTCTCTGCATAGCCAGAATGTTACGCTTGATCCGGACCACCCCGCCTCATCCGGTATATAAAGAAGCCGTCAGTTCCTTGCAGCGAAGGAGCCAGCCGCGCCATGCAAGAGCCCGGCGCCGCCCCGGGAAACCCTTCAGGCAGCGCATCCGGCACAAAATCGGATGACGCGAGGAATTCCTCCACGACCCCTTCGTTTTCAATAGGGCTGAGCGTACACGTGCTGTAGACAAGAACCCCTCCGGGTCTTACCCATTTCGAGGCTGCGGCTAGGATCTCCTTTTGGAGCACCGCCAGCCCCCTTATATCCCTCATGCTACGACCCCATTTTATGTCAGGATTTCTCCGGATGACCCCGAGCCCGGAACACGGCGCGTCCACCAGCACCCTGTCAGCAAGGTGTACGTCCTGCAGCTTTCTGGCGTCGGATACGGCGCACCGGACACACGTCACGCCCAGGCGCGCGCAGTTTTCGCGCACCCTCTGGATCCTCTCCTCCGAGATGTCCAGAGCGAGGATCTCGCCTTCATTGCCCATCAGCGCGGCCATGTGCGTCGTCTTACCCCCAGGCGCGCTGCAGGCATCAATGATACGCTCTCCAGGCCTGGGCGCCACCGCAAGACTCACAACCATGGATGCCTCATCCTGCACGAAAAAATGGCCGTTCTCGTACAGATCGATGTCCATCACGCCCGCCGGGTTTTTCAAAATGAGCGCCTCGGGTGCGATCTCTCCCGGAATGGACTCAAATCCCCTGTCGGCCAGTGAGTAGGCGAGCGATGCCCGGTCTGTCTTCAGGGTGTTGGTCCGGACCGTAAATGGGGGGACCAGGTTGTTCGCGGAAAGCAGCGACTCTACGTCGCGGGAATCCATGTGATCCAGCCAGTAGGAGACCAGCCAGTCCGGGTGGGAGTAACATACCCCCAGATGCCTGACCAGATCTGTGCTGCGCGACGGCAGCGCGAGGCTTTGCCGGTTCCTTATCACACCCCTCAGGCAGCCGTTCACAAATCCAGGCACTCCTGGCCTGCCCGGACATACACGCCTGGCCAGGCTCACCGCCTCGTTTACCGCAGCGAAGTCCGGTACCCTGTCAAGGAACAGGATCTGGTAGCATGAGAGCCTGAGCAGGTCCAGGACATCAGGATGGAGTGAGCGCACGCTTCGTTTGGCGGATACCTCGATATGGTAGTCGAGGAAGCGACGGTGCCTCAACGTACCGTACACCACCTCGCGTACAAGCGAGGCGTCCTCACGTTTCAGATCCGGCACGTCCAGTAAGTCAAGTAAGGTGTCGTCGAGGAAGCGGCCTGATCGCACCTGCCTTAGTATGGACAGCATGATTTCCCTCGAGTTTATCCTCAATGCCAGACCGTCCTCACGAAGAATGTGTTAGGCCGGAAAACAAGGCCGAGAAAACCTCTGCTTCGCAGCGCCTCCACCCCCACGATGAAAACCCGCTCCACCCTCGCCGATGTGGTGAAATGCTTCTGGAGGAAAGTACCGAACACCGGCCCGGTCAAGTGGCCGAGCAGCAAGGCAGCTAGGATGCCCGCAGGGCTTAAGAGATGTCCCAGGATTAAAAGGACTACGAACAGGGCTGACATGATAACGTTCGCCGCTGCCCTCGACGTACCACAACGCGGGTGTATGGCGAGCCGGCTGTTTCCCTCCAAAAGCCGCGCCCTTCCCAGCGATGCCGCATGGGCCACGTCCTGCGCGCTCACCCCTTGAGCCTTTATGAAGAAGCCTTCCTCCGTAGCCATCCCGGCGGACCTTATGTCCCCCAGTTCCTGCTCGAGTATGTTAATGGTGGCGTGCTCAAGGCCGTGATTCTTCCGGAGCAGAGCGTTCGAGGCAAGCCTCAAGATTGTGCCTGGCGCTGAAAGCAGCGCCACTAACGAAGAGGCTAACATGTGAAAGGGCAAGAAAACCGCCGCGGCCGGCGCGTAACCAAGCGCCAGCCAGGCGAGCAGAAGCAAGAGCCATATCATCTGCGCCGGTCCCTCAACATGAGCAACCGCAAGAGTTGCGCCACAGCTACGGCGGTCGCCGCAACGTAAGTCAGCGCCGCAGCGCTTAGCACTTCGCGCACGGGGCCCACTTCTTCCCGTGAGATATATCCTCCGGACTCAAGCAAAGCCAGCGCTCTGGCCGACGCGTTGTACTCAACCGGCAGGGTGACCAGCTGGAATAGCACCGCGCCTGCGAAGAAGAATATCCCGAGCGTCATCAGTGCCTCGAAGTTGAACAAAAAGCCGATAAGAAACAGCGGGATCGCTGCCTGGGAGCCAAGTTGTGCCACAGGAAGCAGGCTGTTTCTTACGCCAAGCGGCATGTACCCGACGTCGTGCTGTATGGCGTGCCCCACTTCATGTGCTGCAACGCCCAGCGCCGCCACCGACACCCTGTCATACACTTGAGGCGACAGCCTGAGCGTTCTCTGCCTCGGGTCATAATGGTCTCCAAGCGTATGAGGGATCCGCTCTACTGATACATCCCTCAGCCCCGCCTGGTGCAAGAGTTCAGACGCCACTTCCGCTCCGGTTTTCCTGCTTTGTGCCCATCGCCTCGAGTAACGTTCAAACGTGCTGTTCACTCTGCTCTGTGCCCACATTGCAAATATGAGGGCGGGCAGCACCAGCAAGATGTACCCCGAATCAAAAACGTACATATTCAACCCCCCGCTTTTCCTTAAAAAAGATTACTCCCAGCCAAGAACCGTACCTTCCCGGGCACGGTAGCCGCGCAGGAATTCAAGAACCTTCATCCGGCGTTTTCCCTCAGGTTGCACCTCATCTACGCTGACGATGCCGCCCGTGCCGGCGATCTGCAATGTACCGCCTTTCGCATCTGCCCGGATGATGCTACCGGGCTCTGCGTCATGGCTACGGGTAATAAACCTTCCACCAAATAACTTTAATTTCCTGCCTGAAAAGAGTGTATAGGCGCCCGGAGTGGGATCGAGCGCCCGGATCTGCCGGGCAGTAAACTCCGCAGGCCGGTACCAGTCGATCCGCTCTTCTTCTGGGGTGATAGCTGCCGCGTAGCTGGCCTCTTCGTCCCGCTGCGGGATCCTTTCGGCCGTACCCGTGCACAGCGCATCAAAATTGGCCAAAAGCAGCGATGCGCCGGCTCTTGAAAGGATGGCCTCGAGTTCGCCTCTTGAGCGGTCCCCAACGGGCACCTCATGGCGGGCTATGATATCGCCTGCATCCATGCACTCGTTCATAAAATACAGGGTAACCCCGGTGATCTCTTTGCCGTCCATGATCGCCCTGTGAATAGGCGCCGGCCCGCGGTACTCGGGCAACAGCGACGGATGTATATTCACGCATCCAAGCGGCGGTATCCTGAGCACGTCCTCGGGCAGTATGACGCCGTACGCAGCGGTGACCACCAGCTCTGGCGCCAGCTGCTTTACCATCTGAACTAGTTCCTGCCGGTTTGCAGGTGTATATACGAACAGTCCAAGCTCGCGGGCAGCCTCTGCGACCGGAGTGGGCATCGGCTTTCTGCCGCGCCCTTTCGGCTTTTCCGGACGGGTGATCACCCGGACCTCGGCGACGCGCGCCAGCGCCTGCAGAGGAGCTATGGCGAATTCGGGACTCCCCATGAAGACGACGTTCAAATCGAACCTTCCTCTCTCTGTTCCATCTTCTCGATCTCCGATGGATCAAGCAGCCTCCTCGCCTTATCGAGGAAGAGTATACCGTCGAGGTGATCGATCTCATGCTGGAGCGCCCGGGCGAGCAGTCCCTCCCCGTCCACCCAGATCTTCTTACCGGCCCGGTCCAGCGCGGCTACCCTCACGCTGGCAGACCGCTCCACTTCACCGTATACGCCGGGGCAGCTCAGGCAGCCCTCGATGCCCACCTCACATCCTTCTGCCGCTATGATCTCAGGGTTTACGAGTTCTATAAGTCCGTCTCCGCAGTCGATAACAACGAGCCTTTTTGACACGCCGACCTGGGGTGCAGCAAGACCCACACCGTTTGCCTTGTACATCGCGCTCGCCATCGTGTCGAGCAACTGCCTTGTGCCCTTGCCGATCTTCTGTACGGGTTTTGCCTTCATCCGCAGCACAGGATCTCCCAGTTTCCTTATTACTTGCTCCAAGCGAAGCCCCCCTACATCAGGTTCAAAGGGTCCACGTCCACCGTCAGGGATACGTCGTGTGCGCTTGTGTGCCGTTCCGCGCTTTCCACTACTTCCCTGACAGGTCCTGCTATGTCGGCGTCCAGGGGACCGCGCGCCAGCAGCATCCACCTGTAGCGTCCTCGAATCTGCCAGATGGGTGCAGGGACAGGCCCCAGAACTTCAACTCCCTTATCCCTCAAAAGCTCAGTTATTCGCCGCGTCCACGCCTCCGCCCTCCTGTCGGAAGTTGCGCCTACCACTATACTGATAACCCGGGCAAAAGGCGGAAACCCTGCGGTCTGCCGGTTTATCAGTTCCTCCGTGTAGAACGTATCATAATCATGATTGGCCGCGGCCTTTACGCTATAGTGTTCCGGGTTGTAAGATTGGATGATAACACGACCGAGCTCATCTCCTCTACCCGCCCGGCCAGCGACCTGTACCAGCAGGCAAAAGGTGCGCTCGGCGGCGCGGAAGTCGGGAAGGTTGAGGCTGGTGTCGGCGCTCAGTACGCCCACCAGCGTGACCCCCGGTATGTCAAGCCCCTTGGCTACCATCTGCGTGCCTATCAATATATCCGCCTCGCGGTTTTCAAAGCGCTCGAGTATGCGCTGGTGGGACCCGCGCGTGCCGGTGGTGTCCACGTCCATCCTTAGCACCCTGGCTGACGGAAATAGCGCTCGCACCTCTTCCTCAGCCCGCTGAGTGCCAAATCCGAGGAAACGCATCCCAGGACCTGCGCAATTAGGGCAGATGTCAGGTACCGCCCTTTCAAAGCCGCAATAGTGGCACGCCAGCTTTCCCCGGGCTTTATGATAAACTAAAGAGACCGAGCAGTATGGGCATCTTGTGCTGTATCCGCATTCTGTGCATAGAACAAAAGTGGAAAATCCCCGCCTGTTCAAGAACAGTATCGCCTGGCCGCCTGCTGACAGCGTCTCGGCCAGCGCGTCGCGAAGGGTACTTCCGATTATTCCCGACTTCGGCCTCTCGCCTCTCATGTCCACTACTGAAACAGCGGGGAACGGTCTTGCGTCCACTCTGGTTCGCATGAAAACGGCGCTGTACTCGCCCTTTGTTGCCCTGTAGTAGGATTCCAAAGAAGGGGTAGCTGACCCGAGCACGACTCTCGCGCCCTCATGCCGCGCGCGCCATATGGCTACTTCCCTGGCATGGTACCGGGGCACGGAAGACTGCTTGTACGTGGTCTCATGTTCTTCATCTACTACCACCAGCCCGAGCCTGGGCACTGCGGCGAACACAGCAGATCGCGCGCCCACCACCACCCTCGCACGGCCTTGTCTCGCCCTCGTCCACTCGTCGTAGCGCTCGCCCGCAGACAGCATGGAGTGCAGCACCGCCACCTCTTTACCGAATCGTGACGTAAGCGCCCGCACCATCTGGGGCGTAAGCGAAATTTCGGGTACCAGCATGATTGCGCTCTTTCCCGCTGCTATTGTATCCTCCACGGCCCTCTGGTACACCTCTGTCTTGCCGCTGCCCGTGACCCCAAAGAGCAGTACGGGCCTGTCAGCCCGGCTTATTACCCGGCAGGCTTCGCTCTGCTCGGGGGTAAGCGACGGGAGAAGTCCGCTTCCCCATCGCGGCGCGGAAGGAGTCCTGAAATCCCTGACAGACGACTCTCTCACGTACCCCTTCTGGATGAGCGCCCGGACCACGCCCCGGCATTCGCCCGCGCGAGCATTCAGCTCTTGCGCCGTCATCTCTCCTTCCAGACAGAGGATCTCAAGCACCTGTGCCTGCCTCGGCGCGCTGCGCCTGAGGGCCTGGAGATGTTCGGTACCGGCAACAGCAGAAAACACGCGCGTTCGCTTTTCGCTGACCTTCTGCCTGAGCGATGTGCTCTTTGAGACCATGCCCGACTGCCGGAGCGCTCTCAATGCGCCGAGGTGGTTCTTTCCAAGCTCCCTGACCAGTTCCTTGAGGGTGCACTGACCACCCGCATCGATGATGAACTCCAGTACCCTCCTTTGGCTCGCCGGGAGCAAGTCCGCCGCGCGAAGCGCCTCCTCAGGCTCAGACTCCAGTGTGATCAACGGGTCGTCTTTTTGACCGGCGCCCGGTTGGGCAAAGCACCTGACGGTGTCGGAAACGGAAGCGATGTAGTGGTCAGCCATTACGCGTGCGACGCTGATCGCAGCCGGCGAGAGCGCCGGCTCCTCCTCAACCGGACCTATGATGTATTTGAGGTCAGCCACGCCTGCGGTTTCGGGGAGACCCACCACGTACCCCTGCACGACCCTGCCCCCGAACGGCACCAGCACTCTCTGGCCAGGTTGTACACTGATAGATTCGGGTACTCTGTAATGGTAGAGTTTGAGCGCGGGCAGCCGGAGGTCGACTGCCACTTCTGCTATGGCTTCCAAGAATCTCCCCTGGTGCAAAAGCCATGAACACCTAACGAGTGTTAGTTGTTATAGCCGGCCTCTCCATGACCAGGCCTTCACCTCCACGGCTGGTACTCCCTGGGGTGACAGAGAGACCTCGGCCCCGGGAGTCCCACCCGGACGGAAGAACAGCGCTTCTCAACCGCAAGACTCGGACTACTTCTGTCCCACATTGGCCATCGATCAAGAACCTTGCGGCTTTGCCTTCCGCGATCTGTTGGATGACGGCCTACCGGTTTTCCCGCACTCCAGCTAAACAGGGTCACCTACTAGAGTAAAGCAATCTGCTACATAAGCCGCTTTACCTTTCGGGTCATCCCTTTTCCTCCCCCAGGTAAGGAATTTGCCTTTTGGTTACATAGATGAATTACGGCATGGACTCCTTTCTCCCCTTTACTGATAGTTCTTTGGACCCCATCGCCCGGTCAGTGATGACCTGCGCGCCAGCGTTACTGTCCCGCACCGGTTCATGTGCCTCCGTCAAACGGTGGTTAACATAAGCGCAGGCCAAAGCAGCTTTACCCCTTCGCCTTCCTTTCAGGGCCTGTGCATCGTGGCTCACGTCATCCTTTTGGACGGGAAATCTGCCGCTATGGGTTCAGCTGGTAGATGTGTGTTCCGGGCGCTTCAACAGCAAAGGTAATATGTGCCCAATATACGTATTGATGAGAACGAAATTCGTTTCCGAGCGGCATGTGGCTCACAACGCACCTTTACTGATTCCGTAGGCCGTTCAGGTGGACGCCCGTTCTCTTCACTGCCTTGGTTAGTTGTTTCATGGTCCTGTGGTGGATAGATTACTATACTTCACTACTGCTTGCAACCCTGTAGGCAGATGCCATGTGCCTCCCCCTACACTCTACCATAAAAGTAGGGCGAAGCAAAAAGGGTCTGCCTCACATGGCAGACCCCGACCACAAGTCTTAAAGTGGAGACCCGGAAGAAACGGGCGGTTTGCTTATCTGTACAAAGACCAAAAACGTCTGCGATAGCACAGAACTCCCTATCCAAACGTAACACCCGGGCCTCTCCGCGCCCGCCAGTAAGCTGATACCCAGAAAAAACCCCGCCCACTTGCCTTCACTGCCGAGGAACTCGCCTGGTACCGGATAAGGTGCCGGTGCCGGCCGACGCCACATTTCTATGTACGTTTTCCTTGATAGACTGTTTCTGAGGCGTGACCGGACTACTTAATACCCGCTCTAGTTCTCTTGAATGACACCTTCCCTTGAGCAACCTCCATCATGGCTATGGTAACGGGTTTGTTCGACTTGCTTTCCACCAGCTTGGGATCTCCTTCCATGACCTGTCGCGCCCTTTTTGCAGCGAGTACAACCAGAGAGTATTTTTCGTTCACCTTCTTGAGCAGCTCTTCAAGTGGTGGTTGACCCATCATGAAAGGCTCATGCCCCCTTCCTTCTTGATTTTCTCGCAGATTTCCGGGTCTATGTTGGATATTCTGCTTTTTTCTGCGACTACAATAGCGTCGAGTGCTGCCACGGCATCCTCGCTATCTTCATTAATGATCAGGTAGTCGTACTGCGACAGGGACTGCAGTTCGCCTCTTGCTCCGTTCACCCTGAGTTCAAGATCCTCGGTGCCTCTGCCCCTCAGTCTCCGGGCCAGCTCCTCGTAAGATGGAGCCGCCACGAAGATGAGTATGGCCTCGGGGCGAAGCCGCTTAACCTGCGCCGCTCCCTGTGTGTCCACATCAAGCAGGAGATCATATCCTTCCCTCAGAAGTCCATCCACTTGTTCGCGGAGCGTTCCGTAATAGTTGTTGTATACCTTTGCCCACTCAAGAAATTCGCCCCGGTTAACCTTCCCGCTGAACTCCTCCACTGAAAGGAAGTAGTAGTCCACGCCGTGGATTTCGCCGGGCCGCGGCGCCCTGGTCGTGGCTGACACAGAAAACCGCACATGGTCCCGCTTTGCTAGCAACGATCTCACCAGGGTACCCTTTCCGGCTCCTGAGGGCCCGGAAATAACGAAAAGCAGGCTGCGAGACATGAATGGTCCTCTCACGAACTTGGGCCTTCCTCCTGTGTGTCTCTACTCCCGAGCCTGTTCGCGACTGTCTCTGGCTGCACCGCCGACAGGACTACGTGCTCCGAGTCGGTGATAATCACAGCCCTGGTCCGCCTGCCATACGTCGCGTCAATCAGTGTGCCCTTGTCCCGCGCCTCGTTTATAATACGCTTAATGGGTGCGGATTCAGGACTGACAATTGCGACGATCCTGTTGGCAGATACGATATTCCCGAAGCCGATGTTGAGCATCCTGATTTCCAATTGACACCCTCCTAATCTTTCCCGCCTAGCCTCGCCAGCAACGCTTCGCGTTGCCTCCGGCCAAGACCCTGGACTCTCCTTGACTCATCGATACCCACTTCGTCCATGATCTTCTTGGCCTTGACCTTCCCAATCCTGGGCAGGGATCTCAGGAGATAAGCCACTTTCATCCTCGCGGTTATAGCGTCTTCTCCTGCAAGGATGTCCTCAAAGCTCACTTCTCCTTTCTTGAGCTTCGCCCGGAGCGCCGATCTCTGACGCCTCATCTCCTGCGCCTTTTTCAGCGCGTCGATCTTCTGAGCCTCGGTAAGCTTGGGTAGGTTGTTCATCTACTTCCCTCCTTTACTCTATGTTTTGAACCTGCTCACGCAACCTCTCCAGCAGAGATTTCATCTCCACGACCATCCGAGACATCTGGAGGTCCGCAGCCTTTGACGCGATGGTATTCACCTCGCGGTGGACTTCCTGCAACAGAAAGTCCATCTTCCGGCCTACTGCTGCATCCTCATGCATCAACTCTCTCATCTGATCCAGATGGCTGCCGATGCGGTCGAGCTCCTCCGTGACGTCCGACCTTTCAGCGAATATGGCCACTTCTGCCGCAATCCGCTCTTCGTCCACTAGGGAGAATTCGTTCATCTCGGCCAGTCGTTTCTTCAGCCTATCCCTGTATAGTGCCGGGATCTCTGGTGCCCTCTCCGCCATGCGCCCGACAATGCCTTCCGCTTCATTCAGCATCTCACGCATCTGCACCCAGAGATGGGCCCCTTCTCTGCTTCGCATGCGGACCACTTCATCCAATGCACGACCCACACATTCGGAAAGAAGCGGGAGCAGCTCCTCCACGTCGCGTGTGTCCTCTTCTTCTATGATAAACTGGTCCATCCTGGCGGAGAGAAAAGGCACTGGGTCCAGCGCAAGAATTTCACCCAGTTCTCTCAAGGCATTATAATAGGTCACAAAAAGTTCTTTGTCAACCGTTACCTTTTTAGGCTTGTCCTGGCAGCGCACGATGTTTATGAACACGTCCACGCGCCCGCGGGCCACTGTGTGCTGGATTTGCTTCTTCACCGCTTCTTCAAGAGCTGCAAACTCTCTCGGTATACGTATGGAGATATCAGCAAACCTACTGTTGACGGTACGTATCTCCACGGTAATCTTGCCAGCTCCCGTATCCGTTTCGGCCTTGCCGTAGCCCGTCATACTCTTCATCGGAGAAACTCCACTCCATTTTTAGCCAAATCCCAGCCTTCGGCATGAATACTTCGCTCAGCATGGCCGGAACTCCTCTTTCCCCGGTAAATATTTCGCGTCCTAACACAAGATATTCATGAGAGCGTGCAGGAATCGCGACTTGGCGCAGAGTAATAACCAATGAAAAGATTCCTACCTGACAGCGGGGGGTGAAAAGTGTGCTCGCGAAGAAACTTACTGCCGTAGTACTGGTCGGCGCCTTGCTGCTCCTGTTTTCCGGCTGCATACAGCCGTCCACATCCAAGGGACCGTATGCCGACGGTGAGTATCACGGCGAAGCGCCGGGTCACGGGGGTCCCCTGAAAGTAAAGGTAACCATCGTTGATGGTAGGATTTCAGAGATCGATATTATCGAGCATCACGAGTCTCCAGATGAGAAGTGGCCTGACTCCGGCAGGGCGAGAGTGCTGATCCCGCAGCGCGTGCTGACCCGCCAGTCGACGGAAGGGATCGATGTAGTATCAAAAGCCACGGGCACGAGCCTTACTATCCTGAAAGCAGTGTCCGAGGCGCTACAGAGAGCCAGGAAGTAAGGGAGAGGCACCCCTCTCCCTTTCCCGTTCATCGCATCTTCTTGAGGTAGGCTCCGATCCTTTCAACAGCTTCACGGATCCGCTGTTCGTCTACTGTCAGCGCCATCCTCACATAGCCTTCGCCCATCTCGCCGTAGACCGGACCGGGCACCACCATCACGCCCGTGACCTCAAGCAGCTCCTCTACGAACTCTGCGGATTTTGCGCCACCGGGCACGGGAGCCCACACGTAAAAGGAACCCTGAGGTTTCTCCATCTTCCAGCCTGCTTGAGACAACCCGTCAACGAGCGCGTCACGGCGACGCTTGTACATATCGTTCATCTGCCCAATGAAGCCCTCCGGATCCTGCGCGAGCGCCCTGGCACCCGCATGCTGCACTGCTGTGAACTGGCCCGAATCGGTGTTCGTCTTGATGACACCGAGCGCGTCGATGGCTTGCTTGCACCCTACGGCAGCTCCGATGCGCCAGCCTGTCATATTGAACGGCTTGGAAAGGGAGTAAAACTCGCACGCAACGTCGAGGGCGCCTTCTACCTGAAGGATGCTCGGCGCGCGATATCCGTCGTAAGTCATCTCTACGTACGCGGCATCGTGGCACACCAGTATCCCGAACTCTTTGCCAAACCTCACAGCATCCTCGAAGAAGCGCAGATCCGCCACAGCCCCGGTAGGGTTGTTGGGGTAGTTCAGGAACATGCACGTCGCCTGCCGAGCCACGTCTGTCGGAATGTCCTCAAACTTCGGCAGGAAACCGTTTTCCTTGCGCAAGGGCATTTTATATGGGATGCCGCCCGCGAGCAGCGTCTGAGCGTTAT
The DNA here is from genome assembly GCA_040755615.1 of Bacillota bacterium. Taxonomy (GTDB): domain Bacteria; phylum Bacillota; class Sulfobacillia; order DUSP01; family DYEP01; genus DYEP01. The sequence continues at coordinate 35,275 of JBFMAL010000004.1, forward strand.
ACACCGGGTAGGCGGGGTCCGGCACCAGGCAGACGTCGTTGTCCTCCACGAACGCCCAGATGATGTGGGAGATACCTTCCTTTGAACCGATCAGCGCCATAACCTGCGTGCCGGGATCGACCCGGACTCCGAATCTCCGCAGGTAATAATCCGCCACGCTCTGGCGGAACTTGCTTGATCCCTCGTATGCGGGGTACTGGTGATTCGCCGGTACGCGCGCCTCGGCTATCAGTTCGTCCACCACCCAACCGGGAGTGGGCACGTCCGGATCCCCGATGCTTAGCGAGATCAAGTCAACCCCTTTCTGCTTGAGCGCCTGCTTCTTCTTGTCTAAATCGGCAAACGCGTAGCGGGGTATCTTGTCCACCCGAGATGCCTTCTTCAACATGGAAATCCCTCCAGTAGTCAATGTTTTCCACGGGACGCGGCGTTATTCTGCGCCCAGGAACACTCCGTCGCACACCGCCACGGCCGGTCCTGTCATGTATATATTGCCGTCGGCAGCCCACTCGACCATGAGGTCTCCCCCAGGCAGGTTAATAATAGCCGAAGGGTTCAGCCTCCCCGTTCTCACCCCTGCGGCCAGGACCGCACAAGCGCCCGTCCCGCACGCCATGGTGGCGCCCGAACCTCTCTCCCATACAATCATTCTGGCGAATTCCCTGTCCATCACCTTCACAAATTCCACGTTGGCGCCTTTGGGGAACATGGGATTGCGTTCAAGCGCAGGCCCTGATACCTCAAGGGAAAGTCCATCTAAGTCGTCCAGGAACACCACGCAGTGCGGGTTTCCCATGGAGACGGCCGTAACGAGAAATGTCTTGCCGCCCGCAAGAAGCGGGCTGTCTACCACCTCCCCCTCAGCACGCACAGGTATATCCTCAGCGGCGAAGCGTGGCGGGCCCATGTTCACCCGCACCGCCTTGACCTTTCCATTCTCAAGGATAAGGCGCGGCCTTATGAGCCCTGCGCCGGTCTCCACGTCAAATTCGATATCCCCGGTCATTCCCTCTTCGTAGACATACCTGGCGAAGCAGCGCATGCCGTTTCCGCACATTTCCGCCTCGGAGCCGTCCGCGTTGAAAATGCGCATCCTGAACGCCGCTTTGTCCGAGGGGAGTATGAGGATGATGCCGTCTGACCCCACCCCAAAATGCCTGTCGCTCATTCTCCTTGCCAAATCAGCCCAGTCGTGGTCTTCTCCCTCCTGAAACCCGTTGATGAACAAGTAGTCGTTGCCGAGCCCGTGCATTTTCTTAAACTTCACCTGTGTCTCCTCCCCATTCTCACCGTACGGCTTACCGCGCCGGTTACCCGCAGGATCCGGCGGCGGAAAGTCACCAGTATGGAACCTATTGCTGAAGCCCCTATCACCACCGCCCAGTCCTCAAGGCCAAGCGGCTGTGTTTGAAACACCGCCTGTAGGCTGCGGCTGTATATCGCGGCGAGCAGAAGCCCCGCCGAGCTGGCCACGGCGAGCAGCAGCAGAGGGTTAGAGAACAACCCCACTTCAAGCGGCGTACGCCTCTCGGAACGGCAGTCAAACACGTGAAACAGCTGGCACATCACGAGTACTGCGAAGGCGTGGGTCCTCGCTGCCACCAGTGATGCACCGGAATCGAGCTTCCACAGGAATACAAGGAGGGTCGTAACGCCAATAAGTATCCCCCTTGTCAGCACCTTGATTCCGAGCCTGCCGGCAAATATCCCCTCGCCGGGGGGCCGCGGCTTTCTGTTCATGACGTCAGGCTCAGGGCCGTCAAGGCCCAGCGCGACAGCCGGCAGACCGTCTGTCATCAGGTTCACCCAGAGTATCTGAATGGGAATCAAAGGCATGGGCGCTCCGACCAGCGCCCCAAGGAACATCACCAGTACTTCTCCCACATTGCACGCAAGGAGATATCTGATGAACTTCCTTATATTATCATATATCGCCCGCCCTTCTTCAACCGCTCTCACGATTGTGGCAAAATTGTCGTCCGCTAGAACCAGGCAGGAGGCCTCCTTGGTCACCTCCGTACCAGTCAGCCCCATACTTATACCAATATCAGCCTCACGCACTGCAGGCGCGTCGTTAACACCATCCCCGGTCATCGCCACCACATGGCCGAGTCTCTTCAAGGCCCTCACGAGCCTGAGCTTGTGAAGCGGCGTCACCCGCGCGTACACGGTCGCAGTCGCGGCTACGGTTAATAGCTCCCGGTCATCCATGGCGTCCAAGTCGCCGCCTGTAACCACCGGGGAATCTCCGTCGTACAAGCCAATCTCGAGCGCAACCTGCTTTGCCGTGCCCGGATGATCGCCGGTGATCATCACCGTTCGTACGCCCGCTGCCCTGCACCTGGCCACTGCCTCGATCACTTCGGGTCTTGGCGGATCGAACATCCCTGAAAGGCCGACGAAGGTCATGTCTTCCTCAGGGTCAGCCCCCGTGTACCTCTCCAGCTTGCGTACAGCGAATGCGAGTACCCTGAGGGCCCTGTCTGCCATGTCCCCGGCCTGCTTCAGCACTTGTTGTCTGAGTTCGGTCGAAAGAGGGAATACCCGGCCCCCTGTCAGGATGAAAGAACACTTCTCCAGGATCGTCTCCACCGCTCCCTTGGCATAAACCACCCTCCCCTTCGGGTCTTCACATACCACCGACATCATACGTCGGCTCGACTCAAAAGGGTTTTCGGCGATCCGGACACACCGGGCAACAAGCAGTTCGAGATCAAGTCCGGCTCTTTCTCCCGCTACCAGCAGGGCCGCTTCTGTAGGATCCCCCCACACCTGCCACCCATTGTGCGCCCCCCTTCTTCTGTAGTGGCGAACCATTTGAATCTTTGAGTTGTTACATAGTACCCCGGCGAGAAGAGTAAGCATCAGCCCGGTGTTCTCGCGAGGTCTGACTGACCTGCCTTCCAAAAACAGCCGGCCAGATGGATCCCATCCCACCCCTTCGATGTGAAATGTCATCCCATCAGCCCAGATTTCCCGCACTGTCATAACATTCTGGGTGAGCGTGCCCGTCTTGTCAGAACAAATGACAGTGGCACAGCCCAGGGTTTCCACTGCCGGCAGTTTCCTCACGATGGCTGCCTTGGCTGTCATCCTCTTTACCCCAACAGCGAGCGCAACCGTTACCACTGCGGGCAGGCCCTCTGGAATAGCTGCCACTGCCAGGCTTACGCCCATGAGGAACATCCTGAACGCGGGTTCCCCCCTTGCCATGCCCGACGCTGCTACAACCCCGCAGATCAGGATACAGCCGAGCGCCAGCAGTCTACCCAGTTCTTCGAGTCGTGTCTGAAGGGGCGTGAGTTCCCTTTCGGATTCCTGCAACATCCTGGCGATTTTACCGATCTCGGTTTCCATCCCGGTGGCCACCACCACGCCCCGGGCGCGCCCCCGTGTGATCACGGTGCCGAAATATGTCATGCAGGGTCTGTCTCCCAGGTCAGCCTTTGGGTTTTCCACGGATTCCGCGCTTTTTCTGACAGGAAAGGATTCGCCCGTAAGCGCCGATTCATCCGCCTCAAGCCCAAATGCCTCGATCAGCCTGACATCGCCGGGGACCCTATCACCGGCCTCAAGGATGACTACATCCCCTGGCACTACTTCCTCGCTGGGAATGGACTTCTCACAGCCTTCCCGGATGAGCTTGGCTTGTGGAGCAGACATCTTGGCGAGTGCTTCGAGCGCCCTTTCCGCCCGGTATTCCTGGACAAAACCCAGCAGCGCGTTGGCCACCACAATGACCATGATCGCCAGTGCATCAGCAGTCTCTCCAAGGCACAACGCAACTCCAGCGGCAAACAAGAGGAGCAGTACCATGGAATTCTTGAACTGGCCGGCGAAGATCTCAATCACCCCGGGTCCTGCTTCCTTTTCGAGCACGTTGGGACCGTTACGTTCAAGCCTCCGCGCCGCTTCAGGCTCGGTAAGCCCCCGGTGATAATCTGTCCGAAGGCGACCTATCACTTCGTGCGTTTCCATCGTGTGCCACGGTACTGTCATCCTGTCATCCCTCCGAGAGACACGCTACTTCATGGCTATGCCGCATTCAGGAGGTAAATGCCCGACAGCACCGACCGCATCAGCGCTACGTGGTTTTGGGACGGGATTTACACCACTTTCGGTGATACCAAGTACACTTGTGCAGGGAAAAGCCAGGGCAGTGGAACAAAAGGTAGAAGGCCGCACTGGCATCGGGCCGTCAAATAGCGGGGCCAAGCAGATAATTCCCCCAAACTCCAGAAGACCTCCTGTATGACAGGCTCCGCAGCTCGGGGGCGAGCTGCATCCGACCAGGGTCCTCCTGGTCGTGCTTGGCTTTTAGACGGCAATCTTCTGTCAGTGACAGTTAGTCAGACTCGGAAGGGTCAGATCGCGGCAACATTGGGAGGTCCAGCCTACCCCCCCGGTGTGTAATACTGAAACAACCATTAGGATCCTTCCCTGCAGCGTTTGGGCCAGGTGGAATTCTAGTGCAAAAATACCCGCGGCAGTGCAACCAGGCGCCTCTTTGGAGCCAGCTGCGCCCCACTGTCTTCAGTAAAATCGGGTGCCCGGTTGCAAACCTCTGTTTGCTGGAGACCGGGCACGGTCCGAAACTCGTCGCTTTCCTATCCCTTCTTTTCGAAGGTGCCGTCCTGTCCGCATTGAGGGCATTTCTTCGGCTTGCACCTGGTATCTTTCTCAAACCCGCAGTTTGTGCAGATAAAGACCGCCATGAGTTATTAACTCCTTATGCAAGAAAGTTAGCTACAGATTCGTTACGCGCACGTGTTACCTCTTCTTCTTTTTCCCAGCTCCTCAAGTACCGCCTCAAGTGAACAGCCTCTCAGCCTGAGCAGCACCGTGACGTGGTACAGAAGGTCTGCGCATTCCTCAACAAGCCTGGCTGCATCCTCCCGCGCAGCCGCCAGTACCACCTCAACGGCCTCTTCTCCCACTTTCTTTGCACAAGCATTCAGCCCCCCATGAAACAGCCTGGCGGTATATGAGTCTGCGTCAGGTGTAGACGCCCGGGACTCGACAACGCGCGAAAGCTCAGGTAAGACCGGAACGTTATTCCCCCTTACACCATTAAAGAAACAGCTCCTCGCCCCTGTATGGCAGGCGGGGCCGTGGGCCTTACCGAGTATGAGTACGGCGTCTGCGTCGCAGTCCAAGAAGATACCATTGACCCGGATAATATGACCGCTCGTCTCGCCTTTCTTCCAAAGCCGCTGCCTCTTACGGCTGAAGAAGTACGCCGCTCCCTCGTTCAGAGTCTTCTCCCAAGCCTCATCGTTCATGTGCGCGAGCATGATTACTTCTCCAGTGTCCTGGTCCTGAACCACCGCCGGCACGAGGCCCTTCTCATCGAAATTGGGTCTCACATCTACTCCCCCAGCCTCACTTCAATTCCTTGGGACGCCAGGTACCGCTTGACCTGGTTGATGGTGAAGACGCCATAGTGAAATACCGACGCGGCAAGCGCTGCCTCAGCCCGGGTCCTGTCGAATACTTCGCGGAAGTGCTCGAGCACTCCGGCCCCTCCCGATGCGATCACCGGTACTTCTACGCTGTCTGCCACCCGTGCTGTAAGGTGGATATCGTAGCCTTGAGACCACCCGTCTGTATCCATACTGGTTAGGAGGATCTCCCCAGCACCCAGCCTGACCGCTTCCTGTGCCCACCTGATAGGGCAAAGCCCTGTGGGTACCGTCCCCCCGTGTGTATGCACCCGGAGACCCTCCGGCGTCCTTTTTGAGTCGATTGCCACCACCACGCACTGGCTGCCGAACTGCGCTGCGGCATCTGTAATAATGTGGGGCCGCCGCACTGCGGCAGTATTGATCACCACCTTGTCCGCACCCGCAAGCAAAAGGTCGCGAAAACTCTTTACGTCTACCACACCTCCCCCCACAGAGAACGGGATGCTGATCACGTCTGCTGTGCGTTCAACAATCTTGAGCAATGTTCGCCTGTTCTCTAAAGAAGCCGAGATATCAAGGTACGCTATCTCGTCAGCGCCTTCGTCCGAGTACCGGGCTGCGAGCTCCACCGGGTCCCCGGCATCCCTGAGGTTTCCAAAACCCACTCCTTTGACCACCCTGCCGTCCTTAACGTCAAGACACGGAATTACCCTCTTTGTCGGCAACGTTACACCCCCAGAGAAGTCCTGGATACAGCCTGCCTTCGTACAGCGCACGTCCCACCACGACCCCTTCAAGCTTTTCAAGCCCGAGCGATGCCATGCGCTCGATGTCATCCAAGGAGGCGATACCGCCCGCGAGCACCACCCGGACCGGACCCTGGCACACGCCCTGTACGAACGCGAAGTCAGGTCCTGACATGGTGCCGTCCCGTTCCACATGTGTCACGAGGCATCTTGTTACGCCCATCTCCGAAACCCAGGCCAACGCCTGCAGAGCGTCAGTGCCCGCCCCCGACGTCCAGCCTTTTACAACTACTTCCCCCCGGCTTACGTCCACTGAAACCATCACCCTGTCAGCGCCGTCAGTTTCAATTACTGAGGACACCACGCCAGGGTCAGAAAATGCGGCGGTGCCCAAGATCACCGCGTCCGCACCTGCTTCGAGATAGAAACGGGCAGAAGCAGCGGTACGGATGCCTCCTCCCACCCTGACAGGAATGCAGAGCGTTCGCACGATCTTCTCGATCACAGACGCGTTCCGGGGCTGGCCCGAAAACGCCCCGTCAAGATCGATCACGTGAAGCATGGGCGCGCCCATGTCAGCAAACAGCGCTGCTGCCCTGACGGGATCCTCGTCGTATACGATCTCTGTGCCCGCCTGGCCCTGAAACAGCCTCGAGCATTTCCCGTTGTATATATCTACAGCAGGTATAACTAGCATCTGACAAACTCCTCCAGTATACGGGCGCCCGCGCGGCCGCTCTTTTCGGGATGGAATTGGACACCCCATATGTCCCGCAACCGGATGGCCGCAACGAACCGAGTGCCGTGTTCGCACACCCCCGCCGTGGGTACGCCTGTGGCATCCATCAGGCAATATGAGTGGGCGAAATAGAAGTAGGTGGGGGAGTTGACAATGGGCGTCTCCCCTGCAGGATATACCCTGCTCCACCCCATGTGAGGCACGGTTCCCGCCCGAAGGCGCAACGCCATACCCGAAAACCATCCGAGACCTGCAGCCCCAGGTGATTCCTCGCTTGAATCGAACATGATCTGCATCCCAAGACAGATGCCCAAAAAACGTACGTACCGCTCCCGGCATTCAAGAAGCGCCTGCATCACAGCGGGGTCAGACAGCGCTTTCATGGCAGCGCCGAATGAGCCCACCCCCGGAAACACGACTTTATCTGCCTCGCGCAGCGCCCTGGGACCTGACCCCGCCCACACGCGACCACCCGCCCTCTCCAAAGCGCTGCATATGCTCCGCAGGTTTCCAATTCCGTAGTCATAAACCAGAATCACCCGAGGCCCTCCTCGTGTATCATGCCCTTTGTAGATCGGATGCTCTCGGCAGGCGCGAGCGCCTGTTGCATGGCGCGTCCAAGCGCCTTAAACAGCGCCTCGTAATAGTGGTGCGCTCCCTCTCCATACCCCGACACGTGGAGCGTCATCTCGGCCTTCCTGGTAAGACCGAGAAGGAACTCGTTCACCGCAACCCCGTTTATTTCATCCCCGGAAAACCGTGGCCCCCTATCCAAAAAGCAGCTCCTCCCCGAAATATCTAGCGTCACGTCTGCGCACGCCTCATCGTGCGGTATCTTTGCGTGACCGAAGCGGGCGATTGCGCTCCTGCCGGCTAGCCTGCGCAGAGCGATACCGAATCCAATCCCCACGTCCTCCGCCAAGTGATGCTCCCAGAAACCTTCCGATGCGAAGGCGCGTATCGAAAGCCCCATCCGCCCGTGGTAAGCCATGGAATAAAGCAGGTGATTTAGCCATCCAAGGGGCGTCTCCACCGAGATCTCCTGTGAGTTGTCCATGTCGATCTTTACGTTCACCCGCGTCTCTTTGGTCACACGTTCGCACTCGGCGGCCCTCAACCCAGAACCCCTCCTTCGAGCAGGTGCAGGAACCGGTCATTTTCCTCAGGGCTGCCCACGCTCACACGAAGATAACCGTCAAGCATGGGTTCTCCGGGATAGCACCGGACCAGTACGCCGTTTTCTTTCAGGTAGTCGTACGTTCGCTCTCCGGGCGAACGAAACAACACGAAATTCGTGCTCGAAGCCCGGGGAGACAGTCCGAGGCGAGCAAGGCCCCTCACCACTTTGTCCCTTTCTTTCAATATGACTGACACCGCTTGGGTCACATGTTCTGCGTGTGAAAGAACCCGCAGCGCCGCCAGGGTGGAAAAGGCGCTCATGTTGTAAGGGAGCCTCACCCGCTCCATCTTTTCTATGGCTGACTTTGAGCCTATGGCGTACCCGACCCTGAGCGCCGCTATCGCGTAGGCCTTGGAAAACGTCCGTACCACGATGGCATTGTCCCTCTGTAAGACTTCGTTCTTCAGCGTTACGCCTGAGAACTCGTAGTATGCCTCATCGATACAACTGGCGTATGCAGCATCCATCACCGTCTTTATGCTCGCTGCGTCAAAAAGGTTTCCCGTGGGGTTGTTAGGGTTACAGATGAAGCATACGCCACTGCCTTGGGCCAGGTGATCCAGCATGCCCCGGGCATTCATTTGAAAATCGTAAAGGAGCGGTACCTTTGTCACTGAAAGACCGAGTACTCGTGCGCACTCGCTGTACATTACGAAAGTGGGTGCGGGAAAGACCACCCGCCGCCCAAGGCCAAAAGCTAACAGGAAGTTTAAAATCAGCTCATCCGAGCCATTACCCAGTGTCACCTGATCGGGCGAGACACCCTCGCGTCTGGCCAGGGCCTCTTTGAGCTGTGGCACCAAGCAATCGTCGTAGCGATTGAACTCAAGCGACGCCGCTTCATTGAAAAGATCCGCCTTCAACCCAGCAGGCCAGTCCCACGGGAGTTCGTTGGCGTCAAGTTTGATCATTGCATCGTTTCCTCCTTCAGTCTGGCTTTCAGCGCCCTGGCGTGGCAAGGAAGCCCCTCGACCTCGGCGAGTACAGCCGCAGCCGCGTAATATGCCGGGTCAGTGCAATCCGTGAAATCCGCCACGTTCACGCTGCGCTGAAAGTTCTCTACGGTGAGCCCTGAAAAAAACCTGGAGGAGCCTGCCGTCGGTAGCACGTGGTTGGTACCTGCGGCGTAATCGCCTAAGGCAGTAGGGGTCCTGGGCCCAAGGTAGATCACCCCAGCATTGCACACGGCATCCGCCAACGACTGGGCCTCCCTGGCCATGATCTGAAGGTGTTCTGGAGCAATGGCGTCGATCACTGATGCCGCTTCTCTGGAATCCTCCGCAAGTATGCCCACGGCCGAACCTCTGGCATCGTGCTGTCTGAGTCTACATTCGACCTCAGAAAGCAGTCCTGCGCTGTCAGTAACGAGGTATGCCACCGCCAAGCTGTCGTGTTCCATCTGCGACAGCATGTCAAGCGTCACAAGCTCGGGGTCGGCGGAATCGTCCCCCCAGATCACCACCTCACTGGGCCCCGCAAGCATGTCGATGTCCACCTGGCCGAACACCAGTCTCTTAGCCTCCGTGACGTACTGCCCGCCCGGACCTACCAGCTTGTCCACCCGCGGAATGCTCTCCGTGCCGTAGGCCATAGCCGCTACCGCCCAGGGCCCGCCCACCAAGTACAGCCTGTCTATATGCACCAGCGCGCAGGCAGCATATACCGGTGCGAGGCTCACATCGTCGCCCGGCGGCGTGCACACAACCAACTCCTTCACACCGGCAATCCTGGCAGGCACGGCCGCCATCAGCACCGAAGAAGGGTACCTCGCCAGGCCCCCGGGTATATATGCGCCCACACGTTTTAAGGGTATCACTTTCCGCCCCAGCACGGCGCCGTCGGCCCTCCGGTATCTAAAGGGTTTCATACCACACTGTGAATGAAACTCAAAAAGCGAGTCGCAAGCGCGTTCGAGCGCGTGTACCACGGCTGGCTCCAGCGCGCTCTTTGCCTCCTGCCAGCCCGGTACCTCGCGAACCAGCGGTCCGTCCCAAGAGTCAAACCGCTTTCCGTAATACCTGAGCGCCTCGTCCCCACGCTTCCTCACATCCTCCAGGAGCTCGCGCACCCTCTCCCTGATCTCCTGGGGAGATGCGGTTACCCCTTCTGCCCGGAATTGTGAGGCCGTAATTACGCGCATGCTGTCTCTCTCCTCATTTTCTCAAGGATCCGCTCGATCTCCCTGTCCTTTAAACCAAACGCGGCCCTGTTGGAGATCAATCGGGCCGATATCGAAAACAGCTCCCTCTCTATTACCAGGCCATTCTCCGCCAGCGTACGCCCTGTTGATACAATGTCCACGATAGCGTCGGAAAGCCCTGCGAGCGGAGCCAGCTCCACCGCACCTTTCAAGTGAATGACGGAAGCCAAAACCCCCAGCGAGCGAAAATACTCGGTGGTGATCCTCGGGAACTTTGTAGCCACCCGGATTCCCGCCTTGATATGCAGCGAGCTGCCCCGTGGCACGGCGACCACAAAGCGGCCCCTGCCAAACCCGAGGTCCAGCAGCTCATAGACATCCGGGTTATCTTCCATAAGCACGTCCTTTCCGACGATGCCGACGTCCGCTGTACCGTGCATTACGTATGTGGGTACATCCGACGGCCGCGCGAGGATAATGCGGCTTCCGTCCTCTGTTTCGACAAGCAGCTTTCTCGTCCCCGATACAGCGGGTTGTACTGCCACCCCGATCCGCTCAAGCACGCAAAGACAGTCGTCCAGCATTCTGCCTGCGGGTAACGCGTAAGTAAGCATGTGTGTCCTCCTGCGTCAATGAATGCCTGTTAGGCCCACCGTGGCGGTACCGACGGGCACGGCAAGCAGCTTGTTAATCTCAAGCGCGAACCCTGTCGCAGGTTCTGCGTCACCGAATACCCCGACCAGGCCGTCGTACCTTCCTCCTCCCGCTACCGCTGTACCAAGCCCCGGACAATATATCTCAAACACCGGGCCCGTGTAGTATCCGAGATCCCTCACAAGCCCGAGGTCAACCTTGACGCGTGAGCCAAGCCCTGCGGCTTCCAGCGCATCAGCCAGCACCTTCAGCCTGCGTATCGCGGAACCGACAGAGGCATCCGTGACCTTCCCCAGTGCTTTGTCCAGAACGCTCGCGGGGCCGCGCGTGCAAATCACGTCACCGAGGCCTGTCAGGGCGCCCAGTTCCTCCAGCGCACGCAGGTCCCTGCATTCCAGCGCCCTCGCGGCCTTTTGGCGGTCGGGAGACAAATCGAGCAACACGGAGGCAATGGCGGCATGGCCCAGCACGATCCGGTATTCTGTCAGCGAAGCTACCTGCATGCATTCTGCTGCCAGCGTCACCACTTCTGCGTCTGCTTCTCCCTCACCACTCCCTATCAGCTCAACACCCGCCTGGTATAGCTTGTGTCCCCCGGGAGATGGTCCTCCCCTCCGGAACACGCTGCCCGAATAACAGATCCGGAGCGGTCTTGGCTCCGACTTCAGCGTAGTCGCCGCCATCTTGGCGATTGGAGCGGTGAAGTCAGGACGGAGCACCAGCACCTCTCCGGAATGATCGAGTATCCTGTAGGACGTCTGCCTGATCCCCTCGGTGAATCCTCTGTCCACTGCACCCAGGGGTTCTATCCAGGGAACCTCGACCTCAGTAAAGCCACGGCGCTCGAACAGTTCTAGAATCGCTCCTTCAAGCGCCCTCCGTTCTCTTCCTCTCCGGTCTCTCATGATACTCATCGTTCTACCCCTTTATTATATTAAAGTAGTAACGCGTTAATAGTATCATGTCAGCCAGTGAGAGGTCAAGAGGTATCCTGTAGCAAAGCGGGATTACCAAAGAGAGATGGCAAGACAGGGTGAGACCTGGCAGCACGGGCGCCACCTCTTTCGCAGGTACCAAAAGACGCAGGTCAACTCAGGTAAGGGCTTTATCATCCCTGGCGTTTCAGCCTTTCAAGTACCAACCTGTAGCCGTCCGCACCGTAATCCAGGAAGCGCTTCACCCTGCTTATGGTGGCCGTGCTCGCGCCGGTCGCAAGCGCGATGTCGGTGTAGCTTTTGCCCTCGCTCAGCATCTCTGCCACAGCAAACCGCTGTGCCATGGCACGCACCTCACCTATCGTACAGAGGTCATAAAAGAACCGGTAGCACTCCTCAACTGTCTTAAGCTCAAGCACGGCAGCATAGAGCCTGTCCAGTTCCTGGTCTTTCAGCTTGTCGTCAAATACCAAGCGGTGGTCCCTCCTTCGTGCTCACGCCTTTTTTAAAGGTAGAGGTGGCAGGCGACGTGATGCCCGCTCTCCACTTCCACGCTCTGCGGCATACACAGCCTGCACTCAGTAAATGCCTGCGGGCACCTGGTATGAAACGGACATCCCAGGGGAGGTTCTATAGGGCTGGGCACGACACCCTCCAGGATCTGCCGTTTGCGCCTGGTCTCTCTGTCCACGCTGGGGATGGCAGAAAGGAGCGCCCGCGTATAAGGATGCTTCGGGTCTTCGAAAAGGGCTTCAGTGGGCGCAGTCTCCACGATCTTTCCAAGATACATGACTGCCACCCTGTCGCTTACCTGGTAGACCACGCTGAGGTCGTGAGCGATAAACAGGTACGTCAGTGACATCTCTTTCTGGAGGTCGGAAAGCAAGTTCAATATCTGTGCCTGCACCGAAACGTCCAGCGAAGACACCGGTTCATCACACACGACGAACTCGGGTTTTATGGCCAGCGCCCTGGCAAACCCGATGCGCTGCCTCTGCCCTCCGGAGAACTGGTGGGGGTAATTGTCGATGTGCCGCGGTTTCAGGCCGACCTTCTGAAGCAGCCTGACCGTCTCTTCCTCCCTTTCCTGGGGATCCCTCACCCCACGCTTTATTAGAGGCACGGCCAAGATATCTCTCACCGTCTTCCTCGGGTTCAAAGATGCGTACGGGTTTTGAAATATGATTTGGGCGCTCCGGCGGAAACGGTCCATCTGCCTGCCGTGCCATCCGGCGATATCTTCTCCGCGAAAAAGGATCTTTCCTTCAGTGGGTTCGTAGAGCTTCAGTATCGTGCGGCCCAGTGTGGTCTTGCCGCAACCGGACTCCCCCACCAGCCCGAGCGTCTCCCCCCTCCTGATCGCAAGATCCACACCGTCCACCGCCCGTACGGTGCAGTCCCTCTCCCGGGCAAGGATCTTAGTGAGGAGGCTGCGCCTTAGCACAAAGTGTTTCTTCAGGCCCTCCGCCTGCAGGATTATATCGTTATACTTCACTGCAGTTCCCCCCTACTCGTACAGGATACAGCGGACGTGCCTTCCTCCACCCACATCGACAAGGAAGACGGGACGTTCTGTGCATTCAGGCATCCTCCGGTCACACCTGCTTTCAAAGGAACACCGGTCCGTAAGACCTATGAGGTCGGGCACATTTCCTGGAATGGGGGAAAGTCTTCTCCTCGGCTTGACAAACCGCGGGATAGAGCGGAGCAACCCTTCAGTATACGGATGCAGCGGATCTGCGATGACCTCGTCTACAGGCCCCTGCTCCACGATACGCCCAGCATACATCACCGAGATCCGGTGGCAGAATTCTGAGGCGACTGCAAGGTCGTGGGTAACAAACAGGATAGCAGTGCCCCTTTCAGAGTTGATGCGGCTTAAAAGGTCAAGAATCTGCGCTTGGATGGTAACGTCCAGTGCTGTGGTGGGTTCATCGGCCAGCAGGAGCTTGGGCCGGCAGGCGAGGGCAATGGCTATGAGCGCCCTCTGCTGCATACCCCCCGAGAATTCATGCGGGTACTGCCAATACTGGCTTTCAGGAGAAGGGATCCCCACTTCCTTCATCAGAGAGAGTACGGTCTCTTTCTCCTCTCTTCTGCTCGCCCGGCCCGCTCCGATGCGGTGCACCCTGAGAGACTCGCGGATTTGCTCACCCACCCGGAAGACCGGGTTCAGCGTTGTCAAGGGGTCCTGGAACACCATGGCGATATTGGCGCCGCGCACGCGTCTGACCTCGGCAGGCGTCATGCTCAGGATATCCCGACCCTCAAAGTGGATAGACCCGGAGATGATGCGCCCCGGACGGGCGACCAGTCTCAGGATGGAGAGCAGGGTCACGGATTTGCCACAGCCCGACTCCCCAACGAGCCCCATGATCTGTCCCCTCTCCAGGGACAGGCTCACATCCTCCACAGCCCGGACCGATCCCTTGCGAGTGGGAAATTCGGTAGTAAGGTTTTTTATACAGAGCATTTGCCGCCTCCTCTCAATCGACCTTGAGCCGCGGGTCGAGGATATCCCGCAGCCCCTCGCCGAACAAGTTGATCGCGAGTACGAGCAGTAACAGCGCAAGCCCTGGCATTGTCGACACCCACCACGCGGTGCGCAGATAATCGCGGCCGTCGTCAACCATGGAACCCCAAGCGGGTATGCCCGGTTGTACCCCTATACCCAGGAAGCTCAGCGACGCCTCTGTGATGATCATGTAGCCTACCCTCAGGGTGGCCAGCACTACCACGGAGTGAATAATGTTGGGCAAGATCTCCCCGGTGATGATTGCGAAGTTGCTCTGTCCCTGCGCCCTCGCAGCCTCCACGTACTCTTTCGTCTTCTCGGAGATGGTCTCCCCGCGCACAAGCCGGAAGAATTCCACCCAGCTTTTAAAGGTCAAAGCTGCGATCAGGTTGAAAAAGCCGGGGCCCAGGATGGCCATAACACCGATAGCAAACAGGAGGAAGGGAAAGGCCATTAACAGCTCGGCGAACCGGGACAGGACGTCATCCAGGATCCCTCGGTAGTAGCCTGATATGGCACCGAGCACCAACCCGACCACCATGGAGACCACGACCGATAGAAAACCCACCCAGAGCGACACCCTGGCACCGTAAATGATCCGCGACAAGATGTCCCGCCCGACGTGGTCCGTACCCAGAAGGTGAGCGGGGCTGCCTCCCTCTTGCCAGGCCGGAGGCATAAAGCTCTGCCGCACAGACCCCTTGTTAGGCGGGTATGGCGCCAGCACAGGCGCGAATAATGCCATAACCACATAGGCTGCCAATATGACAAAACCGATGAGCGCAGAAGGGTGGCGGTAAACCTGGTACGCCAATTCAGAAAAGTTTCTGGCGATTGTTCTTACGCGTATGAGCACCGGGTCAAAACGGGTGAGTGTTCCCCTTGCCGCCGTGAGCACGAGCATCCCTCCGTCACAGCTTGATCTTCGGGTTGATGTAAGTATAAAGAATGTCCACTGCAAGGTTTGCTAGCACAAAGGTGAGCGCGTATACCATAACAACCCCCTGTACCAGGGGGTAATCCCTGTTGAATATTGCATCCACAGCGAGGCGCCCGATTCCTGGCCAGCTGAAGATCGTTTCCACGATCATGTTGCCGCCAAGTAGCACGCCCGTCTGAATGCCAACTACTGTAACAGTGGGAATCAACGCGTTGACCAGAGCGTGCCTGGTGATAACGGCCCATTCAGTGAGCCCTTTGGCCCTTGCGAGCATCACGTAATCCTGGCGCAACACCTCAAGCATGCTCGATCTCATCACCCTCGCCACTATGGCAGCCATGGCCGCCCCAAGGGTAATGGACGGCAGAAATAGATGCCGCAAGGCGGCAAGCAGCGAAGAGAAGTTCCCGGTGAGGATGCTGTCCAGGACATAAAGGCCTGTCACCCGGGCAGGTTCAAGCCCATACGGGAGCCTGCCGTACGACGGTAGTATGCCAAGCCTTACAGAGAACACGATGATACAGATGATGCCAAGCCAGAATGCCGGCATGGAGATGCCCAGGAAGGCTGCTGCCATACTGGCGCGGTCCACAAAGGAATACTGGCGAACGGCTGAGATAACGCCTATGGGTATGGCGAGCACCAGGGAGAACACCAGGGCTCCGAGCGCCAGTTCAACGGTGGCGGGCAAACGTTCGCGGATTAGTGTGGAAACGGGCCGGTGCTTGGTCAGGGAGTTCCCCAGGTCCCCTCGCACGGCGCGGGAGAGAAACAGATACAGTTGGACATGTATGGGCTTATCCAGGCCAAACTCGCGCCTCAGCGCATCGATCTGTTCTTGCGATACATGACCCTCCCGGCCCATCATTACGTCAATGGGATCGCCCGGGGTGAAACGCATGACGCAAAAGACAATCACGGCCACGCCGAACACAATAGGTATGGTGGATAATATGCGTTCCAGCACTCGCACCCCGCGCACCTTTCACACCTCCCGGCCCGAAGCTGACCTGCGCGCGCATCAGCCCCTTGTGCAATAACTACTCTGTCCTGTACCCTGCGTCGCGGAGCAGCTGGCGCGCGCGGTCAGGGTCAAACGGGTAAGGCGAAAGCCCCGTGTGCCTCGCAAACCCGTGAGGAAGCAGCGGTCCGTTCAACCTTGTGGCGTATCCTCCGAGGACCTTTTCGATGATCAGGTCCCAGTCGATGGCGTAGTTCATGGCCTGTCGTACCCTGACATCGTCAAAAGGAGGACGCGTCACGTTCATCTCGAGAAAGTATACACGTGTACCTTCCACGGTTTTCACTTCACAATTGGGATCTTTGTCAAGCTCTGGCACCAGCTCCGGCGGTACCGATTGGATGATATGCGCTTGACCAGACTGAAGCGCAGCCACGCGCGTTGACGTCTCTGGTATCACCTCAAAGATGGCCCTCTTGATCTTGGCAGGTCCGGCAACAGGAATGTCCGGCGAACCCCCGTAGTAGCCGTCGTAGCGTTCCATCACCACGCGCTCATCCAGCTTGCCTTCGACAAACTTGAATGGCCCTGCGCCGATAGGCTTCCTGGCAAACTCTTCAGAACCAACCCTTTCCACGTAATCCTTCGGCACGATCTGCTGGTGAACCAGCATCTGCAAGATGATTGGCCAAGGGGCGGACAGATGGAATCTGACCGTATAGTCATCCACCTTCTCCACCTTGGTCACCGGGTCAAGTAATCCAGCCTTTCTGGGCGAGCTCTTCCCGTTGCCGAGTCCGCCTTCAGTGATGATGCGGTCGAAAGTGAACTTCACGTCATCCGCGGTGAGCGGCTCTCCGTTATGGAACGTGATGCCTTTTCTGATTTTAAACTCCCACAGCGTCGGGCTTATCGCTTCCCAGGACTCGGCGATCTCGGGCACCACCCTGCCGTCTGGGGTCCTCGTAACCAGTCCGTCAAACATGTTACGGATGACCGTTTCAGCTATGCGGTTCCTGTGGTTGGCAGGGTCAAGGCTTTCGATAGTCGCCCTGATGCCTACCACGAGCGTATCCCCTTCCGTGAGGCTTACCCTATGAAGGTTGATCCTGGAGTCCGTCGCAGGTACCCAGTTCTGCACGGTCTTTCGGGAGGCTTCGATCTCCTGCATCGCGTAACCGAATACCCACGGAGCATCGTCATACAGGATTTCCTGTACCTCTCTGTAAATCTTCTCCCGCTCGGCTGCGTCGGTGCCTGTCGCGCCTTTCTTCAGGAGGTCGTCTACCCTGGGATTGCTGTAGTGGGCGTAGTTTCCGCGTCCTCCCGTCTCGAACTTGGGGTTCAAAAGGTCGTAAGGGTCGAGAGTGGAATTCCCCCAGTCATTCATCAGCATCTCCCTTTCCTTGTTAAGCAGGGCCTCCTTGAGAACGGCCCAGTCACCCCACACCCTCACCTGCACATCTACACCCAGTTCCCTGAGTTGCTGAGCCACGGCTTCGGCCACGGCCTTGTTATAGTTCTCGCAGTCGATAGTGAACGAGAGAGTGCGAAGCTCAAGGACAGGTTCTTGCTGCTCACTGGGCGATGGCTCTGCCTTCGTAGCACAACCCGACAACGACCCAGCAAACATGGCCAGCAGGACAACAAACCACACGAACACGTATCTCATCCGCAAAGCTAGTCCCTCCTTCAATACTCTTGTTGTTGCCAATTGGGCGTGCCTTTTTGGAGGATCATATAGACCAGTCAGGGTTCCTTCACCTCGGGCCACTGGGCCGACAGCTTCAGCAGGCCTTGGACGTCCTCGCAATGACTTCGTGTGAAAACATTACAGCCCTTGAGAGATTTAAGAAAACACAAAGCCCAAGGAGATCCTTGGGCAGCCAGTGGTAAGCCTTGACCTCCCCTTTTTCCGCTTACGAGGTTAGCTGGCGGGCTCGGACTGGGGTGCCCTACCGTGCGATGCACGGATTCGCCCCTATATGTTGGGTTCCCCGTTTCCCCGGACAACCAGGGAATTCAGCATTCAGCCAGGTACATTGTTCGGTTGTGTGCCTACATTATACCATATGTGGTACTACCCTGGTAAGTAGTGTCCGTAGAACGATAGGCATCCACCAGTCTTTTTCCTGTAAAGTCGCTCCTTCTGCACTGAAGCACAAAGCAGGATACTGGGTGTACAAAGTAAAATTGATTCTCGTACGCGCCGGTGATATACTCTGGCAAGGGGGGAAAAGCATGCCTCTTGATGGTTTGCACATCGCTGCGCTGGTCGACTCGCTTACCGCCCGGGTTGAAGGATCTTTAATACAGCGCATTCAGCAACCCGACCATTCCACAGTACTGCTCACCCTGCACAGGCACGGCGTGACTACAAGGCTGATCGCGTCATGCGATCCGCAGTTCCCAAGGATCCACACCACCGCTGCATCGCACGATATGCCGGTCGAGCCGCCCCAGTTTTGCTTGGTGCTACGGAAACACCTGCTCGGCGGCCGCATTGTCTCCGTCTCGCAGGCAGACGATTTTGAAAGGGTCGTGTGGATCACTGTCGAGAGAGGTGGAGACCTCCAGCAAGGGATAAAGAGGCTGGTGTGTGAGATTATGGGGAGACACAGCAACATTGTGCTGCTTGACGAGCAGGGCATGGTACTTGACGCCGCCCGGCGCGTGACGCCCGAGATGAGCACATACAGGACGCTCGTGCCCGGTTGCCGATACGTACCGCCGCCGCCGCAGGAGAAGGTCAATCCGCTTCTCTGTGAGCCCAGGTCACTGCCCAGATCAGGTGCCTTGAAGGAAGTGCTCGTACGAAACTTCGCCGGCATCGGGCCGTCCACCGCCTCGATGCTCCTTAAGATGCTCAGCATCGATGAAAAGAGCGATTTGGCCCAAATGAGCCAGGAAGCTCGGGAGGACCTGTGCCACGCGCTGTCGCGGGCGTGCCGTACAGTAATCAGTGCCCATTCGCCCACCCTACTTAAGGATGCGGAGGGACGGCCCTCGGAGTTTTTCGCGGTCTCCGTTTTTCCGGGTCAGCTCTACCCCTCTATGGACGACCTGGTGGACGCCTTCTTTACCGAGCGCAGGCATTACCAGGTGACGGAGACGCTGAGGGCTGCTTTGAAACGACTCGTGCACGAGGCCATGGAAAAGGCCTCACGCAGGCTGGTCGCTCAGCAGTCGGACCTCGCGCGCGCCAACGAGGCCCCGAGACTCAAGAGCTACGGCGACGCGATCCTGTCTTCAATGCACACCATTCAAAAGGGCCAGACGCGCCTGTACTGGAATGACTTCCAGACCGGAGAGACAATCGAAGTACCCCTTGACCCTGCGCTTGGTCCCACCGAAAACGCGCAGAGGTATTTCAAGAAATACAAGAAAGCCAGGGCAGCCAAAGACGAACTGGCGCGCCAGATAGAAAAGACACGGCTGGAACTGGCCTATCTGGAACAGGTAGACCTGTGCCTTGATGCGTCCGAGAATGAAGCAGAGCTCCTCGATATCGGACAGGAACTGGTCGAACAAGGCTACGCCAAACCTCCTCGCAAGGCGCGGAGGAGGAAGCAGATGGGCGCCCGCCCGGCCAGGTACCTTCGATTCACCTCTTCCGACGGCCTTCCTATCCTGGTGGGCCGCAGCAATTGGGAAAACGACATGTTGTTTAAGAAGGCCAGACCCGGCGAGATCTGGCTTCACGCGAAAGATATCCCCGGCGCCCACGTATACGTGAAGCATACCGGGGAAGTTCCCGATCGCACCCTGGAGGAGGCGGCCTCCCTCGCCGCATATTTCTCTCGCGCCCGTAACTCCTCAAAGGTCGCCGTGGATTACACCAGGACGCAGCATCTGTCCAAACCTCCCGGCTCAAGGCCAGGCATGCTCGTATACAGGCAGCAGCGTACAATCATGGTATCGCCTGCGCTACTTCCGCAGTCATGACCTGCTGCCGGGTTTTTCAATGGCGACGCCCTGGCGGCATAGCGGGCACTCCGCGGGCGAGAATGTTTCAATGTCAAGTGTAATGAGCGCCCGGTATCTGACGCCGAACTCCGCACGTCCGTTGCTGCGGTCCGCGATGGCCCCGACACCGACGATGGTGCCGCCCGCCTGGGCCACGATCTCTGCCACCTCGTTCACCGAACCGCCCGTAGTAATGACGTCTTCCACCAGGAGTACGCTCTCTCCGGGTGTGATGAAAAAACCCCGCCTCAGCTTCATTTTTCCGTCTTCTCGCTCGGCGAACACCGCCCGGCACCCCAGGTGCCTGGCGACCTCGTAAGCCACGAGGATCCCGCCAAGTGCAGGTCCGACCACGGTTTGGACCCCGAGGTCCCGGAACATGTCAGCCAACGCACGGCCGACCTCTTCTGAAGCATCCGGGTACTGCAGCAGCTGGGCCATTTGTAGATAGCCGTTGCTGTGCCTTCCTGAAGTAAGCCTGAAATGTCCCTGATAAAACACATTTTTCTCTCGCAGGAGCTCCATTACCCTCTGTTCAGTAATCATTCGATCCTGTCCCCTCCCGTCTGAGCTGCGATCTCAGCAAGTACCCTTTCCAGCGCGCCGGCGGGGTCCGGAGCCTGCGTCACAGGCCGCCCCACCACTATGTAGTCCGCTCCTTCTGCTATTGCCTCACCCGGTCCCATAACGCGCCGCTGGTCCTGCAGACCGTACCACGCGGGCCTGACCCCGGGCGTCACGATCAACTTGTGCTTCCCCACCACCTGCCTGACAGTCGGGATCTCTTTCGGAGAAGCCACGATACCGTCCATGCCTGCCCGTACTGCCAGCTCAGAGAGCCTCTTCACCAAGCTTTCTGGCTCGCTCCACTCCAGTTCTTCCGTGAGCGCCTGCCTGTCAAGGCTGGTCAGCGCAGTCACCGCCAAGAGGGCGGGCCTCGGTATACCTGTCTTTTCGCTTTCCTCGCACGCAGCATCCATCGCCTCGCGCATCATGGTGACGCCCCCGGAAGCATGCAGGGTGATAAAACCCAATCCCATGCGTACCGCGCTACGCGCAGCGCCTGCCGCCGTGTTCGGGATATCGTGGATCTTAACGTCGAGGAATACGCTGAGCCCCTGTCCGGTCAGAGCGTTCACTGCCCGAGGACCTTCTGCCAGGAAGAGCTCAAGCCCTACTTTGAAAAAGCGCGTCAGCGCTTTCGTTTTCTGGACAATGGCCAGTCCTTCTTCGAGATTCGGCTTGTCCAGCGCCACGATTACTCGGTCCCTCCGGTCTTGCTGCTCCCACCAGTTCTGATACATGAGAGACTGCCTCCCTTTCCATAAACTCTTCTATGCCATTGACGATGGCCGGGATCGCCGCAGGATCACGCAGGTTTGCGCTGCCCACAGCCACTGCGCTTGCGCCAGCCATGAGAAACTGCAGAGCGTCGCGGGCAGTGAGGATACCCCCCATACCGATGACAGGTACGCCCACCGCTCCCGCCACCTGCCATACCATCCTTAGTGCAATAGGCATGATGGCAGGACCTGAAAGCCCGGCAAACGTGTTTGAGAACACTGGCCGCCTCCGTTCCACGTCGATGGAGAGCGCAAGGAACGTGTTAACCAGAGAAATGATATCGGCGCCACCCTGTTCGGCTGCAAGCGCTACCTTCACCACGTCAGGCGCGTTGGGAGTAAGCTTTACGATCACAGGCAGGTGCGTTGAGGCCTTTACAGCGCGCGTCAGTTCAAAAGTCGCAGTGGGGTCAAGCCCCCAGGCCAGGCATTGGCTCTTCACGTTCGGACAGGATACGTTCACCTCGAGCGCGGACACCCGGGGTATGCTCGCTTTTGCTGCAAGCGTCACATAATCTTCAAGCGTGGCACCTGCGATGTTCACGATCACCTTGAGCGAGGGCGGGATCCTGGGCAGGACCTCTTCGATGAATCGGTCGATGCCGGGGTTTTCAAGACCAACGGAGTTCATGATGCCGCACGGAGTCTCAATGAGCCTGGGGGGAGGGTTTCCGTATCTCGGCAGCAGCGTGAGCCCTTTTACGCATACAGCTCCGATTCTCCGAAGGTCCACCTCCGTACCGGTTTCGGTTCCGTAGCCAAATGTGCCCGATGCGGCGATTACGGGAGAGCAGAGCGTAAGGGGCCCCAAAGTTGTGGTGAGATCAATGCTCAAGCAAAATCACCTCCGACGCATGAAAAACGGGGCCGTCGGTGCACACCTTCCTGTACACGACCTGCCCGTCCTCGGTATATCCTGAGGGCTGTGCGCAACCCAGGCAAAGACCAGTCCCGCACCCGATACGCGTCTCAAGCGACAACCACAGCGGGGTGACGACACACTGCTTCATCTCATACAACATGGGCAAAGGGCCGCAGGCATACGCAATATCCCCCTTGTCGGGCAGGCTCCGATACATGGAGGTCGCCGATCGCCGTGCCCCGGCAGAGCCGTCGTCTGTACAAACGAGCACCTCTGCTCCACATTGCGCGATGTGGTCTGCCTCAAAGACATACCGGGCGTTCCTCGCGCCAATGATGGCCGTCACCCTATTACCCCCTGCCAGAAGTCTGTGTGCGAGGGCGGGCATGGGTGCTACTCCCATACCGCCAGCCACAAGCACCACGTGGGCTCCAGATACGTTCACCGGAAATCCCCGTCCAGCCGGTCCAAGCAGGTTCAGGGTCTGGCCGGGCGTGACCCGTGAAAGAAGCCTTGTACCCTCTCCCACAACCTTGAACAATACCGACAACTCATCTTCGTCCAGCCTGTTGATGCTGAACGGGCGCCTGAGGAACGGAGAGTGGTGATGGGAGCAGAGTACGTGCACAAACTGCCCGGGGGCTGCGTCTCGGGCGATCCTGTCCGCCCTGAACCTGATGCGGAAGACTTCGTCAAGGAGCCGTTCCACCTCCAGTACCTCGGCGTTCTCCTGTTTCCACAAAGCCGCCTTCCCTCCCTTACCATATCTTGCGCAGTGGCTGGATATAAAAATCCTCTCTCGCCCGTACCGGCAAGAGAGGATACCTCCTGGCTTTTCATCCTTGCCGGCCTCTCAGGACCGGTTTAAAGGCCGCTTATTACATTGTATTACGGCAGTCAGTTCTCCAAAATGACCGCCTCGTCGACGCCGTCTGTCTCCGAAAGTCTCACGCACACCGTCTCGCTCCGCGACGTGGGAACGTTCTTCCCCACGTAGTCGGCGCGGATCGGCAGTTCCCTGTGGCCGCGGTCTACCAGCACCGCCAGCTGAATCCGTTTCGCGCGTCCCATGTCCATCACCGCGTCCATAGCGGCCCGGGTCGTGCGACCCGTATACAGCACGTCATCCACGAGGATGACCTTCTTCCCCTGAACTTCGGTGCCCCTTCCCACAGGTAGCCCGGTCCCACGGTCCGGTCTGTCATCCCGGTACGGTGTAATGTCCAGCTCCAGTACGGGCACCGATACCCCCTCTATCGCCTGGATGTTCCGGGAAAGGCGCCTGGCCAATGGAATCCCGCGCGTCCTAATGCCCACAAGCACCAGGTCTCCCGTCCCCCGGTTCCGCTCTACTATCTCATATGCGATGCGTTTCAGGCTACGCGCGATGGCATCGCTATCCATGATGTGCGCCTTCACCCTGCACATTTCTCGCGCCTCCAAAAACAAAACCTCTTGCCGCCGGCAAGAAGTGATCTTACTGTATCCTCTCCTTGCCAGCCTCGCAGGACCGGCTTAAAGGACCTTTTCTTGAGTCTACCATGGGCAGGCGATGCTGTCAATCACCACCTGCCCGCGTGTGATCGTGCTGGCCCCAGCCCTTGGCAGTCTCGGCGTAGCAAAACACTGTTAGGGCCTTTTGAAGACTGAATACGGCTACGCAAGGTAATTGTCTTCGCACTTCACCCGCCCCTTGGCCTGGCGGCTTTGGCATCTCCCGTGGGCGCGGCTTCAACCAGTCCCATACTATCAGCGCCACTCTTGCCGTTCAGCCCTGAGCCTACGGAGCACTGCCTCAAAATCTGAAGGAAGCGCTGCAGTGAACTGAAGCGGCTCTCCATTCACAGGATGCCTGAATGAAAGAAAATGGGCATGCAGGGCCTGCCCTGGTATGTCCAATCTCTGCTTGCTCTTGCCGTACACCGGGTCTCCCACCACTGGGTGACCTATGAACGCCATGTGCACTCTGATCTGGTGCGTCCTGCCGGTATGAAGCAGGCACTCAATCAGCGCATTATCCCTGAAAGCCTCAAGCACCTCGTATTCGGTTATTGCTTCTCTTCCTCCTGGGACAACCGCCATGCGCTTTCTGTCACGGGGGTGTCTCGCCATGGGGGCCTCGATTCGCCCCCGCGCGGCAGGCACCCCTTCCACAATAGCGAGATACCGCCTGCTCACAGTACGCGCCTTCATTTGGGCGATGAGGCCTTTCATGCTCGAGTCGTTCTTGGCCACAACCAAGAGCCCCGTCGTATCCTTGTCCAACCGGTGCACTATACCGGGCCTTATCCTGTCGTTGATCCCCTTCAAATCCTTACAGTGAGCAAGGATTGCGTTCACCAGTGTACCCGTGTAGTTGCCTGGCGCGGGGTGGACCACCATGCCCCGGGGCTTGTTGATCACCAGTATGTCCTCGTCTTCATACACCACATCCAGCGGGATATCCTCGGGCACTGCTTCTGTCTCCTGCGGAGGTGGCAAATGCAGCGCGATGCGGTCCCCCGTTACAACTGTCGAGGAGGCTTTGGCAACTTTTCCGTTCTGGAGCGCATACCCTTCGCGTATCAGCTTCTGTACATAAGAGCGTGACTGCCCTGTGGCGGCCGCCAGGAACACGTCAAGCCTGTCCCACTCCCTGTCGGCGATGAACTCACACTGGGTCACAGCGCTCTACTCTGCCTCCTTAGGATTTCAAGCAGTATAAGGCCGATGCCCACAACGATGGCGCTGTCGGCCACGTTGAACACAGGCCAGATCCGGAAATCGAAAAAGTCCACCACATAACCGAGCCTTACCCGATCAAGCAGGTTGCCTATGGCGCCTCCCATCTGAAGTCCCATCGCGACCCGCAGCGTCCGGCCTTCTCTCGAGATATCCCTGAAGAAAAAGAGAATGAGTCCGATCACCACCACGGAAACAAACACGAAGAGTCCGGTGCCTCCTGGAAACAGCCCGAAGGCAGCTCCTGGGTTCCTGACAAGGGTGATATGGAATATGCCTGGCAACACGGGGACGGACTGGTGCAGTGAAAGCGACCTGACCACAAGATACTTCGTCACCTGATCTGTAGCAACAACCAGCCCTGCGATGATAAGTACAAGCAACTCATCCACTCCTATCACGGGAGTTCCTCCCGTATGATCACGATCAGCTGGGCGATGAGATCTCCGATGAAGGGCAGATTGCGTATGAACGCCTGCTGCAGGAAGAAGAACAAAAGCGCCCCCAGGAACGTGGCACCTACCGCGAAACCGAGCCCCCGGGCAACCCCTGCCAGGAAATTTAGGTATGCAAGCCTTGGGGGATCCTGGAGCAACTGCACGTAATCGGCTATCTGCGCCCGTTCAAGCTGCCTGCCGAGCCGCGCCACCTGTTCCTTAACCAGCTTTAGCAGCGCCCTGTCTTCATCATCCAAGTCCGAAAAGCCCGGGGGACGAGGTTGATTGCTACCCCCGGCTTTGCACCTCCCTACTTGACCTCCTGCTCTTCCTCTTCGCTTTTCACTGCAAACGCCATCTTGGCGAGCACGTCTCGACACCTTGGGCAGGTTCCGGGGTATTCATCGCTGCTCAGATCGTACACGTATGTCCAGCAGCGCTCGCACTTGGCGCCGGGTGAACGTCTCACTTCCACCTCGGGCCCATCGCCGGGCTCGACCCGGACCGCTGACACGATGAATACCGCAGCCAGGTTGTCTCTGTGGTCGCGGACGATCTTCTCCATCCAGGGACTGGTGGGCCGCAGGATGACCTCGGCATCAAGGCTTCCGCCGATCTCTTTCCTCTCGCGCGCAGCCTCGAGGGCGCGCCTCACTTCGTCTCGCAGCTCCATCAAGGGTTCAAACCGCAACAGCAGCGCTTCATCGGCCCAGTCTCGAGGCAGCTCAGGCCAGGAAGCCAGATGAACCGAGGCCGGCTCACCGGGATCCCTGGGAAGATAACCCCATACCTCCTCCGCTGTAAACACGAGCACCGGCGCGATCATCTTCACCAGGCACCGTGCAATGATGTATAGTACGGTCTGTGCCGAGCGCCTTGCAGCATCGTCGCTAGCAGAGCAGTACAGCCGATCTTTTATAATATCCAGATATGTGTTACTCATGTCCAGCACGCAGAAGTTGTGAATGGAGTGATAGAGACTGTGATACTCATACCTCCTGTAAGCCGATGTCACCTTTTCGAGCAGCTTGGCCAGTCTTGCCAGCGCCCACCGGTCCAGCTCAGGCAAGTCCCGATACGGCACAGAGTGCTTTTCCGGTTCGAAGTCGTAGAGATTGCCAAGGAGGAACCTGAGCGTGTTCCTGATCTTCCTGTAGACTTCCACGAGCTGCTTTAGGATCTCGTTTGAGACCCGTATGTCGGCGCGATAATCCGCCGAGGCCACCCACAGCCGAAGCACGTCAGCCCCGTACTGCTGTATTACCTTTTGTGGTGATATCACGTTGCCCAGCGACTTTGACATCTTGCGCCCCTCGCCATCCACTACGAACCCGTGGGTAAGCACCGCCTTATATGGAGGGAGACCCTTCGTGGCCACAGCTGTCAGCAGGGACGATTGAAACCATCCTCTATGCTGGTCGGATCCTTCAAGGTACAGATCCGCGGGCCAGGTAAGCTCGTCACGCTCTTCAAGCACCGCGGCATGGCTGGTTCCTGAGTCAAACCACACGTCCATAGTATCTGTTTCCTTGACAAAGTGAGTATCACCGCATTCCGGGCACCTGTAGCCCTCGGGCAGGAGCTCGGTGGCTTCCCTGGCGAACCACGCGTCCGACCCCTCCTTGCGGAAGATCGATGCGACGTGCGCAATAACCTCCATGTTGGCGATAGTGTGACCATGCCCGCAGTAGAAAATGGGAATGGGCACGCCCCATACACGCTGCCTCGAGATGCACCAGTCGCTCCGCTCCGCCACCATGTTCCAGATCCGGTCCTTGCCCCATCTCGGGATCCATTCAACCTGGTCCACAGCGCGCAGCGCTTCCTGGCGGAAGCCCTCCACGGACGCGAACCACTGCACAGTGGCCCGGAATAATACCGGGTTCTTGCACCGCCAGCAGCATGGGTACTGGTGGTTGATGAAGCCCAGCGAGAGCAGGCTGCCTGTCTTATCCAAGTATTCCGTAACCGCCTTGTTACCTTCCGCGTAGAAGATGCCCTCGAACGGTCCTGATTCCTTCGTGAAATAGCCCTTGGAGTCTATCGGGACAAGCACGTCCAGCCCGTATTTCTTCCCCACATAAAAGTCTTCCTCGCCGTGCCCAGGCGCGGTGTGCACGCATCCGGTGCCCTGCTCCGTGTCAACATGTTCGCCCAGGATGATCACTGACTCCCTGTCGTAAAGCGGATGCCTGGTCACTACCCCTTCCAGTTCCTCGCCGAGGTACGTCGCGAGGGTCGCGCCGCGTTCCAACCCCATAGCGGAAAACGCCTCATCTAGTAGGTCTTGCGCTACCAAGAGCTTTCCTTTCTTCGAGTCCACCAGGGCGTAGCGCAGCTGGGGATGAAGGGCGATGGCGAGGTTTGCAGGAATCGTCCACGGCGTGGTCGTCCAGATCACCACGCGTGCGCCCTCAGGCAGCCTGCCGCCCGAATCCGTCACGTCGAACGCCACGTAGATCGAAGGGGACCGCTTCTCCCGGTATTCCACTTCCGCCTCGGCCAGTGCGGTCTCGCAGTCAGCGCACCAGTATACTGGTTTTAGACCCTTGTAGATGTAACCCTTGTCCACCATCTGCCCGAACACGAGTAGCTGCCGGGCCTCATACTCCGGCCGCAAGGTGAGGTAGGGGTTCTTCCAGTCCCCTCTCACACCCAAACGCTTGAACTGTTCCAGCTGCACGTCCTTGTACTTCAGCGCGAATTCCCTGCACAACCTGCGGAGTTCAAGCGCGCTCACCCGGCTTCGATCCACACCGGTAGCCTTTAGAGCCTGTACCTCGATAGGAAGGCCGTGCGTATCCCACCCCGGGACGTAAGGGGCGTAGTACCCGTCCATGGTGGCAAACCGTACCACTATGTCTTTCAACACTTTGTTAAGGGCCGTACCAATGTGGATGTCCCCGTTGGCGTACGGCGGGCCATCATGCAGTACGAATTTCGGCCGCCCCTCCCGGCTCTTCACGCTCTGCTCGTACGCCCCTTCCCGATCCCAGCGGGCAAGGATCTCGGGCTCACGCTCTGGCAGGTTGGCTTTCATTGGAAAGGTCGTCTTGGGTAGGTTCAAAGATTTGCTATAGTCCATGCTTCGCCACTCCTCAAAGTGCTATGTTATTGCAAATCAGAAAGGCCACCGCGGTGACCTTCCGATTCATCAATGCTTACCGCCGAGAATGACCTCCACTTCCTCTGGCGTCCGGCCCTTCAGCAGGAGCGTCTTCATGCGACTTCTGTGACCTGCCACCACCTGAACGCTCGTCGCGGATGAACCGTACCGGCGCGGCATTGGCTTGACCATCCACGGGAGGTGCCGCGACTTTAACTCGGAGGATGTCCCCGGACCACCCTGCCAGCTCGTTCTTTGAGGCCCTCGGGATCACCTTTACCAGCAAACGCAAAAGCCAAACCTCCTACGCTGGGCGCGCTAGGCGTTCTCTTCCCTGGCCATCGCCTCGAGGAATGAATCGATCAGCGCCTTCAGTCTGGCCTGGAAGATGCGGTATTCCTTCTTCAGGTTCTCCAGCTCCTCGTTGGCTTGCCGCACCTGGTACCTTGCTTCCGTGCGGATCTCCTCTGCCTCTTTCGTAGCCCTTTCCAAAATGAGGGTAGCCTCTTTGTGGGCGTTCTGCCGCACTTCCTCTGCGGTGCGCTCGGCGACTACCAACGCTTTCTCCAGGGCGCTCTCCACCTTCTTGTAATGATCCAGCTCTTCGTTTGCAGTGGCCAGCGCCTGTTTCAGGGAGGCGTTCTCCTTCAAGACCTCTTCGAAATCCCTGACCACCTGGTCCAGGAATTCGTCGACTTCCACCTCGCTGTATCCGCGGAAAGCTTTTCGAAATTCTTTATTGTGGATCTCAAGCGGCGTTAACATCGGACCACACCCCCGCAGGCAATACTGATCTTTCGATCTTCGACAAAGCTAAATCAATTCCTCCCCTACCAGACAGAAGCGAGGAAACGGATGACTGCTCGCTGAAGCGCCGCCAGCAGTACCATAGCGATGACTGGCGAAAAGTCCAACCCGCCCCACATGGGCAACAATCTCCGGATAGGCGCCAGCACTGGTTCTGTAAGCAAGTATATCACCGATGCGATCTGCCGCATGGTCCCTCTGTACGGCAGGGGCGCCAGCCAACTTATGAGCACCCTCGCGAGCAGGAGAAAGTAGTATGCCTCGAAAGCCCACTGGAGCAACACGATCAAAAGCGCCATCACTGCACCTCGTTTATGTTGTTCTCGGCCCGAATATCGCCGTACCGAGCCTCACCATGTTGGCGCCCTCTTCAATAGCGATCTGGTAGTCCCCGCTCATCCCCATTGAGAGGTACGCCATCCGGTCCTCCCCCAGTTCTTGCCTTAATGATTCCCAGATTCTCCGCATCTTAGTAAAATATGGCCGGAGCTGTTCTGGATCATTTAGATACGGAGTTACCACCATGAGCCCGCGAAGACGCACCACGGGGCTTGCAGCCGCCCTGTGCACGAAATCAGCCACATTTTCTGGAGCAAACCCGTATTTTTGTTCTTCGTTTCCCGCGTTTACCTGAACCAAGCATTCCACCGGAGCGCTCGCCCGCTTTTCGATTTCAACAAGCAGTGAAGGTCTGTCCAGCGACTGGATGACCGAGAACCGGTGGAGCGCTTTCTTCACCTTGTTCGTCTGCAAGTGGCCTATCATGTGCAGACAGCTGCCCTCCGGATACTGCTTTGTCAGCGCTTCCTGTACGCGGTTTTCCCCAAAGTGTGTCATTCCAGCCTCCCAAGCCTCTCGTATGCGGCTGCTTTCAACGGTCTTCGTCACAGCCACGACCACAATGCGGTCAGGGCGTTGATGCGCCTTCTCCGCCGCCCTGGCAATGTTCTCTCTCAATCTTTCGATATTCTGTGCAACAGTCAGCATGTGGCAGACCCCTTTCACCTGACGCGAAAACCTTCCCGCACAAGCCGCGGGTTCAGCACAACCTCAGTACCCTCCTTTATGCCCTCCACCACCACGTGGCTGTGGTTGCCGCCCTTGACTGTAACAGGCACAAACTTCGCCTTTGCCTTCTCAAAGGCATACACTCCCAGCACCTCTTCGATAGTAGTCAGCGCTGACCGCGGTATCACCACCCCCGAGTAGGTCTCGGTGACGATCTCCACGTTAACCCTCCTCAGGTTTAAGAGCTCAGGTACAAACTCCTCGGTAGAGGCAAGCAGCAGCACATAGTCGTCGCCCGATTTGGGCCCAACGGATACCGGGCGGAAACTGATGGTTCTGCCCTCGCCCTCTATCCTTACCTGTATGGTACTTGTTTGTACCAGCGCCTGAGCGTCCTTTTGCGGCAGCACGATGGCGATGAACGTCTCCTGGGTGTTCACCAGTTTGAAGACCGGCGTCCCCGCCTCCACTTCCTCACCGCTCTTGGTCCTTTCGGGCTTTGGCTGCAACGAGTACACCATCTTCGGGCCGAAGGCCGCAATCCGTGACGGTGAGAGCTGGCTTTCGTATCCGTCGGTGTAGTAAGACACCGCGCCGGGGGCCTTTGCCTCCAGCCTGTTCACCGCGCCGTCCAACTGCCTCTGCACCGTCTCCTTCTCCGACAGGATGTCTCCGCGGCCTGCTTCCAGCACCGCAAGTTCGCCAGCTGCAGTGGTCCTATCAGAAACCAGGCTGCTGATCCTCTCTGATACCGTAACAATTAAGGAATGGTCTTGTACATTGATGGCTTTTCGGAGCCGATCCACTTCCTGCAGGAGCTGTGCGTTAATACGGTTTATCTCATCAGTGAGTTCCTGCATGCGGCGGCCGTTTTCCGACTCAAACCTCGCCAGCCTGGCGTTTAACTCTGCAAGCCGCCTTTTGAGCTCCGCACCGATCTCGGGGTTTTCTATTTCCGCCACCACGGTGCCCACCCTCACCTTGTCGCCCTCGTTGACGAGTAGTACGATCTTACCCTTTACGGGCGAGCGCACCACCTGTTCGTCCCTGATGATGACGGCGTCCGCGGAACGGCTTACTTCTACTGTCCCCCGGGATGCCTGTCCGACTTTGACAAACAATGAGAGCAGAGGTTCCCGGGCCCAGCCCGCCCCAGCGTACAGGAGGGCAGCCGCAGCCAGGACGAAAGCCCATCGCTTCCATACCGCCTGAGAGTTTGCGTTTTTCCCGGTTCTTCTGCGCCTCCTCGGTCTGCCCACGTCCATCTCCCCCCCCGCGCTTCCTACGAGGATTCGTGCTGTGAGCGGTCAAATCCTCTCAACGCACGCCACGAGGGCCATTCTCCCTGTGGCCCGGCCGTCCCTTCGGTAAGAATAAAACCGCGGGTCACAATGCGTACACAGCCCGGATACATCGATATTCTCCTCGCGCACACCCGCTTTCAGGAGACTCATCTGGTTAATTCGCTGCAGGTCGCACCGATAGTGGCCTGGCGTATCCGGCGTGAAGGCGAAGGCGTACTCCGGGTCAGCATCGGTCATGGCACGCCGTACTGCGTCGTCCACCTGATAGCAGCACCCTCCGATGGACGGCGCGATGACCCCGAACAGGTCCCGGGCGCGGCTGCCAAACTCGGCTCGCATAACTTCTACGGTCTTTCTCGCTATGTCGAGCGCTGTCCCGCGCCACCCAGCGTGTATCACAGCAACCGCGCGGTTCACCGGGTCATAAAGCCCCACCGGCACACAGTCCGCGTACATACAACCGACGGCAAGTCCAGGCACTGCTGTGACAAGCGCATCTGCCTGTTCCCGGGCCGCCGGCAATCCGTCAAGCCTGACGATCCGGTCGCCATGGACCTGCGTGGGATAAGTCACGTTGCTCACCCTGATCGCTCTGTAGAATCTGCGCCTGTTCTCGGCTATGTTGGCCGGGTCATCGCCCACCCTGCCTCCCATGTTGAGCCAGGCAAACGGTCCTGCGCTTACACCGCCCAACCTGGTGCTAAATGCCATAACGACCCCTTCGGTTGCCCAGAAGGGGATCAGGTAACTCACGCTATCCTGCTCCGTCCATCTCACGCGCTCTTCCTCCCTAAGGTCTCACCTGGATACCGGTTCGGTGAAGTTCGGCATTTCCACAAGAATGACGTCTTCGCCGATCTTCTTAATCCTCTCCCATGGTATCACATAATCGCTATCTTTACCAAACAGTCCCCAGAAAGACGACGGGCCTGGCACCACCAGTGCCCTGATCCTCCCGTTTTCAAGGTCGATCTCAAGGTCTGCAATCACGCCCAGGCGCCGCCCGTCAACGATGTTCACCACGTCCCGAAGCCGCAAATCCGAGATGCGAACCAAGATGCCCTCCCCCCTTTCAGGAACAGTATATGTTTGCAGAGGGAAAAAAAAGAAAAGAGCAACTCGATAACGAGCTGCTTTTTCTGATGTTTTGCCCTCTGTTACTTTAGTGTTAGTGCACCTTGAACCCATTCTGCGGTTGTTGTGAGCCCTGCCCTAATGCGGCCAAGCCATTCGAGGCTCGCGAACCTGAGCTTAAGTCCTTCGTGTCCCGGTGTCCCAGCCGCTTCCACCAGCGTGAGTTCACCAAGACACAAGGGCGGGAAGATCACACACCACCAATTGGCTCCGTTTCCCTCGCCCACCACCACCTTAAGCGCTGCATACTCCCCTTCGCCGAGAGTGATTTCTCCGTACGAGCGGGCGGGAAAGTGGTAGTGGCCGACCTCGCAGCGCACCTGTTGAGCCGCGCCGTATTCGGCTAGTACCACCTTTGCTCTTTCCTCGAATACGGACAGGTGTTCTTTTATCCTGGCGAGCGCATCCTCGGCCGAATCGCAACCTGCAAGGTACTCCCCAGCTACCGCCAGCACCTCGTCCCTGACTTTCAGCTTAATCGTCTGATCCCACTCGGAATCGCTCGCTGCCATTACATGCAGCCTCACGAGGTTTGAGGGGTTGTATGCCATGACACCGCCTCCCGCCACGATAATAGGGGCAAGCAAAGCCACGGCCACGGAGATGATTGCAACTTCCATTAAAACCCCAAGTAATCTTGCCTTTTTGTTCAACGCTCCCACCTTCACATGTATTTTCTCATATGAGACAGCGCGGCCTTTTCAAGCCTTGATACTTGCGCCTGGGATATGCCGATCTCTTCCGCCACTTCCATCTGGGTCTTACCTTGGTAAAACCTGAGCGAGAGTATGGTGCGCTCGCGCTCGTTCAGTTTCCTCATCGCCTCTCGGATGGATATCCCCTCAAGCCAGTTGATATCCTGATTCTTCTCATCGCTTATCTGATCCATCACGTATATCGGGTCCCCGCCGTCGTGATAAATGGGTTCGAACAGAGATATGGGCTCCTGGATGGCGTCAAGCGCGTACACTACTTCCTCGCTGGGCAGGTTGAGCTCGGAAGCGATCTCAGTTAGCGTCGGTTCTCTGGAGAGCTTGTTTACCAGAGAGTCCCTGACCTGCAGCGCTTTGTATGCCACGTCTCGCAGCGACCTCGATACCCGGAGCGGGTTGTTATCCCTAAGGTACCGCCTTATTTCCCCAATAATCATAGGCACCGCGTACGTGGAGAACTTCACGTTCTGCCCAAGGTCAAAGTTGTCGATGGCTTTCATGAGCCCGATGCAACCTACCTGGAACAGGTCGTCCACATACTCACCCCTGTTGTTGAACCTCTGTATCACACTGAGCACAAGCCTCAGGTTCCCGCCCACCAGTTCCTCCCGCGCCTTCTTGTCCCCCTGCTTCATTCGGCAGAACAGCTCGCGCATCTTGGCGTTGGATAGTACGGGTAGTTTTGACGTATTTACTCCGCAGATCTCCACCTTATTGATCATCGACGGACCCCCGAACAAACGTATCGAGCCAGTCTCTTTGTCTTTGTGGCATAGTCATTATTCCCCACTGCGTGCGCGGCTTATTCCACTGAAGGGTCACGCTGACGCGCAGGCCGCCTGATGATTGCGCCGCTGTTTAGAAAAATAAAAAAGGGCGAAAGCCCTGGGTAAATGCTTGCCGCCCCTCTTGGTTATTTATTCCTCTTTCACTCCATCTTTCTGATTTCTTTCCGAAGCCTCCTGATGATGCGTTTTTCCAGGCGGGAAATGTATGATTGCGAAATCCCCAGGAGGTCTGCCACCTCTTTCTGGGTACGCTCGTTACCGTCCCTGAGTCCAAACCTGAGTTCCATGATGCTCCGCTCCCTGCTCGAGAGCTTTCCCATGGCCTTTCTGAGGAGCACCCTGTCCACTTCATCCTCAAGGTCCCTGTATATGATGTCGTTGTCGGTGCCCAGCACGTCAGAGAGCAAGAGTTGGTTCCCATCCCAGTCGATGTTCAGCGGCTCGTCGAATGAGACTTCAGACTTGGACCTGTTGTACCGCCGGAGGTACATCAGAATTTCGTTTTCGATGCACTTTGACGCATAGGTCGCCAACTTGATCCGCTTTGCGGGGTCGAAGGTGTTGACAGCCTTGATCAGCCCGATCGTGCCTATCGAGACTAGGTCCTCTATGCCTATGCCCGTGTTCTCGAACTTCCTCGCTATGTATACAACCAGCCTCAGGTTGCGTTCAATGAGCACTCCCCGGACAGCGGCATCTCCCGACCCCAGCCGGGATATGAGAAGTGACTCCTCATCTGAGGTTAAAGGAGGAGGAAGCGCCTCAGATGAGTTGACGTACCAGATGCCCGGCGCCAGTCCGAGCACGTGGCAGAGCCTGGTGACAAACAGCCTTACTCGCAGGGCCATGCGTGGCCACAGTTTCACTTCACTCACCCGCCTTGTCTGACTTCGCCCGACAGCAGATCCGGGTGCAAGAGTCCGTGGTACGCCCCGTCAGAGCATACCCTGTCCGGGGCCAGGGCCACGGGGAGGTCCAGGAATACCCGGCTTTCATCCCCCTTTTTTACCGTGATGTGATCTGCCACGAAAGCCGGCATGACGCCGCATCTCTTGCCGAGACTGGTAAATGGTACTGCGAGGAGGCGGAGCCCCTTCACGCTTGCGAGCCGCGTCCAGATATCCGATTCCTGACCCGGGTGGGCAGCCAATGCGGGCAGCAGCCGGTGCAGATGCCTTGTCTCCACCACGATCACCGGCTTCCCGCTAACCGGGTCGTACACTCTGTTGCCTGTATCAAGCAATAAACGGAGCGCCGCGACACGGTCACCCATGCATATGTCCACGTCATAGAACCTTTGTTCATCACTGGTTCTTTGCTTGAGGTAATAAAGCCCTGCTCTTACCATTATGACAACTACAAACACCGCTACAAGCACACCCCAGCTGCTCAGTACGCTGTGCGGCTCGAGCCCGCCCGCCGCCACAGGCAGGAAGGAGACTGCCATCATAGTACCAGCTGCCAAGAAGGACAGCGCGAACAGGTAAGCCGTCTGGCGAAACAAAGTGCGAAAGCTAACCGGCCAGTGTACCGCTCCTACCATGATGACCGACACCGCCACCTTGACTGCAGGCGAATAAAGCCAGGCGGCACCTCTTGTAAGATAACCCAGGGAGTAAACGGCGCCGAACAGTGCACCGAGAAGGAGCCTCCGGGGAGATGCGGCAAGCCCAGTGAGTCTTGCGGACGCCGAAAGGAGCACGTAGTTCATGAGCAGGTTTATGAGGAAGTATGCATCAGCGTAAACGTACCGGGCCACTTTTGGCCTTCGCCTCCCGACTCATACTATTCCTATGGAGGGATCGCGTACGGTTATGACAGAATTATACCTCTCCGGACAGGAAAATTCTGTCACTTCGTGGCCGGTAAAAACAGCGGGTGAGAAGAAAAAACAACCAATTCTGCAGATCTTATTGAGAGAGCGCAGCATGCAGGATCATCCTGCGGGCCTCCTCGATGCCGAGCCTTTCGAGCAGCTTCCCGAAGCGCTCGCCAGCGGCAGCCAGGGACATATAAAGCTCAAGGCAGGCCCGGAGAGCACCGAGTACATGCTCTGCTCTATCTGTATCCAGCAACACCGCTGCAAGTCGCGGGTGTCTCCCCAGTCTTCCACCAAACAGCACCCTGTACAGCCGCCGTCTGCTGATGCAACCTTCAGGACAAGCAGCTGCACACTGACCGCAGCCCACGCAACGCCCTGCATCAAACAGCGGCGCGCGAGTATCCAAAATGACGGCGCGCTCTGTGCATACGCTTTCGCACGCACCGCAGAGCCCGCAGGAAGAGCTGCTTGGCAACTCGGGAAACTCGAGCCCGACAACTGCGAAATCTCTGATCTGGGGCTCTGAGCAGCTGTTCGGGCAGCCTGACACTGCTACCCGGAATTTGTGATGATACAGCACGGGGCCTTCTATCCTCGATGCCATCCACTCGGGGAACCCGCTTGACTCAATCACCGAGACGATTCCGCGGGCCATACGCTCATCTTCTATGAGAGTCAAAGGACAGCCAGCGGCACCGCCGCAGAGCCTCACCTCAAAGAAGCGGTGGGATAGCCCCGGGATGTCCGCACCCTTTTCCACCGCCTTTTCAAGACGGTCGATGGTGTCCTGGGAGATGGCGGAAAACGCGTTTCGTTTCGCCCCGCTCACGTGGTCAGATGTGACGATGTCCGCCCCCATCTCCCTGGCGTAACGCTCAACTGAAGACTTGACTCGGTTCCGTACAAAAAAAGGCACTTTAGAGAGCCTGTCCAGCGCTTCCTTTTCCCATTCCATCATAACACCTCATGCGTACGCCTGACATGGCTTAGTTGGCAAAAGCACTCACTTACCGTCTTTCCTGCGCAAGAACTCCGGGATATCCAGATCAACTCCAACAAACGGCCTTATTTCGAAGTCCTCTAGTGCCTTCTTGCCGACATCTTCGAGCTTTCCCCGGTAGCCGTCAAATCCGGTAGCGATTACCGTCACGCGTATCTGTTCCTTGAACGACTCGTCTATCACCGCACCGAAGATGATGTTCGCCTCCGGGTCAGCTGCTGCCGCCACGATCTCCGCTGCTTCATTCACCTCAAAGATGCCGAGGTCCTCGCCACCTGTAATGGATAGGAGCACGCCCTTGGCACCGTGAATAGACGTCTCAAGCAGCGGGCTGGAGATAGCGGCCTTCGCCGCCTCTTGCGCACGATTTTCGCCTCCGGCCACCCCGATGCCCATGAGCGCTGAGCCAGTGTTCATCATTATGGTCCTCACGTCGGCGAAATCCAGGTTTATAAGGCCGGGTACAGCAATGAGGTCCGAAATGCCCTGGACACCCTGCCTCAGCACGTCGTCCGCCACAGCAAACGCCTCCAGCATGGACGTACGCTTCTCCGCGATCTGAAGCAGCCTGTCATTGGGTATGGTGATCAGCGTGTCTACCTTTTCTCTCAATCTTGCGATACCCCTGTCCGCCACCTGCGACCTGCGCCTGCCTTCAAATGCAAACGGCCTTGTGACCACCGCCACTGTGAGCGCGCCGCTTTCTTTTGCCAGTTCGGCCACAATGGGAGCTGCGCCCGTCCCGGTGCCGCCGCCCATGCCGGCGGTGATAAACACCATGTCCGCGCCCTGCACCGCCTTGCGGATGTCCTCCCTGCTCTCCTCGGCCGCCTTTTCACCTATATCGGGGTTGGCTCCGGCGCCAAGGCCGCGGGTGAGGTTAGTACCGATCTGCAGCTTATGTACAGCGTTCGAGACGGCAAGCGCCTGTGCGTCCGTGTTGATGGCCACGAAGTCCACGCCCCGCAGCCCCGCGCTTATCATACGGTTTACTGCGTTAGTTCCTGCCCCTCCCACACCCACCACTTTGATCACGGCGAATCTCTCAGTATCCAGGTCAAAATCAAGCACCGCAATTCCCTCCAGTCATCCCACTTCACGTGAAATTCGATACTTCGGCCCGTTTCCCTCTTTGAAATCCTTACGCCTTTCCAGTTTTCTGGGAGTGACCCGTGACTTCTTTGAGCAGGAGATGCCGGATGAGGCCCAAGTTTTGAAACACCCTGTAACCCAGGGCAAACAGCGCAGCGTAGTACAGCTCCACGCCGAGCCTGTCACCGATATAAGTAAACGCAGCGGCAAGCAGGGTATTGGAGAAGAACCCGGATACAAAAACCAGCGTGTCAAACCGGCCCTCAAGGCTTGCCCGCACCCCACCGAAGGCGGTATCCATCGCCGCCAGGAGCCCGATGGAGATGTAGCGGGCGTATATGACAGGAAAATACACAGGCAACCTGAAGCCGATAAGAATACCCAGTACAAGGCCTAATATAGGGATCAACATGATGTCATCTCCTAAGACGTGGGTTTGGCCCAGTTGAACTTCAGCGAACCTTTATAGGCGGGTACGATTACCTCGGTCTCCCGCTTTATCTTCACCTCGATGCCCCAGAACGCCAGCGTCTCAAGGATCCCGCCCCTCATCTTGAGCCCACTTTCCAGCGCTTCCGGGTCCCCGATAGCCACTATGGTAATAGGCGGCGCAACCCTGGTGTTGTTTATGGAAATAGTCGGTCCGGCACACCGTATCTCTGTCGTGGCGATGAGCCGCTGGCCATTAACAGATATGGCTTCGGCTCCCGCGGCTGCCAGTTCGTTGATGACTTTGAGCACATCATCATCGTGTATCAGGAAGGCGTTTGGATCCTCACCCGGATGCGCCACCCTCTTTGAATCGTCGAGGGTGATGACGATGCCCGGGCCCTTCACTTCGACAAGACCCGCGGCGATCTTCGCCTTCTTCAGCTCATCCTCGAGCGCCTGGATCAGCCCGCTTTCGTGCCTGACTTCTGAAAGCTTCTGCCTCAGGTCGAACACCTCATCAAGCAAACGCTCCCGGTCAAGCTCCACGTCTCGGAGCCGCGCCGTCACGTCCTCGAGCCTGCGGGAGGGAAGTCCGCTCGCCGTGATCCTCTGCTGGGTCTTGAACTGAAGAGCGATCATGATGCCAAGAATGATAAATACGATTGCAAGGGCAGTCTGTCCCTGCCTTCTCAACGACATGACGATAACCCTCCTATTGCTGCAGCCGGATCACCGGTTTGTTCGGGTACCTCAAATCCACGTACGAAACCGCGATCTTGTCCCGTTTTACGTCTTTTAAAATCTGCTCGAGCAGTTCGATCTTGTCCTTGAGCTGGAGGTCGTACTCGCCTAGCAGCACCCGAGTGCCGTCCATGAGGTAAGCTGTGATGCTTCCACCGCTCACGTTGACCTCGGACACCTCTATCGCCCGCTCAGCCAGCATCTTCAGGCAGTCGTCCGCCCACTGAAAGGGCCGTGGGTCATCTCCCGGTACAACACCTGTGATCAAAGGCAACGTGACATCAGAGACGTCTTCGGTCCTTTCGAGTACCACACCATCCGCATCAACCAGCAGGAAGGCCTGTCCTTCAGGCACCAACGCCATCGGGGTCCTTTCCGTAATGCGTATGCGCACCGTCGCCGGAAGCACCAGCTGTACCCGCGCGTCCTTTACCCATACTAGCGATTCAACGAGAGCTTCCGTAGACGACGGGGACACGT
This sequence comes from Bacillota bacterium, assembly GCA_040755615.1. GTDB lineage: Bacteria > Bacillota > Sulfobacillia > DUSP01 > DYEP01 > DYEP01. The sequence continues at coordinate 75,246 of JBFMAL010000004.1, forward strand.
TCCATATGCGGGTCCCGGGCATGAGCAATGAAGCAGCGATTACCTCTTCCTTCTGCAGCCTGACCGTGCCGTATACCTCGATCAGTGTCACATCGAAAAAGGCTGAGTTCAAGAGCACAGAACCCGCCAGACCAGCAAGCATCAAAAGCAGCATTAATGTAGCTATTCTCATCTTATTTCATTATACCTCGTTTACCTTAATGAGACGATATGGCAATATGTGTAAGCGTATGCTTGTCCAGGTGAGGGGACAGCCCTCACCCTGCCAGTTTCTGTATCCGTGCGCCCAGTGAGCGGAGCTTTAAGTCAAAGTCCTCATAGCCCCTTTCAATGTGCTCTACCCCTTCCACAGTGGTGAGTCCTTCCGCCACCAGACCGCCCAGCACGAGCGCAGCGCCGCTTCTTAAGTTTGTCGCTTCCACACATGCGCCGAACAGGTCGCGCGTACCCTTTACCACTGCCGTCCGTCCCTCTATCTTGATGTTGGCACCCATCCGCCTGAGCTCATCGGCGTGTTTGAACCTGTTCTCAAATACGGTCTCCGTGATGACGCTGGTGCCCTCTGATATGCTCATCAACGCCATTATCTGCGGCTGGACGTCCGTAGGAAAACCCGGGTACGGAAGGGTCTTCACGTCCACCGCGGACGGCCGCCTGTCGCACGCCACATGCAGCTTGCCTGTCTTCTCCTCGACGAGCACTCCCGACTCGCGTAGTTTGGCGCTGACGGATTCAACGTGCTCTGGTATAACGTTATCCAGGTATATGTCTCCGCCGGTGATGGCGCCCGCTATCATAAACGTCGCGGTCTCGATCCGGTCCGGTATCACCTGGTGTTCGCACCCTCCAAGCCTGGATGTGCCCTCTATACGGATAAGGTCCATCCCCGCGCCTTTTACGTTGGCGCCCATCGCGTTCAGGAAATTCTGAAGATCCACGATCTCCGGTTCCTTGGCCGCGTTCCGGATGACCGTTGTACCTTCCGCCAGCACTGCTGCCATCATAATGTTCTCGGTCGCGCCCACGCTTGGAAAATCCAGGTGGATCTCAGTACCGGTAAGCTTCTTTGCCTCCGCGTGGATGTAGCCGAACTTCTCGCTGATCTCCGCGCCCAACGCAGCCAGACCTCTCAGATGAAGGTCTATGGGGCGCGGACCGATATCACACCCCCCGGGATAAGCCACCCGCACTTTTCCAAGCCGGCCGAGCAAAGAGCCCATCAGGAAGATGGAAGAGCGCATGGCCCGCGTGAGGTTTTCCTCGACCTCGTGAGTGATGATGCGGAATGGGTTCACCACCAAAGAGAGGCTTCCCGTGTCTTCGTCCATCCTCTCCTGCACATCCGCCCCGAGCTTTTTCAGGATCTCAATCATCACCGACACGTCTCGTAGCCTGGGGGTATCCCTTATGACGCATTCCTTCTGGGTCAGCAGCATGGCTGCAAGCATGGGAAGCACGGCGTTCTTCGCCCCCGATATCCTTACTGTGCCGTTCAGCCTCTCTCCGCCCCTGATAATATATTTGGACAATTAAGATCGCACCTCCGGTCGCAGCCGGTTCCTTCAATCCCCGACAAACCTTATCTCCTCCTGCAGTCGCACGCCATACCTTTCCCACACTGCGTTCTTTACATGTTCCACGAGCCTCTTTATGTCCATGGCGGTGGCATTCCCCGTATTCACGATAAAGTTCGCATGCACCGTGGAGATGGTCGCCCCGCCAATAGAAAAGCCTTTGAGCCCCGCTTCCTCTATGAGTCTTCCCGCTGAGAGCCGGGGCGGATTCTTGAACACGCTGCCCGCACTGGGATATGAGAGCGGCTGGCTTTTTCTTCTTCGCGCGCTATATTCCTCGATCTTTCTGAGACTCGCTTCCGGATCTCCCCGGCCGAGTCTTGCATCAAGGTATAGCACCGCGCCTGGGCGTTCCTGAAGCACCGAATACCGGTATCCAAACCTCATTTCGGCGCATGAGAGCCATACTGCCTGCCTCTCATCCGGCCAGAATACGCAGACGCTTTCCGTGACATCCGAGATCCGGCCGTCATAGGCGCCCGCGTTCCCCGCCACCGCGCCTCCTACGGTACCCGGTATCCCTGATGCGAACTCAAGCCCAGTCAGCCCCCGGCTGGCACACTCTCTGGAGAGCGCGGAAAGCCTGACAGCCGCCCCGGCCCTGACCTGAAGGCCTAAGAACCTGGTCTCCCTGAAGGCTCCACCCAGCACCAGCACGACCCCACGGATACCGTTATCTCCAACCACCACGTTTGTTCCGAGGCCAAGCAGCGTGACCGGTACCCCCGCCTCCTCGGCATATGCATACACCCGCTCGAGTTGCTCTTTGTTCTCGGCTGTCGCGTAAAGATCCGCAGGGCCCCCCACCCTAATGGACGTATGGCGGGCCATGCTCTCATTGAGCCGCACCTTCACCCCCGCGCTCACCAGTCTGTCTGCAAGTTGCTTCACGTTGTTTTAACCTCTCAAGCAGGGCGTATCCAATCTGCCAGACATTTCCCGCCCCGATAGTTAAGATCATATCCCCCGGGTCTGCTAGCGAAAGCGCTTCTTCAACCACGGAGGCCTGGTCCTCGATGTATCGAACGTCAGCCTCGGACTCTGCCTTCACCGCCTGCGCTATCAGCTCAGCGCTGATGCCGGGGATGGGCTCTTCCCCCGCGGAGTACAGCCGGGTTACGATCAGGTGCCGTATGCCCACGAAGGACGGACCGAACTCCCTGTAAAGCCTGGCTGTGCGGGTATATCGGTGGGGCTGGAAGATGGCGATGAGTTTGCCGGCCCCTACCCCGCATGCCGCCTCGCATGTGGCACGCACCTCGGTGGGGTGATGTGCGTAATCGTCCACCACCACCACCCCGTCTGCCTCCCCAAGCCGCTGGAACCGCCTGTTTACCCCAGTGAACGCAGGCAGGGAGGTTTTCAGCACCTCGGGATCGACCCCTAACAGGTATGACACAGCGGCTGATGCCAGCGCATTTCTTACGTTGTGAATGCCAGGAACGTGCAGCCTCACCTGTATGCTGCGGCCGTCGGGGAACACCGCCTGAAAGCACGACCCAAAGGGGAACAGCTGCACCTGTTCTGCTCTTACGTGGCATCCGTCTGAAAGCCCGTAAAGCAACGGGCTTTGGTACTTTTTATCCACAGTTCTTATGACCGGGTCATCCCCGCACGCCACCGCGTGCCGCCTGGCCTGGCTGAGAAATTCAAAAAATGCCCGCTTAAGCCTTTCGAAATCTCCTCCGTAGTTATCTAGGTGGTCATTGTCGATATTGGTCACAACAGAAATGGCCGGTGTCAGTTTCAGGAACGAACCGTCGCTCTCGTCCGCCTCCGCTACGAGGAAACTGCCCGTCCCCAGCTTGGCGTTGCCGCCTATATCGTTTAATTCACCCCCAACAAGTACAGTAGGGTCAAGTCCCGCGCGCTCGAGGATAAGCCATATCATGGACGTAGTGGTCGTCTTGCCGTGACTGCCCACCACCGCTATGCCGTAGCGTTCGTTCATCAGGGCCGCGAGCAGATCTCCCCGGTGCATGATGTTTAGTCTCAGTTTTTTTGCGCGCCTCAGCTCTTCGTTGTATTCTGGTACTGCCGACGATACGACGACAAAATCGGGACACAGGAGATTCTCCCCTGAATGCCCGATGAATATCTTGGCCCCCAACGCGCTGAGCCGCGAGGTATTGAGTGACTCAGCCATGTCAGAGCCTGCGACTTCGTGACCCATCTCCAGAAGCACCCGCGCGAGACCGCTCATACCGGCCCCTCCTATCCCGACAAAGTGAAATCTCATGAGCTCTCCTCCTTTGTGCGGGCCGGCATCTTCGTAGACTGCATTTTATACTATGCCTGCCACATTCCCCATGTTACTTCTGGGGATGGGCCTGTCCACCTGATGGATGCCGAAATGGCTATATGCTGTGCGCGGCCTTCGTCATCACCTCAACTATTCTCTTCGCGGCGTACGGCCTCCCCAGCGCCCTCGCAGCACTGCGCATGGCGGAAAGTCGCTCCTCATCGAACAGAATCTGCAGCACGTTGCCTGCGACCCGCCAGCCCTCCGCCTCCCTGTCTGCGATCATCACCGCGGCACCCTCCGATACCAGCAGCCGTGCGTTGTACTCCTGATGGTTGCCCGCCACGTTCGGTGATGGGATGAGCACAGCGGGCAAGCCCGCCGAAGTCACTTCCGCAATCGTCATTGCGCCCGCCCTGCATACCACCAGGTCGGATGCAGCCAGCGCCTTACCCATATCGTAAAGGTAAGCAAAAACGCGCAGTCTCTCCCCGGAGAGCCCTTCTTTCGCGAAATCTTCCACCGCCCGGTCGTAGTATCTTGAACCCGTCACGAGAATCATCTGGGCGTCTGACCTCTTGAGTAACTCCCGGGCGATATCAGTGGATGCATCCACAATGGTCTTGGCGCCCCTGCTTCCTCCTAACACCAGGACGGTCTTCATGTGGGGAGACAGCCCGAGTGCACGCGATGCGTCATCCCTTTTTACGCCCAGTATTCCCGTTCTGATAGGGTTACCTGTAACATAGAGCCTCGCCCGGCGCGGGAAGTAACGGGCGCACTCCGCATAAGGTACGAAGACCCCCCTTGCCCACCTGCTCATCAGCCGGTTGGTCGCCCCCGGCAGCACGTTCTGCTCTTGAAGGAAATAGGGTACGGATAGGAGTCTTGCGGCAAGCACGACGGGCCCGCTCACGTACCCGCCCGTTCCGAGCACCACCTCTGGACGGAAGCGCCGGATGATGCGCGCAGCCTCCAGCACCCCTAGCGCGGCCACGAATACGCCCACCCCTGCCTGGAGCGGTGACTTATTCAAAAGCCCCCTCACGGGGATGGTCTTGAACGGAATGCCTTCCCGCGGCACAATGTCGGATTCAAGCCCTCGCGCCGTGCCGACGTAGAGCACTTCTCCACCCTGCTTTAGGAGCTCATCTGCGACCGCGAGCGCCGGGTAGATGTGACCACCGGTGCCGCCTCCCGTAACTAATAAGCGCATTTTCTCCTCCTACTCGGTGGTGTACCGGGAAATGTTCAAGAGAATTCCCACGCCAGTCATAGTGAAAAGCAGCGAGGAGCCTCCGGAACTCAAAAAGGGCAGCGGGATGCCTGTGATGGGAATGGTCGCCGTGACCACGGCGATATTGATGACCGCTTGCAGCGCGATCATGGTTGTGATGCCACACGCAAGGAGCGAGCCGAATGCGTCCGGCGCGTTGAGGGCCACCCGGTATCCCCTCCAGGCAAAGAAAAAGAACAAAAGGATCAATGTGGAAGTACCCAAGAAACCAAATTCCTCGCCCAAGATCGCGAATATAAAGTCTGTATGCTGCTCCGGGAGGTAGAAGAACTTTTGCCTGCTCCAGCCGAGGCCTACCCCGAAAGGCCCTCCCGACCCCAGGGCATACAGCGATTGCACGATATGATAACCGGTATCCTGCAGATCCGACCAGGGGTCAAGAAAGGCCAAGAACCTCCTCAACCTGTACTCCTCGCTCGTCACCGCCCAGTAAAGGACGGGGACGGCGCTTATCGCCAGCAGCAGCAGATGAGATATCCTAACGCCCGCTGCAAACAGCATGATCCCTGCGGTGGATGCTATGGCTACGGCGGTCCCGAGGTCCGGCTGTTTTAATATGAGCGCAAACACCACTCCGCACAGCGCCACGTACGGGATCACCCCGGTCGTGAACGCCCGCATCTTTTTCCCTTTTGCGGACATGCTGGCGGCAAGAAAGATCACAAACGCCAGTTTCATCACTTCGGACGGCTGTACACCGAGCGAGCCCACGCCGATCCACCGTCTCGCGCCGTGCGCAACCCGGCCGATACCGGGGATGAGCACGACGACCAAAAGTCCGAGCCCCCCAAGCAGGATAAGGGGGGCAAGACGCTTTAGGTGCCGGTAGTCAAAGTTCATGGCGAACAACATCGCCGCGATGGAAATGGCAGCCCACGCCAGCTGGCGTTTGAGGTAGTAAAACCGGTCCCCATACAGCACCATCGACTTGACCGCGCTGGCCGAGAAGACCATGACAAGGCCGATCCCTAAGAGGATAAGGGCAGAAAAGAGTATGGCCATGTCGGGATAGCCGCGGTTTTTCACAGCGCAACCCCCCTCATGCCTGAGTCAGCGATATGAGTACAAGGCCAAGTACGCCAAACACCAGTGAGGCGAGCCAGAAGCTCTGCACCACGCGTCTTTCGGACCAGCCGCCTAGCTCGAAGTGGTGATGTAGCGGCGCCATGCGGAACACCCGCTTGCCTGTGGACCGAAACGCCACTACCTGGATAATATCCGAAGCCGCCTCCGCCACAAACACCGCTCCTATAATGGGCAGGAACAGCTCTGTCTTCGTCATGATCGCGAGCGCTCCGATAGTACCGCCCAGGGCGAGCGCTCCGGTGTCTCCCATGAACACCTTCGCTGGATGTATGTTGTACATGAGAAACCCCGCCAGCGACCCGGACAGGCAAAGGGACAGCACGGCCAGGCCTCCGTTCCCTTGAGCGCTGGCAATGAAGACAAAGGCAAACGCCACGATCAAACTTACACCGGCCGCGAGCCCGTCGAGCCCGTCGGTAAGATTCACCCCGTTCGCGGAACCCAGCATCAGCACTACCGTGAACGGTACATACAGCGCGCCCAGATCCCACCTTGTTGAGAGCAAAGGTACGGTCACTTCCGTACCGAACTGCGCCTGCGCGAACATCCCCACGAACACCGCGAGGCCCACCTGAACCAACAGCTTGTATCTCGCTCTGAGACCAAGCGTGCTCTTCATTACAACCTTGAAGAAGTCATCGATAAGACCCAGGATACCGAAACCGAGCCCCGACGCAAGCACAACGAGCGTGGAGGGCGATCTGTCAGACAGGGCCAGCGTCGCCACTGCGAACGCGGTGATGAACATGACTCCGCCCATCGTTGGCGTTCCTGACTTGGACAGGTGGCGCAAGGGTCCTTGCGAGCGCACCGCCTGGCCCAGCTTCAGCCTGCGCAGCACCGGGATCACTACCGGGCCGAGCGCAAAGCTGATCGCCCACGATGTGATAAGGGGTATCGCCATCCAGGTCACGTAGCCTCGCCTCCCACATGGGCGATGAGGGCTTCCACGATCTCCTCCATGCGAGCGCCCCTGCTGCCCTTTACCAGTACGACGTCGCCAGGCCTGACCGTTTCACGGAGCCACCCGGCCGCCTCCGTGTTGGTATCAAAGTGCAGCGCCCGAGCACCGTGAGCGCGTGCCTCTTCCGCGGTAACACGCGTCAGTTCTCCCACGCATACCACATAGTCTGCGAACGCGGCGTAGGCACCGACTTCCCTATGCCCCTCCATGCTTACATCTCCGAGTTCCAGCATGTTTCCAAGCACTGTGATCTTGCGGTCCCCCGGCGTGCTCCTCAGTACATCGAGCGCTGCTCTGCAAGATGCAGGTGCTGCGTTGTACGCATCGTTGATAATGGTGAGCCCGCCCAGGGTGATGGTTTCAAGCCTCATTTCCGGCATCTTCATCGTTTCCAGCGCGCGCACCATGGCAGCGGCATCTACACCCAGTATCATCCCTGTGGTCCAGGCTGCGGCCGCGTTCACCGCGTTATGCAGTCCTGGTGCAGGGAGACTTATTGAATAAGTGCCTACGGCTGACGAAAGCGTAACCCGTCCTCCATCTACAGACAGCACGCGCACATCCGCCTGGCTGTGTTGGCCATACCAGAGGACCGGGCCGGGGAACTTCTCGCCGAGCTGCCGGCTAAAATGGTCGTCCCTGTTCAGCACCGCAGTACCTCTCGCGCCGAGATAGTCCAGCAGTTCCCCCTTTGCCCGGACGATCGCCTCCTGACTTCCCAGGATCTCCATGTGGGTCTGGCCTATGTTTGTGATGACCCCTATGGAAGGTGCCGCCATCTGGCAAAGGTAGGCGATCTGCCCCGGACCTCTCATGGCCATCTCTATCACCGCGGCCCAGTGCGTTGGCCGGAGGTCAAACAGCGCCAGCGGCACCCCAATCTCCGTGTTATAGTTCTTCTCCGTCTTCAGCGCAGGACCAAGGGCGGACAGTACGGCCCAGATCATCTCTTTCACCGTAGTCTTTCCCACGCTGCCGGTCACGCCCACAACAGGCAGCTCGAAACGGCGTCTGTGGTATGCGGCCAGCGCTCCCAGAGCAGCAAGCGTATCCTTCACGAGGATCCTTGGGCCTTGAGCTGTACGGTCCGATACCAGAGCGGCCACAGCCCCCTGCGCTAGCGCTGCGTCCACGTAGCGGTGGCCATCCGTGCGCTCGCCTGCGATTGCCACAAAAAGGCTACCCGTCACTGCCTTTCTACTATCTGTGACGACGCTGTCCACCCGGGCACCAGGGTCTGCGTCCAGAAGGTACCCGTCTGTGGCCCTGCTGACCTCTCCAAGAGTGAATAACGTCATATGCCAAGCGCCTCCAGTGCTTCCCGTGCTACCTCTTTGTCGTCGAAGTGTATGGTGCGGTCTCGGAATATCTGGTATGTCTCGTGCCCCTTACCCGCTATGACAACCACGTCCTTTTCTCGGGCGAGGCGTATGGCGGAGAAAATCGCCTGCCTCCTGTCAGTTTCGCAAGTATACTCCCCGGGACCCTCGCGCGCCCCCGCCAGCACCTCTTCGATGATTGCCTCCGGGTCCTCGCTCCTTGGGTTATCTGACGTGATGATCGCCACGTCTGCTAAAGTAGTGCCAATCTTCCCCATGATCGGCCGTTTAGTGCGGTCTCTGTCGCCGCCGCAGCCAAACACCACGATAAGCCTGCCCGATGTAAGCTCCCGCGCGGATTTCAGCACGTTCAAAAGCCCGTCCGGCGTGTGCGCATAGTCGACAATGACGCTGAACGCGCCTCTGTACACCGTCTCGAACCTGCCGGGCACACCCTTCTGCAGCCGCAGCGCCTCGATAGCGGTCTTTGCGTCTACACCCTGCGCCGTGCATGCAGCCAGGGCAGCGAGCGAGTTATACACGTTGAACCGGCCAGACACAGAAACAACCACGCGGCCCGTGTACACGGGCGAAATGAGAGTATACTCGGTAGACCCTGCCGAGATGGATATGTCCTCTGCCCGGAACTCAGATGACGCACGTGTACCGTAAGTCACCACGCGCGCTGTGGTTGCACCGGCGAAAAACTCGCTCGCCGGGTCGTCAGCGTTCAGCACCGCAGTGTCATCTTTGTCCAGCATCTCAAACAGCCTGGCCTTCGCCCTCCTGTATGAATCCAGGCTGCCGTGAAAGTCGAGGTGATCCTGGGTCAGGTTGGTGAACACGCCCACATCAAACTGGCATCCGGTCACCCTGTGCATCTCCAGCGCGTGCGATGACACTTCCATGGAGCATGCTTCATCGCCAGCTCGGGACATCAGGTGGAACAATCGCTGCAGATCCGGAGCCTCCGGCGTGGTGTGCTCCACCGGAAGCCGCTGGCCTCCGATGATATTTTCGATTGTCCCGATCAAACCGCACCTTCGGCCGCTACCCTCAAGTATGGCGCGGATAAGGTGCGTGGTCGTGGTCTTGCCGTTGGTGCCCGTCACCCCGTACAGCTCCAACCGGCTGGATGGGTTGTTATAAAACCGCAGGGAAACCAGCGCCATTGCCTCTCTTGAATTCGGCACAACCACCTGCGGGACGGATACCGCCAGTTGCCTCTGGACAATAAGCGCCACTGCCCCTGCTTTCACCGCGTCGTCTGCGAACGCATGGCCATCCCAGTTGTACCCGGGCACGCAAACGAATAAGTCACCGGGCGCCACCCTTCTTGAATCGTAAGAGATCCCGGTACACTCGACGTCCTGCCCGATAAACGCTTTATACTCCACAGACCTTACCAGTTCACTGAGTTTCATTGGGCGCGGGCCAAAACGCAAAGCCAGCCCATTTCCTCCTTCTTTTCATATGCCGATCAATACTTAGGAAATTTTTCCTGCCGCATCTAGTATACCCGGTTTGTTCTCTTTGTATCGACAGGATTTTCTGCGTTCGGGTTCCTATGGGGAGAAGCGTACACGGACTTTTGTGCCGGACGGTACCTGAGTGCCAGGCACCGGGTCCTGCTCTATGGCTAGTCCGCTTCCTTCAGTTTCCATCTGCAGACCTACCTGTGCCAGCGTGGCCGCGACGCTGCGCATGGTCTTACCGATCAGGTCAGGCACGGTCACCTGCTCGTTGCCTCCGGGCTCTGCCTCGGTAAAGGCGAGCACCATTGTGTCTTTCTTCACCCTGGCCCCGGCGGCAGGCGTCTGCTGCAGTATCCTGGGTCCGCCTCCCTCCACAAACACCCTAACACCCGCTCCACGCGCGACAGACATGGCCTCAGCCGGTGTCAGGTTAACCACATTCGGTACAGTTACCTCGATATCAGCGGGGACCGTCGCGCCGGGCTTTCCGTCTGTCGAAGACCTGGGTACGGGCGGTATCTCCAAGTACTGGAGCACGTCACGCACGACCGCGGCCCACAGTGGTGCCGCTATCTGTCCGCCGTAGTAGGCGCCCTCAGGTTCATCCAGCATTGCTAAAGCGATCAGCTTCGGGTTGTCGTAAGGCACAAACCCTACAAACATGGCAGTATACCGCCCTCTCACTATCCGGCCCTCGATCACCTTCTGCGCGGTACCCGTCTTGCCCGCCACGGTGTACCCCTCGATGTACGCGTGCCTGCCCGTGCCCTCTTCCACCACCGATAGCATGGCCTCTTTCAGCTCACGTGCCGTCTCCCGGGAGATGACTTGTCTCACCATCTCAGGCGGCTGTTCCGCCACTACCACGCCTTCTGGGCTTCTTATCTCCTTTAGGAGGTGTGGTCTCATGAGCTTGCCGTCATTGGCGATCGCCGCCACTGCAGTGATGAGCTGCAGCGGGGTCACCGTCAGCGTCTGGCCGAAAGACATCACGGCGAGGTCCACCGTCTTCATGACATCGGGTTTCAGCATGATGCCGGTGGCCTCTCCTGGGAAATCGATGCCGGTCTTATCAGTCATGTTGAAGGCCTGAACGTACTCGTAGAATTTCTCCTTACCCACCCGGAGCCCCACATTTACGAAACCCACATTGCAGGAATGCCTGATCACTTCCAGAAAACTCAGGCTCCCGTGGCCTGAGCTCCAACAGCTTATAACAGCGCCCGGAACCTTAATGCTGCCGCCGCAGAAGAACCGATCCGACATCTTCACCAGCCCCTCTTCCAGGGCAGCTGCTGCGGTGATGGGTTTGAATGTAGACCCAGGGCTGAACGCGTCCACGACAGCGATGTTCCGCCGGTTCTGAACAGGGTAGTCGTTATAGTTGTTAGGGTCGTAATCCGGCCTCACGGCCATCGCGAGGATCTCTCCTGTGGCGGGGTCCATTACGATGATCACCCCGCCCTTTGCCTGGTGCCGGATCATGGCCTGCTCCAGCTCGCGCTCTGCGATGAATTGGACGACCTCGTCTATCGTCAGGTAGGCGTCATTGCCATCCACAGGCGCGACGTACCTGTGCATCGCCTGGGGCATCTCCTGTCCCCTTGCATCGAATTCGATGATGATTTTGCCCTTTGAGCCCTTGAGTGGTGTATCGTAAAAAAGCTCGATTCCTTCAAGACCCTGGTTGTCAATACCCGCGATGCCAAGCACGTGTGAAGCCAAATTGCCCTTCGGGTAGTACCTCTTTGACTCCTGAGTAGTCTCAATGCCTGGCAGCTTTTCCGCCTTCAATTGTTTTGCCACGTCTTCCTCGATCTTCCTCTTGATCCAGACGAAAGACGACGGCAGCGTAATGCGCCTTAATACGTCGTCTTTGTCCATGCCGAGGATCCTTGCAACTGTGGCAGCTGTGGCTTCGGCATTCCTGACCTGAGCGGGGATTGCAAACACCGACTCCACGTTCACGGAAACAGCGAGTTCTCTCCCGCGCCGGTCGTATATGGTGCCGCGCTTGGCTTCCACCGGCACCTCTCTTGTGCGCATGTCGAGGGCCCTCTTTGAGAGCTCCTCTCCCTGAATGAATTGAATATAGGCCACCCTGACGAGCAGGACGGCCATGAACAACGCTGTCCCAACAAACACTATAGCTATACGCTTTCTTGAGCCTAAATCCGGCGCGGGCAAAACAAGAACCTCCTTTATTGCGGCGCTTGCACCGCTACTTGGCAGGCCTTGCCTCCGCTTTGCTGTCACCCATGGCTAACCACCTTGTAAAACTGGAAAGGGACTGAGCGAGCCGCGCGAAGAATCCGGCCCCGGCCTGTACGGGCTCCTCCACCCGGACTGGCTCAGTCCGCGTTATGGCCACCAGCCGTATCTCCGCAGGTTTCACCATGCCGAGCCTGGTAACGGCTGCAGATTCGATGCGTTGGAGGGACTGAAGCCTTGCAACCTCCAACTCAAGGCGCTGGCTCTCTGCCTGCAGCATTCTGAGTTCTTCCCTGGCGCTCACAATGCTGTAACCCAGGTGCGCAATAGTCGCATGTCTTGATGTTATCACGAGGGCGACGAATACCACAAGTACCAGCAATAACATGTTCTCGACGATTTCTTTGTTCCTTTTGATCCTGCGCGCCCGCGCGGCCCTCTCTGACGGGCTGCGGTCTTTAGCCTGCTCAACGGCTAATACCATAGTATTCGCCCCCTTTCCGCTTTAGAAGTGCGCCGCAGTACGTCTGGCCGCTCTCATCTTGGCCGATCTTGCCCGGGGATTCTCCCGGACCTCCTCTTCCCGGGGCGTGACCGGTCTTTTCGTCAGAACTTCAAGAATGCGCCTGGTCCCGCACATGCATGCAGCAAGGCCCCTTTGACACGTGCACTGGCCTGAAAGCCGCTTGAAGATCTGCTTGGTTATGCGGTCTTCCAGTGAGTGGTAGGAAATCACTACCACTTTGCCGTCCCCCACGCTCAGCATGTTGCACGCTCCTTCCAATCCCTGCTTAAGCTCATCCATCTCGCCGTTGACCGCGATCCGGAGCGCCTGAAAGGTGCGTTTGGCCGGGTGCGGTCCCTCGCTCCGGGCCGAGCGGGGTATTGCCGCCCGCACGATGTCTACCAATTCCCCAGTAGTCCTGACGGGACCGTTCCGCCTCGCGGCGACGATAAAACCTGCGATCCGTCGGGCCCAGCGTTCCTCTCCGTATTCCCACAGGATCCGGGCGAGCGTCTCGGCGTCTGCCTGGTTGACCAGATCGGCCGCGGTCATATTGGCTCCCGGATCCATTCTCATATCAAGGGGTGCGTCCTTGTTGTAGCTGAAGCCGCGTGACTCCTTGTCCACATGACGCGATGAGATACCCAGGTCAAACAAGATACCGTCTGCCGAGCTGCAGCCGAGGTCAGAAAGGATATCCACTATCCTTGAAAACAGGCCCTGGACCAACCGGATCCTGTCTTTGTAAGGGCGAAGCCGCTCAGCTGCCGCTTCTATGGCCTCGGGGTCCCTGTCTATCCCCACCAGTCTTGCCCGGCCGCCCGTGGCGCGAAGGATCGCTTCGGAATGGCCGCCATCGCCCAAAGTACAATCGACATAGAGACCTCCCTCCTTTGGAGAGAGGAAATGCAGGACTTCCTCGACCATGACGGGCTGGTGGTAGACTGTCATGAGGAGTCCTCCTATAAATCGAAATCAGCCAGCTTCTCCGCTATATCCTCATAGGAGACATCTGTCCGGCGCTTATAATCTTCCCAGTTTTGAGCGCTCCATATCTCTACCCGGGTTGAGACCCCTATCACAACCACGTCCTTTTCGATGGACGAGTACTCCCGCAGGTTCTGCGGGATAAGCACCCGTCCCTGCCGGTCAAACTCGCCTTCGGTGGCTCCCGAAAATAGAAAGCGCGTGAAAGCTCTTGCATCGGACTTGGTGAGCGAGAGCTGGGTCAGGCGTCTTTGAAGCCTCTCCCATTCCGGCATGGGAAATACAAAAAGACAATTCTCGAGCCCCCTGGCGATAATGAACCTGTCCCCCAGGTGTTCTCTCAGCTTGGAGGGCATTGTTAGCCTGCCTTTTTCGTCGATGGCATGCTGGTACTCGCCAATGAGCAAAGGCCGCGTCTCCTCCCACTTCTACCCACTTTCCCCCACTTGGTGTAGTACTTCTACCACCATGCGGAAATTCCTTCTTTATCTTGAAGCCGGAGGAAAAAATTTCGGGCCCGGATCCCCGGGCCCGATCGGCACTTTCGTTAAACGTGATCACACTGAAGCGGGCACTGTCTGTACTCTTGAATAAAAACTTAACAGGGAAATCCTTTTTCCGCATTTGGGACACTGGAGTTCATCGCCTCCAGACCCCCCGGTTAAGGATTTCCCTGCCGCAAACTGGGTCCCCTGCGCCCCGCAACGTGGGCACACGAATTGCACCACCTGATGGCTCCCACTCAATTTGTGATGCCTCCCTGAGGTTCGTTTGTCAGAATACTTCGAGCCCTACCCTTTTGACTCCTTCAAGTGGCCATGGGAAAACTCCCGAGAACGCGAAGCGAAACCGTCTTTGTGCTAAGTTCGGAAATGGCCTCCACCAACGAAGAGTCCGAGATGTGGGCAGCGACGTCCAGATAAAACAAGTATTCCCACGGCCTGTCCCCAATGGGCCTTGACTCTAATTTGAGCAAGTTGATCTGTCTGTATGCAAAAGCGCCCAGCACCCAGAAAAGTGCAGCAGGCCTGTGCGCCGTGGCGAGCACCAGCACCGTCTTGTTCTTGTCTCCACGAGCAACTTCGCGCGTCCCTATTGCGTAAAATCGCGTGTAGTTGTTTGCTCTTGACTGAACCCCTCTTGCCAGCACTGAAAGACCGTACAGTTCGGCCGCCCTCTCAGAAGCCAGTGCTGCGGCATGTTCTATCCGTTCCTCAGCGATCATGCGGGCGCTGCCTGCGGTATCGTATACCGCCACCGCCTCAACACCCAGCTCCTTTAGAAACTCACCGCACTGAGCAAGCGCTTGCGGGTGGGAATATACCCGTCTTATGCTATCCAGGGTGGCGCCCTTCGGTGCAAGCAGGCAGTGGTTTACCGGTAGAACAACCTCTCCGAAGATCCTGAAGGGGTGTCGAAGCAGCAGATCGTAGCTTTCGTTGATACTCCCTGCGAGGGAGTTTTCGATGGGTATCAGTCCGTCAGTAGCCCTGTGCTGGGCCAGCGCCTCAAACACGTCAGACAGCGTCCGGCAGGGATAGGTCTTCACGTCCCCGAACATCTTGATCACTGCTTCTTCACTGTATGCTCCGGGCTCCCCCTGAAAGGCTACTATGGCTTCTTCCATACTGCCCTACCTCTCCCAGTAGTCAGGTGTTAGCAACAAGTGTATCACAACAACTCGGACAAGGAAAGCCCCGTGCCTGGATTTCATCCCCGGTTCTTTGGGGGTCCGGCCACTCTCGGTCCATCAACGCACGCCGGCAAATGCTGAAAGAAAATAGCAGGAACTTCTCCTGCTATTTCCCATTTTTCGGTTCAACCCTCGGAGGCTTGGATGGCTGGGAACTGATGTCCTTTCCGCAGTAAGGGCATATCCAAACCCCTCGTTCCGTGGCGGAATAGGAGTCATTCCGACAGTAAGGACACTCCTTCCTGAACACAGAAGTCCTCAACGCCTTCCGAATCTACTTTGAACCGCTTCGCTATGCCTCTCCTCGGCGAGGACACCGCTTTTAGTCCTCAACGACCTCGGAGAAGTAAATTACAGTCACTAACTCGTCCGGGGATATTTCCCTCATATAGATCTCTCTCAGGAAATCGATGGCATCGTCGATCGTTTTCATGTCCGGGTTCTCGCCCTGGAGGTCTTCAGGGCTGAGCTCGGAGACAGTTTTCACCGTCACCTTGTCCAGCACGGCGGTGCACAGTTTCTTCCTGGGACGGAACCTGTCTCCGTGAGTCACCCATACAATATCTCCCACCGCATACTTGGAGGTCTTGTCTCCCAGCCTTATTGTACAGTGTTTCTCTCCAGCCAGTATGTTGACGTGATAGACGGATGAGTAGAAGTTCAGTGCCCTCAAACGCCTCTCACCTCCCCCACCGATGGCTTGTAATCAACTTCAACAACACCGCTACAATTCCTTCCTTAAAATCTCACTTCCGACTTTTTTCGGAATCTACTGAAGAATTGCAAGAAGTATGCCGGCGGCTACCGCGCTGCCTATAACCCCAGAGACGTTCGGTCCCATAGCATGCATTAAGAGAAAGTTCCCGGGGTTTTCTTTCTGGCCCACTATCTGCGAAACACGGGCCGCCATGGGTACGGCCGAGACTCCGGCAGAGCCGATCAACGGGTTCACTTTGCCCCCACTCAGAAGATACATGAGTTTCCCCAGCAACACGCCTGCGGCAGTCCCGACGGAAAATGCGGCAAGTCCGAGCAGGATGATATATGTCGTTGAGAGAGTGAGAAACACCTCTCCCCGGGTGGTGGCGCCCACCGTGAGGCCGAGGAATATGGTGACGATGTTGATGAGCTCATTCTGGGCGGTCTTTGACAACCTGTCCACCACACCGGCCTCCCTGAGCAGGTTCCCAAACATCAGCATACCTATGAGAGCAAGCGCAGAGGGCAGCAGGAGCCCTGTAGCGATCATCACAACGATGGGGAACAGTATCCGTTCCCTGCGCGATACGGGTCTCAGCTGCTCCATTACCACGGAGCGCTCCTTCTTCGTAGTGAGCGCTTTCATGATGGGCGGCTGAATGATGGGTACCAGTGCCATATATGAATAAGCTGCCACCGCTATCGGGCCTAATAGCTCGGGCGCCAGTTTTGACGTCAGGAAAATGGCTGTGGGTCCATCGGCTCCACCAATGATCCCTATGCTCGCAGCCTGTTGCGGTGTGAAACCTAGCGCCAATGCTCCCAAGAGTGTGGTGAAGATCCCGAACTGAGCTGCCGCCCCTAGCAAAAAGGTCTTGGGATTGGCGATAAGCGGTCCGAAGTCAGTCATGGCACCCACCCCTAAGAATATCAAGGGCGGGTAAATGCCGAGCTTCACCCCAAGGTACAGAAAACTCAGCAACCCCCCAGGATCCATCAGACCGGCCTTCGGAATATTGGCTAGCAGCACACCAAACCCGATCGGTAGAAGGAGCAGCGGCTCATATCTCTTCTCAATAGCCAGGTAGATAAGGACTCCACCCACAACCAGCATAACGGCTCCTCTCCAGTCGAGGCTCAAAAAACCGCTGCTGGTAATGAAATCATACAGGTCAGCCCAGAGCATTATCCAGCCCCCTCCCTATTCGATAACCGCAAGAACGTCCCCTGTGTTGACGCTGGCACCCTTCGTTACTTCCAGAGACTTTACCCGTCCTTCAAACGGGGACTGGATCTCGTTTTCCATCTTCATGGCCTCGAGGATGAACATTACTGTCCCTGACTTCACCTCTGACCCCACATCCACCTTGACATCCAGTATGACGCCGGGCATCGGAGCAGTGATCTGGTTTTCTCCCGGAGCAGCTGTTCTCTTCGGCGCCGGGGCAGCAGCTTTCTCTCTTTCTGCCTGGGCAGGTGCGGCAGCTGCTGGCCTTGATTCAGGCTTATCTGGCTTTGAGTCTCCGCCCTGTTCCTCAATTACTACCTCGAAAACCTCTCCATTTACTATCACTCTGTATTTCTTCATCGATTGCTCCCCCTTCGAACGAACATCCTCGCCCTCTCGATCATCTGGACTTGCCTCCCCGCAGCGCCCCAGGAGGTTGAGATTCCACCCACTTTCTTGATGGACACAACCCTCGGGACGGCAGACAATTCCAGGTGATAGGCGAGTGCTGCAGCAATGGCTGCTACCACCCTTGCGTCTTTGGCTTTCCCGCTTTCTTCGTTCCCCGGCGCAACCGGGGTGCAGGCATTACGTGGTTGCCTGGGACCGTCAAATGCGCTCAACGCTCCTATAAGCAGGGCCAGCGCTATCAGGGAGGCAAATACCACGCTCATACCCAACAAGGTTAACCTAATACCGAGCATAATACCGTTTTCCAAGTGACTATCCTCCTCGTATACTTTGAATTGGACAAACCGTTAAGTTAGTGATTGATCTTGAGGCGTACCTCTGAGACAATCAACATGGCGTTGGTCGGGGTCACTCTTGCTACCCCCTGTTGCCCGGGAAACCGGTGACTTCTCTGTTTAGAGTGAGACCCTGTACTCGGTGTTGATTTCTGACCATGAGCTGCGCCGGCTGTTGCCCGGCCCCGGGTGACAGCAGCCCCGGGGTGCACC
>JBFMAL010000005.1:0-90814 GCA_040755615.1 Bacillota bacterium
AGTTCGTGCGTCTGGTCTATGCGCTGCTGAGCAAAGGCCAAATCTACGCGCCGGGGCAGGTGAACATTTAACTACTTACCTCACTCCTCTATACTGGGATCTATTACCAGCTACCTAATTAACCTGTGTGAGTCTAGATAAACTAAGACTCCCTCAGAGGTTACCGTCGAGTACGAGATTGCAGGAGCACGACTCCCGGAAGGTCATATACCTGACGAGTTCCGGACCTACCTCAAGACCTCTTCTGGTGTGTATCATGCTACGAAGCAACACGGACGGTTCTTGGACGACAATACCATACGCATGCGGTCGGCGTTCGACCGACCGGACGGGACAGGACTCACTCTCGTCGTCCCGGCACTGACCAAGCCCGAACCTGTTGAAGTCCGGTTAGACCTGTCAGACGTTCCGGAATCGGTTAATATCCAGGGTAGAGGGTTCCGCCTTGAGCGTTTACTGATCGACCAGGAGCGCATCGACCTGAAACTGGTCTGGAACCAGAGCCTGGGGATCTTGTCTCTCACCGGCTGGGCGGTAGTCTCACATGGAGGCAGCGTCGTTCTCCTTGGCCAACCCCTTATATCGGGTTGAAGTCCCGGGCCTGATGGCTCAACTACGATTACTCTGCAATTCAGTGCCTGGGGTTTATCCGCAAGC
This sequence comes from Bacillota bacterium, assembly GCA_040755615.1. Taxonomy (GTDB): domain Bacteria; phylum Bacillota; class Sulfobacillia; order DUSP01; family DYEP01; genus DYEP01. Next base: position 658 of record JBFMAL010000005.1, read on the forward strand.
CTGGGCTGCCCGGGGCCTTCCTGCGTCATCACTACCTCGGCGCCTGCTCTCTCCAGCATATCCCTGAGTTTAAAACCAATGGCCAGTACGCTGACGTCTTCAATGCTCCTGAGGTAGGCGCCGCGCGCACCGGAGTTGCCGCCGTGCCCCGGATCCACCACTATGGTCTTGCCCGCCGGGGGGCGGTCAGATCCCGCTTCAGCCGACGATGACCCTGCGAGAATCGCGAAGAAAAGCAAAAGCGTCACGCCAAGAACTACCAGGCGCGAGGTGTTAGCCCTCTTTATCCTGAGCCACACCCCTCTCTCCTGCTGCAAGTTGGAGGTGCAACAGAAAAACGTGGAGATGTTTACATAATTTAATCATACTGTCAGCCGTTCACTAAATCACAAAGAAAACCTTCCAACAAGGAGTAGAATCCTTGGCAGAGGGGTCAGAGCCTGGAGTATTGAGGTTTCTGTCTGTCGTAAGACCATAAGGAGAAGCATCCGCAGCTTCAGGCATTCTTTCACAGCCCATGGAGGAATGGTCTTGTTCAGGAGAGCTAACATGGTGCTTGCTTGGCGGGCCGCAGGGTGCAGATCCAGACGACCGCCGGCGGCAAACGAACGGACCCGGATGTGGCAAGACAGAGCGGCGGAATATTCCGCTGAGATCAAGATGTGGCCCTGAGAACTCGGGATGCGCGACTAGCTCGCCTGGATCGCCTGACAAGGGTGTAACAGTCTTCCTCAAGCGTGAAAGCCTCAAAAATGTCTTCCCCAGGGTCTACCAGCCAGAAGTGGGAGATCCTGCTTTCCGGTATATCTCCATCGTGTGTATGCGGTCTTTCTTGTGGTTCGTTGGCGACAGGACCTCCACCGCCAGATCACAGGCGCCGTTGAACGCGGTCCTTCAGTATGAGCGCCGGACACAAACAGGATGTCCGGCCCAAGCACGGTGCGGTCCGTCAGTGTGACATCGAGCGGGGCAAAAAAGAGCTCGCCCTCTGGAGTAAAACTATGGAAGAACACTGGACACTAGTCTTCGCGTCACCCGGCTCCCGACAGCGGCGAGGGCAATCTGTCGCCGGGGGGCCACATCCTGCGGGGCCCAGACGATTACACCTTCGCCTCCATCCACCGCGGCTTTATCCTGGCATTTTTGAGAAGGTTCGCGTTGGTTACCACGCTGATCGAACTGGTTGCCATTGCCAGTTCGGCGATGACAGGGTGCAAGAGTCCAAGGATCGCCAAGGGTATGGCCACCGTGTTATAGAAAAACGCCCAGAACAGGTTTTGCCGTATCTTGGCAAACGTGGCACGGGATAGCTTTACAGCAGTCACTACAGCTGCCAGATCTCCACGGACCAAGGTGATGTCGGCTGCCTCAATCGCCACATCTGTGCCAGTACCAATAGCGATGCCGACGTTTGCCTGGGTGAGCGCGGGGGCGTCATTAATACCGTCACCCACCATCGCCACCCTGAGTCCCTGAGCTTGAAGTCTCTGTATCTCACCAACCTTCTGATCAGGCAGTACTTCAGCAAGCACGTGAGAAATGCCCACTTGACTTGCGATAGCTTGGGCTGTCCGGTGGTTATCCCCCGTGATCATGGCCACATCGAACCCCATGGATTTCAGCTCGGATACCGCAGGCTCAGCATCGTCTTTGAGCGTGTCTGCAATGGCCAAAACGCCCAGCAGCCGGCCTGCCAGAGAGACGCAAACCGCCGTCTTACCCTCGCTCTCCAGCTTGTCAAGGTGCGCTTCGGCCGCGGAGACATCCACACCGCGTTCTGCGAGCAGCCGCCTGCTGCCCACCAGCACCTCGCCGTCAGGCAGCTGCCCCCTTACGCCCCTGCCCGTGATGGCTTCAAAACCGTCCATTTTCGCCAGCTCAAGACCCCTTGCCCCGGCTGCCTCAACGATGGCCCGTCCCAGAGGGTGCTCCGACCCCTGCTCTACGCTGGCTGCCACAGACAGGAGCCTGTCTGCCTCTGTGTCACCGAGCGGCACCACGTCGGTCAGTCCCGGTTTGCCCTTGGTCAGGGTACCCGTTTTGTCGAATACTATCACATCCACGTCGCGCATGGTCTGGATAGCCTCGCCCCTACGGATCAGGATCCCGTTCTCCGCACCGATACCGCTGCCTACCATGATAGCTGTGGGTGTGGCCAGTCCAAGCGCACAGGGACAGGCGATCACCAGTACCGCCACGGTGGCCAAAATGGCCAGTGTCAGAGGGCTCAGACCCGCATTCACCCATGGAAGGAACGGGTGCACGACGGATGCAACCCTACCCATAACTCCAGGCAGCACGATCCACGAGATAAATGTGAGGGCAGCCACAATTAGGACAGCAGGAACAAACACACCTGTTACACGATCAGCGAATTCCTGGATGGGGACGCGCGTGCCCTGGCATTCCTCCACCAGTTTGATTACTTGGGACAAGAACGTGTCCTTGCCCACCTTCGTCGCCCGTATCTTCAACAGCCCTTGCTGATTTACAGTAGCCCCGATCACTTCGCTGCCGGCCTGCTTGGTCACAGGCATGGACTCACCCGTAGCCATGGATTCATCCACTTGGCTTTCGCCCTCCACCACCACGCCATCGGTGGGAATCTTCTCTCCCGGCCTCACTATCATGATGTCTCCCACCACGAGCGCCCGCACAGGCACCTCCACCTCTCTGCCCTCACGGAGTATGCGAGCGGTTTTTGCTTCAAGTTGCACCAGCTTGCGGATAGCTTCCGATGCTCTGCCCTTTGCACGGGCCTCGATATAGCGGCCGGTTAGGTGAAATGCCATGATCATGGCGGAGACCCCGGCGTAATTTTCGATAGGAGCAAAGAAAGTACCGATCCCGGTAACAAACGCCACCAGTGTGCCCATGGCGATCAGCACATCCATGTTGGCGGAGCCATGGCTGACTGCCCTGTAGGCTGTCCTCAGCGTAGGTGCACCGGCAACAAAGAGGACCGGTATGGAGAGAAGCACCATAGCCAGGTTAAACAAGAACGGGTTTGGCCAACCGTGGCCGTGACCTCTGCCGAGCACCATGCCGACGAGCATCCATACTGCCACCGGAGCAGTGAATCCCCACGCCATGAGTACTCGGCGACGTGCATCAGTCAGTTCCTTCAGTTCGGTTGCCTCGTCTGTGCCCGCATCTTCCTCGTCCACGTCGAACAACCTGTAGCCCGTACCTTCCACGGCGCGAAGCAGTTCACCCATATCGAACCGCTCAGGTACGTAACGAATATGCGCACGTTCCGTAGCAAGATTGACGGTGGCGTCGGTAACACCTGAAACGCGGGCAATCGCGGTCTCCACACGTCTTGCGCACGCGGCGCAAGTCATTCCTTCGACTCCCATAATGAGAGTGAGTTCGGGCGCCCGCACAGAGTAACCGGTGGATTCAACCGCCTTCCGGAGTGCTTCTTCGTCGGTGACCTCGGGGTCATACTGCACGTAGGCTTTCTTGCTGGCAAAGTTCACCCTGGCTTCTTTCACGCCCGGGCTGTTTTGAAGCACCTGCTCTATGCGCCTCGCACAAGCAGCGCAAGTCATTCCCTCAATTTCTAGGGTCTTTTGTTGCATCATGTGTAGCGCCTGGTGTACAAGCCCGCCTCTTGTGAAGCCGACCTCCCTGGCACCCAGGTCTTATCTCCTTTCCCGACTAGACTTGCCCGCCTAAAGCGAGCTCTCAACAGGGAGGCCTCGATCCCGGGTATTTCAACCCAAGCAGGAGAATACAACGTTCCTTAGGCCGGATGCCAGGACGGCGATGGTAGATGTGCGCAGAACCGGCTGAACGAACTTAACCCTCTGCCACGCCTTTCACAGTGCATCCAGGTAACCTGCGGCTGATTGCGCCTTGCGGCACACCCCTGCCGCCACATCAGCTCTTGTTTCAACTTTTCATCTCGGTTACTATCATAACTCATAAAGCTCATAAATGTCCAAGATATAGGATGTCCAAACAGTAACGTGAACCGCTCGTCCGCTGCATGCAAGCGGAAGTCCCCTTGAGCCATGTGGAGTACGTCACACACAGAGCGTTCTCAAGGCTTCAGGCGGCTGACAAGGGGTGCTGGTAAACCCTGCAGGTCAGGTCATATTCCCATTGCATGACCTGCAAAACCCCACCTGTTAGAACACACTCGTGATTGGAACGAGGGTTAGAGTAAAGTAGATCCGGGTAATTGGTAAGAAAAAGTGGAAGGACGAGAGACTCACGACTGAGAATTGAGATTTAAGCAAAAGAAACCAACAGCCCATGGGGGTCTCACCCTCGGCCTGTTTCACCAGACGTGTCACCACTCGAACTGTATCCGCGATTAAACCGGAGTCGGTGGGATAGTGAATGTTGGCTTCGATTACGGTGGTGTCCACTCGCACTTTGCTACGACTTTTTAAGAGATGGTCTTCCTGTGCCTTTCTAACCAAATGGGCGTTCAGTTCTGCCATATGAGCGCTTCCGTCTGCATCTAGCCGCTTCCGGATCTTGGTCAGACTTGAGGCATGGGGCACTGGCATGTTCCAGGGGATACGACAGAATCGGCGCCAGCTTATCCGGTCCGTGACCCAAGCACAGACCTGCCTGTCGCTGAGTCTGTACTGGTGCTTGAGTGCCGTTATGCGCAAGTAGGTTTCCGCCGGTACGGAAGGCCTCCCCAGCCGCTTGTGATACTTGTCTCGAAATGGTTCAAAGAAGCGTTCATCGTCCAACCAGGCGTCCAGTTCGGCCAAATCCTCCGGGAGTTCAAGTACCTCGGGCGGCAACAACTGCTCTAATAAGATATCTGTTGGCTCTCTTCCTGGCGGAGGCACAGCATTATTCTTCCCCTCCGCCGGAAACTGAAGTTTTCACGTTGAACCATAACCATCATAGGGATTCCCTCCTGGCATTTGTTTCCTCAAATAAACAATTCGCCACGGAGACCGGAATCCCTTGATTTACCTGCGCTTTTATGGATCCTTGCACCTGATTTTTTCATCACAATCTAGATAAGTCAAGGGAATCGAGGGTCGGGACAAGACGGGTGAAGGTTTTGTTCATAGAGGCGGACGGGCTGTGGACCGGCCGACAGGGCAGCAGGAAGCGCAAAGAGGAAACCAGGTATGCGGTTGTGCATGATGGATGGCGCGAGAGGTATCCTGGGAGTTCGGAGTATGAGACGATACGGAGATGCGTTACATACACCCTCAGGGTTCAAGGCGGGGTTTCTGGGACAGCCTTCTTGAGAGGGTAGAGCAGGTGTACGACCTTGAAGACACGATGGTTGTCATCAATGGGGACGGGGCGGGCTGGATAAGGGAGGGCGTGGAGTCTTTCCCGAATTGCATTTATCAGCACGATCGTTTCCACATATCCCGCGACATAAAGGGTGCGCTGCCAGAGGCATTCAAGAACAAGTCCGTTGAAGCGCTGCGCGACAACGACCTCGGGCGGGTGATGGAGCTACTGGAGGCAGGGCTTGAGAGAACGACGGGGAAGCAACGCAAGAGGCTCGAGGTGGTGAAGGAGAATTTCAGGTCGAACTGGGAGTATATCCTCGACTATCGGGTGAGGTTACAAGCACTAGGGTATGACTGCTCGGGTTTGAGAGGTTTGGGGAGCGTGGAGTCGAACGTGGGGAATTTTAAGAGCAGGGTGCGGGCCAGGTCCTGGTCGCGCAAAGGCCTATACGCTGTGGGCAATGTACTGTTCAAAGTCATGGAGGGTTCTTTGGGAAACTACACGGGACAGGTTGTGAACCGCCTCGACGAGCGGCTCAAGGGCATAGCGAAAGCCGGGGCTCAGGTGGTAAAGAAAGTTGTATTTGGTGAGGAACCCGGGATAAAGAAAGGCCATTTCCCCTGCCTGGACCAGGGGAACCCAAGGGTACGCAGTCATGTTCCGGCGTCTGTTGGAGGAGGGCTACGCAAACTAGAAGCAAACAGCTCGGGGTGCAGCCCACGTCCACACCCGTTCTGCTTGAACGGTAATTGTGGCTGCCCTGCCTGCATCGCTTAATTACCAGTCATCTCATAATCCAAATCACGCCCTCTTACTCAAGAAGACCCTTAACCCGGAACCTATTGACACGGACCCCTCCGGCACACTCCATTGACACTTTTGGCAGCATTGTATATACTGAGTATATACTATGAGTTAAGTCGGAGTTGGTGGATATGATTGGAAAGATTCAAAAATGGGGAAACAGCCAGGGAGTAAGGATCCCCAAGCAGCTTCTCGCCACTGCTTCGCTCAGGGAAAACGATGAAGTTGAACTCATTGCGGAATACGGCCAAATTATCATCAAACGTTTAAGAAAGGATAAAAGCTATACCATCCAGGAACTCTTTGCAGATTATAAAACAGAATCAACACCCGCTGAAGAAGAATGGGGCCCGCCGGTAGGCAGGGAGGAATGGTAAAATGTCTTACACTCCCGCCCAGGGGGATATTATCTGGCTCAATTTTACTCCTCAATCAGGACATGAGCAGGCGGGTAAAAGGCCGGCTTTGGTTATCAGCAACGATTTCTTTAACAAGCAGACCGGCCTTGCCGTAGTTTGCCCCATCACCTCCACACAGAAAAACTATCCTCTTCATGTTAAGGCTGAGGGCTGCAAAAAAATTACTGGCTATATAATGGTGGAACAGGTAAGATCCGTGGACTATGCATCCAGGGATGCCCGGTTTATTGAAAAAGCTCCCGGCGGTATCCTGGCTGAGGTTTTGGCGAGGCATGCCGCCTGCTTTTAGTTGTAGGTTGTCACATTTCCGTCCCCGCAGCTAGAGCGGCGGGGCGATGTGGCCCATGATTTCTTTGCGGTGGTTTTTGAGAATGACCACGCGGCGGTCGGCGAGGCGGGGGAGTTCCGGCGGGGAGTGGCAGCCCAGGTGGTGTAATACTTAAGAATTATAGGATCGATGGCGCGGGGGGCGCCGTCTTCTATTCCAGACGCCTTCGGCGCCCGCCTTAGCAATGATGCGGCCGGCGGTGGCTTCCATCAGGACGGTATCGAGGCGGTTGGCTGCGTCCACAAACAAGGTTCGGTCGGTCATAGCCGAGACGTACCGGCACTTCCCGCAGCACCGGGTGGCCCCCGGACATATACTCGGTCAGTGGGTAACCTTTCAGCAGGTAGAGGGCCAGCATGGCGGCGTGCTTGCCGGAGCAGGGGTCGGTGAGGTTGGATAAAGATTGGCCGCTTCTCTGGAGGCGACCCACGCCGCTTTTACGTCGCCCAAGTGAGTGTGGATCTTGTGGGTAACTCTGCTCCTGGGGGTTATCCACAGATCCTCACGAACGGCATGTCCACAGGAGCATTAGCAGGAAAAGGAAATGCGGACGCGGTAGTGGCGTGAAAAAAGATGAGTACCGAGAGGTGGTTTTCCAATAGGGCGCCCGGTACATTACCGACAGCGCGTCCGTAGCCAGGCAGCATCAGCCCTGCGGCTGATCGGGGCCGTGCTCATGGAAATAGACGAGGCTTGGTCAACCGGTCACCGCTACTTTGCTATGGAAGAGTACTGGCGATGGAGGGCAGGCGCTACAGCACAAGATGCCGTGTCAATGAACGACGCGGGAAAGCCCGCAGCCTAGCGTCGGTCGCCAACTACCAGAAGAGGGCATTTTACACCAGAAATCGGACTTGATCGACAGCTTAGAACACGGGGGTTTTCACCTACTATATCTTGACACGGACCCGAACGAGGGCTATCTTGTACCGTCACTTTCCTCTTATGCTATAATATTCTTGCTAAAGCTAAAGCCAGGGGTCTTCCGCTGCCGTGGCGGAAAAGCGTCTTGTGTCGTTTTCCAAAAGAAGGTGAAAGTATGGGGCTTGTGGTCGGGATTCCCCGCGCGCTCTTTTACTACCGCTATTACCCCATCTGGGAACGATTCTTCAGGGAACTGGGCGCCACCGTGGTATGCTCCCCTCCTACTTCAAGGGCTATCGTTGACATGGGTGCAAGAGAATGCATAGCCGAAGCGTGCATACCTATTAAACTCTACCACGGCCACGTCGCAGCGCTGCTGGACAAGGTGGACGTGCTCTTCATCCCAAGGCTCGTTTCCGTCAGGCCCAAAGCCGTGTTCTGCCCCAAGTTCCTGGGATTGCCGGACATGGTGAAGAACAGTTTCAAGCATCTTCCGAGAGTAATAGACGTCCGCGTCGACCTAAGACGCGGACCGTTCGAATTGCTCCGCGTAGCAGAGGCCGTCGCGCGGTGCATCGGCGCAGGCAGGAGCCGCGCGCTCTATGCGCTGTGGTCAGCCCTCCGTACACTGAAAAGCGGTTACCCCTCCGCACAACCGCCTGCGGAGGGAGACCTTCGGGTTGCTGTCGTGGGATACCCGTACGAGGTGCACGACCCGTACGTAAACGTGGGTACCCTTGAGAAGCTGCGTTCTCTCGGGGTGGTCCCGGTTACCGTCGAGGACCTCTCCCAGCGTACGCTGAATAGCGCGCCTAATCCCTTGAGAAAACACCTTTTCTGGACATGGAGCGAGGACACCGTACACGCCGCGGAATATTTCTTCCAGACGAAAAGCGTGGACGGGGTCATCCACGTCACCGCCTTCGGCTGCGGCCCGGATGCGATTGTCAACAAGTGTCTTGAGATAGAAAGCAAGAAGACCGGGGCTGTTCCCTTCATGACGCTGATGATCGATGAGCATACAGGAGACGCCGGTGTCAGGACGAGGCTTGAGGCGTTCGTTGATATGATCAGGCGACAGAGGAGTGTGGCCGGATGCCGAAGCTGAGACAACCGGTGGGATTCCCGTACCTTGGAACCGTGGTGCCCGTGGCGACGGAGCTTTTGAAGGTGCTGGGCAACGAGGTGGTCCCCCCTACTCGGCCGACCAGGCGCACCATCAACCTGGGAGTCTCGTCTTCTCCCGAGTTCGCGTGCTTCCCGCTGAAGATCCTGATGGGCACTTACCTGGAGCTGGTCCAAAGAGGTGCCGCCACTATCGTCGCCACCGGCGGGGTAGGGCCATGCAGGGCGGGGCTTTACGCGCCGCTTCATGAGAAGATGCTGCGATCCATGGGCTACGACGTGGATTTCCTGGTATTCGAGCCTCCCCGTTACAGTTACACCGCGTTCTACAATACGGTCGGGCAGCTGAACGCCTGCAACTATTCCGTCCCGCGGATCTGGCAGGAACTCAAGTATGCCTGGAAGAAACTGCTCGCCCTGGATGAGGCTGAAAAGCGGCTTCACTGGTTAAGACCCAGGGAACTGAAGCGGGGCGACGCGGACAGGGCGTACCATGCCGCATTCAACCGGATCACCTCTGCCTGCAAGTCCGACCTTGACCAGGCCATTCTGGAGGCCAGGGCCGGTCTTGATTCAGTCGAGATCGACCCCGGGCGAAAACCTCTCAGGATCGGTATCGTGGGCGAGATATACGTAGTGCTTGAACCCGCCTCTAACTTGGGTATCGAAAAGATGCTGGGGGATCTGGGCGTGGAAGTAGTGAGGTCCATGTTCATCACCGGGTGGACCCGGGATAATGCCATACTGGATTCCGCGGGCATAACAGGCGGTGTAGACGTCAAGAAAGCGGCCAGGCGGTATCTCGACCAGATGATCGGCGGACACGGCCAGGAGTCAGTGGGACACGCGGTGCTCGCGAAGAAACACGGACTGGACGGGATCGTACAGCTGGCGCCGTTCACCTGCATACCGGAGATCGTGTCCCGCAGCGTTATGACAAGGCTCAGCGAGGACCTGGATGTCCCCATAATGACCTTTTTCATAGATGAACAGACAGGCGAAGCAGGAGTCAAGACCCGGCTTGAGGCGTTCGTGGACATGCTGTCAAGGAAGAAGAAGATCGGAAGGTGAGCCAGATGCAGCATCTGACCGACATCTACCTGGGTATAGATGTGGGATCCGTGAGTACCAACGTAGTTGCGATAGACAGCACAGGGAACGTGCTCTCAAGCGTTTACACCCGCACGCGAGGTCAGCCCATCCAGGCCATCCAGAGGGGTTTGGCCGAGTGCGCGGAACAGCTCTTCTTGCTGGGGCCGCCCGACTCCTTCAACGTACGGGGCGTCGGAACCACTGGCAGCGCACGCCAGTTAGCATCGGTGGTGGCGGGCGCAGACGTGGTGAAGAATGAAATCACCGCCCACGCCGTGGCTGCATCCCACTTCATCCCCGATGTGTCCACCATCATCGAGATAGGCGGGCAAGACTCAAAGATCATCATCCTCCGCGGCGGCATCGTCTCAGACTTCGCCATGAACACCGTATGCGCTGCCGGTACAGGCTCCTTCCTTGACCAGCAGGCATCGCGCCTGGGCATGGCCATTGAGGACTTCGGTCCAATAGCGCTAAAATCAAAAAACCCGGTGCGTATCGCGGGCAGGTGCACCGTGTTCGCCGAATCGGACATGATACACAAGCAGCAGATGGGGCACGCTATCGAGGATATTCTGGCAGGGTTATGCGAGGCGATCGTCAGGAATTACCTGAACAACGTTGGGCGTGGCAAAGATATCCAGCCTCCGCTGGTTTTCCAGGGAGGCGTAGCAGCCAACGTGGGGGTACGGGCGGCGTTTGAGAAGGCGCTGGGCATGAAGGTAACCGTGCCGGAGCATTTCGCCGTCATGGGAGCGCTCGGTGCCGCCCTGCTCGCCGCAGAGGAGCGGGAACACACGGACAAGCCTTCCGCATTCCTCGGCTTTCAAGCAACAGAGTTCAATTACGAGGCCAGGAGCTTTGAATGCGACCACTGCCCGAACACCTGCGAAATCGTGGAAATCCTGAGGGAGGGCTCTGTAGTCGCCAGGTGGGGTTCGCGATGCCTCAGGTGGGAGGTACGCACAAGTTGAAAGCCGCGAGAATTCCCCCGCTCTTACACCGGGACAGTAGGGGAGCATTTTACCATGAGAGGAGATGATGGTTTGATCAACATAAGCCCAGAAAGGCTGCTTGACAGTTTTCTCAGTTTCGCAAGGCTTCCGGGTCCGTCCCTGAACGAAAAGGCGGTCGCTGACAGGGTGCTGTCTGAGCTCACTTCCCTCAACGTGCCTGCCACTTTAGATCAGGCAGGCAGCAGGCTCGGCGGCACTACCGGCAACGTCATCGGCAGGCTCGAGCCAAGCCGCCCTGACCTTCACTGGATCCTGCTTGCCGCACACATGGACACAGTAGCACAGGGCGGCGTTGAGCCTGTAGTTGATGGCGGCATAGTGCGCTCGCCGGGAGATACCATCCTTGGCGCAGATGACCGCGCGGCCATAGCTGCTGTACTGGAAGCCGTCCGCTCAGTGCTTGAAGCGAGGGCGCCTCACCTTGGAGTGGAACTGGTATTCACCATCGGCGAAGAAACAGGGCTTCTCGGCTCAAAGTCGCTTGATGTATCAGGCCTGCGCTCAAAGATGGCATTCGTGGTGGATAGCTCGGGCCGCCCGGGCCGCATCATAAAGAGCGCCCCGTCCCACAACCGGATCACCTGGAAGATCCACGGCAAGGCCGCGCACGCCGGCGTCGCGCCGGAGTCCGGCATCAACGCTATACAGGCTGCATCATTGGGGATCGCAAGAATGAACCTCGGGCGGATCGACGAGGAAACTACGTCCAACCTGGGCGTGATCCATGGCGGCAAAGCCACCAATATCGTGTGTGATTACGTTGAGGTAAGGGGCGAGGTGCGCTCGCGGGACAAGAAGAAGTTGGCCGAGCAGACCAGTCACCTGGTAGACGCCATGCGACAAGGCGCGGAGAGCGTGGGAGCGCGCGTCACGGAGGACGTCGTCCTGGAGTACGAGGGGTTTGACCTCGCGGAGGACCACCCCGTCGTGGCGGCAGCAGTCAGGGCGTGTAACCGCTGTGGACTAGTTCCCGAACTGGTAGCAAGCGGCGGCGGCTCCGATGCCAACGTGCTGAACGCGGAAGGGATACCTTCAGTGAACCTGGCCGTGGGCTATGTTAACCCCCACAGCAGCGACGAACGTATCGCCATCAGCGACCTCCAGGCGATCACCTGCCTGCTAGTGGAGCTCATATCCCCGCGGGACCTGGTATAGCCCGCATTGAACAGCCAGGGGGCGCGAAAGGCTGCGCCCCCTTCTCCCCATCAATCTCTTCCGTGTCTTACCAACGGCAGCTTACGTTGCAGGGTTCCCGTGACCCGTTTGAGGGCACACGCAATGGCAGGGGCTGTCGGAACCATCGGCAATTCCCCCACCCCCCTTGCGCCCCAGGGACCGTCCTGCTGCGCCACTTCCACAAAGTATGTCTCTATCGCTGGTACGTCCATAGACGTCGGGATCTTGTAATCCACATAGTTGTTGTTCAATACCTGCCCGTCCTCACCGAACACCATTTCCTCAAACAGAGCGGAACCCAGGCCCTGGACCAGGCCTCCTTCCACCTGGCCTTCCAGCGTCACGGGGTTGATCACACGCCCCACATCGAAGGCAGCGACGAGCCTGTGCACGGTGATCTTTCCAGTCTCAGGGTCGGCGCTCACCTCTGCGCCCTGTGCTCCGAAGGTCCAGAACGCTACCGGCCTTGGGCTCTGGCCGGTCTCGGGGTCTAAGTTTATAAGGCCTTCGGGTGTGAAGGTGCCCCGACCGAACACGGGCCCGCCCTTCGCGCTACCGTCTGGCAGAAACGCTCCCATCACCACAGATTCAAGCGGAACCGAGAGCTCAGGCCGGCCCTTCACACGGACCTGCCCATCAACCAGTTCCATCTCGTGATCGCCCAGGATGTACGAGGCGTTCTGGAAGATCTGCCGCTTCGCATCCTGCGCTGCGAGCACCACCGCGTTACCGGCTGAGAAGGTGATGCGGCTCGCTACTGTTTGCCATTCATACGGGGTAATTGCGGTATCCGGACAGGAGACGGATACAGCCTCGATGGGCAATGATAGCTCTTCCGCTGCGATTTGGGCTAGAGCAGTCATGGCACCCTGCCCGATCTCCGCCGCAGACGTCATCAGCGTCACCGAACCGTCCTCATTGAACTTCAGGCAGGCGGAAGAAGACGCGTTCGTGGGCATTGCCGGTGCCTTGCACATGATAGCGATGCCTTTCTCCACGCCTTCCTTTTTCTTACCCCAGCCGATCCGCTCCGCCACGGTTTTTATGCACTCGGTGAGCCCGACGCCGTGCACGACCTCACCCGTTGCGGTAACCCCACCGTCCTTCAGGCAGTTCAGCAGCCTAAATTCTACAGGGTCCATGCCAAGTTTGTCCGCCAGCGTATCCATCTGGAGCTCGAGTGCCCAGTGTAGCTCCGGCATACCGAAACCACGCATGGGACCGCCCGAGGGGTGGTTGGTATACACACAGTACGAGTCAGTCCAGAGGTTGGGTATGTCATAAGGCCCGGCGCTCGTGTATCCCGCAGCCCGTACAATGTTGGCCCCGTACTCGGTATATGCACCTGCATCCCAGAACAGCTCGCATTTTTGAGCTCTCAGCCGTCCGTCCTTGCCGACCCCGGTTTTGAGCCTCGCGACAAGCCCCTGCCGCACGTACGCCCCTACGAAGTCCTCCTCCCGGGTATACACCAGTTTTACATGCCGGCCCGGCACGGCCAGGGCGAGCGGCGCTACCAATCCCTCGATGGTGGCTCCAGCCTTTCCGCCGAAACCTCCTCCCACGTAGCCGGTGATCACTCTGATTTTCGAAAGTGGCATATCAAGCGCCGTGGACAGAAATTTCCTCACAGCGAAAGGCGACTGGCAGCTTGACCATACGGTCAGCCTACCCCCGCCGTCGGCGTACCCCACGGCTACGTGCGTCTCAAGAGGCGAGTGGTAGATGTGAGGAACGTAATACGTTTCCTCATGAATAAGATCGCTTTCCGCAAATCCCTGTTCCACATCGCCTTTTCGAAGCTTGAAGTGATTCGATATATTGGTCCCGGGTTTCGGGAAGAACACTGGCGCCCATTCGTAATCCCCGAGGTTCTCATGAAGCAGCGGCGCATCATCCGCCAGCGCCGACAGCGGGTCGTACACCGGAGGCAGCTTTTCGTATTCCACACGGATCAAGCGCGCCGCCTCCCTGGCCAATTCGGGAGTCTCGGCAACCACGCCCGCCACAGGCTCGCCGTAGTACCTGACCTTATCGACCGCAAACAGCGTCCTATCCTTCAGGTATAACCCGGTGGGCTTCGGGTACTTCTCTCCTGTCACCACCGCGTGCACGCCGGGGAACGCCAGCGCATCTTTTATGTCTATACGCTTTATACGTCCGTGGGAGCAGTTAGACCTCAGAATAGCGGCATGAAGCACGCCGGGGAACTTCATATCCCCCACGTATTTCGCAGCCCCGGTCACCTTGTCCAACGCGTCCAGTCTTACAACCGGCCGACCTATTACTCTCATGCGCGCCCACTCCCTCCTGCTGCCAGGATAGCCTCGACGATTTTCTTGTAGCCTGTGCACCTGCAGAGATTCCCGGCGATAGCCTCTCTCACCTGTTCTTCGGTGGGGGAGGGATGTTTTGAGAGCAGCGCCTTTGCGCTCATTAGCATCCCGGGGGTACAATAGCCGCACTGTACCGCCCCTCTTTCTGCAAACTCTTCCTGGAGCGGGTCGAGCTCGCCGCCCCGGGCCAGCCCCTCTACGGTCAGGATTTCTGAACCGTCAGCCTCAACAGCCAGCACCAGGCAGGAGTTTACTGCCATGCCGTTCATGATAATCGTACAGGCGCCGCACTCGCCTTCACCACAGCCTTCCTTAGTGCCCGTGAGCTCAAGATCCTCTCTCAGGAAATCTACAAGCCGCCTGTCGGAGCGCACCCGGCCAGAGACCTGTGTCCCGTTCACCGTCAGGTGGATGACGTGTTCCATTATGCGTCACCTCCCAGCGATGAAAGTACAGTCTGAATGCCACGCCGAAGCAGCACCCGTACGACCTTCCTCCTGAACGCCGCGGTCCCCCGGATATCGTCTATGGGACTAATAGCAGCGTCAGCCGCATCCAGGACTTCCACCAGGGCATCGGGACCGCCTTCGTCGAACACCCGCTCTGCATCAAACAGCCTGAGCGGGGTAGGCGCTACAGCTCCTGCGGCCATCCTCAAATGCACATCGCCACCTTCTACGAATCCGAACACCACCACGGACGCGGTAGCCAGGTCCACCGCGTTCCTGCGGGATACCTTGTCGAAAGAAAATGTGCCCTTCACCTCCGGGATCAAAAACCCCCGGATGATCTCCCCATGCCTCATAACGGTCTTGCCCGGACCCGTAAAGAATGAGCAAACAGGCACGGTCGTATCCCCTCCCGGGCCTGCGAGCACCACCTGCGCGTCGAGCACCATCAGCGCGGGCACAGTATCTGCGGCCGGCGACGCGTTGGCCACGTTGCCCCCAATGGTGGCCCTGTTTCTGACCTGGCGTGACCCGACTGAATGAGCTGCCTTTGCCAGAACGGGGAATCGTTCAAGAACCGTGGGCGAGTCGGCGATCTGATTTAAGGTGGTAGTCGCTCCTATGAAAGTGGGTTCATCCTGTGTGATACCGTGCAGCTCGGGTATGTGCTTTAAGTCAACGAGCAGCTTTGGTGACACGGTCTCCCTTCTTACTTTCACCAGAAGGTCAGTGCCGCCCGCCAGCGGATGCGCGCCTTCCCGGCTGGCTGCCAGCATCGCTTCTTTCAGCGTAACCGGTCTTTCGTAATCAAAAGAAACCATTTTCGCGTCACCCCCGGAGAGTAGTAAAGGGCCCAGGTTGCCCCGGGCCCCTCCGCAACGCGTACGGAAAGCCTATCTTCCCGTTAAGCCCCTTTCTTCTGGCGTACCTGGAATCAGGTTGTCGAGGAGCAAGCCGAATATGGCCGCAACCGCCATCCCAGTAGAGCCGATGGTCTTGATTATGTCACCGATCCACTGGGCTCCAGGTATGGTCACCTCTACGCCTTTGAAATAGGCGGGAAGGGAAAGGCCCATGAACATGGTGAAACCGACGATCATCTGATTCCTCTGCGAGGACATATCAGCCCTCATCAGGTTGGAGATACCTACCGAAGCGATGAGCCCGAACAGGGTACAGTAGACGCCACCCACAATGGGCCCGGGAATGGTAGCGACGATAGCACCAAACTTGGAGAATAGGCCAAGCACTATAAGAACAACAGCAGCCACGTTCACAACGTACCTTGAAGCCACCCGTGTCAGCCCGACAAGGCCGATGTTCTCCGTATAACTGGTGTTCGAGAACCCGCCGACAAGGCCAGCAACGAAGCAACCTATTCCCTCGGCTCCGATACCCCTGTTGATCTGCTTCTCAGTAGGGTCGGCTACACCTGCCGCTGCACAGATCGAATGGTAGTCCCCGAACGACTCGATCATCGAAGCGAGGAAGCCAGCTAGCGTGGCAAGGAAGAAAGCCAGGCTGAACTTGGGCATGCCCCAGGGGAATACCACAGTCACCGGATTCCTGATCCAGGCAGAAGTCGCGACAGCCTCAAAGCTTACATACCCCGGGGTACCGGGAGCGATGATCCCAGAAACGCTGCCAAGGAGTGCCACAACGTAGGCCACGACTATAGCGAGCAATATGGGGAATAACCTGAAGAAGTTGTTCTTCGGTGCCAGTACCAGGGAAAAAAGGAACGCGCAAACGATGACAATGCCAGCGAGGTACCAGTTTTGCCCCGCCATTGGCGCGCCTACCTCAAACAACGCAAGTCCGATCAAGGCGATAGTGGGACCGATCACAACAGGACTGATGAACCTTCTTAGAGTCCCGATGAGACCCGAATAACCAACGAGCATCTCCACGATGGCGCCCGACATGATGGCCCCCGCGATATACTGCATGGAGAGCGCCCCCCCGCCCGTGGCGGCAATGATCGCGAAGAATGGTCCGAGAAATGAGAACGAAGTGCCTTGCACAATGGGGAGTTTGGAGCCGAAGTTGACCTGTATCAAAGTGGAAACGCCCGCTGCGAGCATGCACGCACTCACCAAAATGGCGGTCTGGCTCGCGTCCATCTGTAGTGCCTGACCTAAGATTAGCGGTACAGCCACCGTTGCCCCGAACATAGTCAGCACGTGTTGCACTCCCAGTCCGAGGCTCCTCACGAATGGTTTCGGAACTTCATCAAGACCGTAAAGGACTGTTTTGCGCTGGATCTCCGGGGTTACAGACACTTGTGGAATCCCTCCTTGAGTGGGTTACTTGCGGACAGAGGCCTCTGCTTTGTCGACTCGCACCTCCTTTCACGGGCATCTTTCGATGCAAGGTGTTCACCGGCTACGCAAACCCCATACATATTCCACATCTTCTCAAGGCTTCCTTCAGCCTTGCCTGCAGATTCATCCCCGGAGTGTAAGATTCTATTGAGTGAGGCTTCTCCGCCCTGAAGTCCAGTCCTTTGGCAGAGTTACACAAAAAACTACGCTGGTAGTTCCAAACTAACGATAAATGAAAGAACGGGTTTCCTGCACGATGCATCGAGCATCGTTCATAATCATACTATTTCTTTACTGCTCACAGCACATATTTCCTGCAGGCACGAGCGGAGCTTCAACACCGCAGCCTGTTCTCAGATACCCAAACCTCTCGCTGCCCGTCAAGCGCTGACTGTTCATCCCGGAACGACACAGTTCCAGGCAGTTGCTCAGTTCCGGGACCCTGTCCGCAACCCCTGGGAGATTGGTGCTTGCACTGGTGCTTCATGCCCGGGGAGTATAAAGAACCCGCATTGGATAAGCTGCTGAGCATCCCTGGTGATTATCCCAGCGCCGCCACAACCTAATCTGCACCACAACGCAGCCAGAGTAGTTCGGGAGGGCAGTACGGTATGGAAGCTTCTGTAACCGTAGCAATGGGGTCCAGCTACCGTTTCGGTACGGACCCCAACGCCTGTTTAGTCTTCTACGAAAGCTACAACACGGCAGATGCTCGATTCTCCGTCAACGAACCTCCATGGGAAGCAACCCACGACAGTCCTCCTGTTGAGTATTTGGTCTATGTCTCCTCCCAGGCACTCTACGTGAATGATCCCGTGGGGAAAGAGTTTTGTGTGCATCATCTGGTAGTGGTCGGGCGGGAAGATCTCGGCAAGACTCTTCCCGTACTTTCTCAGCATATACTCGTTGGCCTCCTGCGCTTGTACGGGAGCCCATTCGCGGATCTTGGTATTCATCGGATGGTCTGCCGAACCGCAGTCCACACCGATCCACTTGATCTTCATCTTTTTGCACCATTCTGCAAACTCCAAAGTTGGACCGGGGTGTTTCACCATGTACCTGACTTCATCTCCTTCCGGACGTTCGTAGCTGTAATGGTGATACCCCGTGTGGATGATCAGGATGTCCCGTTCCCTTACCTCAACGCGCTCCGTGATATCGCGGGATGTATAGATGCCGTAGTCCTCAGCGATATCACTTACGTCGGCCACCGCTGCAGGGCCGTACAGGTCCTCCAGCGGTATGCTGGCGATATCCCTTCCGCTTGCTATGAAATGCAATTCTCCGTCGAGGTGCGTACCCACATGGTTACTCGTGGTTATTATCTGTCCATTTGCGCCCATGGGTACCAGCCGCTTGAAGAACTTGACCTGCAGTGGCTCATAAGTGGGCCATGGTGGGGTCTTGATGCTGAGCGGTGTGGTTAAATCGACAAGTTTCACTTTACTCACCCCTCAACGTTTTGTCACCACGATCTTCCACGTGCCAGGACGCCATCCTTTAGCAGCTTTACACAAAAGCATGTGACCCCGTTGTCAGATGTTCGCCTGTACGCGGTAGGTCGTGACGATCCGGGAGACAAGATCGACCTATTTGAGTGCGGGTATAAATCAGCGACCAGTGTCTCTGGCTGCAGGAGATCTTAAAGGTGATAGCAGTCATCCTGCTCGTCGGTACAATGGATGTTGGTGAAAGTTCGGTCAACTGGGCATTGAGATGATCTATATCAAACCACTCCCGCTTCCCTGAACGCCGCGATCTGTTCCGCTGTATAGCCCAGCGATGTGAGTACCTCGTCGGTATGTTCGCCCAATAGAGGCGGATGGCTCAGTATGCCTCCGGGATTGTTCTTGAACTTCACAGGTACCCCGGTGACGCGCACCTCCCCCGCCTTCGGATGCGGTATGCTCACTAGCATGTTACGGTAGAGTACCTGCGGATCCTCAAATACCTCTTTGATGTTATTGATGGGCCCCACCGGGACGCCCGCTTCATCAAGCAGCGCAAGCCACTCCGCCGCCGGGCGTTCCTTCAGTTTGTTGCCGATGATCTCAACGCACTCCTGCCTGTTGGCCACGCGCGCCGGGTTGGTGGCGAACCGCGGGTCATCCACTATATGTGAAAGTCCAACGACCGCACAAAACTTCTTCCATAGCGCGTCGTTCCCTACCGCCACGTTGAAATACTTTCCGTCCCCTCCCTGGAATGCCTGGTAAGGTACGATGTTCGGGTGAGCCGACCCCCAGCGGCCGGGGATCTTCCCTGTAGCTAGATGATTACCCGCCACGTAAGTGAGCCATGCAACCTCGCAGTCTAGCATGGATACGTCGATGTAGTCGCCCTCTCCCGTACTCGCCCTGCGATACAGCGCTGCCAGTATGGCAAAAGCCGCGAACATACCTGCGCCAATATCGCACACAGCCACGCCCGCTCTCACCGGTTCGCCATCTGGCTCTCCCGTGATGCTCATGAGCCCCCCTGCTCCCTGCAGTATGATGTCGTAACCCGGTTTATCCCAATACGGCCCGTCTTGACCAAAGCCCGATATAGAGCAGTATACCAAGCCCGGATTGATCTGTTTCAGGGTTTCGTACCCCAGGCCAAGTCTTTCCATAGTGCCCGGACGGAAGTTCTCCAGCAGCACATCGGATCGGGACGCCAGTGCTTTGAAGATCTCTTTGCCCTCAGGCGCCTTCATGTTCAACGTAAGACTCTTTTTGTTCCGGTTTATACTGAGGTAGTATGCGGCTTCGCCCCCGAGAAAGGGCGGCCCCCATGCCCTCGTATCATCACCTGTACCAGGCATCTCCACCTTGATGACCTCGGCTCCCAGGTCCGCCAGCATCATGGTGCAGTATGGGCCGGTCAGGATCCTTGACGCGTCCAGTACCCGAAGTCCCTTCAAAGGTCCCATGGTTTTCACCTCCGTCAGTATTCCGCGAGCGCAGCGAGCGCCTTTATGAATACTTCTCTGGGAGGGCTCACAAGACCTGCACCTACCTGCCCTACTCCAGCCAGCTTGTGTGCAATTCCCGTGTTAATATGGGGAAGGATACCTGTGGATACTACCTTCCTCACGTCGATCCCCGTGGGAGTACCCCGGAAATCGAGGTTAGGCAGCGTATATACCGGGTGTTCCCCCACTGTAATCTCGTACATCGCCCGGGTATACGTAAAGGCATCGTGCACCGTCCCACCTACAAACTGGACAATGGCGGGCGCTCCCGCCATGGCGAATCCGCCGATGCCCGCCGTTTCCGTGATAGTGCTGTCGCCGATATCCGGGTTGGCGTCCTCCGGCCCAAAACCCGGGAAATACAGGCCGCGCACCGAAGACGCGGGTGCGGTAAACCACCTGTCACCCGTGCCGCTCACCCTGATCCCGAACTCCCTTCCGTTTCTCGCCATGGCAGTGACCACGCTGGAATGCGGCACATTCGATGCAGCGTCCATCATAGCCTTACAGCACGGCATAGAGAGGTTCAAGAAAAAGTGATCGTTGCTTGCGATGAAGCGCATGGCCCGGGCGGCCACGCCGGGATCTGCGGTCTCCGCAAGGTAGGGCGCAATCCACTTCAGGAACAGCGCGGTGCCCGCCTTGTTCCGGTTATGGCACTCATCTCCCATATGAAGCGCCTGTGCTATTGCAGCCCTCACGTCAAATCCCTCAGACTGTTGGATGGCCCGTTCCAGCGCAGGTCCGAGCTCCTCCTCCATCCACTTTAGGCGGGCGATTACTTCTCCGGAGTACGCTCCATACCTAAGCACCTTTCCAAGCCCCTCGTTCAGGGTACAGTAGGCCCTGTTGCCGAACGTCCTGTTCTCCAGTATGAATACAGGCATTGACCAGGACATGATCCCCGCCATCGGGCCGACCGCATCGTGCTCGTGGCAGGGTCGAAACTCCACCTGCGACCCGGCCACCTCTTCGGCTGCAGAAGGTGTATCAGCCCAGCCTTCATAGATCAGCGCTCCGATGACGGCCCCTCTCATGGGACCGCACATCTGTTCCCAGGTCACGGGCGGTCCGGCGTGCAGGATAAGGCCCGGCCGCATCCCGGGGACAACCTCGATTGCCCTCGCCACGCCCACAAGGTAAGGCCGTGATGCTGTTATGCGTTCAAAGACCCGAGCGTTGGCCTCATCAACAGCAGGTTGTTCAAGCCGCTCAAGGCAATCAATAAGCCCGGGATCACCCCAGGCAGGCGGCCTCCAGTCCACGTCTGCTACGTGGGCCCCCTGCTGCCTGAGGGTTTCACCGAAGGTAGGTATGCCCACGTTTATGACCCTGAATGAAGACTCGTTCATTTCCGTTCCCTCCCTGCAGCTTCAGCGGCAAACCTGGCGGCGCTGGCCGCCGTGGGGCATACGGTAACCCCTGCCGCCCGCAACGTGGCCTCCTGCGCCGACCTCACCTGTGGGTCCCGGTCGGTGCCCGTCACCGAGGCCACCAGCACCCTTGACGCGAGATCCTGCCCTGCTGCGCCAATCGCCCTTACCAGTTCGCCGGCAGGATCGGGGTGTGACCCCAGGCCAAGCACCACGTCGAAGACCAGCACGGAAAAGGAGGGGTTAAGAAGGGCTCGCCGCAGCAGATCGGCCCTGGTCGCAGGGTCAATCATCGGGTGCGGTCTGCCCCTTGTATACTCATCTGCTCCCAGGTCAAGCAGCACGTCTCCCCGGTACGAACACAGTTCCTGATCCTGCCAGGGGGCAGAAAGGTTTGTCGCCGGCGCGCGGCCCAAAAGCTGGAAGATATAGGCGGCCTGGCTGCACAGCGTGCCGCCGGCATAAGCACCGAAGACAAAGCCCGGAGCCCGGCGTGGTTCAGGCGCTGCAGGCGCCTCCAGCCCGATTCCAAGGAGCTCTCCCAGTCTGGCACAGCCCTCATCGATGGTGGGTACCGCCCTGCCGTCGGTCGACGTCTGTCCCAGGAAAACACAGGCATACGGTACTGAAGTCGCCTCAAGCTTCTTCATAACGCGGGCTGCCACTTCAGGCCAGGGGGGTTTGGAAATGACCAGTATGGCCCTGGTCGCAGTGTCTTGGGCCAGCCTATCTATTGCAGCCAGCGTCATAAGACCTCCCACTTCGCGAGAGAGATCGCGACCTCCCACACCAATACCCATCGAGATCCCGAAGCCCGCCCGGTCAAGCAGGCACGCAGCCTCTTGTAACCCTGTACCGGCTGCGGAGACAACCCCTATAGGGCCCGCCCTTACCACATTGGCAAACCCAATTCCTCTTCCGCCGATGTAGGCGGTGCCGCAGTCAGGCCCCATAACAAGCAACCCTTTGGCGGCAGCTTCCCGCTTCAGGCTGATTTCGTCCTCGATGCTCACATTGTCCGAGAACAGAAAGACGTCCATGCCGAGGCGCAACGCTTCATTTGCCTCTCTGACAGCGTAGCGGCCGGGAACCGATACAATGCAGAGGTCGGCACCACCTAGCATGTGCATGGCCGCCCTCACGCTGCGCGGCGCCTCATCGATCCCCTTCTTGCTCCGCTTCTCAAGCAGTAATTCCACGGTCTTCGCCGCATCTTCCACCTGTGCAGCGCTGTCAGCCTCGAGCGCGATGACCAGGTCTTCCTCGCCGGCTTCCACCGCAAAACCTCTGTCTGCCAAAAGCGCGCGGTTCAGCTCGGTCCCCATGAGCACTGCAGCATAACGAACTCCCGGTAACCTCTGCACCGCCTCCGAAACCCTCATGAGCGTAACTGAATCGTAGAATACTCCCTTTCTTACCAGGGTCTTTCTTACCATTTCGCTCTCTCCCGGTAATGTAATAGAAGTGTGCTTAAACCAAACCACACACCGAGCAGGTGGTCGGCCCCCGAGCTGTGACCCACAGATAGCGCATCCGAAATGGCTGGCACGTGCCTGCCCTCGATCACGGAAACCAGCGCCTCCTCAAATGGCTGGGCTGTCACCCCCCTGCTGGCCCACCAGATCATTTCCCTGGAAATACGGGTGGTCGATCCCGTAAACCGTACCAGTTCATCACAGTGCGGGCTCCATCCGGCGTGCGACAATACATGACAGTAGCCGGCAATGAAGTCATCGCCCGAAGGCGTGAGCCCCGGACCAAGGCCTGCGATGAGCGAAGCGCCAGGCGTTACGCGGGGGAAGGAATCCTGTAGGCATTCCATGGTCCGCTCCAGCACCTGACAATACTCAGGCATAAGCAGCGCGCTTTTCCCCGAGCTTACGACCGCGACGCGGAGTGCCTCCACACAGTCGCGATCGAGCGCCATTACATCCACATCAAAGCGCGGCGGTTCCCACAGTTGCGTCATTTCAAGATCGAGGCGGAGCGTACGAGCAGCCGCTTCTCCGGGCACCGCACAGGGCAGCGAACCCATTACGCGGAGCGCAGCAGGGCCATCATGGCGTGTACCGATCACCGCAAGACATCCCCCCGCATCCAGGGTGATACCGTGCTCGTGGGCCCAGATCACCCGCCACGCCGGCCATGAGTCCAAAAGCCCCCGCTCTTTCAGCCACGCATGGGCTGACGCCACCCTCAAACAGTCATCCCCCCGTGCCCAAAAGGTTTCTTGTCCGGGAGGATGCCATCCTTTGTTACTATCTCACAGCCTTTACTTCACTTCCTTATGCCATTTATTCAATCACCAAGCCCACACTCCGCCACTTTCAAACCGATCTGAAGGTTTAAACGGTCATCCGGATCATCGAGATCGAGTCCAGTGATCTCGCGGATCTTCTCAAGCCTGTATACCACGGTGTTGTAATGCGTAAACAGTTCCTCACTCACCTTCTTCAGGTTGCCGTTACACCTGAAATAGGTGGACAGAGTCAGCACGAGGCTGCCTCGCTTCTTTGCATCATACTCCTTTAAGGGTAGAATCGTCTCGCGGTAAAAGGACTCAAGGTCTTCGCGGGCGGTTAGAGGCAGCAGGCGATACACCCCCAGTTCTTCGAATGTAACTATTTTGGGTTTTCTGTGGAGGTAGCAAGCAGCCTCCAACGCTTTCTGCGCTTCCTTGTAGCTGGCGGAGATATCGCCAAGCGATCTGCTCTTTCTGCCTACCCCTATTCTCACGCGCGTGAGGCCTTTCGTCGACTCCAGGCTGCGCAACACCCGCTGAGCCAGCGGCACCGCGTGAGACTTCACCGTGCCACCTTCTGCAACAGGCACCAGGATCACGATAGAGTCCCCCTTCTCGCCGACAATCACGCCTTCCCTGTCACGGAGCTCAGCGTTCACCCTTGCCAGGGCCCGGGTTTTCACCTCGTCGCCCGGCCTTGCCCTGCCCTGGAGCATCCAGTCGCCTTTCACGCTTAACACCATGGCGACGTAGGACTTGCTGGGATCCAACCCGAAGGACCTCGCCCTGGCGGCGAAGGTCTCTCCCATAGGTGTGCCCGAAGAAAGCAAGCTGTCCAGGAACTCGTTCCGGTACCTTCGTTCGACCTCCGCCACCGCCCTCCTGTTGATGGCGTCTAGCGCCACTACAGTGGTAGCCCTCTCCAGCGTGACAAAATCCAACTTGCGCAGCGAGCGGTTCACTTCCCAGACTGAGATATATCCGAACAAAGAACCGCCGGCGATGATGGGCGCGCTGACTTTGCGGACTGCCCGGCCGCCCAGCATGACGACGCGACATTGAAACAAACTGGCACCGTTGTCTTCAACCTGCAGACGCTCACCCGCCTTGTCGGGGCTGGTTTCCGTTGCAGCGATAAAGTCCTGCTGTGAAAGGCCCGAGCCCGCCTGCGCAAGTGCGCACACCGAACCGTCGTGATCCTCTATGAGCACCGGGTTTCCCACAAGCGATGCCACAGTCTCAGCAATGTCGGCAGCGTCACCCCCTGCTAGCACCACCTCGGTGAGCTGCCTGTGTATCTCCTCAGACCTCACCAGGTAAGCAGCATGCTTGTTCGCGATCTCCGTCAGGATGGGGTTCATGATATCGGCAAATGACACATGAAGCGGGATCTCAATAAGCGGAAAGTCATGGGTGTCAGCTGCCCTGATCATGCTCTCGGGGACCTGGTCGAGGTATCTCCTGGGCTTTACACCAAGAGCGGCTAGACCTTTGGCGGCAAGGCTGGGAATGAGGCCAGCTATGGCGTCAGGATCGTCCTTGATGGAGTAGCCGGTGGTGAGCAGGAATTCATCTTCCTTCACCCAGTCCAAGATGTCTGGTACTTCCATGACCTCAACCGACCTGATTATTCGGGACTTCCCTCTCTCACCGGCAACCAGGGTGGCTCCCGCCATCACTTCGAGGGACAGAGCTTCTTCCACGGTCATACCCAGGTCTCTTTTCATCCCGTTTGTCCGGCACCGGCCGCATCCGACCGTGCCCCCTCCTTCCGCCATACTTGAAGCTGTTAAGTTTCAGGCATAATATACGCAGGTTAGTGGGAAAATTCGCTAAACCGTGGTGTATTCCTGCCGGGTGATGCAGGGAATTGGGACCGGCGCGCAGAAGCTATTTTTGGAAATCATGCTTGCACAGGGAGAACAAGGTGTTGAACCAGCTAAACAGGATCCGGCTAGTGGTATCCGACATTGACGGGACGCTCCTTAACTCACAAAACCGCATCCCGAAGACGGTGCTTCAAACGATTAACCGCTTCACCAGCAGCGGAAACTACTTTACCCTGGCATCCGGCAGGACGCTTCGCGGCATGGAGAAATACATTGCTGCAGTCGGGTGCAGTCGCCTCCCTGTCATCGCGCTGAACGGGGCTGTCGTGAAAGTACCCGAGACCGGCGAAGTATTGCTCAGGCAGCCGCTTGACCGAGATGTTGCGCGGGCAATACTGCAGCTTGCCGACGACTACTGCCTGGTCGCTCAGGTATTCTACGAAAACGACATCGCCGTTGATACTCGGTCGCGCCGCAGAATTATCTCATACTTCGCACGCAGGATCCTTCACCGCGGGGGGATCGCAAGGCTCATCTACTACCTCCGAAGGCCCGTGCTCATAGCAAGCGATCTTGGCGCCTTCGTGGCCCTGCACCCGGAGCCTCCTTATAAGATCTTCATTACTGGAGAGGCCAGGGCTACTGAGGAGTTCCGGCAGATAGTCCTAAACCGGTGGAGCGACGAGGTCGTGTTTACGTCGGCGCTGAGGAGTACGCTCGAAATAAACCATAAGAAAGCGACCAAGGGCCGGGCGCTCGAAAGGGTAGCCGTGTACCTGAACCTTCCGCTTCACAGCACCCTCGCCATCGGCGACGGTACCAATGATCTGTCCATGATAGAGCGCGCGGGTCTGGGCGTGGCCATGGGTAACGCGGTCGATCTCGTAAAAGACTCAGCAGGCTACATCACGGGCACCAACGACGCCGGGGGACTCGCGCAGGTGCTAAACCTGATACTGGGGGAGACGTCGGCGCAGAACGTATAGTCCGCCTGCCTGGGATCCGCGGGGAGAAGGTCCAGGGAGGCACTCGATCTGATCTCAGACCCAGTGAAAACCCCTCATAGCTCAAGTATGCCCGATACTCAATCAGGAGAGGTTTCCACACATAGGTTAACGTCATGGGACCAGGTCAAGCCCGATTTTGTGTGTAAATTCCCACTGGTAGAATTTGCTGCGTGCTAGTGGGCCATCAAGCCACCTTTAAGTCATTCTTTCTCTGCTGTATCGTCTCACCTTCTTTTGGTTTGTTCATCCATGCCAGGTACTCCATTATGTCCAGGTAGCGGTGGCCCGTTGCCCAGGCCTCGTCTATCTCCATCAGCACGGCGCCGAGCAGCCTGAGCGCGGCCTCTTCGTTGGGGAAGATCCCTACTACCCTGTGAAAAGGACCCGGTGTTTTGTGGTGCCGTTTTCCCAGTACGATTCGACCAGCTTGATATATTCGTAATTCTTGCTCTTGGTCGTTTTAATGAACACGCACAATCACCGCCTGAAATTGGTGGACCTATACCAAGCGTACTAGCTCTTGATGCTATTTGCAATATTTATCATGGAATATTAGTTCAAAAGTTGTACCAGGATTTTTGCAAAAATACCTACCGACACTCAATTTACCTGGGATTTAGTGCTCTCGGAACCCCGTTTTTCACGATCAACTGTCAAACTCGGGAGCACTCTCCATTGCCACATGTGTACAACCCTTTACCTGTCTCCAATCCGCCAATCTTAAAAGAACCCCAGTCATTGTATAAACATCTACGTTTCCTTCCCCCTGGTGTGATGACGCAAGCTGTTACAATCTCCACCCTGCGTACCTCCGTTTCCGACTGATGCTTTAGCCCCCTATCCCAAATTCTACTCCTCGGGCTCTCCATGCACCAAAGAGTCCCGACCTCATCGCCAGTCTTCCACAGTGCCACTTCGACTTCGAACGCGATTTTCATCCTTGTGGCGCCGTGAACGGCATGGGTGTCTAAACCGCCTTCGCTAGATCGCCCGCTTACAGGACCCTGAGGCTACCTGCGGGTGCGTGCGCACCGCGGCAGACACCCGCTTCACCTCCGTCACCAGCACCGAGAGTTGTGCAGGGGTAATGGACTGCTGTCCGTCGACCATCGCCCTTATGGGATCCGGATGAACTTCGACCATGATGCCGTCTGCACCTACCGCCGCGGCGGCGCGGGACATGGGCAGCACGAGCCTTGCGAGCCCGGTGCCGTGGCTGGGGTCGACCACGAGCGGCAGATGCGAGAATTCCTTGCAGAGAGGCACCGCGGAGAGATCCAGCGTGTTCCTGGTCGCAGACTCGTACGTGCGGATCCCTCGCTCACATAGGATGACCTGGTCATTGCCTCCGTCGAGGATGTATTCGGCCGCCATGAGCCACTCCTCGAGTGTAGCAGCCAATCCCCTTTTGAGCAGCACAGGTTTTCTGACATGGCCGAGTTCCTTAAGCAGCTTAAAGTTCTGCATGTTCCTTGCACCGACCTGAATTATATCCGCGTATTCAGACACCATTTCCACATCACGCGTGTCCATAACTTCCGTCACCACCGGGAGGTTTGCCGCCTTGCCGGCAGAGCGCAGCATGGATAGCCCCTCGAGCTCGAGGCCTTGAAACGCGTAAGGCGACGTCCTGGGTTTGAAAGCGCCTCCTCTTAACACGCTGGCGCCCGCTCTCTTCACGTCCTGCGCTACCCTGTGAATCATCTCCTCGCCTTCTACGGCGCACGGCCCCGCGATAACCACCATTTCACCCCCTCCGAACACTGCGTCGCCCACCCGTATCTTGGTGCCTACAGGGTTAAACTCCCTGCTGACAAGCTTGTACGGCTTCATAATAGGGACTATTCTGTCCACTCCCGCCATCTTCCCGATGACCTCGGGATTATCCGCCCTGGTGACCCCCACTGCCCCTATGACCGTCCTCTCATCACCACAAATGGGGTGCGTCCTGTACCCCATCTCGCGAAGCCTCGTTTCCACCTCAGCGATCTGCGCCCTGGTGGCATCCGCTTTCATCACCACGATCATGTCGAGCCCTCCCTGTGATTCTTGATGTCCGCGCGCTTCCCATCATCCTGGCGAGGGCTATTGAAACAGAAAGCCTCGCCCCAAAGGGACGAGGTCTTCGCGTTACCACCCTTCATGATTAAAAGCAGCCCTCTTTGCCGGGTGCGGGAAGCCAGTCGTGCTTCCGATACCCGCTTCCTTGGTAACGGTGGAAGTCCCGGCACGGCCTACTGGTAGCTCAGTCCGTTCAGCCTGCGACTCCAGGGAGAACTTCGATTCGTACCTTCCTTGCCAGGCTTTCACCTGCCCCGGCTCTCTGTGAAGGCCTGTACGACCTACTTTTCCCCTTCATTGTCTTTAGAGTGTTAGGTATTATTATACGGTCCAGGGAAGTAATCGCAAAGCCCTATTTTCGGCCACCGGAGGCCATGTATGTCCAGGAACTCCCGCTCTCTTGCCCTGCTTCCTCCTTGCGCCCCCAGGGAGAAAATGAGCCGTAACCCCTTACTCAGTCATTCTCCTTGCTTTCGGCAATATATATGTGCTGAACCCATCTCCAGCGCGAAGGAGGGATGGAAGTGGTCATTCGGGTCCGGCTGGCCGAAATCATGGGCGTAGCGCTGCTTGCGTGTTTCCTGGTGTCGCTGGCCGGTGGCGCGCGGAGCGTGACAGTTACAACCAAAAGGAGGCTGCCCATTTACGGGGTGAAGACCGAGGAAAAGGTAGTCGCCTTTTCTTTCGATGCGGCCTGGGGAGCGGATAAGACCGAGCAGATCCTGGCCACCTTAAGGGAACACGGCGTACGGACAACGTTCTTTCTCGTTACCTTCTGGGTGAGGAAATACCCGGAGATGACAAAGAGGATCGCGGACGAAGGTCATGAGATAGGGCTTCACAGCTCCACCCATCCCGACATGAAACACCTGCCGCCGGACAGGATCAGGGAAGAACTGCGCGAAAACATCAGGGCCATCAAGGAGATCACCGGAAAAGACCCGAAGTTGTTCCGACCGCCCTTTGGGTCCTACTCCGACCGCCTTATCCAGATCGCCGAGGATGAAATGGGGCTTTTGACCATCCAGTGGAGTCTGGATTCGCTTGATTGGAAGAAGGTAACCCGCCAGGATATCGTATCCCGCATCTTAAACAGCATAGAGCCCGGGGATATCGTGCTGTTTCATAATAACGGCGAATACACTGCGGATGCACTGGGCGAGATCCTGACAGAGGTCAAAGCGCGTGGCTACCGCGTAGTGCCCATTTCCGAGATCCTATACTCTCCACCCTACTACATCGACCACCAGGGGAAACAGGTCAAAATAGAACCGCAGTGAAACATGGAGCTCCATGCGCCAGCCCGCACGGCTGGCGCCTTCTTGTTGATCCGGCGTGATCTCGCCAAAGGAACGGATGCCTGACGCATACAACAAGCGTAGCAGCCGATCCAGAGAATCGCGTGACATGAAAGCGTACAACGCCCTGTGCGGTCGACCACGGGCTTTCTGATTCACAAGGTACCGAACAGGACAAACTATGTGGTGATATCTGGTTTTCGGAGGAAACACACGTGATGAAACTGGACGACCTGCTCAAAAAGACGCGTGAGATGGTTAAGTCGCTCCTTGAGGACCGCATCCGTCCTTTCGCTACTCGACTTGAGAAGCTGCTTGGCCGGCTCGCAGTGTCAATCCGTAACCTTAAACTTGAAGACCTAAAGAAGCGGCCAGAGTTGGTCGCATTAGCCGCCGTGCTGTTTCTGTTCGCAGGGGTCATGCTCGTCCGCCCCCCTGCCCCGCCACGTGAGGAGCCCCAGCCGGATGAGATAAAGCGCCCTCTGGGCGAGGAGCCCACAATCAGTGTATATATGCACAGGACTGGCAAGGTGGAGCACATGAAGATGGAAGACTACATCGCGGGCGTAGTAGCTGCTGAAATGAGTCCGAACTGGCATATCGAGGCCCTGGCGGCGCAGGCCATCATTGCCCGCACATTCACGGTCAGGCGTATAGAGGACGGCGGGGTTAAAAAGCGCGGCACAGACGCAAGCACCGATATTCTCGAGTTCCAGGCCTTCAATGCCAAGGCGGTAAACGACAACGTGAGGCAAGCTGTTGAGCGCACGCGCGGCGAAATAATCACCTACAACGGCGAACCCATCGTGGCATACTTTCACTCGAGCTCGGGCGGGCGTACCGCCACGGCAGAAGAGGGTTTTGGACCACGGCGCGCCCCCACGCCGTACCTTCAGTCAAAACCCGATCCCGAAACCCGCGAGTTCTTGGTGTGGAAGCGGAGTTTCTCAAGGGAAGAGGTGCGGAGGGCCGCTGCTCGGCTTGGGGTAAACGTCGGCCGGGTCACTTCGATCTCCATAGGCAAGAAAGGGCCGAGTGGCCGCGCCCTCACGCTGCTCATCAACGGAAAACCAGTCCCTGCTCCGGCCTTTCGCCTGGCTATTGGCAGCAGAGCCATGCGTTCCACCTGGCTCGAAAGCGTCTATATTAAAGGAAACCGGGTATACATGAAGGGCCGCGGCTACGGCCACGGGGTGGGCATGTCCCAGTGGGGTGCGCTGGCCCTGGCAAAAAAGGGAGAGACCGCAGAAGACATCGTGAACTTCTACTACACCGGTGTAAAAGTGGAGAAGATATGGCAGTAGACACTGCGGCATGGAGGGACGGACCATGATCTTTAATATACCGGTAGGGCTTGCCGTTTTGGTAGTAGTATCAGCTCTCATCTATATGGGGGTCGCCTACAGAGTACTGGACCGGATGAAACTCACCGACAAGACCGCCATCGGTTTTATTGTTCTCATGCTCGCCGGCATATGGCTGCCGGAAGTACCGCTCGGTCCTGTATCCCTGGACCTCGGCGGGGCACTGATTCCGCTTGCCATAGCCGTCTATCTCATTGCGACAGCAGATGAACGGCGCGAGAAGTTACGGGCCGTCGTCGCCACAGTGGTAGTGGCGTTTGCCGTGGTGTTTCTCGATAAGGTGCTGCCGCTTGACAGGGAGACACTGAAGCTCGACCTTGACCCGGTATATATGCCCGCCTTCATCGCAGCCATCGTTGCATACCTGGCAGGTAGGTCCAGGCGTTCGGCGTTCATCGCAGCCACAGCAGGTGTGGTGCTTTCGGACGTAGTCGCTGCCATCGAAAACATCTCACGTGGCCTTACGCAGGCACGGATTGCCATCGGAGGCGCTGGTGTGTTCGACGCAGTAGTACTTGCGGGTGTCATCGCAGTGGTGCTGGCAGAGCTCTTCGGAGAGACCCTCGAGTTTGTACACCAAAGGGGTAAAAGGAAGCAGGCAAAGGCAGCTAGCCCGGCAAAGCACCAGGCACCGGCAGGCCTTTTGGTGCTCGCTCTCACCGTCGGGCTGTTTAGTGTCTTAAGGGGTGCGTTCTTCATGCCTTTCGCCGACGGGCTCGATGAGTGCAGGCACGGCCATTACACCATGCTCGACCCCGACGGGAACGTGTTGCTCGAGACCTCAAGGAGGATGTACAGCGGGGACATGTTTATCGCAGCAGACAACCGTACGTGGGTCGTGTACCGAGTGAAAGGAACGACCGCCCTGGCACAGGAGGCGGGGACGGACGCCGCCGTCCCCGAGCTGATCTTCGGTCAGACCATTGTAGACCGCATATTCCGTCTCAGGGCGCCTGATGAAAGGGAACCGGAGCTCAACTCGCCCGACTTCCCCACCATTGCGGTTTACCACACCCACAACGCCGAGTCCTACGTCACCAGCGACGGTGCACCGAGCATTTACGGAGCGGGAGGCATTCACCAGGTGGGCGGTGCCTTCGCCGACGCGCTCAAGGACAAGGGGTTCCCCGTCATCCATGACGAGACGCTCCATTTGCCTCACGACCGGGGTGCGTACCGGCGCTCAAGGCGTACTGCTGTTTCACTCATGCAGAATGATTCGCCGGCGGCGATGTTCGATATTCATCGCGACGCGGTAGCGCAGCCCGTATACGCCGAAAAAGTCGGGGACATCTGGGTGACACAGGTGCTCCTCGTTCTCGGAAGACAAAACCCCAACATGGCGGTAAACCGAAGGTTCGCAAGGGAGCTGAAGAGCATCGCCGACGAGATCCACCCGGGCCTTGTAAAGGGGATCTTCCTCGCCCGTGGCAACTACAACCAGGATCTCTTCCCCAGAGCCCTGCTCATGGAGGTCGGCTCATACACCAACGCGCGGGAATCTGCCGAAAGAGGTATCACACTCTTCGCCGATGTGGTCGAGGAGTTCTTCAGACGAAGACAGGACTAGAAACATCCCCGCTCCCAGAGGATCGGGGATGTTCCTTAGTTCTCTTTAGCACCTTCTGCTTCCCAGGTATCCTCCTCCCTCGGGTACTTCTCCACTTCCTGGACATAGCCTCGATCTTCATCGGAGTCGGTGTACACGTCGCCGTAGGTGTACGCACGGGGCTCTCCGCTCGGAGATTCAGACGTCCCATATCGCGCCACATCCTGCCAGGCATCCTCCCCATCGTACTCAACCTGACCCGGGTGACTTGTCCTTCCAAACGGGGGATAGAGCAAACTTTCTTCAACAGGCCGAGTCATGTCGCCTATCTCCGTAGCATAGTGTTCGACCTCCGCCTGGCACCTGGTGCAGTAGCGGGCGAACGGGATTACGTGGAGCCGTTCGGGCGATATCTCCTTGTGGCACCTCTCGCACTTCCCGTACGTCCCCTCGTCGAGCTTTCTTAAGGCATCATCAATCAAGCTGAGGTATCTCATATTGCGCTGCCTGCGCCCAAGGTCCTTTTCTCTCTCAAAGAGTTCATCGCCGATATCTGCCGGATGATTGTCCCGCATGGAGAGTTCGGCCAGTGAATCCTGCATCGATCCCCCCAGCCCGTACATCTCACCACGACTTAACCGCTCCTCCACTTCCCGCCTTTCTTTCAAAAGAAGCGTTTTGTATTCTTGGTAGGACATCGCGCTCACCCCTTTTGCAGCTTAGTGTTCCCAAAATGAAGCCGGGTAAATGAGCGTGTGACAGAAGCGTCGTAGGGGCAGAATAACTGGGGGTGAAAACACTTGGCAAAAAGATTGAAAGACGGCAACATGACGCGGCTTGGAAACCCGATACTCCCGGAACACGCCCCAAGGCCCGCGGGCGTGCCGGTGCCAAGAGAGAAGAAATCACAAAAGGCCCAGTACAAGGCACACGACCCTGGTCAGAGAAACGACCGGGTCACAAAGTTTAACAGAAAGATCGGTCAGCCATAACTGCACCGGGGCCGGCGGAGTGCTACCGGCCCCGCCAGGATCATTAGTCGCACACAGCGACCATCTCTACCTCAACCCGTGCGCCCTTGGGTAGCTTGGCCACCTGGACGGTACTCCTCGCCGGAGGAAGAGAGCTGAAGTATTCGCCATAAACCTGGTTCACCACTGTGAAGTCATTCATGTCCGCGAGGAAAATGGTAGTCTTCACAACACTGTCAAAGCCAAGGCCCGCCTGTTCCAGCACCGCCTTTATATTCTCCATCACCTGTCTGATCTGGACCTGTACGTTATCTGATACTATTACCCCCGTAACTGGGTCCAAAGCGATCTGTCCTGAAAGGAACAAAAACCCCCCTGCTTTCACCGCCTGGCTGTAAGGTCCGATGGGCGCAGGCGCCTTCTTCGTCAGTATCTCCTGTTTCATCTCCTATTCCTCCCCTTTTTGTCCTGGTGGCCGTCACCTGCTTGACGGCCTCACAGGTTGTGGCTTTGTGCCTGTCTTCTCTAAAGCGCGCTCTGGCAAATAGCTTTTTGCGTCCTCGATCAAATCCTGTGAGAAAAACAGGTCAAGACACGTCATGGCGAGGGCGCATCCCGCCTTGATCGTCGCTTGCTTCGCACGGTCGGCGGCTACTGCGTGCACGAACTCCTGAGTATGGGTGATTGTACCCTTTTCGGCGATGGCCACATAGGCATGGATAGCAGGCACCACTTGGCTGACGTTGCCCATGTCGGTTGAGCCGCCGAGCCTTGATGGGGAAAACTCGTGAAAACCCAATTCCCTCAGATTGGCCTCCATCAGGCGTTCAAGAACGGGGTTCGAGGCGATGTTGTCAAACGGCAGCTCGTAGGGCGCGATCCTGAACGTGGCTCCTGAAACCAACGAAGCCGCCTGCACGCAATCTCGGAAACGCGCCACTGCGTGGTCTAGAGCCTGCCGTGTGGCAGCGCGCAGGTAAAACCGGGCCACGCACCTGTCCGGCACTACATTGGCAGCTTTGCCCCCTTCGGCAATTATACCGTGGATGGATATGTCCTTAGGCAGGTGCTGGGACAGGGCGTTCACCCCCACGAATAGCTGTACCGCGGCCTGCAACGCGCTGATCCCCTTCTCCGGCGCTATGGCAGGGTTGACAGTGCGGCCGGAAAAGGTAACTTCCAGCGCATCTAGAGCCAGACTCTCGGCCCTAACCGCAGTCTCGTCACACGGGTGAAACATGAGCGCTGCATCGATCTCAGAGAACACGCCCCTATCCACCATGACCACCTTGGCGCCGTCCGTTTCCTCTGCGGGCGTTCCAATTACCACTGCGGTACCAGGCAGCTGGTCCCCTAAGGCGGACAGACCAAGTGCAGCTGCATAGGCGCCCGCAGCGATCAGGTTGTGACCGCAGGCGTGACCGATCTCAGGAAGTGCGTCATACTCAGCGAGCAACGCCACGCGCGGCCTGTCGGCGCCGCCCCTGTACTCCGCCAAGAACGCAGTGTCATACCCCGCCACGCCCATGTCCACGCGATAGCCCAACGACTTAAGCCTCGTTGCGATCACCCGGGCGGACCTGTACTCCTGCTTGCCGATCTCCGGGTTTTCAAAAAGGTCCTGGGCCAGCTCCCAGATATCATCAGCGGACCTGGTGATGCGCTCACACACTGCGTTCTTTGCTGCCACAAGCGTGAAAGGCAAATACCCTCAACTCCGCGCAAGTAGATTATCTTTTGATCACTACTCCTCTTTCGGCGAAAATCCTACCATTGCGAAAGGAAAAACAGCAAGGTTGGATGGGCCGTGCCTCCGGGAGCCGCATCCTCCCCCCCCCACCAAGAGCTACGATCTGACGGTGGGCACCACGATCCACGCGTCATTTCCCAGACGGTACACATCCGCGCGGAGAAGTCTGCCCACTTCCATGGCCAACTTCTCGCGGGCGTCCGGGTCGTCCACGCGGAACGTAGGGACCCCGCCGTCCACCAGATCCACGTGCTTCGGGACCACCATGGCCAGTATGGACCTTTCTACAGCCTTGACCGACATACAGTTCACCTCGCGAACACTTTCATTACAGAACTTTCTTTCTTGGAGGATTCAAGAAGCGGCACCAGTTCCACGGCTTTAACAAGCGCGTCCGGGTCTTTTTTCACGGGCACCAGGAAGACCACCACGGTACCTTTTCCAAAATCTCTCCGTGTGATGACGTACCGCCGGAGGCCGAGCGCTCTCGCCGCCTCCGCTGCCAGGGCCTGCCTCTGCCCATAATTAGCGATGGCCACCTCGTACTCTGGCCTTTTGGGGGTTACCAGCACCGCTATGCCTTCTCTTTCAATGAAATCCCGGGCCCTGGCCGGACCCACGTTCATGAGCCAGATGTCCCCTGCGTAAAGGTCCGACCCATCAAAGCGGATCTTCACCGGCGAAACAGAGGCAATATCCCCCACTACCTTGCCGCGCGAGACGTACGCCAACACCAAAAAGGTTGCAAACCCCAGGGCGGCAGCAGCCGTCATCCTGACTAAATCGTTGGGGATGCGTGCCACCTGGGCAGTGGAGGTAGTGATGAGTCCGACCAGCATGGCCAGATAGTTGCGAGACTCGAACGTCTTGGCTATACCATCAATATATGCGGCACCACGTGGGACAAACTCTGTCGCCTCAAGATCATGGAGGCTTGTGCGCTCCATCTGCCTGATCCCCCGAAACTGCTGCATGGCCATGGCAAGAAAGGTCACGGCAATGAAGTTGCGGGTTAACAGCGCGGGGAGAGCGACCGCACCCAGCGCAGAGGCGATAAACCCTGTCCAGGTCTGGATCAAGAGCCCGTTCGGATAAGACGGGTACTGCCGGTAATCCTGCCGGAGCAAGAGCACGCGTGCGAGCGTACCCATGGCGGTGCCGATGACGATGTTCAAAAACAGCGCATCTACCACAAAGACACCTCCGTGCTCTAGTATTGCCCTGATCAGGGCAAACTAGATCTCCCGGAGGTATCCGCATGCGACTTGGCTTCGGCAGGAACGAAACCCTTGTCTACATCCTGTTCTCCCTCGTGGGCATGTTCGCGCTAGTGTCGCTCGGAAGCGCTAGCAGCTACTACATCGATGCCTTCCAAGTTGGCCTCTCGCTCCGCATCTTTGACCGGGGTCAGACAGAGGTCGTGATACCGCCTGTGGGACGGATACGCGCCATTACCCACAGGACCCCCCTCGAACTCATAATCACCCTGGAAAACGTAGATCCAAACCTCCTGGCGGAAGCGGTCGCAGAGGCAGGCGACAGGGAGGCCCTGGTGCAGAAGGTGAGCCGGGGACTCCGCCGGATTGTCAGTTGGTTCATGTTGCGCGTACTGCTTTTGTCCGCTATCGGAGGGGGAATGGGGGTGCGGCTGCTCGGCGTCACCAAGAGACGAAGCCTTATCTTCGGCGTGCTGGTAGCATCATTCGCCATGGGAAGCCTCCTTTTGCTTTCGTGGGTAACATACGATATCAAGGGGTTTTCCAATCCCCAGTACTTCGGTATGCTGGAGGCCGCGCCGTGGATGACCGGCCTCCTTGAAGAAAGCGTGGTGAGAATAGACCAGCTGGGCGGAAAGCTCGCAATGCTTGCGGAGAACCTCTCCATGCTGTTCGGCGCCATCGACAGGCTCGAGCCCCTCGGCAGGGTGAGGGCGGACACGCGTATACTCCTGGTCTCGGACATCCACAACAACCCGGCTGCCATGGATTTTATACAGCGGGCGGTCGAGGTGTTCGACATATCCTTCATTATCGACGCAGGGGATCTTACCGACTGGGGAACTGCCATCGAAGCGTCAATCACCAGGCGCATCGAGGATTTCGGGGTACCCTACTTGATCGCTCCCGGCAACCACGAAGCGCCTGACATCATCAGGCACCTCCGAAACGTAAGGAACGTGATCGTACTTGATGGGCAGCTCGAGCGTGTGAGCGGCATTTCCGTGCTAGGCGTTGCAGATGACGGAGCAGACACCTCCCTGGCCACCGTCTCCGATGCGGGCATTGCCAGACAGCGCGCCGCTGCGAAGAAGGCCCTTGCCGAAAGCGCGGTGCCCCCCATGATACTGGTCATACACAATATAGTGCTGGGCAGGGAGTTCATCGGCATGGTACCCGTGGTAGTCTCAGGACACTCCCATTCTTTCGGGATTGAGCGCGGTGAGCGCGGTATCCTGATCAACCCGGGAACAACGGGGGCTGCGGGACTGCGCGGAATCACCGTCCCCCGCGAAGTCCCGTACAGCATGGCTATACTTCACATTCGGGAGTGGCGTCCCATCGCGGTAGACACGATTCACGTCTACAACGTGAAGTCCACATTTACCCTCCAGCGAACGCTCGTGGAAGATATTTTTGATACCCCCGGCTGGTAGGGTCAAGGTTCTCACCAGTTTTGCCTTCTTTGCGGCTTGCGGCGTGCCTTCCTTGACCCAACCCCCAAATTGCATTACAATTCAAGCAACGGGTATCTAATCTATGGATCCGAAAGGGCGACTTCTATTGAGGGAGTGGCATCGCCGCAGTGGTCGGCGTCCAGTCCGGACCAGGGCTGGCGGCAAAAGTCTTGGATACACTGACTCACAGGGGACCAAAGATGAAGAGGCTTTGCCATCTCCCGAAGGTCGAGGCGGGATTCGTCGGCCTATCTTCAGACGGGACGGAAGAGACGGCAACGATCGGTAGTTATTCAGTCTTTGTGGACGGACGCATTTACCGATTCGCGGGAAACGAGCAGGTGCGCGTTTTTCCCGAAGAACTGCACGCGAAAAGGCCGTGTTTGATCTCTTTGGTAACTTCGCCTTCATGATCATGTGGGATGAAGGCATTCTCCTCGCTAGGGATCCCTTCGGACTGAAACCCCTGTATTGGGGTGAGTCAGGAAGCACGAGGTATTCCAGTTCGGAGATCAAGGGGCTCGTCCCGCTCACCGAACAGATCCACGTGTTCCCTCCCGGGCACTACTGGTACGCAGGCAAGTTCCACAAGTACTTCACTCCCCGTTACGCCGAGTCGGAGAACCGGAACGTGGAAGCTGCCATCTCCCGGCTCAGACGGCTGTTGCAACAGTCCTTTGAACGTCGGTACAGAAAGGCATCAGGCGTTCTTTTAAGCGGCGGGCTTGACTCAAGTGTCGTCGCAGTGCTGGCCGCCCACCATGGTCTTCCCACCTTCGCAGTAGGTAACACGGGTTGCCCCGACCTCCGGTGCGCGAGAGAAGTAGCATCTTGGGCTGGAACATTACGAGCACGTCTTCTTTGAGGATGAGCTCGTGGAGATATTGCCGGAAGTCATCTATTACCTCGAGTCGTTCGACTCGTACATGGTCAGAAGCGCTCTCGCCAATTACCTGGTAGCCCGGATGGCTGCACGCTTCGGCTGCGAGGCAGTGTTCTGTGGCAAGGGGTCCGATGAACTGTTCGGCGGGTACGCTTACCTGAAGAAGTTTGAATCAGGAGAAGAACTCAAAGCGGAGCTCTTAGACCTCACCATGTCAGGTCATTCTGGCGGTTTTCAGAGGGTGGATCGGATGACCGCGGCCCACTCCCTTGAGGTGGAAATGCCTTTCATGGACGAGGAGGTTGTGCGGTTTGCCTTCTCCATTCCCGGGTCCTGGAAGATTCACGGACAGGATAAGGCAGAAAAATGGATTCTGCGCCGCACATTTGAAAAAGATCTGCCCGCCTCCATCACCTGGAGAAAGAAACAAAAGTTCTACCAGGGCTCTGACACCGGCACGGTGATGAAGGCCTTTGCGGAAAAGTGCGTCTCAGACCGGGAGCTCACAAGGGAGCAACGGAGATATAACAGACAATTTGCCTCGAAGGAAGAGCTGCTATACTACAGGATCTTCGCCGAATACTTCCCGCACGCATCCTGCGAGGATACGGTAGGCCACACCCGAACGATCATGGCCTGAAAGACTCCACAGAAAGGGACGGGTTACCCGAATGTGGCCGTACCCCGTCCCTCCATTGTGCAGCAAGGCGGAAAAGCAAGGGAATTTCACATGTGCCAGTTGAGAAGAACACCCGGGCATAACCCAGGTGTTGCATTTCAAAGAAACTATTGCCTTGATGTGTACTCGATCTTCGCTGCCGCTCTCAGGTCCTGCATCCAGCTGGAGGCCAGGTCCGATACCTGCGAGTCCATATACGAGTCCAGCACCTGGTCGCGCACCTCTTCAAAGCTCGGGTTAAAGGGGGCCTTCCTGTCCATTGCCTGGATTATGTGCCAGCCGTACACCGTCTGTACTGGTTCGGAGATCTCTCTTATCTCCAGTGCAAACGCGACCGCGGAAAACGCCGGATCCATGTCCTCGTACTCGAAGTAGTCGAGGTCGCCGCCTCGCGCGGCAGACCACGAGTCAAGGGAGAGCTCGTCAGCCAGGTCGGCGAAGTCCTCGCCGGCGGCGAGTCTTCGCTTCGCCTCTTTGGCTTCTTCCTCGGTGGCAACCAGGATGTGTCTTGCTCTTACCTGTTCACCGTGGGCAAACAGGTGCTTGTTGTCCTCAAAGTACGCTCTGAGCTGTTCTTCAGTAGGCTTGATGTCCAGGGCAATGATCTTTCTGGCCAAAAGGTCCGTCCGGAAGTGGGTTTTCAAATCATCTTCAGTCATACCATACATGGCCAGAGTATAGTGGTACTCGGCTTCCGACGAGAAGTTCCTCTTTACCCTGTCAATTTCCTTGGCAATTTCCTCATCGCTCACTGACACACCGCGCTTCTTCGCTTCCTGCATAACCAGCCTGTCTGAAATGAGTTCCTCAAGTGTGTCCCGTCCGATCTTGGCGTACATCAGCTTGTAGAGCTCATCACGCGTGATCTTCTCCCCGTTCACAACAGCGACCACATCTGACTGGCTGTTCAGTAAGAAGGCAATGGAAGTGATGACAATGCCCGCGATGATCACTGATGCGACGGCTATGACATGAGGTCTTATCTCCCTCTTCCTTATCTTCTTTTGTTCCAAGTCGCTCCCTCCGATTCTCATAGTTTGTCCCCTGTCAATACCATACACGAAAAAACTGTTTTCGTCGTGTCCAAACTTTAAACTTTTCAAAAACAGTTTCTAGAAAAGCTCCCTTGTATTTGAATATCTGTATAATCTCATTACTTACGCAGCTAGTATACGGTCGACATCACTTCCCCTGGATGCACCACTGCGTCAAATAGGATTCAATCAGAGGCGGTATTGAAAGGCAGGCCGGCACTCCTTCCGTGCTATTTGCATAATATCTAATGATTAATGCCCCGAAAGTCAGGCGACGGCAGATCCAGGTGTATCTTCTCTGTCAGGGCAGGGAAAACCTGCTCGACAGGCAAGCCTGGTGCGACCGAACATATAAAGCCCCCTAGGTGTGAGAGAAATGAGAGTGGACAAGGCAGTAATACCTGTCGCGGGCCTCGGTACGAGGTTTTTGCCCGTTACGAAGGCACAGCCCAAGGAGATGCTCCCCATCGTGGATACTCCCATTATCCAATATGTGGTCGAGGAAGCGGTCGCGTCAGGCATCACCGACATCCTGTTTGTCACCGGGCGGGGAAAACGCGCCATCGAGGACCATTTCGACCGCTCGGTGGAACTCGAATACTTCCTTAAACAGACAGGAAAACAAAAGATGGCCAAGGCGCTGAGAGATATCTCAAATTTGGCGGATGTCCACTTTATTCGCCAGAAGGAACCGCTCGGGCTGGGCCATGCGGTGCTTTTGGCAAGGCACCACGTGGGGAATGAGCCCTTTGCAGTGCTCCTCGGAGATGAGATCTTCTGTGGCCAGACTCCCTGCCTCGCCCAGATGGTGGCGGTTTTCAAGAGCTCGGGCCACCCGGTGGTGGCGGCCCAGCGCGTGACTAGGCAAGAAGTATCAAACTACGGGGTCATCGACGCCCGCCCGCTTTCTGACCTCTTGTTTGAAGTGCAAGACCTGGTGGAGAAGCCGCCCCTGCACGATGCGCCGTCGGACCTCGCCGTCGCGGGCAGGTACGTGCTCACCCCCGACATCTTCCCCCTGCTTGCTGCTACACGCCCTGGTTCGGGCGGGGAAATCCAGCTCACCGATGCGCTCAGGCAGCTGACGCGGAAGCGGTCTGTCTACGCACTGATTCCAAATGCCGAACGATACGACGTGGGCCACCTCCTTGGATTCATAAAAGCCAACATCCTTTTTGCAGTTAGACGAAAGGACATAGGCCCGGAGGTCATAAAGTTCCTGCGCGACCTGCTCGAGGGCGACAGCCGAGAAAGCGGGGCTACCCGAGGGCAGACAGTATAAGTACCATTAAAGTGGCGGCTCCCACCATGGAAAGCACGGGCGCCGCCACGCGCTTGAGGAGTTTCCCCATGGACACGTCATAATAGTCCCTTGTCAGGACATAGCAGAGGTGTACCGGCGAGAGCAAATATCCCGCGATGGAGCACACGAATACCAGGGCGTAGTATGCGACACGCAGAGTAAGCGTATCAAGCACGGGCCCAAACACCGCGAACGCGATGCCCACGCCCGGATAGTTGGTGCCGGTCAGAAGCCCCGCTGCGAAGGGTATAATCACCGCCAGTGCGATGATAGGAAACCCCGCGCTCGTCATGGTGTTTGCTACCAGTTCCACCGACCCCGAATGAATTACATAACCTTTTAGGATCATTACACCCGCTATGGTCAGCGCCAGCTTAAAGTCAACGTGGTAGACCAGTTCCCTTATGAATGCAGCCGGAGGTTGTCCCCTGAACGCGCGTCGGAGAAAATAACCGGCGGTAGCGACGCCCGCTCCAGCTGCCAGCAAGAATTCGAGCCTCAATACATAATAGGTGAAAACGATGGCCAGTATGGGGGAGCAGTCTGCGGCGAAGGCGGCGAGAAGCCTCCAGGAAAGCCGCCCCTCCTGAGAAAGCGCCCTCGTTGAGCCCCTGAAACATACCGCTGCAGCGACAGCAGCCCCCACGATGGTAGGCCAGACCGAGTATCGTATGAGTTCGCCCGCGGTAAGCCCGGACAGATCGGCGACCAAGATGAACAGCGGGTGCAGCGGGTAGACAAAGTACCAAAAATGCCTGAAAAGGAGGTTTGCCGCTGCCATGCTGAGTTTGTTCATACCCGCCCTCTCACCCGAGCGCTCGACCATGGGAGCGGACATGATCGCCCCGCCCGGTACGGTCAGCATTCCGACGACCATTGGGAGCACCGCCGTCAGCACCCGGGGATCGCGTATGATGAACGTAAGGTCGCTCACCATCCTGTCCAAAAGCCCCGACCTCTTCATCATATACCCAAGAAGGTGGATCGCACACACCGATGCGGCCAGCCTGATGGTAGATGGATCCAGCGCGCTCGCGTACGCAACCCTGATAATATCCGGTACACTCATGCCAGCCGTAACCGCAATGACCACCCCTCCGGCCACAAGGCTCGCGCCCAGGTTGAACCGCCTGGAGCTGAGCCCCAGTATCACCGCGAACGAACACAAAAGGCCTGCAGTCTGTATCACGAGTCCACCTCCAGTCGGGCGCCTTTCGCCGGTGATCTGGCCAGGTACAGCCAGTTGTCATCGACCTCCAGCGCACGGACGTCGGGAAATACGTCTTGAAGCCTCTGAAGAAAGCCTGGGGAATGGCAGATGCTCCAGATTGACACCGCACCGCCAGGAGCGAGCGCGGATTTCATCGCGTAAAACCCCTCCCGCCCGTACAGCCACGCGTTGCCCTTCGTGCAAAGCCAGTCAGAACCGTTATCCGTGTCGCATACAATGGCATCATACAAATACGGGCATTCCCGTATGTAGTATCCAAAATCACCGATCACCAGCTCTACGCGGCGCGAGATCAGGCAGTTACCGTTCTTGCGGGAGAAGTAAGTGCGGTTCCACCTGGCAACAGAAGCTGAGATCTCGACCACTATCACCTTTTCCACGGTGGGCCATCTCAGCGCTTCCTGCGTCGAGTAGCCCACGCCCAGCCCGCCTATAAGCACAGACCGGGGTGTTTCAAGCAGCGACAGCACAGCGCGTACCAGCACCCGCTCTGAAGCACCTCCGTACGTGGCCATGAGGAAGAGGCCG
The DNA here is from genome assembly GCA_040755615.1 of Bacillota bacterium. Lineage (GTDB taxonomy): Bacteria > Bacillota > Sulfobacillia > DUSP01 > DYEP01 > DYEP01. The sequence continues at coordinate 44,549 of JBFMAL010000005.1, forward strand.
TTTCCGATGATCTCGTAGTGATGCCCGGCCCTCCCCAGTACCACCTCGAGCCCGTTTTCCACGCAGCGCTCGACCGCGCTCAATCCATCGCCCCCAGGTCAAGCAGTAGGTTGTCCTCGGCGCAACTCGTAGGCACGCCGGATACGCCTTCGACGTACGCCGCCATCTCCGCACGAATATCCCTGGGTCGCAGGCAGCATGCGTCAAGGTGGGTGATGATGCAGCGCCCGATACCGCTACCTTGGAGCATGTGGGCAAGTCCTACCGCAGTCAGGCACCGGTTGGCAAACATGCCGAAATAGCTGACGTTGGCTACCAGCACGTCAATACCGGAGAACGCGTGCTTGAGCTCCTCGCGGAAGCGCAGAACGCCCCTGAAGTCTTCCATCGAGTCCCAGGGTGTAACCTCCACCGCCCCGCGTGACGACATGTAAGCGAGAACGTAGCTGGTGTCGCTGGTATAACCTATGGAGAAGTCACCGTCTTGCACCACGAATCCGTAATTGTCATCGCCATGATATGCCCTGATGAAACGGATCTCTGCGCTGCCGATCTTCTCGGGTTCGCCGCCGGAGGCTATGAGCCTTTCCGGCCCTCCGGAGTAACCCCAGGACGGAAGCTTCCCCTGGTGATACCGGGAAATGATACCTTCCTGAAAGACGGATGAAGGAGCTATGACCGCACCCTTCCTCTTTGACATAAGCCTGCACATGGCCTCGATGACAGGTCCGGCGTCGCCCGAGTGGTCGGTATGCGCATGGGAAACGTACACGGCGTCCAGCGCCCCGAGGTCAATCCCCAGGCGGCAGGCGTGGACGAGCGCGCCTGGCCCCGGGTCGACATGCATAAAGAGGCTGTCGGTCTTCAATAGAAATCCGCCCGTCTGGCTTTGCTGGCTGATGAGGTTCACCGGGTTACCGCCGGTGCCCAAAAAAAGGAGCCACCGCCCGCCAGGAGGAGGCAAGGGCTCACTTTCCTTCCACCTTTGAATGTCCTGCTTCACCGTATCCCACGTGTATGTTGCCAGATCCCGGTGGCGGTCCAAGCGGGCATCCCCCCTCGTCTCCTACCCTATTCGGTTTCTTACGCGCGAATTCCTATCATCAGTGCCCGCTATACCTCTCCTCTTTCCATGGATCGCCTTCCATATGATACCCCCGCGACTCCCAAAATCCCGGTTCATTCTCCCGCATGAACTCGATCCCGTTCACCCATTTTGCGCTTTTCCAGAGATAGCGCTTTGGTACAACCAGCCTCACCGGCCACCCGTGCTCGGGGGTTAGTTCCCTGCCGTTCATGCGGGTGGCGAATATTACGTCGTCGTCGCACAGCACGGCCAGGGGTAGATTTGTGGTGTAGCCGTCAAGAGAGTAAATCATGCAGTAGTTCGCGTCGGGCAAGGGTTCGACCAGCGAAAACACAGTGTTAAACAGGACCCCCTCCCAGACGTCGCCAAGACTCGACCAGCCCGTGACGCAGTGGGTATCTGCGACCACCCGGGCTTGCGCAAGCGCCGAGAACTCGTCCCAGGTAAGCGTTATGTCCTGGGCGACCTCGCCTGAGATCGTGAGATGCCACTCGCTCAGGTTTACCTTGGGAATACCGTCATAGTGGAGAACCGGATACCCCCTGACCACCTTCTGACCGGGAGGTATCCGGTTTCTACGTTCAGATATTTTCTTGCTGCGCAAAAGCTCGGACGGGGGAATGAGCCTCAAGTATAACACCTCCACGAGCTTCTGTACCCATTTTGTCCCCCGCGTATTCGGTCACTCCATGTCCCCCGTGATGACGGCACGCATCTCCCTGATAGACGTCCCGGTGAGCAAGAGCCCGATGACCATAAGGCCCGCCAGCGACGCCCATGCGGCAAAGTAGCCGCCTGTTCGATCCACAATGTACCCGAAACATGGAGGCGCCGATCGTAGTGCCAAGCCCTGCAACCAGTGCGATTCTGTCGTGCGATACCATCTCTGATCTGATGACCAGCATCACACCCGGCCAGCCGAATGCCGATGCGCCGGTGATGACCGAAAGCAGTACCGCACCTGCCGGCCCCGCTCCTTCTGGCAGCACCGCGAGCACCAAAGAGAGCAGAATCGTCGATACCGCGATCAGCCCGAGTATTGCGCGTCGCAGGCCGCGGGCCCGGTCGGCCAACCTGCCCCAGCCGAGCCGCCCCAGCACTCCGCCGAGCTGAGACAGCGCAAGGCAAGACCCTGCCACCACCGGCTCCAGGGACATGGACTCGGTGAGGTAGAGTGTGAAATATGCGGCCACCGAGAACTGCGCGGCGAAGAACGCGCCTCCCGCGAGGCTGAGCAGCAGCATCTCCCTATCCAGCACCTCGGCGATCTGCCCCAGCCTGAGCGAGGATACGACCCGAGAAGGCAGTTCGCGGCCGGGGTAGAACAGGAAGAAGGTCGTCGCCACGATGCCGCCCAGCACCGCCCAGCCGTACAGCGCCGGCTTCCAACCGATGGTTAAAGCAGCAAGAGGCAGGAGGTAACTCGCACACGCCGCCCCCAAAGGGTGGCCCGTTTGCTTAATGCCCATGGCAGTGGCGCGATGCCTGGGGTCAAACCAGTCGATGACCGCTTTGGTTGTGGCGGGGTTTACCGACCCGAAGAACACCCCAGTCCAGCACATCGCAAAAAGCGCCTGGCTGTAGCTTCTTGCCAGCGAAAGCCCCACAAGACCCAGCGCAAGTCCAAAAAGCCCCGAGATCATCACTCTCTTCACCCCGTACCTGTCGATCAGCCACCCGAAAGGTACCGAAGAGATGATGTAACCGAAGAAAAACGCGGATGTCAGCGTACCAAGTTGGGCCCTTGAATAGCCGAATTCCTGAGAGAAAAAGGGCGCCAGCGGTCCCACGATCTGGCTGGAAAACCCCGCCATCACATGGGACAGCACCATCATGACGAGCCCATTGCCGAAGTGGACACGGATTACACCTGCCTGCATTAACTCAAGCCTCCCGCCGAAGCGGGAGGCCAAATCGCTCATTTACCGTTCTCTCTTGCGCCTCACCTGCATGTGCAGGAAAACAAGACTTATAGCAGTCATGCAAACGACCGCACCCAGTATGGCAAAATGCCAGGTGTTCAGGGGCTCTCCTGGCATCCTGGCAAGGAAGATCCCTGACAGCACCAACAAGAGCCCGCCCGCCCAAGCGCAACCAAGCCACCTCACGCCACGTGCAACACCTTAATGCCCCTGTCTTTTAGCGCCTGGATGAATTCTTCCACGCGCTCGCCCGAAAGTCTCCATACAGATTCGCCGAAACCGTCCAGCGGTGGCAGCGTGGATACGCTCAGAATGTTGACGGAGTGCTCCTCCGCCATCTTCGCGACGTGCGCCAGGCTTCCTGTCTTGTCTTCGAGCATCAACGTTACGCGTACCCCGCCTCGCCTGACCCCGGCCAGGTCCACGAAGGCATCAAAGATATCGGTCTCCGTGATGATGCCCACCAGCTTGTCCGATTCGACTACAGGGAGACCACCTATCCTTTTATCCCTCATAATAAGGGCTGCTTCCTCCACAGGCATATCCGGCGTGACTGTCACCGGACGGCGGGCCATGATATCAGAGACAGTCGTCTTTGATATGAGGTAGTTCAACTCCCACACTGACAGCGACGTAGCCTCTGATGGCGACGCCTTCAAAAGGTCCATCTGGGTGACCAGCCCCACTAAACGCCCGTTCTCACACACAGGAAGCCTTCTCACGTTGTGCTTCTTCAGCACGGCCAGCGCGTCAAGCACTGAGGTATGAGGCTCGATGCAAACAGGATCCTTGGTCATCCTCTCTTTTACCAACATGATGCCTCACTCCTTCGATACCCTTTTTGAGAATATACCACGCAGTTTGCCAGATCTCCTCTGGGCCAAGACGCAGTGAGCACGTCAACAAGTCATGAAAGATACCAGCAATCCCCTAGGCGTTCACAGAAGGAAACGGCGCCGCTCTGCCCGAATTGTGCATATCTCTGCAGTAGAAGGAGGCTAGCGATGAGAGCCGAGACCCGTACCGGGACATATCCCCTGCTGGTGCTGGCAGCCTTCCTGGCCCTGGCGTCAGTCATCAGCTGGCAGGCAACGTCCCCCAACATGAGCTTTGAGCCTTCGCCGGATACCAGGGTCCTCCTGGTAAACAACGTGATCGCCCAGGAGTCTGACCTCTTGTACGTGTCAGACCGGCCGGTCATCTCCATGGAGGCCGTAATTCGGTACCTGGACCCGTCCGCTCACTGGGACGAACCCACGTCTACCGCGGTGTTCACAACGAAGGACCGGGTGGTGCATATGCCCACGGCTTCCCTGACCGCTTACGTCAATGAGAAACCCGTGGACCTTTCAGTACCCGTGAGCATCATCGATGGGAGGCCCTACGTGCCGCTGGATTTCCTTAAACAGCTGATCCACCTATCCGTGAGACTGGTGGGCGGCCGTGTGCTCGTGGTGGATAAACCCGGCACGCCTGTGCTTGAAGCCACATCGATCAGCACCTCATACGTAAGAAAGGAACCGTCTCAAAAGTCCCCGATAAGGGCATACCTCCCAGAAGGCACCAAACTCCGGGTTTTATCTGAAAGTCGCGGCTATTATCACGTGCTTGAGCCCCGTGGTAATTTGGGGTTTGTACCAAAGCAGGATCTGGAGATGAGCGGTATGTACACGGTGGAGGAGTCGCCCAAAGCTGCACTCAGAGCCTGGTCGCCCCTTGGTGATAAGGTGGTGCTCGTATGGGAGCACGTGGTATCAAAGAACCCCGATACCTCAAGAATAGCCGATATGGGGGCGGTGAATGTCGTATCGCCCACGTGGTTTAGTATATCTGACGCAACCGGTACCGTAGTCTCCAGGGCGGACCTCTCTTACGTCCAATGGGCAAAAAGCCGTGGCTACCGCGTATGGGGCCTGGTGGAGAACGGGTTTGACCCAGAACGTACCCGGGCTGTACTGCGCAACCTGCCCGTGCGGCAGCACGTGATCCGACAGCTGTTGATCTATGCTGAGCTGTTCCAGCTGGACGGAATAAACCTTGATTTTGAGAACATGTACATGGAAGATAGGGACTATTATACACAATTCGTGAGAGAGCTCGTGCCGCTTGCAAAGGAGGCCGGGCTGGTTGTATCGGTGGACGTAACCTTTAAGTCTAACAGCCCCACGTGGTCGTTGTGTTATGACAGGGCGGCACTGGCACAGGTTGCCGACTATATCATTGTAATGGGGTATGACCAGTACAGCGGGAGCGGTGGCCGGTCCGGCCCGGTGAGTTCGCTGAACTGGGTGCGCGCGGGGCTCAGGGTCATGCTGGCAGAGGTCCCCGCGGAAAAACTCATCCTGGGAATCCCATTTTATACCCGGCTCTGGAAGGAAGATGGCCAAGGCGGAAAGGCCACCTCTAAGGCGCTCGGTATGCGACAGGTGCAGGAACTCCTGAGCGCTAAGTCACTATCCCCGGTACCGGACGCATCCGGGCTGAAGTATGTGGAATACGTGGAAAACGGTGACAGGTACCGGCTCTGGATCGAAGATAGTGACTCTGTGCAGGCGCGCACCCACATGGTGTGGGAATACGGGCTTGCCGGCATTGCCGCGTGGCGCAGAGGTTTCGAAACGCCAGAGATCTGGGACGTGATCGAGCGTACCCTGGACAGGGACAGAAAGTCCGGGCGGTAGAGGAACCTCGGAGTTGACAGAGAAAAAATGTAGCATCCTGTACTCCGAGGTGGTTTCGCTTGGGCAAGGAAGTGCTGGTGGTCGGGGCAGGTCCTGCAGGCATGACAGCAGCATGGAGCGCGGCATGCCACGGTGCGGAAGTGTTGCTGCTTGAGGCCGGCACGCGTCCTGGTCGCAAGCTTGAACTTACCGGCAACGGCCGGTGTAACCTGACCAACTTGGACGCGTTCAACTACGAGTCCCCGGGCTACAGGCGCAACGGCAGATTTCTAATACCTGCCCTTTCCGCATTCGGCCCAGAATCAGTGATCCATCTGCTTGAATCCAACGGCGTACCGGTATCGGTGGAAGACTCTGGCCGGGTCTATCCCGAGAGCCAGCGCGCTGCGGACGTAGTGACGGCGCTCTTGCGCGCGTTGCAGTCCAGAGGAGTGGATGTGCACCTTGAGGAGAGCGTCAAGGCGGTGTCGCCGGAAGGTCAGGTAATCACCACGAGCCGCACATATCGGCCAGACTCCGTCATACTGGCGACAGGAGGCCTCAGCTACCCGCAGACAGGCTCAACCGGCAGAGGCCTTCACATTGCGAGAAGCCTAGGCCACAGCATAGAACCGGTTTACCCCTCTATCGTGCCTGTCATAGTCAGCGAACGCTGGGTTAAAGAGCTTGCCGGAGTCACGCTGCCCGATGTTGCCGTGCGTCTTCTCAGGGAAGACGGAAAGACCCTGGCCCGGTGGCGCGGGGGGCTTTTGTTTACACACAACGGGCTGTCCGGGCCCGCAGTGCTCGAGATCGGGGAAGACGCCGCCCGCGCGCTGTATGAAGGGAACTCACCTTCCCTGTGTGTAAACCCCTTTCCCGAGTACACGCCGGCCGAGTTCAGGCAGCACGTCTTGGGAGCACTGAAACGGGCCGGGCGGCGGAAAGTGCGTCACGCGCTGTCGGCATTTCTTCCCAGGGCACTCGTGGAACATCTACTTTCCGCAGAAGGTATACCCCTTGATGTTACGTGCGCCCAGCTCAGCCGGCAGTACCGCGAGGCGATACTTCCGGCATTGTACACTATACGTTTTCACGTCATTGGAACGCTGGGAATCCGGTCAGCCACGGTAACCTCAGGCGGCGTAAGCGTGAAAGAAGTGGATCCGAGGACCTGCCGCTCAAAGCTGGCACCATTTCTGTACTTCGCCGGTGAAATCCTGGACATCACAGGGCGCAGCGGTGGATACAACCTCCAGGCCGCGTTCTCCACCGGCTATCTCGCCGGGCTCTCTGCCGCCCGGCCGTAACTGCCTTTGTTACCCTCGTTATTCACCAATGACTCGGTGTTGCGTATGATGTATCGCAGGCACTGCCTGCAGTGTTACGGTCCCTCACTTCCCCAACCCTACTAACCCTTCTGTAACGGGCGGGAAATCCCCTCCCGTCCTTTTATTCATTGGCCGCGCCTGCATACTCATCTCCGTTTTTCCACATGCTACAGGAAAGAAATAGAACAAATTGGAGGTGCAGCCGTTGAAGAGGCTCATTATCCTGACCACACTGGTTTTGTTAATTGCAGGTGGCTGCATAACCGCACCAAAGCAGGACCCGGGATCTCCCGGCCCTGCGCAGATAGGCGCCTCCTACTCGGGATCTGAACTCTGCAGGTTCTGTCACCCCACACAGCATAGGGGCTGGGCCCAATCCGGTCACGCCAGAATGGTCGTTGATGCCAAGCGGTTCCCCGAAGCGGTTATTTGTGACTTCTCGCTGCCGGGTAACCCCTTCGAAGTGGCCACACAATTCGGACCCGATGACGTCATACTTACTATCGGTGGAAAGTGGAAGCAGCGCTACGTCGTACACGACCCCGAGGCGCGGGCGTGGAGGCTCCTCCCGGCCGAGTGGATCACAGCTACTAGTTCATGGCGCCCGTACAACGCCGACAAGTGGAATGAGCGGGATTACGGAAACCTGTGTACCGGCTGCCACAACACGGGGTACGAACCTAAGGTTCACGCTTTCGTCGAAGGCGGCATCGGTTGTGAAGCTTGTCACGGGCCCGGTTCAGCTCATATCGCTTCACGGAATGCGGCAGACGTGATAAACCCGAAGAACCTTGAATCGGAGCGCGCCATCGAGGTATGCGCCCAGTGCCACATAAGAGGCAAGAACGTGGACGGCAAACGCGAGGACGCCCTGGGATACGTTCCGGGGGAAAAGCTTCTTGACCACTACCAACCTCTTGAGCCCAAAATCGGCGAAGAGACCGATGCCTTCTTCGCGGACGGCGCCTCGAAAAAACACCACCAGCAATACCAGGACTACATCCAGAGCACTCACTGGACGAAACAGAAAATGACATGTACCCGCTGCCATGCGCCCCATGCACCGACGCTGCTTGTGGCGCAGGGAAACGAAGTGTGCACCGGCTGCCATAAGGCTCAGGCAGATATCCAGGCACACACGGGTCAGACCGTTGTAACTGATTGCGTCACATGCCACATGCCCAAGCGGGCGACCAGCGCAACCGAGATGGATATAAGGAGTCATACCTTTAAGCTGAACCAGCCCGGACCAGCGCCCAAGCCACCCTATGGCGAATAAGGCGAACGGCCTGGATATCCGGGCACCTCTTTGGAGATGAATAAGGATGTTCGAAAACTAAGAGGCCAAAAGGAGGGAAGTGAATGGACCGGCTCACAGAGCGCGAGTGCCTGGAGTTAAGCGATCACATCGGCCAGCACCAAGTAATCCTCGAAAAACTGGGGCATTACATCAACGAATGTGACGACCAGGAAGTGAGGCAGGCACTGCAAAGGCACCAGAACATCTACAACAGCCAGCTGCAGCGGCTGACAGCCGTCGTGAGGAACGTGGACGTGCCGCATCAAGGGTACAGAACTCAGTAAGGAAGGAGTGGTAAACTTGTTCCACCAGGGAGGCAGACTGTCCGCCAGGAGCATTGCGCTGGATTGCCTCAGCCAGTGCAAGGCGTTGGCGGTATCACACATCAAGTCATCGACCGAGTGTTCTCACCCAGAGTTGCGTCGCACCTTCATGGATATGGCCAGACAGGACATGGAAATGGGTGAGGAGCTGTTCCACATCGCCAGCAGGAAAGGCTGGTACCAGACGATACCCGCTAACCAGAACACCATCTCGCACGTATCCTCTATGGCCAGCCAGGCTCAGGGGTTCGCCGGTCGACCGCCGTTCGTCGGTCCGGAGCATGTAGGCGCGGGCACGCCGGGATGGGCGCCCACCGGCTTTACCGGGCCCACGTACCCAGTCGGCGGAGGTCGCAGTCCGTACCACTATGAAGTAGGCCAGGAATTCGATAGGAACGAAAGGAACAGGGAAAACAGGTAATACCTGTAGGGGGGAAAGGGCGGTGAAGCGCCGCCCTTTGTCCCTTCTCCCGGCGCTCGCCACTGGCGTCTCGCGCTCCGCCCCAGATTCAGGGTCAGTACTGGTTCATTCATCCACCCCTCGGGTACACACCCACCTCTCGCTAGTGCAGGAGCCCGCAAATCGCCGAGAACACTCCCCATCCCACCAGCCTCGCCTTGTCTGAAATATGATGTATGTAAGCCGGGTCGTTCCTCGGATCCACGTCCCCGACCTTTTGACCACCCGTAACGCAGGTACCGTCACGCAAAAGTCCCCTGATGATACCACTTATCGCAGCATGTATAGGCAGGCCCGACACTTCACCCACCACGTCACCCTGCCGGACCACATTGCCAATGTCATGTGATGTCATAAAGACTCCTGAAGCTGGCGCTCGTAACACCCGCTCTGCTCCGTAACCGCCCACTTCGTCCGGGATCCCTGTGTCAGGCAGTGCGCTGCCGTCCAGTATTACTCTACCCAGGTAGTGGCCTCGCTTGGTTTCAACTACCGCATGCACGTCCACCCCTGCAACAAAACCCGGACCGAGCCCGATGACGAGATCAGCCATATCCTGCGAGATATCCGGGTTTGTCCGTTTAGATAAGGTCGCGTCCACGAATACCCTGGGTCTTATTCGAGAGAGCACACTCGAATTGGGATCCACCAGGACGGGAATGCACCCGCCTGCCCATACTGTCGCCGCACGGGCCGCTTCTGGTATAAGCACCGCACGCACTCCCTCCACCACGGTTTCGCCTTTATACACCGCTTCGGAAAAGCTCACGCTACGTCTTACCGCGGCCGGATGAGGAATCTCAAGTAGCATCAGACGAAATCCGGTGCTATGGAGCACGTATGCCACCCCGCTGGCCAGATCCCCCGCTCCCCTTATCACACACAGGGTGTCAGAAGTGACCGATCTGATTTCTTGCGAGAACGTAGTCTTTCTCGTCGTCAATGTCAAGTAACCTCTCTTTGGGTGCAAATAGTATAACGGATGATGAGAGCAGGCCTCGGGCTCCCCCGTCTCCCTTGAGCTCTCGCAGCGCACTGAGGTATTTGCCGGAAAACAGAGCGGGACAACCCGGCGCGCCGCTGTGGGAGTAAGCCACGCACTCTGTTCCCCTTTCGTATTCCCGGAGAAGTCCGTCGATTAGCGGCGGCGAAAAGGGCATATCTCCCAGCACAAAGATCCACGCCTCCGCCTCAGGGAACGCGTCTACCGCCGCCTTGATAGAGGTGGATTGCCCGCATCCTGAACCCGGGTTTTCCACGAGGCGGAGCAGACCGTCTCTGATTTCCCGTGAAAACACCCTTTCAAGGTTCTCCCGGCACACTGAGTCGCCGCCCGCAAGTATCACAGCCACGATCCCGGGAGCGTGCTTCATACACCCCGCCACCGTGTACTCCAGCAGCGTAGTTTCGCCGAACGGCAACAACATCTTGGAGGTACCCATGCGCCTTGAGGCGCCGGCCGCCAGCACCGCGGTCACTATCAAGTCACCAGTTCTCCTTCCCTCCGTACGTTGGACCAGAGTACGACCCTGTCAAACTCATGTCCCCTGAAAGTTTGCCTGAAGTCGGCAAGGATCGCCTGGTCAACCAGGTCTGTCCTGGTGCAAAGTACGACGGCTTTAGCGCGTGGCGGCTTCCGCTTTCTGCCTCCTTCCGGGTGAGACAGTACGCCCAGGACGGTACCGGCCGTGATACGGGATCCTTCCGGCTGCCGGGCGCAGCGCACCACATGGTCAAGCCTGTGCACGTGTTGGTCTGTAAGTGGCTTCCCCAGTATATCCGCGGCAAACACCATTACAAGCATGGTGGTTGAAGAGGCGACCACAGGTTCGTGGCTGGCAGGCGCCTTGAAAAGCCGCCCCGCCGCGCCGTCTGCCTCCACAAGTATCCAGTCAAAGCACCCGCTCCCGGCCAGCAGGTCTACGTCTTGAGGGGCGATGCCCGTCAGCTTTTCCCGCTCCCCTGACAGCTCTGCTCCCGACGCAAACACGTTAATGCGACCCGCTGGCGGCAGCTGGGAAAGCAAGGAAGCAGCACTTCCGAGCCGCGCCGGGTGTTCCCTCAGGTTCCACATGCGTGTTGTGGTGGTTACAAGCAGCGTTCCTCGAGGCGCCAGTTCAGCCGCAAGCGTCAGCATGCTCGTGGTCTTTCCCCCCGCTCCGACGAAGGAGACCACGTCGTTTTGCCTTACTCCGAGAAGACCAGACAGCTCACTCAACATAGATACGCCCCGGCGTCCCGTCCTCTAGCACACCGATCGCGCTCCCTAGGTCGCCCCCCTCCTCCAGCTCGCGGACGAGGTCCCGGGCCTGTTCGGGAGCTACGGAGATCAGCAGTCCGCCCGAAGATTGCGGGTCAAGCAGTACGTCCTGATCGACCGTGGCCACCGATGGGGCGAACTCGACCCAATCTCCGAGGTAAGACCTGTTGGCATAAGTGCCGGCGGGTACGAGTCCCATACCTGCCAGTTCTTTAGCTCCCGGGTGTGCAGGTACGCGCGCTGCAGTGATCCGCGCAGATACGCCGGACGCGGCGAGCATGCCTTTCAGGTGCCCAAGCAGGCCGAAACCAGTAACATCGGTCATAGCGTGAACACCGTACCTGGCCGCCGCCTGAGACGCCTTACGGTTAAGCCTGGTCATCCAGCGCACAGCCGACTGGCGTGCGCCCTCGGGCGCCATACCTGCCTTGATCGCCGCCACTACAATGCCCGTTCCCAGGGGTTTTGTAAGGACGAGGATGTCCCCCGGCCTTGCGCCCGCGTTAGTAATCACTCTTTGCGGGTGCACACTTCCAATAACGCACAACCCATATTTTGGCTCTTTGTCCTCGACCGAGTGACCCCCGGCAAGCACGGCACCTGATTCCTTGACTTTTTCCGCCCCTCCGGCCAAGATCTCCGCTAGAACTTCCGTTCCCAGCGAACATACGGGAAACGCCACCACGTTGAGCGCCAGCAGGGGTTCGCCCCCCATAGCGTATACATCAGAAAGCGCGTTGGTGGCTGCTATCTGGCCGAAAAGTCGCGGCTCGTCAACTACGGGGGTGAAGAAGTCCACCGTCGCGATAAACGCGAGCTCGTCGGACACCCGGTACACCGCCGCATCGTCTCCAGTTTCTATGCCGACCAGCAGCCGCTCGGAACTATCAAGGGGCAAGCGCGCCAGCACATCCTGCAAAAGCCCAGGGCCCACTTTAGCGGCACACCCTGAACTGGTGGTAAGCTGGGTCAGGCGTACGTGATTACTCTCTTTGCTCATATCGTGATCACCCTGGTGGAATCCATAAACGCCTGTACGATACTGTACATATTGGATATCTCTCCCACCGCTACCCGGTCTTTGATGTCGAAGTACTCAAGGCACGTACCGCACGCCCAGATCTCCACGCCCTTGGCCTTGAGCTCGGATAGCACCTCCAGCACCGGGGAGCCCTCAACCACCAGTCGAACCCCGGAGTTCATAAAAATGATGCGCTCAGGGCATGCATCGATCTGGGTGAGGCTGTACAAGAACGCCTTCATAAGCGCTCTGCCCAATTCATCAGAACCCCGGCCGATGCTGTCAGCGTTGATAAAAACGGTAGTCGGCAAAGGCAGCGTGCAGAGGCCTGGCTCCGTCGGCACAGTTCCTTTGGGTAACGAGACTCCATCCTTCTCAAAAGTAACCCTGAAATATCCGTCTGCTTCTGTTACGTCTACCCTCCAGTTCATGCCTCGACCAAGTTTGACCAGGTTTTCTCTGGCCACCACGTCATCGACAAGTACCTGTACCACATCTGATGAAGCTTCTACCGCTCTCTTTGCCCTCACCACAGGTTCCGGGCACGGTAATCCCCTGCAATCCACAACCTCGGCCATAAAATCACCTCTCTTATATCGTGCCCCCGCATCAAGGATTTCTGCTTCAATCGCCCGTTTCCTCCCCTTATTCACCGGGACATCCGCACCTTCAGGCAGCGGTCTGGCGAGCCGCAAAACCTTGCGGTCACGCGCTTCTGTCGAGATGGTGATCGCTTATATCAGGGAGGTCTCTGAAAAAGTGTTGACATAATAAGGATTTTCCGGAGGAATACGTGTCAAAGCGACGATCTTTGACCTGGAGATATTCGAAAAGATGATACCAGAGGACCACCCTTTGGTAGCCATTAATGAGCACGTGAACTTTTCGTTCGTGACCGAAGAGGTGGCTGGCTGCTACAGTGCTGATGTGGGCCGGCCTAGTTTTCCTCCCGAGGTGTTGTTCAGGGCGCTGTTTCTGGAGGTGTGGGGGGGGGGCTGTCGGACGTGCAGGTGTGCCGCGAGTTGAGGTACAACGTGCTGTACCGATATTTTTGTGGGATACGGTGGGACGACCCGGTTCCCGATGACACCACGCTGGTGACTTTCAGAAAGAGGCTGGGGAAGGAAAGGTTCAAGTGGATCTTCGACAGGCTCGTACGGGAGGCCAAGGACCAAGGGCTCCTCAAGGGCAACTGGGCCCTCGTGGACGGCTCGAAAATGGTGGCCCACGCGGCGATTAAGAACAAGGTGAAGCTGGTCAGGGAGGGCAAGAGGCGGATAGTATCGGCGCTCAGGAAGTACGACGAGGAAGCCGCCAGGACCGTGGAGGGCCTGGCGGAAGCGGAAAGGGAAGGCGATTATGCGAACTACGAGCGGCTTCTGGCCGGGGAGGTCGCGGGTGCGCGCGAACCGGTAGAAAAGGTATCGGGCCGGAAGGAGAAGGATCTTCGCCAGCTCGTGCAGACGTTTCGGGACCTGCTGGACCATAAGGGGGTTGCCAGTTTCACGGACCCGGATGCCAGGTGGGGCTTTCAGAAGAAGAACGACCCGTTCCTTGGATACAAGGTACACGCCGCGGTGGACGAAGCGGGGTTTGTGACGGAAGCGGCGGTGACAAGCTTGGGAAGGCAGGGCAGCTGGTGCAAGGCCTCATCGAAAAGGGCGTAAAGCCGAAGAAGCTCGCAGCGAACAAGGGTTACGACGATTCGAAGTTCAGGCAGCACCTAGTGGACGAAGGGATCAGTCCGTACATCCCAAGCCGATATAGCCCGGGATGGCTTGAGGTGCCCTGGTGCTACCCCCATGCAGCCGGAGGGACTGTGGCCGTTGCGCCAGGGCCATGGAGTGTGTGGAGAAGACCGACGGACGCAAACTCATCTACGTCAATCAGGCGGTATCCTCTAACAGGGCCGGGGGGGTATGAAGCGAGCGATGAGGATGAGAAAGACGGTGGAGAGGGTCTTCGGCCACGCCAAGGTCTGGCTCGGCATGCTTTGCAGCAATTCATCGGCCAGAGTCCATGGGATTGGATGCCTCTTCGCCAACTGCTGGCGAAGCGAATGGCCAGTGAGATAAGTCCACCTACCGCCTGGATAGTGGATGACACCGGATTTCCGAAACAAGGGAGGCACTCGGTAGGGGTAGCCCGGCAGTATTCGGGCACTTTGGGCAAGGTGGGCAACTGCCAGGTGGCCGTGAGCCTACATTACGCCACAAGCTTGCTTTCCTATAGACTTTAGCCTGTACTTACCCAGGGAATGGACTGAAGATACGGAGCGGAGGCGGAAAGCTGGGGTTCCAGAAGAGGTTGAGTTCAAGCAGAAGTGGCAGTTGGCATTGTCCATGATCGATCGTGCCATGGAGTGGGAAATCCCTCAAGGTGTAATCGTGGCTGACACTGGCTATGGTAACATATCGAAGTTTCGGGAAGAACTTGAGGGGCGCGGTTTGACTTATGTGGTGGCAATCGAATCAACTACGGGAGTCTGGGAAGAACCGGCAAGGGGCGAGATACCGGCGTATCAAAGAATTGGACGTCCCCGCAAGCGTCCTCCTAACCTACCCAAGACCAAGAGCGTGGCCCAGATTGCACATGAACTCCCGGAAGAGGCATGGAAAGGCATCACCTGGAGGGAAGGAACGAAGGGAGAGCTTAGAGGGCGGTTTGCGGCTTTGATGGTGCAACCTTCCTACAAGTACGAGAACGGGAAGATCGACCAAAAACCGGTCTGGCTCCTGATCGAATGGCAGGAGGAAGAACAGTACAAGTTTTGGTTCTCCAACCTCGGCAGAAACACAAGCCTACGGCAACTGGTCAGATTGGCAAACATACGCTGCTGGGTAGAGCAGAACTACCGGGAGATGAAAAAGGAGCTGGGGATGGATCACTACGAAGGAAGAGGCTGGCAGGGTTGGCACCACCACATAACCATGACAATGATTGCTTATGGCTTCCTGGTGCTGGAGATGCTTCGGGGTAAAAAAAACTTCTGGGGGACTTTGCCTCAAGTGAGGAATGAGATACAAATGCTTCTTAGCACGCGGACTGGCATATGCAGATTATGTGGGAGTCGAATACAAGACCCTGCTATATTAGACGGTTATAACGTACTTAACGTAGTAATACTAGGTAAATACTGACCGACTGACGAATACATGAGTATGTACCCACTTGTTTATGGCAAGAGGCTTGTAGTTGAAGAGGACTCATATGATTTTGGCAGATGCGGGTCGGAGGATGACAAGTGATGCCGCGCGTGTGACCATCACAGTGGTCGGACTGCCGTTGGGCGGGCGGTGCTGCTGCAACCCGTCGGGCAGCAGGAGTCTTACACAATCCGACCTGAATCTTCTCGAGCTGGATATGAAAGAACGGAAGGAGTTGGTATGTTCAGGCGAGGTGCGTTATGCAGACATCGAGGTGCGAGTGCGAAGCGCTCTTAACCGGCAGAAATAGAGAGTATTTCCTTTAATTTTGGGTAGGCCGCTGCAGGAAAACGCTCTGGAGCCTGGTATTGTCTTACCAATGGTCTATCCTACGCGATGGGAGCTGCACCACAGATGACACTCAAAGGCCTGCAAATCGGGGAAAAGCGGGCAAGGTACTGCATCGTTCAGGGCGGTATGTCCATCCGCATCTCGCTGGCGCCGCTGGCCGCGGCCGTGGCGAATGAAGGCGGCGTAGGCACCATAGGGGGCATGGGTATTCCCCCCGCCGAACTGCAAATGCATATCAGGGAGGCCAAACTCAGGACTTCCGGCGTGGTAGGCGTAAACCTGATGTACGTGGGTTCGCTGTTTGACCATCTCCTGGATGTATGTGTCCGCGAAAGAGTTGATTTTGTGGCCATCGGTGCCGGTCTCGCCAGGGGACCTTTCCAGAAGCTACACAATCACGGTATCCCAGGGCTGGCCATTATCAGCTCAACCAAGGCGGCCCGTATCGTTGCGCAAACACAAGGGGTGTCAGGAGTCATTGTAGAAAGCGGGCAGGCAGGAGGTCATCTGGGTCCGAAGGATCCCGAGGTCTCCACCTGGGATCTGTTCCCAGACGTCCTCCGCGAACTCCGCGCCACAGGGTTTCAGGGTCCGGTAATAGCAGCTGGCGGGATTCTGCACTATGCGGACGTTGAAAAAGCGCTGGCGATGGGAGCCGATGGCGTGCAGCTCGGAACCAGGTTTGCTATGTCTGATGAGTCTTCCGCCTCGCCGGAGATGAAAATGGCATGGGTAAATGCTACAGGAAGCCAGGTCGAGTGGTGGAGCCCTACGGGTTACGCGTCCCGCGCCATAATACCTCACTCGGACATCGACCTCCCCAGGATCGACGGGGTTACGACACGGTGTAACGGTTGCCTCAAGATCTGCATGCACCGCGAAAACAAGGACCTCAGCCATTGCATCAGCAGGGCGTTGATCAACTCCCAATCGGGGAATGTGAAACACGGCCTTGTGTTCGCCGGCGCTCGCGTCGGCGAGATCACTGATATAATCCCGGTAAAAGAGATATTTAAACGCCTTACCTGTTAACCCGGGAATACTCCAGCAGTCTTCCCCACAGCGAGAAGACTGCTTTTGTCTGCTCGACAGCAGCGCCCGATCATGTACTGTTGGCGAACGTATTGTGCGCTGTGTATATTGCAAGCGAACAGCCCGCATAGTATAATCGGTTCAGGAGGTGCAAAAAGCATGAAACCACTTCAGGTGACACAGGAGGCCAGGGATTTCCTGGCAAGACACGGTTACACGCTCACGGTGAAACCGGAGCTATGCGGCGGCTGAGCAGGCACGACATTGAGACCTGCCGTGTATGCAGGTAAACCAGACGAATTGGGCGAGTATGACATCTACTCCGACGGCGAAGTCACCGCTTACATCCACAAGTCGCTCCAGGTCGCTTCCCAGGGTCCTGCGCTGTCCATGACTGGATTCAACTTCTTTAAGAGACTCAGTGTTTCCGGAATATCCATCTAGGGGATGCCGATTCATTGGAAAGAAAAGCATCTGTTGTAGACCCGGGCAGGTGCCAGGGGTGCCATCCCTGTCCCGTGGTATGCCCTTCTTCGAACCTGTTCAAGGAAGAGGGCGATATCCCGGTGGTGCTGCCGGGATGCACGGGGTGCGGCGTGTGCAGACGCTCCTGCCCGTATGGCGCCATATACATGGTGTAAGGAGCGAGGCTTAACAGCATGGTCTTAGACCATGGCAGGCTTCGGACCGCGCGGGTTTCAAAAGGATTCAGCCTGAGACGACTTGCGGCAATGGTGGGTCTTTCCCCGTCTTATCTGTCAGAGGTGGAGTCAGGGAAGAAAGAACCCTCTCCGGAAGTACTGCTGCGGCTTTCGTTCGCTCTCGGGCTGAAGGCCGATCAGATGATCCAGTCCTCTCCGGGCGAAATCCTCGCATTGCTCCTGGAATGCAAAAAGATAAACATGGCTGAGCTGGCAAACAAAACCGGGATCCCCGAGGACACGCTCCGGAGCGCTGCATCGGGCAGCGGCACCCTCGACCCCGCTTCCTTTCACACGCTTGCCAGTGCGCTGGACGTGGATCCCTGTATTTTCACAGGGGTGCACTCATTACTAGGTAGCCGAATTCGCCAGCTGAGAGAGCAGCAGCATTTTACACAAAGCGAACTGGCAAAAAAAGCAGAACTGTCGACAGCACTGATCAGCGCGGTGGAAAACGGGCGTGTGAGGCCTTCGCTTGCATCCCTGAGGCGGATTTCCGAAGCCCTGGGAGTGTCCCCGTGTGAGTTCTTGCGTATAGCCACGCCCGTTGCCCCGGCCACCGGAGGTCTGCTGGAGCGACTGCTTCATGAGATCGGGACGCTGGATGAAGACCAGCTCAGGTTTGTGTACGATATGGTGCTTCTCCTGAAGAAACACCGGGCGAACCGGGAGTAAACAAGGGAGGCGGGGCGTACATCCTGGCCTCCCTTAATCTGTCACAAGCTGCACGCTGCGTCTTTTTCGAATAGACGATCAATAAAGGGCGGCAATGCAAATGACGCTAAGTGAACCTCCCGGGAATAGTATCGGAGGCCGGAACACCTTGTGGGTAGCACATTCTCTGGATGCTCGCCCTTGGACGCAAAAGTGAAGCACCAGCTCCAGGACGAATAAGTGGGGATCGTCGCCAGGTAGGGCCGGGTGACGGGAAATGCCTGGCTGATCATATGAAAGATCCGGCGTACCAGCTCAGGCTGAAAAAAGGGCTGCTCGGTCTGGGCCGCAAATACGCCACCATCCCTCAACACCCTGGCCACGTTGGAGTAGAATTCCACATTAAACAACCCGAGAGAAGGCCCGGATGGATCCGTAGAGTCTACCAGCACAGCATCGTATTCTCCCTCTTTATCCTTCACGAACTCAATGCCATCCTCGATGATCACCCGCACACGGGGGTCCGAAAGCGCGCACGAGATCGAAGGCATATACGTGGTACACGCCCTGACCACTGCCTCATCTATCTCCACAAGATGCGCCTCTTTCACGGTAGGATGTTTGAGTACTTCCCTTATCGTACCTCCATCGCCGCCTCCTATTACCAGCACTCGCTCTGGCTTTCTATGCACGTGCAGGGGGACGTGTGCCAGCATCTCGTGATATATGAACTCGTCTCGTTCCGTGGTCTGGATTACTCCATCCAGGATGAGCGCGCGTCCGAACTCGCAGGTATCGACTATCGCGAGATCCTGGTATCTAGTTTTCTCCCTGTAAACCGTCTTCTCCACCTTGACATTCAGAGAAAGGTTGTCCGTGTGTCTTTCGATCAGCCAGAGTTTCATTCTTAGCTCCTTCCCAGGGGAGTCTAGCCACCCGAGAGAGGGGTGAAAAGGGCGACCTCGTCCCCATCTTTTAGTTCTTGGTTCATTTCCCGCCTAACACCGTTGACAGCCCCGAAGGACACGTACTGCCGCGGTATTCCGATGATGTCTATCAAGTCGGCCACTGTCCTGCCTCGTGGCAAGTGTACGATGACCCGCCTACCCTCACCCGGAGGGGCGTACCTTTCCAGGCTGCCGTGAAGCACTACCATGACCCCGCAGGAAGGGATCTCGCACGCACTCGGACCGTGTTCCATGGGCGCATTCCGATAAAACATTTCACGCTGGTAATATTCCATCTGGGAAATGCCCCGTTCCCTTTCTGCCTGAGCCAATTATACCACAACCTTCCTAACTGATTTCCAGTTCTTCGAGCTTGGCAGGAGTGGGTACCCCTTCTTCATCCCAGCCGCGAAGAGCGTAGTATTCGCTTAGCATCCTGTCGAACTCACCCTTGGGATATATCCTGCCTGCGGCCCTTCCTGTCTTCAGCGCTTCCTTGAAGATGCGATCGGGGAGAGTATCAGCGGCCCGCCTGAAGCCGGCTCTCACGTTGAACAACCTTGTGGTGTTGTAGATGCGTTCTCCTGCGCGTTCCAGCTCCCAGGCAGTGACGTGGCGTCCTGTCGCCACCGAAGCGACTCTCGCCATGTTTTCCAGTGATATGGCCCAGAAATCACACAAGATCATAGAGAACTTGATGGCATTGTAGTGCTGTCCTCCGATCACAAGCGCGGCCTTCCCCTCGATCGTAAAGGGGTCAATGTTTCCATACGCCTCGTCCGCCACGGGCCATGCCCTCATATGGCATGCACCTCTGTCCGACGTGGCGTAGGCAAGACCCATACCCCAGGCGCCTCGGGGCTCGTAGCCTGGGATCTCAAGCCCCTTCACTTCCATGGCGAACTCCCGCCCTCCATACTTTCCTGCTACGTGGCGCACTCCTAAGGCTAGGTCCGCCCCGATCCCCTCACGGTTCGCGATGAGCGCCGGAGCCTCAAGGTAGGGCCGTATCTCGCCGAATCGCATTCCGAAATCATGAATGCCTTTTTCGGTTAGTTCCATAGCGAACGCCACCACGTTGCCGGCGGATATGGTGTCAAGCCCGAGGTCGTCGCATGCTGCGTTGAACCGGATCACCGCCTCCAGATCCGAAATGCCGCAGTTCGAACCCGCAAGAGCCAGTGTCTCGTATTCAGGACCTTCCACTACGGCCTCTCCCGCGCGGACGTAATTCCCGCAGGCGAGCGTACACGCAAAGCAGGCGTTCTTGCGCTGCCTGACGTTTCTTACACTTTCTGAATTGATGGCCTTGAACCCTTCGAATACACCGTCCTGGAAATTCCTGGTAGGCAGAATCCCGGCGGAATTGGACGCCTCAACCAGAAGGGGCGTGCCGTCCGTGCGGGCCCAAAGATTCGTGTCGGTAAGGCAGTCTTCCCGCATCAGCTCCCCGACCACTTTCATAAACTCCGCTATATTGGGAACACGCACAGGCTTCGTACCCCGGACGCACAGCGCCTTCAGGTGCTTAGAGCCGAAGACGGCACCGATCCCGCCTCGGCCTGCCTGTCGATACAGTTCTGACGTAAGGCAGGCCATGGGCACAAGGTTCTCGCCGGCCTGCCCTATTGACACAATGCGGAATTCCTCGCCCAGCCGTTCTTTCAGCACAAGCTCGGTGTCGTGGCAGCCCCTGCCCCAGAGGTCCCCGGCCGGGTGTAGCGTGACCTTATCATCGTCAATTACCGCATAGACCGGGGCGTCCGAGCGCCCTTCGATAACGATGCCGTCATATCCGGCAAACTTGATTTCCGGACCCACCGTGCCTCCCACGCCACACTCCAGTATGGTGCCTGAAGCGGGAGACTTGGTCGTCACGCTGAGCCGGCCGGAGCACGGCGCGATGGTACCGGCCAGAGGGCCCGTCATCAGCACCACTTTGTTGTCAGGGGAAAGTGCATCAATGCCCGGGCCAGTCAAGCTCGCGAAGTATTTTACGCCAAGGCCCTTTCCGCCAAAGTACAGGCGGGCCCACTCCCTGTTCAATTCCTCCGTGCGAGACGTTCCAGATGTCAGGTCGATGAAAAGGACTTTACCCGCGTATCCCATGACTTACACCTCCCACCGAAGTGCTTCTACAGGGCACCAGCCAGCACAAGCAGGAGACCCACCGCAGAAGTCACAGATCCGGGCCTTGCCTTCTTCATCCTCCAGGACGATCCCTTGCGGGCACTCCTCGGCACAGAGCCCACATGCCGTACAAAGAGCAGGGTCGATCTTGGGTCCGCAATCCATCACGATAGCTTCCACCGGGCATACATTCGCACACCTGCCGCACGCATCGCATACGAACCCGAGTACAGACCTGTCCGTCTTTGAGAACCGGGCGGAGATCTTAAGCAATGACAGCCCAGGAGAGAATACACCCATCTTCTCTGCCGAGCAGGCCAGCTGGCACGCTTGACAGCCGACACATCTGTCACCGTAAAACTTCAGCACTTCGGCTTCTCCCTCCTCACACTCGCTCTCTTGAGGTTTTCTCCAGGACATCGCTAAGGACGTTCAACACCCTGTCAATCTGTTCCTTGCTGATGGTAAGAGGCGGTTCAAATCTGATGGTCTTCGCATTGACTAGCGTACCTGCCACTAGTACTCCCTGCTCAAACAGCCCTTTGGCCACCCTGTACCCGCGTTCATCCGAATGAAACTCCATTCCGAGCATAAGCCCCATGCCGCGCGCTTCGATGCATACTGCATCATACCGGGCCGCAAGACTGGTAAGCCCTTCCAGGAAGTATCCGCCCAGCTCGGCCGACCGCTCGCACAGGTTCTCTTCCAGGATGACGTTGATAGCAGCTACTGCAGCAGCGCACGCAATGGGGTTCCCTCCAAAAGTAGTGGTGTGCAGGAACGGATTGGGGGTCATTTCCTGCCATATCTCCTTTGTCGAAACAAAAGCGCCGATAGGCATGACGCCGCCGCCGAACGCTTTGCCCAGGCAGAGTATGTCAGGCACCACGTCATAATGCTCGTAACAGAACATCTTCCCAGTTCTACCCATCCCGGTCTGCACCTCGTCGAAAATCAGGAGCACGTCGTTTTCGTCGCAGATCCTCCTTACCTCTTTCAGATATCCTGGAGGTGGGATGATGACTCCGCCCTCTCCCTGGATAGGCTCAAGGAGTACTGCCGCAATTTCCTCTCCGGTAAATCGTCCCGCCTTGATCAGTTTGTCGATAATATCCGCGTCGCCGAAAGGAACATGCACAACTCCGGGCAGAAGCGGCAGGTATGGCTTTCTGAATACCGCTTTGGACGTGGCCGAAAGCGACCCCATGCTCTTTCCGTGAAACGCACGGACAGCTGCGATGATGCCCTTCCTGCCGGTATGAAGCCTTGCCAGTTTCATGGCGCCTTCTACCGATTCAGTGCCGCTGTTGGTAAAGAAAGAGTACTGCAGATCCCCCCAGGTAATCTGTGCCACAAGCCGGGCGAGCATGGCACGCAGGGGGTCGAGTAGTTCCTGGCTGTGAAGAGCCTGTCTGTTCAACTGGTCAAGAACCGCCTTTAACACCTTGGGATGGCGGTGTCCGCAGTTGTAGATACCGTATCCCCCCAGGCAATCGATGAACTCCCTGCCGTTTACGTCCTCGAATGTAGCCCCTGAGTCCATCCATTCCACAGCAGTATAATCGGTGGACACGGACTTCCGGTATTCGAGAAACCCCGGGTTCACGTGATCCCGGAATCCACGGACGGTCTCTTCAACCACCCAGCGACGCTCTTTCTCGTCAAGGTCCTTCTTGGCTATCAGGTCCAAAACCTTCTGAGAATCTGCGATGACTCGCTGGAAATCCGGTTTGTACATCAAACACCCTCCTTTTTGGGATCTCGCGTCCGGCAACCGGACTGGTCTCCTCAAAGGCAATATCGTGCAGCTTCTGTGCCATCAACCCTGTCAACACAAAAAGCGTGCATGGCACGCTTTTCTTCATCGGACAGCCGGAAGTATTCTCAGTTTTGGTACTGGCGGTCTTTGGGGCAATCTGGAAAACGGGGTCTGTCTGGGAGTCCAAACACGGGATAAGATTGCGCCTTGAGTCTCAATCCTGCGAATCTATCTCAAATCCTGTACTGATTCCTTTATGTTGAGTTCCTTTATCTTCCTATACAACGTGGCCCTGCTGATCTTGAGGCTCCTCGCAGCGGCTTCCTTACCCTCCTTGGTATAACCGAAGCGCTTCAGGGATTCCTCAAGGATCTGCTTTTCAAAATGGTATACTCGGCGCCTGAGTGACATGCCTTCCTCCTTCGTCACGAAAGCGGTCTTCTTGATCCGGGGCGGTACGCTGTCGACAGTTATCACCGGTCCTGTCTCCATATTCACCGCATACTCCACTGCGTTTTCCAGTTCCCTGACGTTGCCCGGCCAGTCGTAGTTCAAGAACACATCCCAAACAGTGGAAGACAGCCCATCCAAGGTTTTGCCTGCGAGCGATTTGTATTTCTGCAAGAAGAACGGGATCAGGATCTCGAGGTCCTCCTTCCTGTCGCGCAGCGGCACAATATGAAGGGGGATGACGCTCAGCCTGAAATACAAGTCGCTTCTGAACTCACCGTCCTTCATCATGCTCTCCAAATCCCGGTTGGTGGCAGCTATCACGCGTACATCGATGGGGATCACCCTGGTGCTTCCTACGCGTTCAACCTGTTTCCTCTGCAGCACGTGCAGGAGTTTCACCTGAAGGTGAAGCGGGAGGTCACCGATCTCATCAAGGAATATGGTGCCCCCGTCTGCCAGCTCGAACTTGCCCGGCTTCCCTTCCTTCCTCGCTCCAGTGAACGCCCCCGCGTCATACCCGAATAACTCGCTTTCCAGCAATGTCTCCGGGATGGCACCGCAATTCACGGTAACAAAAGGCCCGCCCGCCCGTGGCGAAGCGAAGTGTATGGCGCGGGCAAATAACTCCTTGCCGGTGCCGCTCTCGCCAGTGATAAGGATGGTGGAGTTGGCCCTGGCAACGCGTTCAGCCTGCTCCTTCAGTTTCTGAATGGCCAGGCTTCTCCCGTGAATGTCAGCAAAACTTGATGCCTGAGATTTCTGGGATATGTCATACACAAGTCTTCTTACGTCCGCGATATCCCGGAAGGAGGCGACCACGCCGAGAAGCCTCGAACCCGAACGAATAGGCCTTGCCGATACGAGAAAATGCATCCTGCCTGACGGCGCAGGGTAAATCTCCTCCTTCTCCGTATAGCCCTTGCCCGTCCTCAACACGTCTTGGATGGGCGAGTCGGGCCAGATGGCAAAAAGCGGCTTCCCGATAACCGCTTCTCTGTTCATGCCTGTGAGCATCTCTGCCTTCTTGTTAAAATGTGAGACGATGCCATTCACGTCCACGGAGAGTACACCTTCGTGGATAGTCTCGATGATGGTGTGCAGCTGGCTGGAAATTGCGCACAGCTGCTCCAGCGTTTCTCTTTCCGATACCTTGCTTGCCAGAAGCTCCGCCATACGGTTAAGAAACGTCAGAAGCTGGGTCTTCTTCCCCAAAAGCGCTGTCCTCTGGATTGCGTCAAAAGCCACCAGCGCCATTACACCAATGACCCTCCCGCCCTGCACCACCGGGACGCAGATTTCACCGCACTCTTCGGTGTCCCCTCTCAGTGAGGAAGGGTCATAACCCATATCGTTTGCCGGGTCTTCCACTACGTGAGCCTGTCCGGTCCTGAGCACCTTTGAATAAAGAAATTCACCTTCTGTGACAGCCTCTTCATCCTTGCTCCCGACTCGCGCGGCGTACTTACCGGTACCTGCCACGATGGTGAGCTCATCGTCGACGATCTCCGTCTCGACACCCAAAGCGGCCGAGACTGCCTCCGCCACCTGCTGAACAGTAGATTGAATCTGCCACAGCTTCGACATGAAACACGAACCCTCGCTTCTTGAAAGAGCGTTCCCCTTTGGGGGTCAAATTCTCTCTACAGCGACCATTTCCTTCTCTGCGCGTTTCATAGAAGAGAAAAGCGATGTTGATTATGGCGCAGCACCGGCGCTCATCCTGGGCATCTCATGACAAACTGCAAAAAGGTAATGAGGTCAAGAAGGATATCTCAGTTCTTCCGCGAATAAGTAAAACACCATACTCGAACATAAAAGATCAAAGTCGAACACCAATGTTCAAACTTGGTTGAGGAGGCTGGTCGAGTGCTTCCGGAGGAAAGGCGAGCACGCATGCTCGAACTCGTGCAGAAGAACGGAACTCTGTCTGTTCGAGAACTGGCCCAGGCTCTCTCGGTGTCAGAAATGACCGTCCGACGCGATCTTAAGACCCTCGATCGGAGAGGACTCGTTAGGCGGGTGTTCGGGGGCGCTTCCGACCCGGCGAGTACCGCTTACGAGCCCCCGTTCTCCATACGCGAGGATACGTTCATGGATGAAAAGGCTCGGATCGGAAAGGCGGCCGCCTCGTTAGTCTCCGATGGCGAATCATTGATCCTGGATGTAGGTACAACCACGCTTGAAGTAGCCAGAAACCTTCATGATAAACACAATCTCATGGTCATCACCAACTCAATAAAGATTGCGCTGGAGCTGGCCCCGAGAAAGGACTTTACCGTTGTCCTGCCGGGCGGTGTGTTCCGGCCGGATGAAATGTCGATAAGCGGCAGTCAGGCGGAACGAATGGTTGAAACGCTCTATGTGGACAAGCTGTTTCTTGGGACTGGCGGCTTCACGTTGAACAGGGGATTATCCAACTTCGACCTATCCGAGGGTTACCTTCGTCGTGCGATGATCCGCGCTGCCAAACAGGTGATAGTTGTGGCCGACCACAGCAAGTTTGGTAAGGAGGCACTCGTGTCCATCGCGCCGGTTTCATCAGTACATACCGTCGTGTCCGACTCGGGCATGCCTCGTGAGTACGTCCGCGCTCTCCGCGAAATGGGCATACGGGTAATCCTCGCAGACTGAGCCAATTAGGAGGTGATGCCTGGAGTTTCTTGATTCTTAGGTACCCGGAGGCAAAGGAAGCACATATAAAGGAGGATCAAAGAAGTGGCAGATACCAGTGCTATGCTTAAGCCGCAGGATGACACGTACCACATCCCTGAGAAGGAAACACTGGCCAGAGTAGTCCCCTGGTGGATGCTCATCCCCTGGTTGATCGGAGGCGTTACCGGAGGAGACTTCTACATCACCAACACGTTCATCGTGGCACAGGGCGGCTCTCTCACCATCTGGGGATATTTCTTCGCCGCACTGTTCGTTGTTATGATGTCCCTTATTTACTGGGAGCTTCTCAGCGCATTCCCGTACTCCGGAGGCGAGTACGTCTACATGTCCCGTGCGCTCGGAAGCTTTGCGGGTTACAGCGTCTTCTTCCTTTACGCGTTCAATTTCGTATTCTGGATACCGCTCAACCTTTCAGTAGGCGGGTCGTACCTGTCGTGGATCACCGGCTGGAACATATCGCCCACTGTGTGGAGTATAGTGTTCTGCCTGCTCTTCCATTACATTGTGTACAGAGGTATCCTGTTTTCCACCATCGTCCAGGTGGTGCTGAGCGTGATCACCATCGTGGGTACCACGCTCCTGGTGTTCATACCAATGCTCACCAACCCGACGGAGTTCCTGAGGCTTGCTGCCTCTAACCTGCCCTCTGACTACCTGTTCCCCACCTTTCCAAGCAAGGTCACAGGCGCGCTGGCACTGGCAGGCCTCTGCATTACCTACATGGTGGGTTTCGAGGTGGTTCCGCAAATAGCAGAAGAGATCAAGGCATCCCGCAAGCGATTCGGGTATATACAGACGATGGGTTCGCTCGGAATGGGCACCATTCAGATGCTGTGCGCCCTGGGTATGATCTCCATCATCCCCTACAGCATGTGGATACTGATGGCAGGGAGCGAGATCAACATACCGGCCGCTGCCATGCAGGTAGCTCCTCATCTGCTGCCATTGTGGGCGGTACGGATCATCCTTGTGTCTGCGATGATGAGCGGGTTCGCCACGATGGTCACGGCCATCACGGGCTTCACGAGATCGCTGTACGTGATGGGCAGGGACTACCGGCTTCCTGCGGTATTCTCCTACCTGCACCCGAAGTACAAATCGCCCGTGTTCGCTATCGCGCTGTCCTTCGTAGTCGGCATGTTTGGTTCGTTCCAGCGCTGGATAGTTGACTACGCCTTCGCGCTGGTGATGGCGACCATGTTCATGTACATTCTCATGCCCATCGTCCACATCGTGCTGAGAAAGAAGGAGCCAAACGCAGAAAGACCCATCAAGACACCGTTTTACCCGTACATCAACATCATCATGACTATCTGGGCAATATACATGTTCTGGTATCAGGTATCCACCGTACCTATATCGGTGTGGTACTTCCTCATCGGAGTAGTGGCGCTGGGTACGATCCTCTACTTCTTCTATAAAGACAAGAGGCGGAAGGCGCTTCGCGAGCAGGGTTACACAGACACGTACTATGGTCTGCCTGTCTAGGCCATCAGGAAGGGGGTTAACCAATGTCCACACATGCGCTGGCTACGTTGCTGGTAGTCGCTTCGATGATCATGCTCCTGGCCTGTTGGGCAGTGCTGTTCTTCTTCGTGGCTCCCATGGCCTTTCCCAAACTGACCGCAGCACTCATGGAGAGGCTAGGCGTGAAAAAGAAGGGTTCAGCAGATTCCCTGGAGCACTGAAGCGCCAAACCCTGCCCTTGCTAACAGGGCTAAGGAACAGGAGGAATGTTGTTGCGCAGGTCAACAATCTATATAACCCTTGTCATACTGGTCCTGGCCGCGTCCTTAACAGGTTGTCTGAAAGAGGACGCATATGAGATACGCAGCGTCGCCGCGGAGCCCGCGGAAGTGGCGGCCGGTTCCACGACAACCATCACCGTGGAGGTGGGCAAAGCCGCCGGGCGCCAGCAAGTTCAGCATACCGACACCGTATCGGTAAAGTTGTCTGCGCCCGAAGGCCTGACCGTAACACCTGTGATCCTCGGTTTTGAGGAGGATGTAGGTGACAATACCCTCCGGATAGTCATGAGACCGGGCGCCGTGCTGCCAAGGTCGTTCACTTTCGAGGTGACGATACCTCCCTTCACTCCGAAAGGGGAAATCAAGCTGACAGCCACCATGCAGTTCAAAGCGAGGACTGATACAAGGGAAGTAATAGTGCTCGTAAAGTAGGTCTTGGATTTTCCAAAAAGGAGAGCTGGATATGGAACCGTCTGAAACAATAACAACACAAGTGGCGCTGCAGAAAGACCGCGACTACATCGTGAGAGCGTGGGATTCGGTGGCGGAGCCGACCGTCATAGTTGAGGGTGACGGCGCGGTGGTTCGGGATCTTGACGGCAGGGAATACATCGACTGCTCCTCGGGGCTGTTCGTCATGAACCTGGGTCATCATCCCGACAAGGTTATCCGTGCCATATGTGAACAGGCAAACCGCATCATCCAGGTATCCATGAGACAGACCACACTACCTGCCATACACCTGGCCGAGATGCTAGCGAAGATCACTCCCGGCCCGCTGTGCAAGACCTACTACACAACAAGCGGAACCGAGAGTAATGAAGCCGCCATCAAGATGGCGAAGATCTTCACAGGGAAATACGAGATCATTGCCTTGAAAAACGCCTATCACGGGTTGACGCTCGGGTCTTTGGCAGCTACATCCAGCGCCAGTTACCGGAGCAAGGTAGGCCCGCTGATGTACGGTGTGGTCAGAGCGCCCAATACGTACTGCTACCGCTGCCCGTTCTCGTATCCGGCGTGTGACATCAAGTGTGCCAGAGAAATCGAGGCCATTCTCAAGGATGAAGCATGGTCAGCCTGCACCGAAAAGAACGTGGCTGCGGTCATCATAGAGCCCGTCCAGGGTGCAGGTGGGATCATTCCTCCACCCGAGTACCTACCGATGGTCCGTGAGATATGCACGCGTTACGGCATACTGCTCATCCTCGACGAAGTCCAGACGGCCTTCGGAAGGACAGGGCGTATGTTCGCGTGCGAGCACTGGAACGTAACCCCCGATATTCTCACCCTGGCAAAAGGCGTGGGTGGCGGGATCCCGCTTGGCGCGGTGGTCACCACCAGCGAAATTGCCTCCAAGTTCATCCATGCGACCACGCCGACCAGTTCAGGGAATGCGGTCGCCTGTGCGGCGGGCCTGGCCACCATCCAGACCCTGATAGAGGAAAATGTCCCTGCGCGCGCTGCAGAAATGGGACAATACCTGAAAGAAGGTCTGTCCAACATTGAGCCTGCAGAGTACGTCGGCGAAGTCAGGTTCCTCGGGCTCATGGGTGGAGTAGAGTTCGTGGCAGACAAGAAGACCCGGGAGCCTTTTTCCAAGAAGCAGATGGCTATGCTCAAGCAGGCTGCGCTGGAGCACGGGGTTATCGTATCAACCTCGGGCCCGCTGGGCAACGTGTTCAGGGTCCAGCCGCCTCTTACCATTACCAAGGAGCAGGCCGACCGCGTCATATCCGGCATAGAACAGGCATTGAGAGTGGTAGCGTCAGCCTAAACGATAATACGGAGGCGACAACACATGAATGCTGATCAGGAGATCATAAAAGGCGGATTATATGTGCTGGGTTTTCTCTCCTCGATTCTGGGCCTTTTCCTGGCAACCGCCTGGATCATGCACAGAACTGAGAACAGCTAATAAGTAGAAAGGTCACGGGAGGACGTGCGATGCCAAGGTATGTTCTGGGATGCGATGTAGGTTCACAAGGCTTGAAGACCATTCTCTTGAGGGAAGACGGCACCGCGGTGGCGGAGAGCTACGAAGCGTACCCCATAAGCCATCCACGGCCCGCTTGGGCAGAGCAAGATGCAGGGGCGTGGTTTTCCGCGCTGACAAATACCATAAGGAAAGTGGTAGCGGAGACGTCGGTAGACCCTTCGTCCATTGTCGCCCTGGGCGTGGACTCCCAGGTGGATGGCGTCGTGGCGGTGGACAGGCGCGGAACTCCTCTTTACCCCGCCATCATCTGGATGGACCGGAGGGCCACGAGAGAATGCGAAGCGCTGGCCGATCTGGAACAACGCATCTTTGACATCACGGGAGTGAACCTTGATGCATCGCACGTCGC
Organism: Bacillota bacterium; assembly: GCA_040755615.1. GTDB lineage: Bacteria > Bacillota > Sulfobacillia > DUSP01 > DYEP01 > DYEP01. Next base: position 74,855 of record JBFMAL010000005.1, read on the forward strand.
TCCTAAGATCATGTGGCTCAGGCGTAACGAGCCCTCGGTTTACGAAAAGGCATGGCGTTTCCTTCTGCCGGGGAGTTTCATCCTTTATAGGCTGACCGGCCAGCTGGGCGTAGACTATTCGAACGCGTCATCCACCATGCTGATGGATGTGACGAAGAAGCAATGGAGCGATGAACTGCTGCGGGCGACCGGAATCGATAAGGACCGCCTGGCCCCTATCCTACCGGCGACAAAAGTGGTGGGCACACTGCTTCCGGCCGTGGCTGACCTGCTTGGGCTCTCCAACGATGTCCAGGTTGTGGTAGGATGCGGCGACGAACACGCCGCGTGCGTGGGCGCGGGTGTCATCGCCACGGGCTACCTCTGCGATATCGTGGGTACAGCGGAGCCGGTGTGCGTTGCCTCCACGCTCCCTGTATTCGATGATACCAAACTGGTCGAAACGCATTGTCACGCTGACCCGGATCTCTGGCTCATCGAAAACCCGGGATTCGTGTCAGGAGGGAACTACAACTGGTTCAAGAGCCACTTCGCTTCAGAAGAGCAGTCCGTCGCGGGACGGATGGGCAAAAGCCCCTACGACTTGCTGAACGCGGAAGCCTCTCACGCCCCACCCGGCTCGGAAGGGCTGGTATTCATCCCGTGCCTCATGGGCGCTATGACACCTGAGTGGAACAGCTATGCCCGCGGCGCATTCTTCGGTATCACTCTGAAGCATGGAAAAGGCCATTTTATCAGAGCGATCATGGAAGGATCTGCGTACGGTCTTAAGGACATACTGACGCGCATCGAAGCAATGGGCATTCCGGTCGACGAGATCCGGGTTGTCGGCGGCGGCGCAAAGGGGGACCTGTGGAGACAGATCAGGGCCGACGTGACGGGGAAGGTAGTGGCAGTGCCCGCGATCACAGAAACCACTTCGTTGGGCGCAGCGATGGTGGCAGCTGTAGGTACCGGCATATTCACCTCGTTCCCCGAAGCAGCAGGCGCATGCGTCCGAATTGTTGAAAGGAGGCAGCCTATGGAAAAGAATGAACCCATGTACCGGGAGATGTACCAGCTTTACCGCCAGGTTTACGCAAGCCTGAAGCCATGTTTTAAGACCCTGGCAGACATCCAAGCGCAGGAGAATTGTGTCAAAGATTAGAGGGAGGCGACGGAGTCGTGATAATCGGAGTTCCAAAAGAGATCAAAAACAACGAAAATCGTGTGGGAATCACGCCTGCCGGAGTTCAGATGTTCATTCAGGCCGGGCACCAGGTGTTCATAGAAGCACGGGCCGGCGAAGGCAGCGGCTTTTCCGACGGCGAGTATCAGTCTGCTGGGGCGTTGATCCTCGACTCAGCCGATGAGGTGTACGCTCGGGCTGACATGATCATAAAGGTAAAAGAACCTCTTCCCGCAGAATACGGGCTGATGAAAAAGGATCAGATAGTGTTCACCTATCTTCATTTGGCTCCCGAGCCTCGCCTCACCAAGGCATTACTTGACGCCCAGGTTGTAGGCATCGCATATGAAACCATCCAGATGGACGACGGCACCTTGCCACTGCTCACGCCCATGAGCGAGGTGGCAGGCCGGATGGCGGTGCAGATCGGCGCATGGTACCTGCAGCGCCCAAACGGCGGAGTAGGCGTGCTGCTCGGCGGAGTCCCCGGAGTACCCCCGGCAAACGTCACTATCATCGGGGGAGGCGTCGTGGGCACCAACGCCGCGAAGATCGCTCTTGGCATGGGTGCGAAGGTTACGCTGCTTGACATCAACATCGAAAGGCTGAGATACCTCGACGATATTTTTGGGCAACGGATTGTGACTTTAGTATCAAACTCCTATAACATTGCTGCCGCTGTGAAGGACGCTGACCTCCTCATAGGTGCAGTGCTGATCCCAGGAGCGCGCGCTCCCAAGCTGGTGACCGAAGAGATGGTAAAAACCATGAAGCCGAGGAGCGTCATAGTGGATGTTGCCATAGACCAGGGCGGTTCTGTGGAAACCATCACGCACGCGACAACCCACAGCGACCCTGTTTACGTAAAACACGGCGTGGTACACTACTCGGTGGCCAACATGCCTGGCGCCGTGCCCAGGACCTCGACGATCGCTCTGACCAACGCCACTATGAAGTATGCGCTGAACATCGCCAACAAGGGCTGGAAGAAGGCATGCATGGACGATCCCGCCTTGGCCCGCGGGGTGAATGTAGTCAAAGGACACGTTACGTGTCGGCCAGTGGCGGAGTGCCAGGGCTACGAATATGTGCCCCTTGAGGACCTATTAAGGGCTTAACAGCCAGCATCAGAGGCGGGTGCTCAAAACGGGCACCCGCACTGTTTCCTTTTGGCCGGCCCCCAGTCCCTGACTCGGCAATCAGTATTCTGGAAGGATGGTCTCGAACTGACGGGGTGGACAAGAGAGGTACTAGAGCGGTAATCCAGGGTTACTTACCCGCCCCGCAAGCACCCGAGGGAGTTCAGGTGATTCATCGGAGCCATACGCGACAAGCAGATGGGACCTGTCGTCATGTTTGGTCTCGGAGGCACCCTGGTCGAATTGCATAAAGATGTGGTATTTAGGATGGCACCCATCAGCGTGGATGAGGCAAGGAAGATGATCGAGTCGGTAAAAGGAGCCGCTTTGTTTAAAGGCTACAGGGGAGGACCACATTGTGACACGGACTCTCTCGCAGAATCGGTTACAAAAGTCTCCGGTAAGAGCGTACCGGACCGGTTACAAAGTGCTGGCTGCTCGGGTAATCATATAATGCGACAAAAGAATAATGAAGAGCCCGGTGAGCACCCAGGCTTATCGGGCTGTCTGTTTTGAGGAAGAGAGTGGACACGCCACTCTGTGAGTATGGCCTAAAGAGAGTCCCTGGGGCAATTACAACGTAACTAGCACCGATGCGCTAATTTGATATGGCCATACTGGAACGCGTCCGACCATTGCCAGATGTGCGAACATCCTGTTGTCTTCCACATTCACAACACCGCAAGGAGCCAGGCTGCGCATTGCTATGTTGAACGGTTGGATGAAAGACTTCGTCTTAGTTCACGGGGAGTCATAGTACACACTAGGCTCTGGACTGCCGCTTACACGAACTCAGCTCATAGGGCCTGACCGTTTGGTGCCTTGCTTCATCATACCAGTTCACGTAGTCCACGATGCTGACGCTATCAACCTTTGAGAGGTCAATTTCAGTGAATGCCGCCATGAATCTGCGTTCACGGTTCTTTGTGACCATCACAACCGGTCTTGCCAGCGCCTGAATGTTAAGCCGCTTGACGACAGCAACCTCTCCTGTGGACAGCAGCACATTCGTAGCCACCGGGTAAGGTGCGACCAGCGCCAGGAACGCCTCCACTACAACCGGATCAAAGAGCGCTCCCGCGTTCTTCTGAATGAATGACAGCGCTTCGCACGGATGGGCCGCGGGTTTGTAAGGTCGATCGGAGGTGATGGCATCGAACACATCACAGACCGCACATATCCTCGCATACCTGGCGATCTCCTCTCCTACAAGCCCCCTCGGATACCCTGTGCCGTTGTAGCGTTCGTGGTGCTGGAAGGCAACGTGCGCTGCGAGCAAACCCACGTTGGCGTTTCGGAGGATACCGTAACCTTCCTGCGGATGTCTCTTTATCTGTTGAATTTCCTCGGCGGTGAGTTCTTCCTTCTTGTTCCAAATAGAGTCAGGTATCTTGAGCTTACCCATATCATGAAGCAGCGTCCCCGTACCCAGTTCCCTGAGCTCGTTTCTGGTGAGGCCCATTATCTTACCCACCACAATGGACATTAGGGCTACCTGCACCGAGTGCCTGAAGCTGTGGTCATGCAGCGACTTGATGTCTACCAACCCGATAACCACTTCCCTGCTTGACAGGATCTCGTTCACGAGCAGGTCCACCGCTTTCCTCACGCTAGCGGCCATTCCGGGGTTCATCTGAGAAGTGAAGGCACCTCTGGCTTGCCTGACATCACCCGGCGTATGGCATCTTGCGAAGTCGTTGACGTACCGAACGACCTCGCGTCGGGTATCGAGCCGTACGGTCTCTGGTAGTTCAACTTCGTCTATGGAATCCGCCACGTACAAAAACGTGTAGCCCTGCTTCAGGAGCATCTCGAGGTAACGCCTGGTGAGCGTCACCCCGGCTACCAGTATTAGCCGGCCGGTCTGATCGTATACCGACCTGCCCAGACGGGTACCCGGCTCCACCTTTTCCGTGGGAATGAGTCTCAAAGGTCATCCCTCCATGAGGTTAATCGGAATTTTCCCTGCAGTTATTTAACAATAATTTTGAAAAATTTAGGCCGTTTCCCCGCAAGGTTTGACCGAATGTCAACGAGGGCACGGGAAACAATAAAGTCAGATTTCAAGGAAGGAGTGGTTTTTCGTGTCACCAATCCGAAAGACCGCAAAAGAACATGCCGTCAGGCAGGAAGGCCCGGTCGAAGTCGAGCCCGTTCCCATCACAAAGGGTGATACAGTAAGCGTGAGGTATGACGGCATTCTTTCCCAGCATGGCGCCGACCAGGTGTTTCTCCACGTGGGTTTCGGTCCCACAAACTATTGGACGAACGTCCGCGACATCCCCATGCAGAAAAAAGGAAAGATGTGGGAAGCTCAGGTTCCGGAGGTCTTTCACAACCGGCTCAACTTCTGCTTTAAGGATTCTGCGGGCCACTGGGATAACAATCAGGGCAAGAACTGGACCTTTACCGTACACGACGGCGGCACTGTAACCTGAAGGGGGAGGGATCTCCTCCCCCAACCCGGCAGGAACTGAAGGTTTGCCGGGGAAGTATAAGGCAGGGTGATGTCCATGCGGGTAGGCAGCAAGATCTGGCTTGAATCCGCCGGCGAGAAGGTCTTCGGCGATGGGCCCGGCGAGATGCTCTCAAAGGTAGACGCGCTGGGATCCTTAAGACAGGCCGCGCAGGAGATGAACATGTCCTACAGCCAGGCGTGGAACCTAATCACCGCCCTGGAGAAGAGACTGGGCTTCCCCTTGCTCGAACGGTCTTGGGGCGGATCAAGACTCACCCCGCGCGCCCGGGACCTGCTGCTCCGGTACAGACGGTTCAGGTCGAAGGCCGAAAGTGCACTTGAACGAATTTTCCTCGAGGAGTTCTTAAACTGGCAGGATTCCTGACCGGCCCGTAGAATCTGTGGAGAGTGCACTTTTTGTGCTTACTTTTTTCGCACTGTTATACTTTTATCCGTATAACCCTAGGGAGGAAGTGACCGTTCATGTCCGGCCCGATAAAACACCGTGATCTGATCAAATTAACACTGCTGGCTGTAGCGAGCCTCGTACTGAAACCTGCTTTCCGTTCTGCATTCGCCGGGTTCGCCCTGAGTCTCCACCTCCCAATTGGCAGCCTGATCGGGGGCATGTACATGTTCTGGCCGGTACTTGCCGCAGGCCTGTTCCCCCGCACGGGTACCGCGCTGCTATTCTGCTTTATCCAAGGTGTACTCGCCACACTGACAGGGCTCACGGGTAAACTCGGTCCTCTTGGCCTCATTAGCTACACCCTGCCCGGCCTCGTCATCGAAGGCTGGGTAAGATTGATCCCGTCGCGCAACGTGTGTAAACACCCAGGCCTTGCCCTTGCAGCATCTGCCACGGCCAATGCGTCAGGCGCGCTAGTGCATGGGATGCTCTATTTCGGTCCGGGCAACCTGGTGATATCCACCGTCGCAGTCACTTCTCTCATCTCGGGGACGCTCGGGGGCGTGCTGGCCTGCATGCTCTACGGCATCCTGTCGGTACGCCGGATCCTACCCGGGATGAGCCGCCATGACTAACCTGTTCTTGACCGGGCCCAAGCATATCGGGAAGACAACGCTCTGGTACAGGGTGTTTCACCGCTCGGGCTCCACCCCCGGGGGATACGTGGTGAAGCGGGTGGTGAAAGACGGCCGGGTAGTAAGGTTTGATCTATGCGATCTGGCGACTCGGCGTCGCGCCCCCATCGTGTACCCGAGCACGTTGGGTACCTGGGACACGGTGCACTCGAGTTTTGACACGCTCGGGGTCGCATCAGTGCTCGGTGCCATATCCCGGGGGAGCATCATCATGATGGACGAGCTGGGAGACAGGGAAAGCGGTTCGGGACCGTTCGCTCGGGCCGTGAGGCTCGCGCTGTCTTCGCCCGTACCCGCGTGCGGTGTGATAAAGATGGCGAGCACGCCTTTCTTGGACGAGATCCGGCAGAGACCCGACGTGGAGGTCGTAACGCTCACAGAAAGCAACCGGTCACAGGTGGAAAGCCATGTCGAGCACTGGTTGCTTTGCACAAGGAAGGTGCTGAAATGAGCAGCTTTCAGTGGACGCAAGAGAGAATAAAGTGGTATCTTGAGGCGCTTCGATTCGGGGAGTACCCGGGCGTTTTCCTCCCCTACATAGCGCCATTGCTATTGCCCACCGACACGGTACTGGATGTAGGTGCAGGTACAGGTGCGTGGAGCCTTCAGCTTGCGCCCCTTGTATCGCGGGTGACTGCGCTTGATCCGAGCGAGTTGGCGCTGAATGCGCTGAAGGAGGAAATGCGCGTCCGCGGCATCGTAAACATCGAACTGATGGAGATGAAGTGGGCAGACTTCGACGGCCCGGCTCACGATGTGTGCTTGTGCGCTCATGCCGCGTCTGCACTCACCGCCGATCCCGACGGCATCGCGCGGTTTTCTGCGAAGGCGAAGAGACTCTGCCTTGTTATCACTGCGGAATCTGATGAAAAAAACATGTTTGGGCTGGGTGAGCTGTTCAAAATGCTTGATATGCCGGTGCCAAAGCGCGGCGGGGCCTACACCGAACTGGCGCCTGCATTAAAGCGCGCCGGAGTGAGTCCTGACATCAAGCGGGTGAGTTATGAGTTCGGCCAGCCCGTAAAGGACGAAACAGAGGCATGCGCGTTCATCAGGGCGCTGGTTCCCGGAGAAAACCTGCCGGACGATGCGCTCCGCCGCTTCGTTACGCGGCATCTCACCGTCAGCGGGAGCTCGCTCTACTTACCCAGCACCAATACGGCCCTCCTGCTTTCGTGGACCCCATGAAGCCCGGGTCAGCCCGCCACCCCCACACCTCGCCAAAACAGCGCACAAAGTGTTGCAGCGTCGGCGGCGGCAGATACGGTCCTGTTACCCCAGAGCCTTGAAGAGACCAGCGAGTTAAGCGCACCCACATACATGTGGGCCGCAGCGAGGGCATCAAGATCGGGCCTTGCCTCTCCCCTCTTCATCGCTTCCTGTATTATGAGGCAGGTAAGATCAATCCACCGGGCCCTGAGCGTGAACAACCACACCTTGAACTCCTCGCGCATGCCGGTCGCCGCCTCCAGGATGAACCTGGCTGATTCCCTGTTCTCTCCTGCAAATGTAAGGGTGAACAACGCCATATCGTATAGCTTCTCCGCAGGAGCACTGTCCTTGGCGCTTCTTTCCACCAGGCCTTCGAAATAGGTGCCGAGCGCATGCCGGTAAATCTCTTCAAGCAGCACCTCCTTGGAGGGGAAGTACAGGTAAACGGTGCCCTTGGCGACACGGGCCTCCTGCGCGATATCCTCCATCTTGGCCCCGTGAAACCCCAGTCTTGAGAATACAGAGATACCTGCGTCAATTATGCTTTTACGTTTGTCGTCACCTGCCACGCGAATCAGCTCCTGACGCTTTCTTGGAGTATGAGGTCAGGTACTCGTACTCGGCCAGCGCCAACCTGTACTGGAACACTGCGTCGAGGTAGGCTGCCTCCGATTGCGCAAGCGAAAGTTCCGCCATTGAGACGTCATGGTAAGTGCAGAACCCGGAAATGTAGGTGACCTCGGTCAGCTTCAGTCTGCGCTCTGCCTCGCGGGCGGAGGCAAAATACATCTCCATCTTTGCTTTCGCTTCCTCCAACCTCTCGTAAGCGAGGTAGACATCAAGGCGCACGTCTTCCGTTACCATGGCGAGGTTTGCGTACGCTTCGTCAAGAGCCGCCTCCGCCATGGGCAATGAGTAGGGGTTATCCCGCGGCGTGACGCCCGAAAGGTATTCTCTCAGCCACTGCAAAAACAACAGCGGGTCCTCCGGTATTTCGCCTTCGCCGGGTGCAGCAGGAAGCAACGGCATATAATTTGAGGGGTACTCACTCGCCAGGTCCCTATCCAGTTGCTTAAGCTCCACCATGCGTTCCGCCTGGTACACCTCAAACCGCCTCGACAGTGCCAGCGCTTCCATTTCGGAGGGCGCCTTCGGGTCCTCCCGTTCAGGTAAAGAACCGAGCAACTCAAAGTCGTGGGTGAGAGGCATTCCCATCAGTCTGTTCAGCGCCATCTTGGCCATGCGCACCGCGGTGGCCGCGGAGGATGCGTTCATCCCCGCCTCCCTCTCCGCCAGAACTGCCTGATGAAGATCGTTTTCAGGAACCAGCCCGGCTTCATACATCTCCCTCACAAGTTTGGTCTTGCTCTGCATCCTGTCCTTTGCCCGCTCAGCGAATTCCTGCCACTCCCTTGCTTTCAGGAGGGAGTAATATGCCTGTTCGGCTGCAAACCAGATCTGCTGCTCTGTAGCAGTCTTCGCCCTCAGGGCGATGAGATAATAGGTGAGCGCCTCAAATGGCCTCAGGTACTTTATCTGTGCGGTTTCGTAGCTGGTGACTGCTTCAGGCACCACCGCATCTGCCATCTCAGATGCCTGCCTGTATGCAAGGTACGCCTGCTTGACCCGGGCATCAGCCAGCCTCATGGCGGGGCTTGATATGATAGCCCTCATCTTCACGTCAGACAGCGTATACTCCGGGATCTCGTCCCCAGCCCGGGCTACGCCGGCAAGTCCCAGGGTGAGCACGCAGCACAAGAGCGCGGATATGCCTACCCTCCTCACGAGTTCCCCCTCCGTTCAAGTAATCTGGTTATTCCCGCGGCCAGATCGTCGAAGTATGTGTAGACTGCGGGTATCAGGAATAACGTAAGCAGCGTGGACAGGGACAGCCCGCCTATGATGGCGGTGGCGAGGGGTGCCTGCAGCTCTCCACCGCGGCCGCGGCCTACCGCCAGCGGCATGAGGCCCAAGACCGTAGTGATGCTCGTCATCAGGATGGGTCTCAGCCTAACCACACCAGCATGTAGAATCGCCTCGGTGCGAGTCATCCCGCGCCTGCGCTGCTGCAGCAAGTAGTCCACAAACACGATGGCGTTGTTCACCACGATGCCTGCCAGCGTTATAATACCGATGAGCGACGTCACGTTCAGCGACCTGCCTGTGATGAACAACGCAAATACCGCGCCGACCAGGGCAACGGGTACCGTAGTCATGATGGTGAACGGGTGTACCAAGGATTCGAACTGGGCGGCGAGCACCATATACACGAGTACCACCGAAAGCGCAAGCGCCCAGGTCAAAGAGCCGAACGCCTCTCTCATCTCCCTGGTCTCGCCGCCGAACTCCACCGTATAGCCATAGGGGAGCCGGATGGCCCCCACCTCCCGCTCCACGTCTTCCATGGCAGACCCGAGGTCTCTGCCTGACACACTCGCGGTCACGCTGACCGTTCGCACCTGACCCTGCCGCACAATGGTTGAAGGACCCCTGACCCTCTGGATGTCTGCCATATCGGCGAGGCTGACGCGCGCACCCTGCGGCGAAAGAAACGCAAGCCCCGCAACAGAAGCGGGGTCCCTCCTGTCCGCTTCGGGGTAGATCACCACCACGTCCAACTCCGTACCCGACATTCGCGCACGGGTAGCCGTCTCGCCCGATACGGCCGTTTTGACTGTGGAGCCTACATACGCCGTGGACAGGCCAAAGTGGGAAAGAAGGTCCCTGTTCAGTACCACCCTCATCTCGGGAAGCCCCTGACCCACGCTCGTTTTAACTTCACGGGTACCCTCCACTCTGCTTACAACAGAAGCTATGTTGCTGGCGAGGTCATTCAGCACAGCCAGGTCGTCGCCTTTGACGATTACGTCAATGGGAGCTCCAAACAGGGATTCCTCTCCCGCCACACCGCCTTGGGCCGTTACCCGGATCTCAGCCCCCGGAATTCTCGCGAATGCCTTTCTGAGTTCTTCAGCCACTTCCGCCGTGCTGCGTCCGGTTCTCTTGAGCCTGATGGATACGGAACCCACATCAGTACCAGATGAACCACCGAATATGGTTCCTCTGGAGCCCGTGCGCGCGAACACCGCGTCTACCTCTTCCATGGAAAGAGCGGTATTCTCAACCACCTGCACGATCTGGTCTGTCTCTGAAAGCACCGTACCCTGGGGCATGAGTACGTCCACCCGGACCTCTCCCCTGTCGAGCTTGGGGATAAACTCGCTGGGAAGCACATCCAGTATGACCAAAGCCGCAGCGACAGATACGAGCGCACCGGAAACCACCCAGCCGCGGCGCATGAGGCTCAAGGCAAGCCATCTCCTGTAACCCGCGATCAGCCGGTCCAGGTTCCTACCGAACCAGGAGTAAAAGCCCCTCATGACCCCGGGTTGTCCGCCTTTTGAGCCGAGTACCTGTGAATAGAGCATGGGCACAAAAGTCAGCGAGACGATGAGCGAAGCCAGAAGGGAAAAGGACACGGTGACGGCAAGCTGGCGGAAGAGCTGGGAAGCCAGCCCGGTTATAAAGAGGATCGGGAGAAACACCACGATGGTAGTGAGGGTCGACGCGGTTACCGCCATCCCCACCTCTTCCGCGCCGGTAGCAGCAGCCTCCGCCGGTAACAGTCCTGCTTCCCTGTGTCTTGAGATGTTCTCCAACACTACGATAGCATTGTCCACCAGCATACCCACTCCCAGTGCCAAACCGCCGAGAGACATGAGATTTAATGTAAGACCGGAGAAATACATGAGAATAAAAGTGCTGATGATGGATATGGGTATGGCCAGGCCGATGACGATGGTGGTCCTGACGTTCTGCAGAAAACCCAAAAGAATCAGCACCGCAAGCACGCCGCCTGTCACTGCGCTGTTCGCCACCGTCCTGATAGACTTGCCTATAAACTGCGACTGATCTTCCGCCAGTTCTATCGTTACTCCGGGCGGGAGCTCTTTGGAAAGGTCCTGAAGCACCTTTCGCACCCGCCCTGCGACCTGCACCGTGTTAGCCCCTGACTGCTTCTGTATGTATACGCCCACGCTCGGCCTGCCGTTCAGCCTGGCGATCTGGCTGCGCGAGCTCTCGACCAGCTCCACGCGGGCGATTTCCGAGAGCGCCACGCTCATGCCCAGCGGAGAGTTGACTCTCACCCGGCTTATATCATCCAGCGATGAAAACTCGCCGATGGTGCGCACGACGATCCTGCGACCCGCCTCCTCCACTACGCCCCCAGGCAGATTTAAGTTCTCCATGCGAATCGCCTGGACCACCGCTGACGGCGTAAGCGCGTAACCCTCCATCACAACCGGATTCAGCGTCACCTCAATTCTCTGCCTCACCCCGCCCAATACGTTGGCGATTGCCACACCCTCAATACGCTCAAGTCTGCTCTTTATCACGTCCTCGACCAGGCGCGTCATTTCTGTAAGGTCATCAGTACCCGAAACACTGATCTGCATGATGGGCATTGCCGAGGGGTCCGCCTTGATGATCATCGGGTCAGTAGCGCCGTCAGGCAGATACCTCCTGATCATGTCTACTTTCTCCCGGATATCCATTGCGGCTGCGTCCATGCTGGTCCCCCACTCAAACTCGGCTATTACGGTGGATAACCCTTCCTGGGTCTCAGAACTGACTCGTTTCAGGTTACCGACGCTGCCCACTGCTTCTTCTACAGGCCTTGTGATGAGGTTCTCCACCTCCAGCGGGCCAGCCCCTTCGTACCTCGTGATCACGACCACTACGGGGAAGCTCATTTCAGGAAGCAGGTCTATTGATATGCCAGAAAGAGAGACTGCTCCAAGGAGCAGTACCATTAACACCATCATTAGGGTTGTCACGGGCCTCTGGATGGCCAGCCTGGAGATGGACATCACCAGTTACCCCCCTCAACTGTCACCCGTGCACCCGGACTCAGGTAGTGCTGCCCCCGGGTAACCACCATGTCCTGCTCGCTTAAACCTTCGATGACCTGGATCCAGGTTCCATCCGAAAGCCCAAGCACCACCCGCTTCTCGTATGCGCGATTGTCGTTGACGGTGAACACGTAGGCGTCCTGCCCGGCTCGGAGCACTGCCGCCAACGGTATGACCAGAACGTCAGCGGCGGAGTCTTCTACAAGGGTCAGGCGGGCGAACATGCCCGGAAGCAGATACCCAGGGTTGTCGATCCTGACCCGCATTTGGTAAACCCTTGTGCGCGTATCCGCAGCAGGGCTCACGTGCACCACTTCTCCGTCAGTAGTGTAGGTGACAGAAGGCACTTGGACCTCTACCCTATCTCCGCGGCGGACTCGGGTTACCTGACGCTCGGTCAGTGGAAAGTCAACCTCCAGCAGCTCGTCGTCCACAACACCGGCCAGGGGTACGCCCGGTGATACCAGGTTGCCCACCCGGGCGTTGACGTAGGATACCTTGCCTTTGATGGGAGTTCGCACAGCGGCCTGGGCCAGCTGCAGCCGTGCCAGTTCAAGCGCGGCTTCAGCCTGGGCGACCGATGCCCTCGCCGCATCGATCGCGTCCTTGGACGCTCCCCGCTGCACAATCTCCATCTGCTTGTTCGCTATGTCCAGCTGCGCACCGGCCACTTCGTACTGGGTTCTGGCCTGATCTCGTTGCTGCCTGGAAACTGCGCCGGCAGCGTACAGCACTTCCATTCGCTCGTAGGTCTCTTTGGCATTACTGTACGCGGCTTCGGCCTGAGCCACTGCCGCCTTCGCTTGGGCAAGTTCTGCATCGGACGCGCCCGCAGTAAGCCTGCGAAGGTTGGCCCGGGCGGCCTCTAAAGCAGCTTCCGCCTGCTTTACGTACGCGCGAAGTTCGTCCGTTTCGAGAACCAGCAGGGCCTCGTTCGCCTCCACTTCGTCTCCGACGCGGACGAAAACCTGTTCTATCCTTCCGGCGATTTTTGAGCTGACATGAGCCTCAGCGGATGCCGCCAGCACTCCCTGGGAATGTGATACCACCAACACCGAGCCTCGCCTGACCGGTTCCAGGGCTACAGCCACTGACGTCTCCTCAACCGCTTTTGAGCCGGTACAGCCCTGAAGCAACATGACCATCAGAACTGCAGCAGCCACCCACACATAGGCTACCCTCTTCATCCAGGCACCCCTCACTGACTGACCAGTCAGTATAATCATATACCGGGCCACCCCAGGTGTCAATTCGACCAGAGCGAAGTGACCGTCCCGGCCCAGACGCTACCGCAACGCCAGACGGCACACAGAAAGTCTTCTTCCAACTTGAGAGGTCTATGCATGCCCATGGTGAGGACGACCATCCTGTCTCAAGCTCCGCCGGTCACTTAATTCACGTGTTCACGTAGCGAGGTCTACCCCTCTGACCGCTCAATTTCCTGAAGCAGTCTTTTCAAGAAAGGTCCGGCCTGACCGTCCGCAAGTGCTCTTAACGTGCCTGCGCCCATGTTTACCAGGGCTGCGCGGACCAGCCTGGCGTCAAACGAGCTGAGGCCTTCAGTGATATCGCGGTAGGCTCGGGCGATGGCAATGCAGACAGCCCGGTTCGTGGTGGCAGCAGCAAGTGGGTCCCCCTCCAGCACGTCGCCCAAGTGCGAAAGGACGCGGACAAGACTCGGCACCATGGCTCTTATCACAAACACTGCGGGCGTACCGCGCTGTATTTCCATCGCATGCCCGATAACCGTACACGGCACGATCCTGTTGCTATCCAGAGACGACACATGGCCCGTCGCCATGTCAGCGACGACAGCCGCAGGAGGTAGCAGAAACAACAGCTGTTGCCCCACTTCATCAATGCTCTCAGCAGGTACCGCTAGCAATACCACATCGCTTTCAGCGGCGTCATGCAGGTTGCCTGAAGCCTTTACCCCGAGTTCTTCCCCAACTTCCGCAGCGCGCCGGGCGTCCGAATCGATGACAACAAGTTCGAAGTGCGGGGCAAGACGCATGGCCATGGACTTCCCCAGCCTTCCGGCTCCAACAATTGTGACCCTCACTCTTTCACTCCTCTTCAAGGTTTTTCGCTCTCTCTTATATTATCGGCCCCGGCACAAAATTGCGATTGCATGACTGATAGGATCTGCGCCCGGTAGGGGAATGATATCTTTTTGGGGGGGGTGACTTTTATGAAGCACTGCCGGCTTTGCGAAGGTCTTGGCACAGAACTGTTGCCGTGCCCGGGCTGCGGTGAACCCATGGAGGACCTCGGAACGCCAGAAGACCAGGCAGACCCCTACGCCCCGTACTTCCCGGACGCGTTGGAGGCAAGCGGCGCTCACTGCACCCACTACTTTTGGTGTGAAGACTGCCAGCACGGCGCCACAGTCTGGTGCTGAGCAAAATCAACCGGGGGTCCTGAAAGGACCCCCGACTTCAGATAGCTCGCCTTACTCGCAGGTTATTGCTTCCACAGGACAGGACTCGCGCGCCTCATCGCAACACGGATAATCCTCGCAGTTTACGTCCTTAGCGTAAGCAACATCGTCCCCCATCTCGAATACATCCGGGCAGATTTGCTCGCACAGCCCACATGCGATACAGAGGTCAGGATCCACCTTAGGCTTTGCCACATACATCTCCTCCTTTTGTGACCGGGGCTTTTCTTACGGGAGATATTATACCTCTAATGGAAGCAGATAACAAACCCAAAAACCAGGCTGGGACCGAAAGTAGGATCTTGATCCGGACATAATCAGACGAAGCGGCACTCCCGAATCAGAGCCTCACGAGATTCTTGCTCGAACCACAGGGAGAGTTTGCCCGGGTGCTGAGTGCAAAAGTTGCGGTTGGTGACTGAATTACCGCCTGCAAAGCAACTATCTGCATGTCTTTTGCAAGCCGCATCGCCTCAACGCGGGTTATGGAACCCATGGCTGTTCGCCGAAAACACCCAGTCGTAGCGGAGAAACGCTCGAAAGTGCAGTTCCTGGGCACGGTTTATCATTTCGGCATCTGCCCCGGGCGTACCGATGGCCCCTCTTAGCATCGTGATGCTTCGGACCAATTCCTCTTCCACCTGTGAGAGCAGACGCGTTACGTCTTCCTGCGCCTGCCGGACACGCTCCCTGAGGTAGTCGTCGCTCTGGCGATGGCAGACACCGCAGGAGGTTGAAGGATTCGACAGTGGACTGGCAAAGTCATGAGATGTGATCTTCTGGTTGCCTATCATGGTAAACGGCATATGGCAGTCGGCGCAAGCCACGCCGGCCACAGAATGGCTACCACCGAGGAAGAACTCGTAATCGGGGTGGCGGAGCTTTGCAAGTCGTGCGCCTGTCATGGCGTGTAACCATTCGCGGTACGGATATGTGGAAGAAAAGTAGTGTACAACTGCGTTCAGATCAGGCGGCTGCTCCCATGGGATGCTGAGCGCCCCTGTGTTTTGATTGAAATAGTAGGTAATGTGGCACTCGGCGCATACCTGTATCCGCATTTCCTGACGCCCTGCTTTATCCAGGTCTCCGCCCGCTCTGGTGTACGCCTCACCGACCCCGGGAGCAAGCTCTACGTAAGCCAGTGGTTTCCGAGGACCGCTCTTCCCCAGCTGCTCGGGTTAAGATCCGAGGACGTCTACGACGAGAGGCTCTACAGGGCGATGGACGATCTCCTCCCCGCCCGATGCGCAGTGGAGAGCGCGGTATCGTCCAAACTTCGGGAGGTCGGCCAGGACCTCCGGGTGCTCCTATACCTCCGGAGGAGGTGGTAGCTGCCTACAAGTCGTTAGGAAGCATAGAACGGGCGTTTCGTGCGCTTAAAAGCTTCGTCAGGATAAGACCGGTCTACCACAGGAAGGACTTGAGGATCAGGGCGCACGTATTCATCTGCGTCCTGGCATACCTCTTAGAGAAGACCCTCGAGCACTGGATGAAGAAGAACGGAATCGCAAGGACCTGGCCCGACG
>JBFMAL010000006.1:0-75889 GCA_040755615.1 Bacillota bacterium
CACCCGTTCCCATTCCGAACACGGAAGTTAAGCCCTCCAGCGCCGATGGTACTCGGCGGGGAACCGCCCGGGAGAGTAGGTCGCTGCCGGAAAACCTCTCAAAGCCCTCTCTTTGAGGGCTTTTGTTATTGAGCAGCACATGCTTCGACTGAGAGGTTTCACTACGGTTAATCGCGAATATACCTTACCGGAAGGTGATCGCATTGGAACTCGGTTGTTTGCTCATTTTGATGTTTTTCTTCCTGCTGTTTGGCATACCCGGGTGCCTGCTGTCTTTAGGCTTTGCCTTTGTGGGCTCCATCATAACCGTGCTTGTATACCTTATCACCCTGCCTTTCAGGCTGATACGCTGGTTGTTTCGCTAGATGGCAGCCATCGTTTCCGGCTCCTGAAGCATGAACTCGCCAAGAAGCGGAATGATCCGCTCGAAGTCGATAAGGAAGCCGTCATGTCCATGGTCGGTGACAAGTTCAACATATGACGCGTCCACTCCGGATTGTCTCAGCGCAGAAACCATTTGCTTTTGCTGATGGCTTGGGTACAGGATATCAGAACTTATCCCGACCACCAGCATTTTCGCAGTAATCCTCCCCAGCGCAGATTCGAGCGATGGACGGCCTGCAGAGATGTCAAATAAGTCAATCGCTCTGCTCAAGTACAGATAGGAGTTAGCGTCAAATCTCTGCACCAGTTTGATTCCCTGGTAGGCGAGATAGTTTTCCACTTCGAATATGCCTGTAAGCGCGGGCTCCCGTGCGGCGAGCTCCCGGCCGAATTTGTACTCCATCGCCTTTTCGCTTTGATAGGTAATCATACCCAGCATCCTGGCAACAGACAGGCCTCTGACGGGTCCTTGCGAGTCGTAATACTGCCCGCCTTTCCACGCCGGATCGCTCAAGATCGCCTGCCGTGCCACCTCATTATACGCGATGGACTGGGCGGAAGCCTTAAGCGGCGCTGCGATAACGATCGCGGACCGGACCAGGGAAGGATACCTGACAGCCCATTCGAGTGCCTGCATTCCCCCCATTGAGCCGCCTGCAACTGTATGCCAGCAGGGAATAGAAAGGTGTTTCATGAGTTCACGTTGTACCTTTACCATGTCGCCGATGGTAATAACCGGAAAGGATGCACCGTAAGGTTCGCCCGAGGGTGCATACGACGAAGGACCTGTTGTTCCCTGGCACCCGCCGAGCACGTTCGAACATACCACAAAATACCGGTCTGTATCAAATAGCTTTCCCGGGCCGACAAGCGGTTCCCACCATCCTTCATCATCTTCCGGCCCGTGGCTTGCACAGTGAGAACATCCGGTCAGAGTATGCTCAATCAGAATAGCGTTGTCCTTGTAACGGTTGAGTGTTCCCCAGGTCTCATAGGCGACGGTGATCGGATAGAGTGTTTGTCCATACTGAAGCGAGAGTGGTTCATGCTGGTTTCCAAATGTAAAAAACCGTGTATATGGTCGAATTTTGCAGTATTTAAATGCTGAAATGTGCATCGTTGAATTCACCAACCTGTGATTCATTAACTCAGTGCGCTGTCAAGGTCTTCAATCAGGTCCTCGACGTTTTCCAGCCCGATAGAAAGCCGGACCAGGTCAGGTGTAACCCCCGTCCTCAGCTGTTCTTCCGGAGTCAGCTGCTGATGAGTGGTGCTTGCCGGGTGTATTACCAGCGACCTGGCGTCTCCCACATTTGCCAGATGACTGAACAGCCTGAGCCTGTTCACGAACTGCCTGCCTTCCTCGACTCCTCCATTAAGGCCAAAGCACAGCATTCCGCTCTGGCCTTCCGGCAGATAGAGCTGGGCCATACGATAGCTGGGTGAAGACGGAAGGCCCGGATACGAAACCCAGCTGACCTTCGGATGGTTCTCGAGGAAGTTCGCCACTTTCAACGCGTTCTCTGAGTGCTTGCGCATGCGCAGGTGGAGCGTCTCAAGACCAAGCAAAAACAGGAATGCATTAAAAGGTGAAAGGCAGGCGCCCATATCTCTCAGCAGGTGAAGCCGAGCTCTTCTGATGAATGCAGCTTCCCCGAAAGTGCGGGTGAATTCAAGCCCGTGGTAAGCGGGGTCAGGTTCTGTAAACTCCGGAAAGCGTCCGTTATCCCATGGGAACCTGCCGCTGTCCACCACGACCCCTCCGATGGAATTCCCATGGCCCCCGATATACTTGGTGCTTGAGTGCACTACGATATCCGCTCCGTGCTCGATGGGCCTTGATAGATACGGGCTGGCAAAGGTATTGTCTACAACAAGCGGGATACCGTACCTATGGGCGAGATCTGCCAGTGCCCGGATATCAGGAACGTCAAGCTTAGGATTGCCAATAGTTTCTGCGTAAATCGCGCGCGTGTTCCCATCTATCCGTTCCTGTACCGAAGCCAGGTTCGTAACATCGACGAAGTGAACCCTGATGTTCAACCTGCTGAAGGTATTGGCAAACAGCGAATACGTACCGCCGTAAATGCTCTTTGATGATATGATCTCATCACCCGGCCGCGCCAGGGTGAGCAGTGCCAGTGATATTGCGGCCTGGCCGGACGCGGTCGCCACGGCACCGATGCCGGTTTCCAGGGCGGCTACGCGCTCCTCAAATGCGGTCACCGTCGGGTTGGAGATCCTTGTGTAGATATACCCTTCCTCTTTCAATGCAAAGAGATTAGCCGCGTGTTCTGCGTCTCTGAACACAAATGAAGTGGTTTGGTAAATCGGGACAGCACTCGAACCTGTAGCGGGATCCGGCCTCCACCCTGCGTGAAGTGCCAGAGTCTCTAATCGGTAACTCATCCCCACACCTCCGTATAAGAAATGAAATTGCCTCTCCGGATAGAAGAGGCAGCGAAATCATTACGCTCCACCTCTTATCTATCAGGATTAAACCTGCAGGAATTGGCACCAGGTCACAGCGTCTCGCGCTGCCGGTTGCCGGGCTTCATCGGGCCAGTCCCTCCGCCGCTCTTGATAAGGGTGTTTTTATTAAGTTGAAACTAGATTACCATGGAGAGAGGCCGGTGTCAACAACTTCTTTGATTGGGTCCGTGTCAAGGTATAGTGGGTGAGAACTCCCCGGGAAGGCTGCATATCCAAACCTTTGGGTGATGGTCTTTGGAAAGTTGCACCTGAGGTCCATTTCTCTTTCTTACCTCCGTTCCCACCTAAGACAACCACACAGGCTTTTGTTTAGGCGCGTTGGCTGTGGGGCAATTTTCCCCGTCTTGCAGGACTTAGATTGACGGAGTTAGAAACTAAGTGAGAAATAGCCACGGGGGAGGGATCGCGGTGGACAGAAGACTTGAACCCGCGAAGATCCGGAAGGTTTGCGATGAGGACGTGTTTCAGTTCGAGACTACCGCAGAAGTACCCCGCATTGAAGGTCTTATCGGGCAGGAGCGTGCAGTCAAGGCTCTCAGATTTGGCCTCTCTGTGAAGGGTCCCGGCTACAACATATTCGTCTCAGGACCTCCAGGAACTGGACGTACGACTTATACCGTTTCCATGGTCAAACAAACCGCTGAGAATGAACGCACGCCCTCAGATTGGTGTTACGTGTACAACTTCGCCGATGAGTACAGGCCGATAGCTCTTCCTCTTCCTTCCGGACAGGGCAAAGAGTTTAAGAAGGACATGGAGGACCTTGTAGAAGATTTGAGGGAAGAGTTCGCCAAGGCCTTTGGCAGTGAGGAGTATGAGCGACAGAGAGAGCACATCGTCAGGAAGTATCAGGAGGCGGGAAGCGACCTCCTAAGGGACCTCGAAAAGGCCGCCCAGCAACAGGGATTTATGCTCGGAAGGACTCCTTCCGGTCTTGCGCCCATCCCGGCTTCCGGGGGAAAGGCGCTCACCGCCGAGGATATAGAGGCTATGAGTGAGGAGGAGAGAAAGGCCCTCGAGGAGCGGGGCCGGCATACCCAGGCGCTCATCCAGTCTGTTCTTCACAAAGCGAAAGAGCTTGAAGAACGCATGAAGAGCGATCTTAAGAAGCTCGATTCACAGATAGCGGCGGCCACGGTGGAACCGCTAGTGCTGAGATTCTCTCAGAAATACTGGAGCAATGAGAGAATCACCGCATATTTAGGAGAGCTAAAGAACCATGTGATCTCCAACGTGGAATTATTCCAGACGGACAAAGATAAGGAAACAGGCAATCTGCTTCAACGGTCCGGGCCGCCACGCGACCCGTTCGCAAACTACCGGGTAAACCTGTTCGTATACAATGGCGAACTCCGCGGCGCCCCGGTAGTGGTCGAAACCAACCCCACCTATCAGAACCTTTTTGGAAGGATAGAGTACAGGGGACAATTCGGAGTAGTAACAACAGACCATACAATGATCAAGGCAGGATCGCTTCACCGGGCCAACGGGGGTTACCTAATTCTGCAGGCTCAGGATCTTCTGAAAGCCGGGACTTCGTGGGATGCGCTGAAGCGCTGCCTGAAGAACAACGAGGTGAGAATCGAGTCGGTAGATCAGTCCCGCGCCGAGGCGACCGTCAGCCTGCAACCGGAACCCATCCCAGTTTCCGTGAAAGTAGTCCTGATCGGCTACCCTTCTGTGTACCGTTTGCTCCACGCGGTTGATGAAGACTTTCGGAAGCTTTTTAAGGTTAAAGCCGAATTTGATGTACAGATGGAGCGTACACCCGAGAATATTCATAAGTACGCGCAGTTTATCAGCTCGATCTGCCATAGAGAAGACATCAAACACTTCAGAAAGTGTGCTGTGGCCAGAGTTGTGGAGTACAGCTCCAGGTTGGTCGAAGACCAAAGAGCTCTTTCTACCAGGTTCAACGATGTGATTGAGCTGATCTACGAGGCGAGCCAGTGGGCCGAGCTGGACGGGGAAGAGACCGTGCTTAGGCGCCACGTGGACAGGGCACTGGAGGAAAAGGAATACAGGTCGGACCTGATCTACCAGAAGATCAAGAGACTCATACAGAGAGGCACGATTTCACTCGACGTGAAAGGCAAGGCGGTCGGGCAGGTCAACGGTCTGAGCGTATATGACCTGGGGGACTACGTGTTCGGAAAGCCCACAAGGATAACCGCCCGGAGTTTCGTCGGCCGCGGAGGGATCATAAACATCGAACGTGAAGCCGAGATGAGCGGCCGTATATACAACAAGGGCGTCATGATATTGTCGGGCTATGTAGGGCAACAATATGCACAGGATAAACCGCTGGCTCTTTCCGCGAGTATCTGCATGGAACAAGTATACGAAGACGTAGAAGGTGACAGCGCATCTGCGGCTGAACTTTGCGCTCTGCTGTCGAGTATTTCCGGTATACCTCTTAACCAGGGTATAGCTGTTACAGGTTCGGTAAACCAGTACGGGTATATTCAACCAGTAGGTGGCGTGACCAGGAAGATTGAAGGGTTTTTTGAAGTGTGCAAGCTATTCGGCCTGACAGGCGATCAGGGAGTTGTCATTCCTTACCGCAATATCGATAACCTCATGCTTCGAGATGATGTGGTACAGGCAGTGTCCGACGGACTGTTCAGTATTTACGCCGTAGAGCACATTGACGAAGCTCTTGAGATCCTCTCTGGAATAGAGGCGGGCATCAGGACCGCCGGAGGCTTTAAAGAGAGCAGTTTCCACCACAGGGTGGATCTGAAGCTTAAAGAATGGGCAGAGATAGGGTTAAGCCATCGACTAACTGGAGGGAGGGATTGACCATAGAAAGATTGCTTTTCAGAAATGCCGTTATTCATACATTGGACCGGGCAAACCCCACAGCTGAGGCGCTTGTTGCTGAAAATGGTATCATCACGCACGTGGGGGATCTGCCGGCTGAAAAGGCTGGTTTTACTCACATCGACCTCGGCGGATGCCATGTCTACCCGGGTTTCATTGACTCACACGTGCACTTCATGGAGTTTGCGAAGCGCCAGATAGAAGTGGACCTGGAGGGAGTGTCATCTCTTACGGAAGCGCTTGAACTTGTACGCGCCGCCTCCCGCCAGCGAGGGCCCGGTGAATGGATACTTGGAGGGGGCTGGAACAAGAACAGATGGGGAGCTGGGGATTTCCCAACAAGGTGGATGCTCGATTCAGTCGCGCCGGACAACCCGGTGGCCCTTTTCTCCAAGGATGGCCACACTCTCTGGGCAAATTCGTTGGCCATGAAAGTCGCAGGCGTAACCAAGGACACGCCCATACCTCTGGGAGGAGATGTCGAGCGAGAAAAGGAAACGCTTGAACTGACAGGGATTTTCAAGGAAACCGCCTCCAAGCTGATCACTGACAAAATCCAGGCATCATCGGAAGACCTGACGCGGGTCCTTGAAAAAGGCATCGCGGCGGCACACTCTCGTGGAGTTGTGGGGATTCACAACTGTGAAGGGGAGCAGACTCTCAGAGCGCTCCAGTCTCTCAGGATAAAACGAGGCGAACTTGGGCTGCGGGTGATTGCACATATACCGGTCGAGGCGCTGGAGTCCGCGATCTCTTTAGGCATTTCATCGGGCTTCGGAGACGGCTTTCTAAAGATAGGCTCGGTCAAGGTGTTTGCGGACGGTTCGCTGGGCTCCCAGACCGCTGATATGCTCGAACCATATGAAGGGAGAGGAACCTACAGGGGGATCGCGGTGACAGCTGCGGATGACCTTGAGAGGATCATAAAGAGGGCGGCGCGGGCAGGGTTTTCCGTAGCGGTGCACGCCATCGGTGACAGGGCAAACCGCAATGTGCTAAATGCGTTTGCCTCCGCCAGGCGTGAGACAGGAAAGGCGCTGAGGCACCGGATCGAGCACGCACAGCTAGTACACCCCAGGGATATCCCGCGCTTTGGCGAACTTGAGATCATTGCTTCGGTGCAGCCCACCCACTGTCCGTCCGATCGGGAAATCGCCGACAGACACTGGGGGGCACGCTCCCGGTATGCCTACGCCTTTAAGTCCCTGCTGCGTGCAGGTGCGCGCCTGACACTGGGGTCCGACGCCCCTGTGGAAGCACTTGACCCCGTATTGACTATCTATTCGGCTGTCAACCGCAAACTTCCTGACCAGGATGAACCATGGTACCCTGAAGAGAGGCTGACACAGGCTGAAGCGGTGTGGGCGCACACGTTTGGCCCCGTCTACGCGTCGGGAGATGAACACCTGGCGGGTACACTCGCAGTGGGAAAGCGCGCAGATATGACGGTACTGACACAGGACATCCTGACGTGTCCGAGTGAAGAAATCCTTGACTGCACTGTTTACATGACGGTTGTGGATGGTAAAATAGTGTACTCGAGGGAAGAATAACAATGAAGGAATCAAGACCATCACCGGCGAAGTAACACCTGTTTTGGCCAAATTGAAAGAAGGCCCCAGAGACGTAAGGAGGAGAACCGGATGAAACGCTATGACATTGACAGAATAAGAAATCTTGGTTTGATATCTCACGGAGGGGCTGGGAAGACGTCCCTTGCCGAAGCCATGCTCTATGACTCAGGCACTGTTGATAGATTGGGCAGGGTGGACGATGGCAACGCCACCATGGACTTTGATCCTGAAGAGATAAAGAGAAAGATGAGCATAAGCACGGGGATCGCGCCGTGTGAGTGGAAAGGCTACAAGATTAACATTGTGGACACGCCTGGGTATTTTGATTTCGTTGGAGTGGTTCGGGCCGCGCTCCGAGTTGTCGACGGGGCGGTGTTGCTCGTGGACGCTGTAGCCGGGGTGGAAGTAGGAACCGAGCTGTTTTGGGGTTTTACTGAAGAGTATAACGTACCTGCAATCGTGTTTATAAACAAGATGGACAGGGAGAACGCAAATTTCGAGAAGACGCTGGAGTCACTTAGAAACAGCCTTGACAAACCCGTGGTGCCACTTCAAATACCCATCGGCGCCGAGGCCAGCTTCTCCGGCGTAGTTGACATCGTTAAGGGTAAGGCATACAAGTTCGATGGCAGGAATGTTGTAGAGACTGATATCCCAGAAGAATTGTCCTCCAGAGTAGCGGAGTACCGTGAACCCCTGATCGAGGTCGCAGCAGAGACCGATGACGAGCTCATAATGAAATTCCTGGAGGGCGAACCGCTGACGGACGAGGAGATAACCCAGGGTCTTCGAAAAGGTATTATGGGACGGAAGTTTGTCCCAGTACTTCTTGGCTCGGCTACACGGAATATCGGTGCCCAGCTGCTGATGGATGCGGTAGTGGCATACCTTCCATCTCCTCAAGACGTAGGAGAGGTAAAAGGTACCCACCCCAGGACCTCTGCTGAACAGACCAGGAAGCCGAGTGTGGATCAACCGTTCTCAGCGCTGGTCTTTAAAACAATGGCTGACCCATATGTGGGAAAGCTTACTGTTTTCCGCGTGTATTCAGGAGTCCTAAAATCTGATTCCCATACCTACAACTCTTCGAAGGATCGCGAAGAGCGTATTGGCCAGCTGTTTGTCATGAAGGGTAAACAACAAGAGCCGATTGCTGAAGTCTGGGCCGGAGACCTCGCAGCTGTTGCCAAGCTTCAGGATACAAGTACTGGAGACACGCTGTGCGATGCTGCAAACCCAATTGTTTTCCCACAGATTAAGTTCCCTGCGCCCGTGTATTCAGTGGCGGTCCTCCCGAAGAGCAAGGGTGACGAAGAGAAGATCGGGACGGGGCTTGCCCGCCTTACAGAAGAAGACCCGACATTCAGGGTGGAGAAGAACACCCAAACTCTCCAGACGATCATATCCGGCATGGGAGACATGCACCTGGATGTCATAACTGACAGGCTGAAGAGGAAATTCGGCGTGGAAGTAACGCTTGAGACCCCTAAGGTGCCGTATAAGGAGACCATCAGGGGTACTGCCAAGGTCGAAGGCAAGCATAAAAAGCAGACAGGCGGGCGCGGGCAGTACGGACACGTATTCCTGGAAGTGGAGCCGCTGGAACCGGGCAAAGAGTTCGAGTTTGTCGACAAGATTTTCGGCGGCGCCGTACCGAAACAATACATTCCTGCAGTAGAAAAGGGCGTGCGCGAGGCAATGCAGGAAGGGGTCATGGCCGGTTACCCGGTGACTGATGTGCGGGTAACGCTGGTAGACGGTTCATACCACACCGTCGATTCTTCTGAAATGGCGTTCAAGATTGCCTCATCAATGGCGTTTAAGAAGGCATGCCAGCAGGCATCCCCAGTTCTCCTCGAACCGGTCATGCGAGTAGAGGTTACTGTGCCAGAGCAATTCATGGGAGACGTCATGGGAGACCTGAACAAGAAACGCGGCAAGATCCTCGGTATGGAGCCACATGGTTCCCACCAGGTGATCAGGGCGCTTGTACCACTAGCCGAAATGTTTAAATACGCTATTGACTTGCGCTCCATTACCCAGGGAAGAGGTATCTTCTCCATGGAGTTTTCGAGCTATGAAGAAGTACCATATAACGTAGCCCAGGAGATTGTTGCGCAGGCCAAGAAAGACAAAGGAGAGTAGCTGAGTCTGCGGATGAAAGAGAAGGCGGGTCTTTGCAGTCAGCCTTCTCTTCTTATAATGAGCGAGCCTTCAGATTGAGAATTCAGGAGGTGCAAAGCCTGGAGCTACCGCCCGGCCGCCCACTGGCGGCCCGGAACAGGTCTTGAGCAGGCGCTACTTATGGCAGAAGTGTTATACGATCTGGCGATAATAGGCGCGGGGCCCGCGGGGCTCACCGCTGCGATCTATGGAGGCAGGGCAGCACTGAAGACTGCAGTGATTGAGAAGGGCTCACCAGGAGGACAGGCAGCCACGACATACATGGTTGAGAACTACCCCGGCTTTCCAGGAGGGATAACAGGCCCCGAGCTGATGGAAAAGATGGAACAGCAAGCCCGGGAATATGGTGCCGAGTTTTTCACGTTGAACGTGGCGTCGATCCGGGAGGATGGTGGCAGGTTTCACATAGAGGCGGGAGGCAGGAACATAGTGGCGTCTACTGTAGTGATTGCTACAGGGGCGAGGGAAAAGCGGCTCGGCGTACCCGGTGAACTGGATTTCCGGGGAAGAGGCGTGTCTTACTGCGCCACGTGTGACGGAGCGTTCTTCCGGGAAAAGAAAGTCATTGTGGTCGGGGGGGGAGATTCGGCTGTAGAGGAGGCTGTATTTCTAACCAAGTTTGCCCGCGAGGTCCTCATAGTCCACAGAAGAGACGAGCTTAGGGCGGCAAAAGCTGTTCAGAAGAAGGCCTTGTCTAATCCAAAGATCAAGTTCGCTTGGAATTCAGTGGTCGAGGAGATCCGCGGCGATCAAATGGTCACGTCGGTATTGTTAAAAAACGTCATAAACGGTGAAAGGGCCAACGTACATACAGATGGTGTGTTCATATACGTAGGTCTTGTGCCCAACAGCGAGTGCGTGAGGGGATTTGTCTCCACAGATGACCAGGGTTACATTACCACTAACGGGGAACTTGAAACATCCCGGCCAGGTGTGTTCGCTGCAGGTGATGTGAGAAAGAAGCTGCTAAGACAGATCTCAACTGCAGTCGGAGACGGAGCGCTGGCCGCAATCAAAGCGGAGCGCTATCTTTTGGGCGTATGAGATTCGTATGCGCGGGCCACAATTCCTATGGACTTTTCCACGAACGGGTGCTATAATAGTCAAAGAAAGTCAAAAGTCAAAGATCGGGTATCAGGAGGCGTACTGATGGCTAACCTTTGTGACGAGATCGAAGAATTCCTGAAACGCCAGATTGCAAAGGCAGAGCAGAATATGCTGGAGATCCAGAGAGCTTCACTCGCTGAACGCTTCGGGTGCGTGCCGTCGCAGATCACCTACGTTCTCGAAACCAGGTTCTCTGTGGATAAAGGTTACCTCGTCGAGAGCAGACGGGGAGGCGGAGGCTTCATCCGGATCATAAAAATTACCCATGAATCAGCAGAGGAAGTCCTGGATTTCGTCAACCTGAACATCGGGCGAGTACTTACGCAGGACAAAGCGAAAAACCTGGTTGAACTGCTCGTGGAGAAGAATATTATTACCCCGAGAGAGTCCGACATCATGCTATCCGCTTTGGACAGAAACACACTTGCAATCGAGCTGCCCGAAAGGGATCGTTTGCGTGCAAGATTACTACGGTCGATGGTTTACGCAATACTGCGAAGCGGGAGGTAATTGAAGATGGTGTGCCAGGAGTGCGGTCAGAGACCGGCCACAGTACATGTGGTTAGGGTAGTCAATAACCGTAAGAGCGAAGCGTACCTGTGCGAAGAGTGCGCCAGGTCCAAGGGCAACATGGAAATAGTATTTAACCCTCTGGTTTCCCTGCTGCAGGGGTTTACTGCGTTCCCGCAGGCAGAAATGGAAGACGAGAAATGTAAATTGTGCGGCATGTCCTTTTCTGACTTCAAGCAACTGGGTAGGATGGGGTGCGATGGATGTTACAACACCTTCAGGCCGAAGATCGATCCCGTACTCAAGCGCGTCCATGGCAGCGTAAAGCACGTTGGGAAGGTACCAGCGAAGGCAGGAGCAGAGCTAAAGATCAGTAGAGAAATCGAACGCCTCCGAAACTTGCTCCAGGCTGCAGTAAAGAACGAAGATTACGAAAGAGCTGCTAGCCTGCGTGACCAGATCAGAGAACTTGAAGGGAACATTGAGTAAGGGAGGGAGAACCCGTGAAGATAGACGAAGTGGTGGGAAGACCAGGCTCAACGTGGATGAATGGTTCCGGCCCAGATTCTGATGTGGTTCTCTCCACAAGGATCAGGCTGGCAAGAAACCTGCAAGGCATTCCTTTTCCCCATTT
The DNA here is from genome assembly GCA_040755615.1 of Bacillota bacterium. Classification (GTDB taxonomy): domain Bacteria; phylum Bacillota; class Sulfobacillia; order DUSP01; family DYEP01; genus DYEP01. Next base: position 11,710 of record JBFMAL010000006.1, read on the forward strand.
GCTTGACACGAAAACGGCAGCCGAAGTATTGGATAAGGTATTCAGCGCTGCTCGGTACGCGAGCGAGAACTCCCGGATAGGAAATCTGAGCTGCTTCAAAATGGACCAGGTGAAACCGTTGGACAGGGCGGTGCTTGTGGAAAAACACCTGATCAGCCCGCAACACGGCAAGGCTCCTCATGGGGGGGTGATTCTGTCCGAGGACGAGACAATAAGCATAATGGTCAATGAAGAAGATCATCTGAGGATTCAGGGACTTTTTTCTGGCATGCAGCTTGAGCCCGCGTGGAAGACCGTAGATGCGGTTGATGATCTTTTTGAGCACAACCTCACATACGCCTTCAGCGCGGAGGAGGGTTATCTTACCTCATGCCCTACCAACGTCGGGACGGGCATGCGAGCGTCAGTGATGGTACACCTACCTGCTCTGTCAGCTATCAACCAGGTCGGTCAGCTGGCGCCCGTAGTGGCTAAATTCGGACTTCTCGTGCGGGGGCTCTACGGCGAGGGCACTGAGGCGCTCGGGGATGTTTACCAGATTTCAAACCAGGTCACGTTAGGCATTTCTGAGCAAGATATTATTTCCAAAGTGCTGGATGTAGCCAAACAGGTGATGCTCCACGAGAGGAAGGCCAGGGAATACTTGATGCAGGAGCAGAAGGTGCAGACGGAGGACAGGGTGGGGCGATCGCTCGGCGTATTGCTTCATTCAAGCCTACTGTCTTCAGACGAAGCGATCTCACACTGGTCGAACATCAAGCTGGGGATAGAAATGGGCATGATCAAGGGCGTCAGCCGGAAACAGGCTAATCAGCTACTTGTTGCTACCAGAGTCGGCTATATCTCAAGACTCTCCGGGAGAGAACTTACTCCCGCGCAACGTGACCATCTGAGGGCTGAGACTGTCAAGAAAATACTGAAGTCCGAGCAACATGGAATGGGGGATGTAAGATGAGACTGAGATATACAAACAGAGCACATAGGGCGCTTCTCCTCGCTCAGCAGGAGGCCTTGAATCTGAGCCACCCGAGGATAGACACCGAACACCTCCTCCTCGGATTGCTGGCTCAGGGCGAGGGGATTGCCTACAACGTACTGAAGGAGGTAGGCGTAGATTACCAAGCAGTGTTGGCAGAAGTAACAAAGATGAGTGAAGCACATCCGCAAGGTGCCACCATGCAGGTTTCGCCTCACCCCAGGCTTACCAAGATAACACAGGAGCTGGCGCCGAAGGAAGCAGCGGCGATGGGGTATAACTACATCGGTACCGAACACCTGCTGCTTGCTCTCGCCGGAGAAACAGAAGGCTTGGCTTCCAGGATCTTAGAAAAGGCGGGAGCCGGCTACAACAGGCTCAAAGAGATGGTCGCTCAAGCGCTCGGGCAGCCTCAAACGTCGAATGAGGCGGGTGCGCCCAGGAGAGCAGCTCGCGGAGCTTCTTCTACTCCCAATCTTAATACATTTGGGCGTGACCTGACCGAACTCGCACGAAACGGCAAACTGGATCCGGTTATCGGAAGAAACAAGGAGATCGAAAGGGTAATCCAGATACTTGCCCGGAGGACCAAGAACAACCCGGTGCTCATTGGCGACCCCGGTGTCGGGAAGACTGCAATCGCCGAAGGCCTTGCCCAGCGCATTGTGGAAGGCAAAGTTCCCGAAGTGCTGCTGAACAAGCGTGTTGTAACCCTGGATCTTGCCGGGCTGGTTGCAGGCACGAAATACAGGGGCGAGTTTGAGGAGCGCTTGAAGAAAATAGTTGACGAGATCAGAAATGCTGAAAACATAGTGCTGTTTATTGATGAAATGCACACTCTGGTAGGAGCCGGAGCAGCGGAAGGCGCAATAGATGCTTCCAACATCTTAAAACCTGCCCTTGCACGGGGTGAGCTCCAGTGCATCGGCGCCACTACCATCGACGAATACAGAAAGTACGTAGAAAAGGATGCGGCTCTTGAACGGAGATTTCAGCCCATCAAAGTGGAAGAACCCACGGTGGAAGAAACTATTGCCATATTGAAGGGGCTGAAGGAGAAATATGAAAGTCATCACAAAGTTGAGATAACGGAGGAAGCGATGATTGCTGCGGCCAGACTCTCGGATAGGTACGTTACTGACCGCTACCTGCCGGACAAGGCCATTGATCTGATTGACGAGGCGGCCTCCAAGGTGAGAATGGGTTCTTTACTGGCACCTCCGAACCTCAAGGATCTCGAAGACAGGATCAGCGAGGTGAGAAAGGAAAAGACCGCAGCCGTAAACGCTCAGGAGTACGAAAAAGCGGCCAGGCTCAGGGACGAAGAGAGAAGACTCCAGGAAGACCTTGACACGCAGCGCCGCGAATGGGAAAACCAGCGCATGAAATCGAAGTGTGCGGTCACCGAGGAAGACATCGCTCAGGTTGTATCCGCATGGACGGGCATACCCGTATCCAAACTGGCCATGGAAGAAACAGAACGGCTCTTGAACATGGAAAAGGAACTCCACAGGCGAGTCATCGGGCAGGATGAGGCTGTTGGTGCCGTTTCGCGGGCAATAAGGCGTGCCAGAGCCGGCCTGAAAGACCCAAAGAGGCCGATAGGTTCATTCATTTTCCTCGGGCCCACCGGCGTGGGGAAGACCGAGCTCGCCAGAGCCCTGGCCGAAGTCCTCTTCGGTGACGAAGATGCCATGGTGCAGATCGATATGTCTGAATACATGGAACGCCATACGGTGTCACGGCTCGTAGGGGCACCTCCCGGATATGTAGGGTACGAAGAAGGCGGCCAGCTTACAGAAGCTGTCAGACGGAGGCCCTATTCCGTCGTACTGCTTGACGAAATAGAGAAGGCGCATCCGGAAGTCTTCAACGTGCTTCTGCAGGTACTGGAAGATGGCAGATTGACTGAGGCGAAAGGGCGCACTGTGGATTTTCGAAACACAGTGATCATCATGACATCAAACGTAGGTGCAAACCTCATACGGCGCGAGGCCACCATGGGTTTCAGGACGGACGCAGACGACAAGCAGAGGTCGTACGAGGTGATGCGCGAGCGGATCCTTGAGGAGGTAAAAAAGACGTTCCGCCCCGAATTTCTGAACCGCATCGATGAGCTAATTGTATTCCACTCCCTCACGGAGGAACACCTGTCGGAGATCGTTGATTTGATGCTGTCCCGGGTGAACAAGCGGCTTTCTGAGCTGGGGCTGACCGTCGAAGTAGATAATGAAGCAAAACAGCTGCTCATAAAGGACGGCTACGACCCCCTCTTCGGTGCCAGGCCGCTGCGTCGCACTATTCAGCGCATGATCGAAGATCCGCTTTCGGAGGAGGTACTCGAAGGTAAATTCACGGCAGGAGATACAGTGCTTGTTGGAGTAGATGAGAACGGAAAGATTACGTTTTCGAAGAAAAGCGGACGCGATACAAATATGAAAGAGGAAGGTCGTTAATGGCGAAAGATAGGACACGATTCGTGTGTGCCGTATGCGGGTATGAATCACCAAAATGGCTCGGGAGATGCCCTGGTTGCGAAACCTGGAATTCTCTTGAGGAAGAAAGGATAGCCCCTGCTCCCCGGGCAGGGGCCATTACTTCTTCCGTACAGGCCACAAAGATCGAGGATATAGAAGTAGGGGACGAGATGCGCCTCCAAACAGGAATGCAGGAGGCCGACCGCGTACTGGGCGGTGGTCTGGTTCCGGGTACTCTGGTGCTGCTCGCCGGAGAGCCCGGCGTAGGCAAGTCGACCCTCCTGCTTCAGAGTGCTGCGCTGCTCTCCAGCCGGGGGAAGCGGGTAGTATATGTTTCAGCGGAGGAATCCTCCCGGCAGGTGGCATTAAGGGCAAGACGGCTGGGACTTCCCACTTCCGCACTGGTTGTGCTGTCAGAGAACAACGTAGAATCGATCCTGGCTGCCGTCTTGAAGCAAACTCCCGACCTGGTCGTTATCGACTCTATACAGACTGTGTACGTACCCGACCTGGGCTCGGGCCCTGGGACAGTAAGTCAGGTACGAGATGCAGCCACCTGTTTCATGAAGATGGCAAAGGCCAGTGAAATGACGGTTGTACTGTGTGGTCAGGTGACGAAAGAAGGCTTCCTTGCGGGCCCAAAGGTACTGGAACATATAGTAGACGTAGTTTTATATATGGAGGGCGACAGCTACGGCACGTACAGGCTCCTGAGGTGTACCAAGAACAGGTACGGCTCAACAAATGAAGTGGGCGTGTTCCAGATGACGGACAAGGGACTCGAGGAGGTGCGTAACCCTTCCGAGTGCTTTCTTGCTCAAAGGCCAAAGCAAACCCCTGGCTCAGTTGTTGTACCCTGTGTTGAAGGGACCAGGCCGCTCCTGGTAGAGGTGCAGGCCCTGGTCGGCACGACCCCTTTCCCGTCTCCAAGAAGAACCGCGACGGGGATAGATCAGGCAAGACTTGCCGTGCTATGCGCTGTTATCGAAAGGAAGGCCGGAGTGCCACTAGCGAACCGGGACGTTTATGTTAAAGTGGCGGGGGGGCTTAGGCTCGTCGAGCCTGCCGCAGATCTTGGTATAGCGCTGGCAATTATCTCAAGCAGCCAGGACCGGCCATTGAAGAGCGATTGTGTGGTACTGGGCGAGGTGGGGCTTGCAGGTGAGGTGCGGAGTGTGACACGGCTTCAGCAAAGGTTGGCTGAATCGAGCAGGCTGGGTTTTCGCACCGCGGTGGTCCCGCGCAGAGATCATGATAACCTGATGACCGACATGGCTGTCGTCCCGGTGGCCTCTCTCGTTGAGGCCCTGGAAGTGCTGATCTAGGTCACAGAGGAAAGGATGAAAGGCGCGTCAATATCTGCTGGAGCTGGAATAGGTGCGGGGTGCGGGATTCAGTGGCAACTGCCAGTGCATTATGCCAGGTTGAAAAAGCCCAGTTGCGACAGCTTTTTATCTTCCTTCAGCAGTACGTCATACATATTCAGATCGAGGAGGTTACACAGGGCTGCTATATAAAAAAGGTTGTTGCCCAGCTCCGACTCGACTATTTCCCGGCAATGTTCGCAGAGGGATCCTTCGAGGTGCGTTTGGACATAATTCCTGAGATCGACGAGCGAGCCTTCTGAAGGGTATTTCTGTTTGGTGGCCACGATCTTGATGCATCCACATGACGTGACAGCTTTTGATATGGCCCTGTTCACTCGTGCGTTAGATTCCAGAAATTTAGATAATACGTCAATAATACTCCGGTGCCTGATGAGATACTCTTTAACGTCGTTTTGAAACGCGTCGCAGAGCAAGTCCTTCATTATTCTGCTCACCTCACCGAATTGGCCTGGTGGACGGGACGGGATTCGAACCCGCGACCTCCGCCGTGCGAAAGCGGCGCTCTCCCTGCTGAGCTACCCGCCCACAAGCATCGATTCCATTGTATAACAGGGAATAAACACCGTCAAGCAAGTGACAGGGGTACTTATTAACACAAATGGCTTGAATTTGGGTTGAGCGCGCGCCTAGGGCTCTACGTAACCACTGCAAACCAAGTAAAAATAAGGGTTCAAAATGCGTTGACAAGACGAAATATGCATGATATAATAAACAACTTGACTCCTCAATCCCATTGTGCTACACTACACATAGGGACTTTGTGAGGGGGCAATTCTCATGTTTAATGTCGGTGACAAAGTAGTGTACCCCATGCATGGAGCCGGGATCATTGAAGCAATAGAAGAAAAAGAAATCTTGGGTGAACGCAAGAGCTACTATATAATGAGACTACCTATAGGCGACATGAAAGTAATGATACCTACTGCCAGCGTAAATGAAGTCGGTTTGAGGCAGGTCATCGGGGAGAGCGATGTGGAGAAAGTGTTCGATATCCTGAGATCAGACAAGACCCGGATGAGTCCGAACTGGAACCGACGGTACAGAGCGAACTTGGAGAAGATCAAGACTGGCGATATCTTTGAAGTAGCTGAGGTCGTAAGAAACTTGGTATTACGGGAACGCGAAAAGGGATTGAGTACAGGCGAAAGAAAAATGCTGGACAGCGCCAGACAAATCCTCCTCAGCGAGCTGGTCCTGGCAAAGGGAATAGGGGAAGAGCAGGCGAAAGATATACTGAACGAAGTACTAGCCTAAGCAGCACAGCCCGCAAAAAGGCGGGTGAATTTTTTTCTTTGTGACGGGGAAGATCTGGAAACAAAGCGGGTATTTATAGCATGTTTAAAATAGGAGACATAAGTGCGCTTGAAATACTGACAAGCACTGACTTATAATAGTTATGGTCCTGGGCTAACGAGGCAGTTTTCGGAGGTGGTTCCACTTGAAGCCGCGTGGATTGCGGCTGATCACTACAGGGATAGGGTTGGCTGCAGGTTTAACTTTTGCTTACTACGGCTTGGGTCTGATTGAGAACCTCTTAAGTCTGGAACTGGGTTTACCGCAGCGCGTGGGCGCGATTACATTAATAACAGTAATAGCTGGACTCATAGGTTTTTTCATCGCGCCAGTCGTTTTAGCAATTATCCGCCAGCTTGGCGGGTGGTTCCAGTCCACTCTCCAGAGAACCCCGGTTCAGGATATTGTATCCGGAGCGGTAGGGCTGATTGTGGGTTTGATCATTGCCAATCTGCTTGGCTCCGCTTTCTCTCGAATACCCGGGCTTGGGCTGATTTTGCCCACAGTGGGCAGTATTGTATTCGGGTATATTGGCATTATCATTGCTGTAACGAAACGAGACGAACTGATCGGCCTGATTCCTGGCCTGGGCAGGATCAAAGGACGTGACCGTGCCGAACGGCAGCATTCCGGTCAACCCAAGATTCTGGATACCAGCGTGATCATTGATGGACGAATAGCGGATATCTGCCAAACCGGATTTATCGAAGGTCCTCTAATCATTCCAGGATTCGTTCTTGAAGAACTCCGGCACATCGCTGATTCGAGCGATGCATTGAAACGCAATCGCGGAAGACGAGGGCTTGATGTACTTAACCGGATTCAAAAAGAACTGGACGTCCAGGTACAGATCTATGATAAGGACTTTTCCGGCCACCTTGAAGTGGATTCAAAATTGGTTAGACTGGCCAAGATCCTCGACGGCAAGGTCATTACCAATGATTTTAACCTGAATAAGATAGCGGAGCTCCAGGGAGTCAGAGTGCTCAATATCAACGAACTGGCTAATGCAGTAAAGCCTGTGGTTTTACCCGGGGAAGAGATGATAGTGCATGTCATCAAGGATGGCAAGGAGTCCGGACAAGGTGTTGCTTACCTGGATGACGGTACGATGATAGTTGTTGATGGAGGGAAAAGGCATATCGGAGATACAATTGGAGTTCTCGTGACCAGCGTGCTGCAGACCGCAGCCGGAAGAATGATCTTTGCCAAGCCCAAGACCCTCTCGGAGAAAGCGGTACAGTAGGGAGTGGCGCTTCAAGTGCGAGTTGCTGCAGTGGTTCCGGCGGCCGGTAAGAGCTCGCGGATGAGGGGTGCAGATAAGATCTTCAGCCTGGTCCTGGGAAAACCCCTTTTCGTCTGGAGCCTTGAAGCGATGCACCGATGTCCCTGCATCGACGATGTGATCTTGGTCGTGTCCGCCGACCTGGTGGAAACGGCCATTTATCTTTGCAGCGAATACGGTTTGTCCAAAGTGAACCGGGTAGTTGCGGGTGGCGATACGAGGCATGATTCAGTTGTAGCGGGCCTTAAATGCGTAAGTCCTGACACTCACGTCGTCGTTGTCCACGATGCTGCCCGGCCTCTTGCATCGCCTGGGCTGTTTTCGAGCGTGGTGAGAACAGCATTCCACGACGGGGCTGTCGTGGCAGCCATTCCATGCAAGGATACTGTAAAACACGTCGAGGGTGATACTGTAGTACGTACAATATCCAGGAGTGACCTCCGGCTTGCCCAGACGCCGCAGGCGTTCAGGCGCGAATTTTTCAATATACTCACACAACCCGGAGATGTAACGGACGAGGCAGCCCTCGTAGAGGCGGCGGGAGGACGAGTCAAGATCATCCAGGGAGAAGACGAAAACATTAAGGTAACAGTACCTGTTGACCTGGTCATTGTCCAAACCATACTTCTTAAACGGACGGGAGCAGAATGAGAATAGGAATAGGGTACGATATTCACCGGAAGGCGAAGGGCAGGCCCATGGTTCTCGGAGGCATTACGCTAAGTGCTGACGAAGGTCTGCTCGGTCATTCGGACGCTGATGTACTGACCCACGCGATCATGGACGCGCTCCTGGGTGCTGCGGGTGAGAGGGATATCGGTACACATTTTCCCAATTCGTCCGAGGCGCTGAGCGGCATAAGCAGCCTGGAACTCTTAAAGAGGACGGTTTCGATTATTGAGGCCAAGGGGTTTGAGATTTCCAACGTAGACGCGACGGTAATTGCGGAGTCGCCGCGCCTTGAGCCACACATCCAAGAAATGCGGGAAAAGCTGGCTGCTTGCCTGAAAATACTTCCTGGAAGCGTCGGCATTAAAGCCACCACCAACGAGGGGATCGGAGACGTAGGCCGTGGTCTGGCTGTTGCCGCCATAGCCGTCGCTCTCCTCCGCCGGGCATAAATATCCCTCTCATCGGGTAAAATGGAGTTCAGTTGCCATTTCTACCCGAAAAGGGGGGTATGAGATTGACCAGGAACTTGCTGTGTGCTGTAGTGGCTCTACTGCTTTTTGGCTTGCCCACACGGGCCAGCGCATCATCCTGGAGCCAGGACGGGACTATCATGCTGGGTAATCAACCTGTCATTACCCTTTACGGCGACGCAGGTGGACTGACCGTCCGGGAGAGAGCCAGGATAGTATCACAGCGCATGAACGCGGTCCTGCTCGAAGACCAACATCCCGTATTTGAAGTCGCTTTTCTGAATAACTCCCTGACCGTAACGGCGAATAACCACCTCATAGTTACTGTTGACGAGGAAAGTGCTGCAGTGCTGGGCTTGAGTCTTTCCGATACGGCAGGGACGTGGGCATACCGGCTGGCTGAGGCGACCGGCGGCATGGTCGGGACCGTGAAAGAAGTCTACGTCACATCTGTATATACGGGCATCGCTTCGTGGTACGGCCCTGGATTTTACGGTAGGAAGACTGCAAGCGGAGAGGTATTTGACGCCAGGCTGCTGACTGCCGCGCACAGAACGCTACCATTCGGTACACTGGCGCTGGTGACCAACCTGGCCAATGGTATAAACGTGACGGTTAGGATCAACGACAGGGGGCCCTACATATACGGTAGGACCATCGATCTTTCAGAGAGTGTGGCGCATATGCTCAACATCGCCGATGAAGGCCTTGCGCGCGTCCGCATAGAAGTCCTTGGCGTTCATTGACAATGACATAGTCGGGAAATATAATTAAACGAAAGAGGCTATGAACGGGGAGAGTAACCTGCTTTTTGGGCGGGACAGAGAAGCCGGTAAAGGTGAAAGCGGCTACGCAACAAGGCAGGCGAAGTGCACCCGGGAGCTGCTCGCCGAAATTTGAGTAGGCCGGGCCGGCTGGCTACCGTTGAACGAGCCACGGATACGTTGTATCCTGATGAGGGGTCTTTTACGACCCGATTCAGAGTGGAACCACGGACAGCTCTCCGTCTCTGTACGGAGGGCGTTTATGTTTTGGGGGGATCACAGGTGCTTGAACTGATCAAGGAAGATATCCAGGCTGTTTTCGAAAGGGATCCGGCTGCGAAAAACACTGTTGAAGTCTTGCTTTGTTCGCCCGGCATTCATGCGCTTTTGTTATACCGGATAGCCCACTGGTTCTACAACAGGCGAGCATTTATAATTTCCAGGTTCATATCCCACTTAGGGCGGTTCCTAACCGGCATTGAGATCCATCCCGGGGCCAGAATAGGCCGGCGGGTGTTCATCGACCATGGTATGGGTGTGGTGATAGGGGAGACTGCGGAAGTTGAGGATGACGTCACCATTTACCAAGGTGTCACACTAGGCGGGACCGGAAAAGAAAAGGGAAAGAGGCATCCGACCATCCGCCGCGGCACGATAATCGGGGTGGGCGCGAAGATCCTCGGGAACATCGAGGTGGGCGAGAATTGCCGGATCGGGGCCGGCGCGGTAGTTGTCAAGCCCGTACCGGCGAACTCCACGGTCGTCGGGGTACCTGGCAGGGTTGTGATGCGCAACGGAAGGCGCATCGACGCACTGCAACATGGAGACCTTCCCGATCCCGTATCCGAAATGCTGTTTTGCCTGCAAGAAAGGGTTGCTCATCTGGAGGCGCGTATTGCAACAATTGAGGACAAGACGGAACAGGCTACAAGATAGTCTCCTAAACGGAGGGAGGTAGTGACGGCGCGCCGGCCACAAAGCCGGCATTGCGGCCGCACGGTGTTCGCTATGCTCAGAGTGTACAATTCCATGACTCGTACCAAGGAAGAGTTCATACCGATAAGACCGGGGGAAGTGTCAGTATACTCCTGCGGGCCCACTGTGTACGACGAACCCCATATCGGCAACTGGCGTTCGTTTGTGATATTCGACGTCATCCGCCGGTACTTAAAGAGTAAAGGGTTCAAGGTTACTTTCGTTCAGAATATAACCGATATCGACGACAAGATCATAAAGAGGGCCAATGAAACCGGGGTTCACCCCACAGTCCTTGCAGATAGGTTCACTGCGACCTATCTTGAGCAGGCACGCATACTCGGTAACGAACCCGCCGACGTACACCCGAGAGCTACAGAGCATGTCGGCGAAATCATTGAACTTATTCAGTGCTTGATTGATAAGGGTTTTGCTTATGCGGCAGGCGGCGATGTCTACTTCGACACCTCGCATTTTAAGACATATGGCGCACTTTCGGGGCAACCGATTGAGGAGCTTGAAGCAGGCGCCCGGGTGGAGATAGGCGAGATGAAGAAGTCCCCATTGGATTTCACGCTATGGAAAGCTAGAAAGCCGGGGGAAATCTACTGGGACAGCCCCTGGGGCGAGGGGAGGCCCGGCTGGCACATCGAGTGCTCGGCGATGTCCATGAAGTACCTGGGTGACAGCATCGATATTCACACAGGCGGGGTGGACTTGAAATTTCCCCATCATGAAAACGAAAGGGCCCAGAGCGAAGCTGCTACCGGCAAGCAATTTGTAAAGTACTGGCTGCACGTCGGCTTTCTTCAGATTGGCGGCGAGCGGATGGGGAAGTCTCTTGGAAACTTCCTCACGCTTAGCGAGATGATGAAGAAATATGACCCAATGGCGATCCGGTTCTACCTCATATCCGCTCATTACCGTAGCCCGCTGAATTACTCGGAAGAACTGCTCCAGTCAAGTGCAGCCGGCCTGAAGAGGCTTCAGAATACGGTGAGCATGCTTTCTCACATGGTGACTGCAGCACCCCCGGGTCAGGACGCGGCTTGGCAGGAATTGCTCCGGGGGTTCAAGACACGCTTCTATGAAGCGATGGACGATGACTTCAATACGGCCGACGCCATCGCGGTGCTGTTTGATATTGCCAAAGCTGCAAACACTTACAGAGGCGACATTAAAAGAGAAATGGCACGGGAAACACTGAGCCTGTTTGAGGAATTAGGAAAGATACTGGGCCTTAAGTTCCTCGATGCGAAGGCAGCTGGAGGGGACACCGAGCTTGTGGAGGGGCTTTTGCGCATACTCCTGGATCTACGCGAGGAGGCCAGGAAGGGCAAGGATTGGAAGACTGCGGATCATATTAGAGATGCGCTGTCCTCTCTGGGGATAACCATTGAAGATACGCCTCTTGGGCCAAGGTATAGGCGCTGACATGAACAAAACCCCTCCCATGGGAGGGGTGAATTCTAAACGCGTCCCAGCATCTCCTCGCGGGTGGGCGCCCTGCCGCAAGAGAAGCGGCCCTCAGTGCAATATCCGAGTTCGTCACATGATGCGCCGGACCGGTAGAATATGTTGGGGGCGATTTTCTTGTACTCAGCAAGCAGCGTTTCAAACAGCCGCCTTATTTCCCATTGAGCCCGCGTGCAGCAGCGCAGGTTAAAAATATGGCGAAGCTGGCGCGCGTTTGTAGTGACCACGAATCGCGTCTCTGTGGCGCCCGAAAGAGCGAAACGAAGATCTTCCGCGGGTATATCCAGTTCTTTTCCCTTTATCTGAAATCGGCGTATCCTCTCTTGGATATCGAGGTATTCCGCGTGCAGATCGGGGTGCCGGCTGATGCTCTCGGGCACGATAAAGCGAAACGCTTCTTCACGTACGTAGCGCTGGGATTGCTGTAGCTGGGAGAAGTCGACACTGGCCTGGAGAGGTTCATTCACATAAACGTCTGCATCTTTGAATATCTTTATAATGCGGTGCCTGTCCAATTGTTGGCTGCTTATCCTGCTGAAACCCTCCACTGCGAAGGTGGTGTACCAGTGCTCGAGAGCACCGTGATGACCCGATTGGACAAGATGCCGTGCAAACCTGGCGGCCTCCTCGTCAAGCCTGGGGTCGTCGTCGAGGAGGAGCTTTTGTAGCTGGTCCGGGCCGATCGGAGAGTAACAGAGTTTTGCAAGCAGTATGATCCTCTCCGTGCTGACTCGGGTACCCATGAGAGGGTAATACAAGATCTTTACGTTTAAGTCGACGCTGTTCAATGCATTACCTCCTTCAGGGAAAAACTTCTTTTTCTGCAGGCTATTCTCCTTTTTGCGCACGTCAGAATGCATACAATCGCAGACGCCACTGGGGGTGCACTATGGTGCAGGTCATTTACGGGAGGAACGCAGTGCTAGCCGCACTTCAATCAGGCGTACAGCTGAACGAAATCAGGCTTGCCAGGGGCTCGCACGGTAGGGCCATCGACGATATTCTCAAAGAGGCTTCAACTAAGGGTGTACACGTGGCATGGGTTACTCAGGCGGATATCGAACGGGCGACAGGCGGCGTGAGCCACCAGGGGGTCCTTGCCATCATGGATGAAATACCGTACGCCGACCTCCAGGACGTTGTGGCAGCGTCGTTCAAGCAGAAAAAATGGCCCTTCTTTGTACTGCTCGACGGAGTAGAAGACCCCCACAATTTAGGAGCTGTAATACGTTCGGCAGAAGTGATGGGCTGTTCTGGCGTGGTAATACCAAAAAGACGCTCCGCAGGGTTAAACGCCACAGTCATGAAGGTCAGTGCAGGAGCCGCTTCACGTATCCCGGTGAGCCAGGTGGTGAACGTGGCAAGAACGCTTGAATGGTTCAAGCGAGAGTCCTTCTGGGTAATCGGGGCTGACGCTGAGGCGAGAAGGAGCCTGTGGGAAGTTGACTTCAAGAGTCCTCTGCTCATTGTGATAGGCGGCGAAAGCCGTGGGCTTGGCCGCTTGACCAGAGATAAATGTGATGTCTTATGTCGGATACCTATGGTTGGGAGGACCGGTTCGTTCAATGTATCGGTGGCAGCTTCTATATTTTTCTATGAAATAAACAGACAACAGCAATTCATGGAGAAACACCTTTAGACGATGCCACTATTATTGCCTAATACGGACCTCTAGGTTATAATAGACTTGTCCTAGATACTGTCTGATCACCGCGGACGGAGGCGAATGCTGTGAGCGTAGCTCCGCAAAGGGAAGTACTTAATCAGTATGAGACTATGGTGGATGAAGACATAGTCGAGCAGGCGCGGGATGGTTGCTCTTATGCCCTTGAATACTTGATAAACAAGTACAAGAACTTTGTAAGAGCAAAAGCACGGAGTTATTTCCTAATAGGCGCTGATCGTGAAGACATCATACAGGAGGGCATGATCGGACTTTACAAAGCAATAAGAGATTTCAAGAGTGACAAGCTGAGCTCCTTCAGGGCATTTGCTGAACTCTGTATAACCCGCCAGATCATCACGGCCATCAAGACTGCAACCCGTCAGAAACACATTCCGCTGAACTCATACGTCTCATTAAATAAGCCCATTTACGATGAGGATTCCGACCGTACGCTTTTGGATGTTATTTCGGGGACAAAGATCACTGATCCTGAAGAACTAGTCATAAACCGTGAGGAGTTCGGCGATATCGAGGAAAAGATGTGCGAAATCCTAAGCGACCTTGAATGGCGCGTGCTCATGTCATATCTTGATGGTAAGTCTTATCAGGAGATCGCCTGCGACCTCAACAGGCACGTGAAGTCTATAGACAATGCACTGCAGCGGGTCAAAAGAAAACTCGAGCGTTACCTCGACACAAGGCACGTGACCCAAGAAATGGACCGGATGGGTGTCTAGTCGCGAAAGCCCAAGCTATGTGCGGCCCAAAAAATCGGGAACTCGTGTGGGTTCCCGTTTTCTTCAGGCGCCCAACACAGGAGCGGGCAACAATCTAGACAGGACCATTTGGTGTGGCTACCGGTGCAGTGACCAGTCGGTTGGTATATCTCATTTGTTCGATCTCGGTACCCTTGAATCTCTAATGATTGTCAAAGAACATTTTTTTCAAGGTCGTTCCCGCTCTTCAATTTCAATTCCAGTGGCGCCTTGGTGCTGCAAGCCCAATGGACTGGTTTTCGGAACCTCCGAGGACCTTCCGGTACTGTTGACAACCCAATACCCATGGTTTATAATGTTCCTTGCGCAGTTTTGCAGATACGCTGGCGTAGCTCAACGGCAGAGCAGCTGATTTGTAATCAGCAGGTTGCGGGTTCGAATCCCATCGCCAGCTCCATTTCGGAGAAAGTCTTCCAATGTGGAGAGGTACCCAAGTGGCCAAAGGGGGCAGACTGTAAATCTGCTGGCTAACGTCTTCGCTGGTTCAAATCCAGCCCTCTCCACCAGGTTTGTTCCCAGGGACCGGGTCATTTAAAGTAACTTGACCAAGGCCCGTGTTGCATATAGACTAATAACAGAAGAAAAAGTTTGGCGCGGGGTGGAGCAGTCAGGTAGCTCGTCGGGCTCATAACCCGGAGGTCGTAGGTTCAAATCCTACCCCCGCAACCATTTTTGTTTTCATATTTGGATGCTCACATAGCTCAGCAGGCAGAGCGTCGCCTTGGTAAGGCGGAGGTCACCGGTTCGATCCCGGTTGTGAGCTCCATATATTTTTGTGACAGGGAGGAATTTTGTGGAGGTTGAAGAAAATATTTCTGACACTACGGAAATACTAATCTTAATCTCCCCAGCATACCCAGTCCAAGCGATAGGAGGGCATGACAGGTAAGATGGCCAAGAAGAAGTTTGAGAGAACAAAACCGCATGTAAACGTAGGTACGATAGGGCACATCGACCATGGGAAGACGACGTTGACAGCGGCTATAACGAAGGTGCTGTCGGCTGTGGGGAAAGCGGAGTTTGTACCGTTTGACCAGATAGACAAGGCGCCGGAGGAGAAGGCCAGAGGGATCACCATAGCGACGGCGCACGTTGAGTACGAGACGGACAAGAGGCACTACGCGCACGTGGACTGCCCCGGACACGCAGACTACATCAAGAACATGATCACCGGAGCGGCGCAGATGGACGGAGCGATACTGGTGGTATCGGCAGCGGATGGTCCGATGCCGCAGACGCGGGAGCACATATTGCTGGCGAGGCAGGTGGGTGTGCCAGCGATGGTGGTGTTCTTGAACAAGGCGGACATGGTAGACGACCCGGAGTTGCTGGAGTTGGTGGAGCTTGAAGTGAGAGAGCTTTTGAGCAAGTACCAGTTCCCCGGGGACGAGACGCCTGTGATAGCGGGTTCTGCGCTGAGGGCGCTGGAGTGCGGTTGTGCGAAGAGGGAGTGCGAGTGGTGCGGGAAGCTGTGGGAATTGATGGACGCGGTAGACGAGTACATCCCCACGCCGCAAAGAGACGCAGACAAGCCGTTCCTGATGCCTGTTGAGGACGTATTTTCCATCACGGGACGCGGGACGGTAGCGACAGGAAGAGTAGAGAGAGGTACAGTGAAAGTAGGAGACGAGGTTGAGATAGTAGGGTTCACGGAGAGGCCGAGGAAGACGGTGGTAACGGGTGTAGAGATGTTCCGGAAGCTGCTGGACCAAGCAGTGGCAGGGGACAACATCGGGACGCTGCTGCGCGGGGTGGACAAGGATGAGGTGGAGAGAGGGCAGGTACTGGCCAAGCCCGGGAGCATAAAGCCGCACACCAAGTTCAGCGCGCAGGTATACGTATTGACGAAAGAGGAAGGCGGAAGACACACGCCGTTCTTCCAGGGGTACAAACCGCAGTTTTACTTCCGGACGACTGACGTGACAGGTCAGATCAAGCTGCCAGAAGGCATGGAGATGGTAATGCCTGGAGACAACGTGAACATGAAAGTAGAACTGATTACCCCCATCGCGATAGAAGAAGGACTGAGGTTTGCCATCAGGGAAGGCGGGCGGACCGTAGGAGCAGGTGCAGTTACGAGCATCGAGGATTAACCGACAAAAGCCGGGGGCGGATCGCACGCCCCCGGGTGGTACACACTTATTGACAGTGACACTGAATTATGATAAATTTATAAAGCATTTAAGGTGCTCAGTTTTGCCTGTATTTTGCGGAGGTGCCCGGCATGAGGGTCATAATAACGCTTGCATGTACGGATTGCAAGAGAAGAAACTACACCTCAACAAAGAACAAGAAGAATGACGCCGGCAGACTGGAGATGAAAAAGTATTGTCCTTTCTGCCGTACGCATACAGTTCATCGTGAAACCAGGTAACATTGCGGGCCTGTAGCTCCAACTGGTAGAGCGGCGGACTCCAAATCCGCGTGTTGGGGGTTCGAGTCCCTCCAGGCCTGCCATATGCTTTGAAAATCTACGCCCACCAGAGGATGTGGTACAGGTGAGTGTAAAAGGCACAACGCTGCGGGTCGGCCGCTTCCTGCGCGAGGTAAGATCTGAACTCCGTAAGGTTCAATGGCCCAACCGCAGGGAAACGGTGGTCTTAACAAGTGTAGTTGTTGGCTCTGTAGTCCTCGTTGTGGCACTGGTCTGGGTGGTGGATACCATATTAAGCCTGATTCTTGGGCTAGTAATCAGATAAGATCAGGAGGTGGGGGGCCGCGGTAGGGTCCCTTCAATTTATGGATAAGAACTGGTATGTTGTCCACACCTACTCCGGTTATGAGAACAAAGTCAAGGCCAACCTGGAAAAGCGGGTCGAATCGATGGGCATGGAAGATAAAATCTTCCGAGTAGTCGTGCCCACTGAGGAGCAGATGGAGTTCAAGGACGGGAAGAAGAAAATCACCAAGAAGAAGTTCTTCCCGGGTTACGTCATTGTGGAAATGGTGATGTCTGATGATTCTTGGTATGTAGTCAGGAACACTCCCGGAGTGACCGGATTTGTAGGGAGCGGCAATAAACCCATTCCGCTGCTTCCGTCAGAAGTAAAAAACATCCTGCGACGTATGGGGCTTGATGAACCGAGGCCGAAGGTGACTTTCCATGTCGGGCAGAGCGTAAAGGTGATCTCTGGCCCATTCGCCGGGTTCGTTGGCTCCGTGCAGGAGATCTCGGCAGATCGGGGGAAGCTTAAAGTACTTGTTTCAATGTTCGGCAGGGAGACTCCCGTGGAGCTTGAGTTTTCGCAGGTAGAAGAAATATAGGTAGTCCAGAGGAGGCAATACCATGGCTAGAAAGGTCGTTGCTGTAGTTAAACTTCAAATACCGGCGGGGAAGGCAACGCCAGCGCCTCCGGTTGGCCCTGCCCTGGGTCAACACGGAGTAAACATAATGGCCTTTTGTAAGGAATTTAATGAGAGAACCGCTAGTCAGGCGGGGCTGATTATCCCTATCGAACTCACTGTATTTAATGACAGGTCGTTCAGCTTCATCACAAAGACCCCGCCGGCTGCTGTTCTCCTGAAGAAAGCTGCTGGTATAGAGTCGGGCTCCGGTGAGCCTAACAAGAAGAAGGTGGCGAAGGTTACCCGGGCGAAGGTACGTGAGATTGCGGAAATGAAAATGCCTGATCTGAACGCTGCGAACGTGGAAGCTGCTATGAGACTGATTGAGGGAACGGCCCGGAGCATGGGTATTGAAATAGTAGATTGACCTTGTTCTCCGGTGGGAGGATATGTCCGTTTGAACCACAAAGGAGGGTGTAAGAGTGGCAAGGGAAGGCAAGAAGTACAAGGAATC
Organism: Bacillota bacterium; assembly: GCA_040755615.1. Classification (GTDB taxonomy): domain Bacteria; phylum Bacillota; class Sulfobacillia; order DUSP01; family DYEP01; genus DYEP01. Next base: position 29,727 of record JBFMAL010000006.1, read on the forward strand.
AGCGAAGCTGATTGACAGAGAGCGACTGTACGAGCCCGAGGAGGCAGTTAACCTGCTAAAACAGACTGCCAAGGCGAAGTTCGACGAGACCATCGATGTTGCAGTTAGGCTCGGTGTGGATCCGAGACACGCGGACCAGATGGTAAGAGGAGCTGTGGTTTTGCCGCACGGGATAGGCAAGGAGGTTAGGGTACTGGTTTTCGCCAAGGGCGAAAAAGCCAAGGAGGCAGAGTCGGCTGGGGCAGACATAGTCGGTGCGGAAGATATTGTCGAGAGAATCCAAGGCGGGTGGCTGGAATTTGATGTTGCAGTGGCCACGCCGGATATGATGGGGATGGTAGGCCGTCTCGGAAAAATACTTGGGCCCAAAGGACTTATGCCCAACCCAAAGACAGGCACCGTTACTTTTGAAGTAGCCAAGGCGATCAAGGAAATCAAGGCGGGCAAGATCGAATACCGCACTGAAAAGACCGGGATCGTCCACGCGCCGATAGGTAAGGTTTCCTTCTCCGAAGAGAAGATTCTCGACAACTATTACACACTTATGGAAGCGCTCATCCGTGCCAAACCGGCTGCAGCCAAGGGGCAGTACGTCAGGAGCATCACCATGTCTGCTACCATGGGGCCGGGGATCAGGATTCATCCTCAGAGAGTCACCAGGAAGGCATAACAAATCAATAGGCAACCCGCCATTTGCCATAGACAGTCGGTGTCAGGCCATGACTTAATGGGCAGCTGCCCGCCTACCGAGGCAAGATGGAATGACAAGCCTGGTTTTGGGCCTTTCTCCATTTTGCGCGGAGAAGGCCCTTTTTAGGTTTGGTGAAAGGGAGGTGGAACTGTTTGATCAGGAGTAAAGAAAAGGAACTGGTGGTCCGGGAACTCAACGAAAGGTTCAGCCGCGCGAAGTCTGCCATCCTTGCGGACTACCGTGGTCTGAATGTGGCCCAGGTTACGCTGCTCAGGCGAAAATTGCGTGAGGCTAATGTCGAGTTCAAGGTGGTAAAGAACACCTTGACCAGGCTGGCTGCCAGGGAAGCAGGCATTGACGGGCTTGATCCCTACCTTGAGGGACCGACTGCCATCGCCTTTAGCGACGAAGACGTGGTCGCGCCGGCCAAGACGCTGCTGCAATTCGCCAAAGACAACAAGCAGCTGGAGATCAAAGCCGGAGTGGTGGAGGGCAAGGTGTTCGGGGTGGATGCGGTAAAGAGGCTCGCTGAGCTGCCCCCCAAGGAAGTTCTTCTTGCCCAGGTGCTCGCAGGCATGCAGGCACCGCTTTCCGGCATGGCTTCAGTGCTGGCCGGCCCCATAAGGAAGGTAATGTACGCGTTGACGGCTATCCGGGAAAAACAGGAATCAATTACCGAAGGCACATGAATTTTGGGAGGTGCTAGTATGTCGAAAGTTCAGGATGTTCTTGAAATCGTAAAGGGTATGACCGTTTTGGAATTGGCAGAGCTGGTAAAGGCTTTTGAGGAAGAATTTGGTGTATCTGCGGCCGCTCCCGTCGCGATGGCTGCAGTGCCGGCTGCAGCCGGGCCAGCTCCTGCTGCTGTGGAAGAGGAACAGACCGAGTTTGACGCCATCTTGAAAGATGTGGGCAATCAGAAGATCCAGGTCATCAAAGTGGTGCGCGAACTTACTGGTCTAGGACTCAAGGAAGCGAAGGATCTGGTAGATGGAGCCCCCAAACCCATTAAGGAAAAGGTCTCCAAGGAAGTCGCTGAGAACATAAAGGCCAAACTGGCTGAGGTAGGAGCGACTGTAGAGATCAAGTAACTAAGAAAGGAGGGTACGGCTTTGGCCGTACCCTCACCGTCAATTCTCGGGCCCTATGATCTCCCGGATGCTTGGCAAAACCTGCTTCACGCACCTTGTGTACTTCACTGTTTTCTTTTGCTATACTCAGTGTAGGGGCAATTATGGGAAGCTTCTATATTCTGGCTCTCATGGGTTATACTGTAGGCCAGATGCCTTTCGAACAGGTTATAAGTCGTCTCTTTCCTCCGAGCCACCCGCATGCTGAAACCTCATCATTCCTGCTTTCTGAAGCATTAAAGGGGCTGCTCAGCATCACCATCGCGAGGCTCTGGATCGGCACTCCGTTTGCCCTTGTGGTGGCAGGATTATTCACGCTGATAGGGCAGATGTGGCCATTTATCCCCAGATCGCCTCACTCCTGGCGAGGCGTTATCATTGTTGCCATCACGCTTTCGTCTCTATCCGCCAGAGTGTTCACCCTCGCGACGGTGGTCGGGATCTTCATGCTGCTCGCGACCCGGTCGCTGTCAGCCACACCGGTGCTCACGTCTCTCACTATCCCTGTGCTGGTACTGCTCGGCCAAAAACCTGACATTTATTTTGTTTTCAGCACTCTTGCGGCCGGCATCATCAGCTACCGGTTTATCGAGCTGTATGATAACGATACTTGCCTGGTCTCAAGACGCTATCGGATTCTTAAGTCAGCTGTACGTAAGGCGTTTGTTTTCTTTAGCATCGTATCAATACTACTGCTCTTTTATTTGAACCGATACGTCTACCGCGGCTTCGGTATGCACGTTGATCTGTTCCGGAGGGGCTCGTCCTCCTTTCCTGTAGTCGCCCTCACTTTCGATGATGGCCCGCACCCCTATTACACTAACCAGATCCTCGACATCCTGAAAGAAAACGGCATACGCGCCACATTCTTTCTGGTAGGCAAGCATGTCGAGATGTACCCTGACGTAGTTCGGCGAATATCTGAGGAGGGCCACGAAATCGGTAACCACACCTACTCTCACCAGCGCATGCTCGGAATGTCGGCCAGGCAGGTGATGCATGAAATCACTCGGACCGAAAACGCTATACGGGAGGTCACAGGGTGTGAGACAAGGCTATTTAGACCACCTCAAGGCCTGTATACCAGCACGGTGCTTGGGGTATTGCAGGAAATGAAATATACCATGGTGTTGTGGTCTGTGAGTTCTCAGGACTGGGCGGAACCCAGCTGGCGGCAGATCGTGAGAACAGTGCTTAAACGCACGGGGCCGGGAGATATCATTCTATTTCACGACAGCGGGGATCTCCTCGGTGCCCAGGGAGGAGACAGGTCCAATACCGTACGGGCATTGCCCGTCTTGATCCAATGGCTCAAGCAGGAAGGGTACACCTTCGTGACGTGTACGGAAATGATGGTATTGAGCGGCTTGAGCGGAGAGAGGTGATGCGAGTGAACACCGTTCTCGGACCTGCATGCAAACGCGATATCGGTGCAGTAGCAGACATTTTTCTTGAGGCGTTTCAGGACAGCGTAAGGTCAATCCTAGGAGGCTCGATGCCCCGGACAGACGCGGTCTCCGACCTTTTTTCCTTTGTGCTTGAGTGTGAACCCCGGTCGTTTCTGGTAAGCAAAAGCGACGGGGAAGTGACAGGTTACTGCATTGCGCTCAGCAGTCTCAGGGCGCTGTGGCTCAAGACGCTGTTTTCTGGGGTATGGCTGAGGTGGCTGGTGAGATGGGCCGGCGGCCGCTATACGATCAGTCTTGGCAATATGCTGCGCGTTGTAAGAAACAAGATCCCCTTTGTGCTCTCTCCATACAATTACCGCGCAACAGATGCACAAATACTGTCTATCGCGGTCAAGCGGGGGCATCGCGGTCGAGGCCTTGGCAGGATGCTTCTTCAGTGTGCGCTGGACTCTCTGAAGACTCGCGGGGTCAAGAATGTTAAACTGGAGGTCAGACCGGACAATGAAGCAGCCGTACGCCTGTATACTCAAATGGGTTTTGTAGAGTCTGGCCGGACTAGAGATGCTGCAGGGCCTTGGACTGTAATGACTCTTGATCTCTGCACCTAGCGGGGGTAGCCGGACAAAATCTGATCTTGCAGGCAAAAGGTAAGTGCAAAGTTTGATAGTTCCGACGGGCGCGAAAGTGGTCAGAGAGGGCCGGGTGAGACATTATACTAGTGAGGCGGATGAAGAGTATAGGCGCGAGGCGGACAGGATGCCACCACACTTCACAGCTGGCGGGGAGTTTTAACCTGCTATATCCTGCACGAAAAACCGGCTTGACAGCATAATGCTCATGTGGTAGTATAATAAATTGCTATTGGCATGCGGTGATGTCCGCCGCGTGAATATTTAGAGTAAATACAGCCAATTATATGTATGGGAGATTTTAGCAAAATCCAAAAGTGTTCCATGCACTTTTGGTTATTTTGGTTTTTTGGAAGCGGTTTTCGAGGTTTCACTTCACAGGCAAGGAGGAAGAAGCATGGCACGTGCCATCAGGGTCGGCAGGCGCGAACGACTCAGCTTCGCCCAAATCCAGGAGGTACTCGAAGTACCAAACCTCATCGAAGTCCAAAAGAAGTCTTATGATTGGTTTATAAAGGAGGGGCTCCGGGAGACATTCCGAGATATTTCACCCATACACGACTTTGCTGGCAATCTCGTATTGGAGTTTCTTGATAATTACCTCGGAGAACCTAAGTATACAGTTGAAGAGGCCAAAGAGCGCGATATGACTTATGCCGCGCCCCTTAAGGTCAAGGCGCAGGTGATCAACAAGGAAACCGGCGAGGTCAAAGAGCAGGAGGTATTTATTGGAGACTTTCCTTTAATGACCAAGCACGGCACCTTCATTATAAACGGGGCGGAACGTGTCATTGTCAGTCAGCTGGTCCGCTCCCCTGGAGTCTACTTTGATGAGCAGCTGGACGCATCAGGGAAGAAGGTATTCCTGGCCACACTCATGCCGAACAGGGGGGCCTGGCTTGAATTTGAGTCAGATCCCAACGACGTGCTCTACGTACGGATTGACCGTACCAGGAAGATCCCCGTAACAGTCCTGCTCAGGGCGCTGGGGTGCGGTACTGATGCGGAAATCATCGAGCTGCTGGGTGAAACACCCCAGCTGAGGGCCACGCTCGAGAAAGATCCCACCGAGAACCAGGAAGACGCGCTCGTCGAGATTTACAAAAGGCTAAGGCCCGGCGAACCGCCCACGGTAGAAAGCGCCAGGAGTCTGCTTGAAACGTTCTTTTTTGAGCCGAAGCGCTACGATCTTGCTGCAGTAGGAAGGTACAAGCTCAATAAGAAACTTTCACTGAAAAAGCGTATTACTGATACGAAACTTGTTGAGACTGTCCGGCATCCGGATAGCGGCGAGATTATCGCTGAGGCCGGCACTTATATCGACAGGGATCTGGCCGAACGCATAAGCAACTCCGGAGTCACGTCCGTATGGGTGAAGAACAAGGACGGAAAAGAACTGAAGATATTATCGAACGGGGTACCCCCGATAGAACAGAAGACAGTGACGCGGGAAGATGTGCTAGCCGTAGTCAACTACCTGATCCATCTGTTTTACGGGCTCGGTTCGATAGACGACATTGACCATCTTGGGAATCGAAGACTCCGGTCTGTGGGTGAGCTGTTGCAGAACCAGTTTCGCATCGGCCTATCCCGTATGGACCGGGTAGTCCGAGAACGGATGACGATTCAGGACGTCAACGTCATCACGCCTCAGGCGCTCATCAACACGCGACCGGTGACCGCTGCAGTGAAGGAGTTCTTTGGTTCAAGCCAGTTGTCGCAGTTCATGGACCAGACCAACCCGCTCGCTGAGCTCACTCACAAGCGTAGGATCAGCGCGCTTGGTCCTGGAGGACTGTCAAGAGAACGCGCTGGGTTTGAGGTGCGAGACGTGCACCACAGCCATTACGGCAGGATGTGTCCTATTGAGACCCCTGAAGGTCCAAACATCGGGCTTATAAGCTCCCTCAGCACCTATGCCCGTGTAAACGATTACGGTTTCATCGAAACACCGTACAGACGAGTCGACAAAGCAACAGGCCGGGTCACTGACGAGATAGTATACCTGACCGCCGATGAAGAGGACGACAAAGTCATAGCTCAGGCTAACGCTCCGCTCGCAGAGGACGGGACCTTTCTGAACCAACGGGTGACCGTGAGATACGGTGACCAGATCCTGCAGGTGGCGCCAAACCAGGTTGATTACATGGACGTCTCACCTAAGCAGGTGGTGTCGGTGGCGACTGCCCTCATCCCTTTTCTTGAGAACGACGATGCAAACCGCGCCCTTATGGGCTCTAACATGCAGCGCCAGTCCGTTCCATTGATGCGCACGGAAGCGCCGCTTGTCGGGACGGGGCTAGAGTATCGTACGGCGCTCGACTCGGGCGTGGTCATCATAGCGGACAAGGACGGCGTAGTGGAGCGAGTAACCGCTAACGAAATTCACGTCAGGTCTAACGACGGAGAACTGATACGTTACAGTCTCATGAAGTTTGCCCGGTCAAACCAGGGTACCTGCATGAACCAAAAACCGGTAGTCAAGAAAGGGGAAAGGGTAAAGCGCGGCGATGTACTGGCCGATGGTCCCTGCACAGACAACGGTGAGCTCGCGCTCGGGAAGAACATACTGGCTGCCTTCATGCCCTGGGAAGGCTTCAACTACGAAGACGCCATCCTTATCAGCGAAAGACTGGTCAAAGAGGATACGTTTACTTCTATCCATATAGAAGAGTATGAGTGCGATGCCAGGGATACAAAGCTCGGCCCTGAGGAGATCACCAGGGATATCCCCAACGTTGGCGAAGACGTGCTAAAAGACCTTGATGACAGGGGAATCATCAGGATCGGTGCTGAGGTGAGGCCCGGCGACATCCTTGTGGGAAAAGTGACCCCAAAAGGTGAGACCGAGCTTACCGCTGAGGAGAGGTTACTACGGGCGATCTTCGGTGAAAAGGCGAGAGAGGTTCGTGATACGTCTCTCAGGGTGCCGCACGGGGAAAGCGGGATCGTCGTGGACGTGAAGGTATTCTCCAGGGAAAATGGAGATGAACTGTCTCCCGGCGTCAATCACCTGGTGAGAGTATATATCGCTCAAAAGAGGAAGATATCTGAAGGAGATAAGATGGCGGGGCGCCACGGAAACAAGGGCGTGATCGCGAAGATCCTGCCGGAAGAGGATATGCCGTTCTTGCCTGACGGAACGCCCGTAGAAATCGTTTTGAACCCTCTAGGCGTCCCTTCACGCATGAACCTGGGTCAGATCCTCGAGTGTCATCTCGGGTATGCGGCGAAAGCCCTTGGCATTTACGTTGCATCTCCTGTATTCGACGGGGCAAATGAAGAAGATGTGTTTGAGATGCTCCGCAAGGCAGGCCTGCCAGCAAGTGGCAAGAGTATTCTCTACGACGGGCGCACAGGGCTGCCTTTTGATAATGAAGTCACGGTGGGCTATGTGTACATGATGAAACTTGCCCACCTGGTGGATGACAAAATACACGCGAGGTCCACCGGACCCTACTCCCTCGTGACTCAACAGCCTCTCGGAGGGAAGGCGCAGTTCGGAGGCCAGAGGTTTGGCGAAATGGAAGTGTGGGCGCTGGAGGCCTACGGTGCGGCCTACACCCTTCAGGAACTGCTCACGGTCAAATCCGACGACGTAGTGGGACGCGTAAAGACATACGAGGCTATTGTGAAGGGCGAAAACGTTCCGGAGCCCGGTGTACCCGAATCGTTCAAGGTATTGATTAAGGAGCTTCAGAGCCTGTGCCTGGATACAAAGGTGCTTTCGGAGGACGCCCGGGAGATCGAGATCCGGGAGTCTGACGACGATGTAGCCGATACAGCAAGGGACCTGGATCTCGATATCGGCGGGCAAAAGCCGCAGCGAATGGCGCAACGTGTAGTTAGGGAAAGGCCAAGGCTTGAAGAAATCCCTGAAGAAGAGGCAGACGAGGAGCTGGCGGAGGACCTCGAGGAAATCCTGGAAGAGGATGAGGCAGACGTTGCCGAGCCTGAAGAAAGGGAAGACTTCGAGGAGGCTCTCCCTGAGGAGGTCCTTGAGGATGAGATTCTGGATGAAGATGGCGAATTCAAGGGTCTACCTGACGACGATGAACTGGAGCTCCAAGATTTCCTGCCTGACACGGAGACGAAACTCGTTGAAGATAATGATGTGGAAATAGATTACTATCCAAAACGTAAGAAATCGCTGAAACGGCGGGAAGACCAGGAAACAAGGCGGCCAAAGAAGCGCCTCCTGGACGATGAGGATGAGATCGACCTTAAGCGTTTAAGCAGGCTCAGTGATCTGGAAGACGACGAGATCGAGTACTAGAAAAGATGTGCAGGTCACCTCGGGAAAGGGGAGACAGCCTTTGTCTATTGAAGAAAGAAGGATCCAGGAGCTTCCTAAGTTTGATGGAGAAAGCAAGAAGACCAGAGATCTGAATGAGTTTGATTCCATCAAGATCGGCTTGGCCTCGCCCGAACAGATCAGGGAGTGGTCCCGCGGTGAAGTGAAAAAGCCCGAGACCATCAACTACAGGACACTCAAGCCGGAGAAAGAAGGTCTCTTCTGCGAGAAAATCTTCGGCCCCCAGAAAGACTGGGAATGCCATTGCGGCAAGTATAAACGGGTGCGGTATAAGGGCATTGTCTGCGACCGCTGCGGCGTAGAGGTCACTCGCTCCAAGGTACGCAGGGAGCGAATGGGACATATTGAGCTTGCCGCTCCGGTATCACATATCTGGTATTTCAAGGGTATCCCGAGCCGCATGGGCGCGATACTTGACATGTCCCCCCGTGCTCTTGAGAAAGTACTGTACTTTGCGTCCTATATAGTCACGGACCCGGGCACTTCGCCTCTGACGCAAAAACAGCTGTTGACTGAGACCGAGTACAGGGAAGCCAGGGACAAGTACGGAAACTCCTTCAAGGCGGGTCTGGGTGCTGAAGCCATTAAGGCGCTGTTATCCCAGCTTGATCTTGACGCGCTTGCCCGGGAACTACGCGAAGAGGTGCTGAGCGTCTCCGGACAGCGCCGGATGAGAGCGATGCGACGACTGGAGATCGTTGAGGCCTTCAGGAAATCCGGAAACCGCCCGGAATGGATGATACTCGAGGTCATACCCGTGATTCCGCCTGACCTGCGACCGATGGTGCAGTTGGACGGCGGGCGGTTCGCTACGTCTGATCTGAATGATCTGTATCGGAGGGTCATCAACCGCAACAACCGGCTGAAGCGCCTGCTCGATTTGAACGCGCCTGACATCATTGTCAGGAATGAGAAACGTATGCTTCAGGAGGCGGTCGATGCGCTGATCGACAACGGTCGCCGAGGCCGCCCGGTGACCGGGCCCGGGAACCGCCCGCTCAAGTCGCTTAGCGATATGCTCAAGGGCAAGCAGGGCCGTTTCCGCCAGAACCTGCTTGGGAAACGGGTTGACTACTCAGGCAGGTCTGTGATCGTGGTCGGGCCGCAACTCAAGTTCCACCAGTGCGGTCTGCCCAAAGAGATGGCGCTTGAGCTGTTTAAGCCCTTCGTAATGAAGAAACTTGTTAAAGACGGCCTCGCTCATAACATCAAGAGCGCAAAGCGTATGGTAGAACGCGTACGTCCTGAGGTGTGGGACGTACTGGAAGATGTCATAAGAGAGCATCCGGTACTCTTAAACAGGGCGCCCACACTTCACAGGCTGGGCATTCAGGCATTTGAGCCTGTTTTAGTTGAGGGTAAGGCCATCCAGATCCACCCGCTGGTATGTACAGCATACAACGCTGACTTTGACGGCGACCAGATGGCGGTGCACGTGCCACTTTCAGCCGAAGCTCAGGCGGAAGCCCGAGTGCTCATGCTGTCGGCGCATAATATTTTGAACCCTAAAGACGGCCAGCCAGTAGTGACACCGTCACAGGACCTGGTGCTCGGCTGCTATTACCTGACCCTTGAGAAGCAGAAGCCAGAAGAGGAGATGAAGGAGTTCTGCTCTCCGGATGAGGCAATAATATCTTACGACTTGGGTTACACGTCACTTCAAGAGCAGATCAAGGTGAGAATGAACGGTTCCAAGATTGTGACGACCGTGGGCCGGCTCCTGTTTAACGAGAGACTTCCTGAAGCGCTGCGGTACTGCAACCAGGTTGTTGACCGCAAAATGCTGGCTGAGATCGTCGCGCGCTGCTACAGAATGTTCGGCACGGCAGTGACTGCAAAGACATTGGACGGACTTAAGGAACTTGGCTTTTCTTTTGCGACCAAGGCGGGTACCACTATCGGTATTAACGATATTGTGATCCCCCCGCAGAAACAAGAGATCCTGAAAGAGGCTGAAAGCCTGGTCGAACAGGTGGAGGAGCAGTTCAAACGCGGGCTCATCACCGGGGAAGAGAGATACAACAAGGTGATCGCGATATGGAACGACGCCAGGGATAAAGTGACCAACGCGCTGATGCAGGGCTTGGATAAGTTCAACCCGGTGTATATGATGGCTATATCCGGGGCCCGCGGCAACGTACAGCAGATATCCCAACTTGCCGGAATGCGAGGTCTTATGGCTGACCCGTCAGGGCGTATTCTCGAACTACCGATTAAGGCGAACTTCCGTGAAGGGTTGACAGTTCTCGACTACTTCACGTCCACTCACGGCGCGAGAAAAGGTCTGGCAGACACCGCATTGAGGACTGCAGACTCAGGCTACCTGACCCGCCGGCTTGTGGACGTATCTCAGGACGTAATCGTGCGGGAGACAGACTGCGGCACGACAGATGGCGTCCGGGTCAGCGAACTGAGAGACGGTAATGAGGTGGTTGAACCGCTCTATGACAGGATAGTTGGGCGGCTCGCCGCGGAGCCGGTGGTGGACCCTGCCACAGGAGAAGTACTCTGCCAGAGGAACGAGATGATTACGGAGGAAATCGCCGAAAGGATCTTGGCTGCGGGGATCACCGAGGTCCGGATCAGGTCTGTACTCACTTGCAAGACCCGTCACGGCGTGTGCATCAACTGCTACGGACGGGACCTGGCTACCGGTCGTCTCATTGAAATAGGCGAAGCGGTGGGAATCATCGCCGCTCAGTCCATTGGCGAACCGGGAACCCAGCTTACAATGAGAACCTTCCACACCGGAGGCGTGGCCGGCGAAGACATCACCCATGGTCTCCCCCGCGTCGAGGAGCTTTTTGAGGCGAGAAAGCCGAAAGGCCAGGCAGTGATCTCAGAAATCGATGGTATCGTGAAGGTGACGGAGGGCAAGAACCGAAGGGAGATCCAGGTCACCGCGGACAACGGGGAAGTAATGACGTACGCTGTGCCCTACGGCGCCAGGCTGAAGGTAAGAGACGGGCAGTTTATCTCGGCTGGCGACGAGCTTACTGAGGGTTCTATCAACCCGCACGACCTGCTGAAGATCAAGGGCGTAAGAGCGGTTCAGACATACATGTTGCAGGAAGTACAGCGCGTATACAGGTTGCAGGGAGTGGATATTAACGACAAGCACATCGAAATAGTCATAAGGCAGATGCTCCGCAAGGTCAAGGTGGAAGACCCCGGCGATACGAGCCTGCTTCCCGGAGAGCAGGTTAACCTGTTCGAGTATGAAGAGGAGAACTCCCGGGCGCTGGAGCGCGGTGAAAGACCGGCAGTAGCAAAGCCCGTCCTGCTGGGCATCACCAAGGCCTCCCTGGCGACGGATTCATTCCTGTCAGCCGCCTCGTTCCAGGAAACTACCAAGGTGCTTACTGAGGCCTCGATCAAAGGCCGGCAGGATCCGCTGCTCGGGCTCAAGGAGAACGTCATAATAGGTAAGCTGATACCGGCGGGTACAGGGATGACGAGGTACAGGAACATTACGATCGAAAGCGCGGACGGTGAAATGCCTTCTTTGCTGCCTGAACCAGCTCTTGGTACCGAACCCGCGGAAGACGTTTCGCCTCACGGGGAATGATCTCCGACAGCAGCATCTTAGGGCTACTGCAGCCCCAGCCTTTGGTAAATCGTCGGTGAGCAGGTAATCGAAGAACCAGATAATCGTGTGAAAGAAGACCTGTATCCTGCTTCGTGCTTCAGTGCCAGCATTAACGGACTATTTGCAAGCACAAGGCCATATCGGTAAGACGGACAGCCTAAAACCCAGGGAGTTTCACCTACTATATCTTGACACGGACCGAGGTCAACGGTTTATTGACACCAAATGTTGCAGGTGCTAGAATAAAGAAGTGTCTTTCGGACAGTCCTCATGCACTGTTGAGGACTGTCATGGTGAGTTCAGGATTTCCGACTCCTTTCAGAGAACGGGAGGGATTCTCAATATGTCCTTTGAAGCTCTGAAAGCGGCCAAGAAAAGGAGCATCGGCACAAAACAGACGTACAAAGCGATCAACCGCGGTAAGGCTGTTGAGGTGTTTGTGGCGAAAGACGCAGATGAGAGGGTAGTGCGCGGAATAATCTCTGCTTGCGCAGAATCCGGAGTCAAGCTCACGTATGTTGAATCAATGGCCCTGCTCGGCAGGGCGTGTGGTATTGAAGTATCCGCAGCGGCTGCTGCTATTTTATCTGAATAGAAGGAGGTGTAGCGATGCCGACTATCAATCAGCTGGTACGTAGAAGCCGTAAGGACGTCAGGGTTAAATCCGCTGCTCCGGCTCTGCGAGAGAACCCTCAGAAGCGTGGAGTATGTACTCGTGTTTGGACGATAACTCCGAAGAAACCCAATTCAGCCCTGCGAAAAGTCGCCAGAGTCCGGTTGACAAACGGAATGGAAGTTACCGCTTACATCCCGGGAATCGGCCACAACCTACAGGAGCACTCCGTGGTGCTGGTGCGCGGCGGGCGTGTGAAGGACCTTCCGGGTGTACGTTACCATATTATCCGGGGTACACTGGATACTGCAGGAGTGTCAAAGAGAGCCCAGGGCCGGTCCAAATACGGGGCTAAACGTCCCAAGAAGTAAGCTTTGGGCAAAGGAGGGAAGTTTGCATGCCGAGAAGGGGTAGAGTATCAAGGCGCAAGATTCAGCCGGATCCGGTCTATGGCAGCGAAATGGTCGCACGCTTTATAAACAAAATCATGGTAGACGGTAAGAAGAGCCTCGCCCAATCCATTTTTTATGACGCTATGAAAATTGTCGGTGAAAAGACGGGGAAAGACCCCGTAGAGGTTTTCGACAAGGCGCTTCGGAACGTCATGCCGGTGCTGGAAGTACGAGCACGCCGAGTCGGAGGATCAACCTACCAGGTCCCCGTTGAGGTCAGGGCGGAACGGAGGATCGCGCTTGCAATGAGGTGGATGACGGGCTACGCTAGGGACAGGTCTGAGAGGACCATGCAGGAAAGGCTCGCTGGCGAGATCATAGACGCGGCCAACGGCACCGGTGCTTCCGTTAAGAAGAAGGAAGATACTCACAGGATGGCAGAAGCCAATAAGGCATTTGCTCACTACAGGTGGTAAGCAGACAACACTTTACGAAGGGAGGTTTGGAGATGCCCAGGGAACATGCTCTTTCAGTGACTCGCAATATTGGTATCATGGCGCATATCGACGCCGGAAAGACGACTACTACCGAGCGGATCTTGTTTTATACAGGCAAGGTTCACCGCATGGGAGAAGTCCATGAGGGTTCTGCTACCATGGATTGGATGATCCAGGAGCAGGAACGGGGTATCACCATTACCTCCGCTGCCACAACCTGCTACTGGCGAAATCACCGGATTAATATCATCGACACGCCCGGACACGTGGATTTCACGGTGGAAGTTGAACGCTCGCTCAGGGTGTTGGACGGCGCAGTAGCGATTTTCTGCGCCAAGGGAGGCGTTGAACCTCAGTCCGAGACTGTATGGCGGCAGGCTGACCGCTATCATGTACCACGGATCGCGTTTGTGAACAAGATGGATATTGTGGGAGCAGATTTCCTTCGTGTTACCAGGATGATACACGAAAAACTCGGAATGCGGGCGGTGCCTGTTCAGCTTCCAGTGGGTGCCGAAGACTCGTTCCGGGGGATCGTGGACCTCATCACCATGAAGGCCATCTATTACACTGATGACCTGGGGACAAGAAGCGAGGAGACGGACATTCCCGACGACATGCTGGACGAGGTGATTGCGAAGCGCACCGAACTCATCGAGACTGCATCTGAGTTCGACGACGACCTCATGATGAAGTACCTGGAGGGCCAGGAGATCACCGCTTCAGATATCCGGGCTGCGCTGCGTAAGGGCGTACTCGCTGTGCGGGTGGTCCCGGTTTTGTGTGGTTCGGCCTACAGGAACAAAGGAGTACAGCTTCTCCTTGATGCCGTTGTAGACTACCTGCCTTCGCCTCTGGACGTACCACCTGTTACAGGGTTTAACCCTTCGACAGGGACTGAGGAGCAGAGGACGCCTGCGGACGATGAACCCTTCTCAGGCCTGGCTTTTAAGATCATGACAGACCCCTTTGTGGGCAAGTTGGCGTTTATCAGGGTGTATTCAGGCATACTGAAGGCTGGTTCATACGTGTACAATGCCAGCAGGGAGAAAAAGGAGCGCATCGGCAGAATCCTGAGGATGCACGCCAATCACCGCGAAGACGTACAAGAGGCTTTCACGGGGGAGATCATCGCGGTCGTAGGCCTGAGGGAGATTTCCACCGGCGATACGCTCTGCGATCTCGAACATCCCATTGTGCTCGAATCCATGGAATTCCCCGAACCCGTGATTTCCATTGCCATAGAGCCAAAGACTAAGGCCGACCAGGATAAGATGGGCGATTCGCTATCCAAACTGAGCGAGGAGGACCCTACCTTCCGTGCGCACACAGATGCGGAGACGGGCCAGACCATTATTTCCGGAATGGGCGAACTCCATCTCGAGATCATCGTGGATAGGCTCCTCAGGGAGTTCAAAGTAGGCGCGAACGTAGGGAAGCCCCAGGTCGCCTACAAGGAGAGCATCACAAGACCGGCTTCCGCGGAAGGCCGGTTCATCAGGCAGACCGGGGGCAGGGGGCAGTATGGTCATGTTGTTATCCAGGTAGAACCTCTGGCACGAGGCCAGGGCTTTGAGTTCGAGAGCAAGATCGTAGGTGGCATTATACCCAAGGAGTATATCCCCGCTGTTGAAGTGGGTATCAGGGAAGCAATGCAAAATGGCGTACTAGCGGGCTTTCCCGTGGTAGACCTTAAGGCCTCGCTGATACACGGATCTTACCACGAGGTAGATTCCTCCGATGTTGCCTTCAAGATTGCGGGTTCTATGGCGCTCAGGGAGGCGGTCTCCAAAGCGGGAGGCGTGGTGCTCGAACCGGTGATGAAGGTGGAAGTGGTTGTACCTGAGGAGTATCTTGGAGATGTCCTGGGTGACCTGAACTCACGCAGAGGGCACATCACGGGCATCGAAGGAAGGGGAGGTGCCCAGGTGATTAAAGGGCGGGTTCCTCTGTCAGAGATGTTTGGATACGCCACTGCGTTACGTTCAAAGACTCAGGGCCGCGGAACGTACACTATGCAGTTTCTTTGCTACGATGAATTACCGTCGCACCTGGCAGAGCAGATTATCGCAAGGGGTTACGGATACCGAGCTGTTTATAAATAAGGGGGATTGACTGATGGCCAAGAAGAAGTTTGAGAGAACAAAACCGCATGTAAACGTAGGTACGATAGGGCACATCGACCATGGGAAGACGACGTTGACAGCGGCTATAACGAAGGTGCTGTCGGCTGTGGGGAAAGCGGAGTTTGTACCGTTTGACCAGATAGACAAGGCGCCGGAGGAGAAGGCCAGAGGGATCACCATAGCGACGGCGCACGTTGAGTACGAGACGGACAAGAGGCACTACGCGCACGTGGACTGCCCCGGACACGCAGACTACATCAAGAACATGATCACCGGAGCGGCGCAGATGGACGGAGCGATACTGGTGGTATCGGCAGCGGATGGTCCGATGCCGCAGACGCGGGAGCACATATTGCTGGCGAGGCAGGTGGGTGTGCCAGCGATGGTGGTGTTCTTGAACAAGGCGGACATGGTAGACGACCCGGAGTTGCTGGAGTTGGTGGAGCTTGAAGTGAGAGAGCTTTTGAGCAAGTACCAGTTCCCCGGGGACGAGACGCCTGTGATAGCGGGTTCTGCGCTGAGGGCGCTGGAGTGCGGTTGTGCGAAGAGGGAGTGCGAGTGGTGCGGGAAGCTGTGGGAATTGATGGACGCGGTAGACGAGTACATCCCCACGCCGCAAAGAGACGCAGACAAGCCGTTCCTGATGCCTGTTGAGGACGTATTTTCCATCACGGGACGCGGGACGGTAGCGACAGGAAGAGTAGAGAGAGGTACAGTGAAAGTAGGAGACGAGGTTGAGATAGTAGGGTTCACGGAGAGGCCGAGGAAGACGGTGGTAACGGGTGTAGAGATGTTCCGGAAGCTGCTGGACCAAGCAGTGGCAGGGGACAACATCGGGACGCTGCTGCGCGGGGTGGACAAGGATGAGGTGGAGAGAGGGCAGGTACTGGCCAAGCCCGGGAGCATAAAGCCGCACACCAAGTTCAGCGCGCAGGTATACGTATTGACGAAAGAGGAAGGCGGAAGACACACGCCGTTCTTCCAGGGGTACAAACCGCAGTTTTACTTCCGGACGACTGACGTGACAGGTCAGATCAAGCTGCCAGAAGGCATGGAGATGGTAATGCCTGGAGACAACGTGAACATGAAAGTAGAACTGATTACCCCCATCGCGATAGAAGAAGGACTGAGGTTTGCCATCAGGGAAGGCGGGCGGACCGTAGGAGCAGGTGCAGTTACGAGCATCGAGGATTAACCGACAAAAGCCGGGGGCGGATCGCACGCCCCCGGGTGGAAATCCACGGAAGGTTTCAAGTAGAAGGAGGGAAACGGTGTGGCTGGACAAAAAATCCGTATCCGCCTCAGGGCATTCGATCACAAGATCCTAGATCAGTCGGCCCAGAGGATTGTGGATGCAGCAAAAAGGACTGGAGCCAGCGTTTCCGGGCCGGTGCCGTTACCGACCGAACGTAGTGTTTATACCATACTTGTGGCGCCAAACGGAGAGAAGGATATCCGGGAACAATTCGAAATGCGGGTACACAAACGCCTAATTGACATCCTTGAGCCCACGCCCAAAACGGTGGAAGCTTTGATGAAACTGGACCTGCCGGCTGGTGTGGACATCGAGATCAAGCTGTAGGCAAGGGAGGTGGCAGGGGTGCGAAAGGCGATTTTGGGTAAGAAGATGGGAATGACCCAGATCTTCAACGACGAGGGTCATGCCATACCCGTCACGGTGGTTAAGGCAGGGCCCTGCGTCGTGGTTCAGAAGCGGAGCGTGGAGAAAGATGGGTATTCCGCTATTTGTGTAGGATTTGAAGACATGAAAGTGACCAAGGCCAACAAGGCCAAAAGGGGATACTTCGGGAGACTGCCATTGAAAAGGTTTGTGCGCGAATTCAGGCTGGATGATGCCGAAGAGTACCAGGTGGGGCAGGAGATCAAGGCGGACGTTTTCCAGCCGGGGGATATCGTAGACGTGACTGGCACCTCAAAGGGGAAGGGCTTTGCCGGTGGCATCAAGAGATGGAACTTCAAGCGCGGACCGATGGCGCACGGTTCCAAGTACCACAGAGGACCGGGATCACTTCAGTCAAGAGATGCATCCCGCGTGTTCAAAGGGAGAAAGCTTCCCGGCAGGCTCGGCGGGGAACGGGTAACCACCCAGGCGCTGAAAGTTGTCGGAGTCGACGCGGAACGTCACGTAATTCTGATCCGAGGTTCCATCCCTGGACCGAAGGGGTCCCTGGTAGCAATCAAGTCCAGTGTGAAGGCGAAGTAACACGCCTGGTAGAGGAAGGAGGGAACACGGTGCCCACGGTAGCTGTTTACAATACGGAAGGACAGCAGGTTGGAGAAATCGACCTGAACGAACGCATATTCGGAGCGGAAGTGAATCCTGCTCTCTTGCACCAGGCGGTGGTCACGTACAGGGCCGCGCTGAGGAGAGGTACTGCTTCTACCAAGACCAGAGCGGAAGTGAGAGGTGGGGGCAGGAAACCCTGGAGGCAGAAAGGTACGGGTATGGCCAGGCACGGTACCCGGAGGTCGCCTCTTTGGCGGGGCGGCGGGATCGTGTTCGGGCCCAAACCCAGAGACTACACTTTGGAACTGCCGAAGAAGGCGAGGAAGGTTGCGCTCTGCTCGGCTCTATCGGCGAAGGTCAGGGACGGAAGCATCCGAGTACTCGAGTCCTGGACGCTCGCTGAACCCAAGACCAAGATGGTTGCGTCCGTGCTGTCCAATCTGAAAATCAGCGATGGCGCACTGATAGTAATAGGTTCCGCGGACCGCAACTTGCAGCTGTCATCCAGGAATCTGCCGGATGTCTCCACGGTACTTGCGGAGAATCTGAACGCTTACGACGTTCTAAGACACGAAAACCTGGTGCTCACCAAAGAGGCCGTAGACCGCATTGAGGAGGTGCTGGCCAGGTGAAAGACCCGAGGGATATCATCATAAGACCCGTGGTTACGGAGAAGTCCAGCGGACGGATGCAGGACGGGAAATACACTTTTGCTGTGGCCATGGACGCAAACCGTACGGAGATCAAAGAGGCTGTGGAGTCCATTTTCAAGGTCCGCGTGACAAATGTCAATACCGTTAGGATGCAGGGTAAACTTCGCAGGATGGGCAGGTTTGTCGGACGCAAGCCCAGCTGGAAGAAGGCAATTGTCACCCTGGCTCCCGGTCAGAAGATAGAACTCTTCGAAGGCATGTAACAGTGCCGAGAGAGGGAGGGACGAAGAATGGCAGTCAAGACCTATAAACCTACTTCACCGGCCAGGCGTACAATGACCACATCTACCTTTGAGGAAGTAACTAAGAAGAAGCCCGAAAGGTCCTTGCTGGCTTCTTTGAAAGCAGATGCAGGTCGCAACAACAAGGGGCGTATTACCGTTCGTCACCGCGGCGGTGGGCACAGGCGGCTTTACCGCATCATCGACTTCAAGCGGGATAAGGACGGCGTGCCGGCGAAGGTGGCGGCGATCGAATACGATCCTAATCGCTCGGCCCGGATCGCCCTTCTGCATTACGCAGACGGAGAGAAACGCTACATCATCGCACCTGTAGGACTCGAAGTTGGTCACACCGTACAGTCCGGGGTAGATGCGGATATAAGGCCGGGGAATGCACTTCCTTTACGCAATATTCCTCTCGGCTCGTTTGTTCACAACATCGAGATGAAACCGGGCAAGGGGGGCCAGCTGGTGCGTGCTGCAGGCGCCGCAGCGCAGCTCATGGCGAAAGAAGGCGATTATGCGCTCCTTAGAATGCCTTCAGGCGAGCAGAGGTTGCTTCACCTCGACTGCAAAGCTACGATAGGCCAGGTAGGCAATGTGGACCACGAGAACATTTCGCTCGGTAAGGCAGGCAGGTCCCGGTGGCTCGGCAGAAGACCGACCGTGCGCGGCGTGGTGATGAACCCTGTGGATCACCCGCACGGAGGCGGAGAGGGCAAGTCTCCCATCGGCAGGAAGTCTCCTGTGACGCCCTGGGGCAAACCGGCCTTGGGTTACAGGACTCGCAAGAAAGCGAAACCTTCAGATAAGTATATTGTGAAACGCAGATAGGTGAAAGGAGGGGACCAAATGGGCAGATCGCTTAAGAAAGGCCCCTACGTTGACGCCAAGTTGCAGAAGAAAGTTTTGGAAATGAGCAACCGCGGTGAAAAAAGGGTCATTAAGACATGGGCCAGGGCATCAACCATTGTGCCAGAGATGGTCGGGCACACCATCGCGGTATATGACGGCCGGAGGCACGTGCCAATATACATCACCGAAGAGATGGTAGGTCACAAGTTGGGAGAATTTGCGCCGACCAGGACCTTCAGGGGCCACGGTCATCATACCGAAAGGTCCACGGCATTGAAGTAAGGATTAAGGGGGGCTTTTCACATGGCGAAAGCTAAGGCGGATGAAGCAAGGGCCGTCGCCAGGTATGTAGCAATAGCGCCTCGGAAGGTCAGGATCGTAATGGATCTCATCAGAGGCAAGTCGGTCAAAGAGGCTCTTGCTATCCTGAAATATGTACCAAAACGGGCCTCCACGGTTGTATCAAAGGTTATCACCTCGGCTGCGGCCAACGCGGAGCACAACTTTGATATGGATTCAGACAATCTGTATGTTGCTGAGGCCTTCGTTGACCAAGGACCTACCATGAAAAGGTGGCATCCCAGGCAAAGAGGTCGGGCGTTTCCCATTTTAAAAAGGTCCAGCCACATTACGGTGGTAGTCCGGGAAAGAGAGGAGGCATAACGCGTTGGGACAGAAGGTACACCCGAAAGGGCTGAGGCTTGGAATCATCAAGGACTGGGACGCAGTCTGGTTCGCCGACAAGCAGAAATTCACCGAACTCCTTCATGAGGACATGGCCCTCAGAAATCACATAAAGCAGAAGTTTTACGGGGCGGGCGTCTCCAGAGTGGAAATTGAGCGGAGGGCGAACAGAGCCAAGGTTACCATCCATACTGCCAAGCCGGGCATGGTCATTGGCAAGGGCGGTACCGGTGTTGAAGAACTACGCAAGGAACTGGAGTCCATCGCCAAGGATAAGCAGGTATCCATCAATATCGTCGAGGTTAAGGTGGCCGAGCTCGATGCGCAGCTGGTTGCTGAGAGCGTGGCGCAAGCGCTGCAAAAGAGGATCTCGTTCAGGCGTGCAATGAAACAGGCGATCGCCCGTTCCATGAAAATGGGCGCCAAAGGAATAAAGATCCGCGTATCAGGCAGGCTGGGCGGCGCAGAGATGTCGCGCAGCGAATGGGACTGGGAAGGCACAGTACCTCTGCACACCTTAAGGGCTGATATCGATTACGGATTTGCGGAAGCCAAGACGACCTACGGGCAGATCGGCGTGAAAGTATGGATATACAAGGGTGACGTCTTGCCTGAGAAGGCGGCGGGCAAAGGAGGCGAGTAACCCTATGTTGATGCCGAAGAGGGTAAAATGGAGAAAGCAGCACAGGGGCCGCACAAAAGGAGCGGCATCTCGCGGCGCGGAGATCACGCTGGGGGACTATGGGCTTCAGGCACTGGATCCAGGCTGGATCACAGACCGCCAGATTGAGGCCGCGCGTGTGGCCCTCACCAGATATATCAAGCGTGGAGGCAAGGTTTGGATCAAGATATTCCCTCAAAAGCCCGTTACAGCCAAACCAGCAGAAACCCGCATGGGTTCGGGCAAAGGCGCGCCCGAGTATTGGGTAGCGGTTGTCAAACCGGGGCTGATCCTTTTTGAGCTGGCGGGTGTACCGGAAGAGGTCGCCCGTGAGGCGATGCGGCTCGCTGGGCAGAAACTGCCCATCCGGACCAAGTTTGTCAAGAGAGAACAAGCGGGTGGTGAGGCTGATGAAGGTTGAGGAGATGCGGGCCATGTCAAGTGGGGAGCTGGAGCGAAAGCTGGCTGGTCTTAAGGAAGAACTGTTTAACCTCCGGTTCCAGATGGCCACAGGTCAGCTCGAGAACCCCATGAGGATCCGTCAGGTGAGAAAGAACATTGCTAAAGTTAAGACGATTCTCAGGCAAAGAGAGTTGGCTCTCAATAAGGCTTGAGGCCAAAGAGGAAGGAGGCGACTTATATGTCCGAGGAGCGAGCAATACGTAAGGTCAGAGTGGGCGTGGTTGTCTCTGACAAGATGGATAAGACCTGCGTTGTTGCAGTTGAACGCCTGATGGCTTACCCACTTTATGGTAAGCGTGTCAAGAGGACCAAGAAACTGAAGGCTCACGACGAGAACAACGAATGCAGGGTAGGAGATAAGGTCAGGGTGATGGAAACCAGACCTCTTAGCAAAGATAAACGCTGGCGTGTAGTTGAGATCATTGAGAAGGCGAAATAGACGTAACATACTGTCGTTGGAGGGAGGGACACGGCGTGATTCAAGTCCAGACCAGGCTCAATGTGGCAGACAACACCGGGGCCAAAGAGATCATGTGCATCAAGGTGCTCGGCGGCTCTCATCGCCGGTATGCTAGCATTGGAGATATCATAGTTGCTTCAGTGAAGTCCGCTGCACCGGGAGGTGTTGTCAAGAAAGGCGATGTGGTTCACGCAGTAGTTGTCCGGACAAAGAAGCCGATACGACGTTTAGATGGTTCACATATAAGGTTTGACGAAAACGCAGCTGTCATCCTGAAGGATGACAAGGAACCTAAGGGGACCCGAATATTCGGGCCGGTAGCCAGAGAACTTCGTGAAAAGGAATTCATGAAGATCATCTCTCTGGCCCCCGAGGTACTCTGATCCTGCGAACGGAGGGAACGCTGTGGCGCAATCCAGGTTAAGAGTGAAAAAGGGTGATATCGTCCGTGTGCTTGCCGGCAAGGATAAGGGCAAAAAGGGCAAAGTGATAGAGGCCATGCCCTCCGAGGGCAAGCTCATCGTTGAAGGCGTAAATGTGGCAAAACGCCATACCAAGCCAACCCAGAAGATCATGCAGGGTGGCATCATTGATAAGGAGCTTCCGATACACGTATCCAACGTGATGCTTGTGTGCCCGCGGTGCTCCAAGCCGACGAAAGTGGGGTCCCGGTTCTTGGAAGACGGCAGGAAGGTCAGGACCTGCAAAAGCTGCGGCGAAATCATTGACAAATAGCCCGGAAAGGAGGTAGTGCCAGTGGCTGAACTTAAAGAGAAGTACCTTCGGGAAGTAGTCCCGGCACTTCAGAAAGCATTTGGATACAAGAGCCCCATGCAGATCCCGCGCCTTGAGAAAGTCGTGGTGAACATGGGTGTCGGAGACGCGATTGCAAACCCAAAGGCCATGGACGCAGCAGTAGCGGATCTCACCGCCATTACCGGGCAAAAACCCGTTGTTACACGGGCAAAGAAGTCTATAGCCGCATTCAAAGTGAGAACTGGCATGCCCATCGGATGCAAGGTGACGCTGAGAGGCGAGCGTATGTGGGATTTTCTTGATAAGCTGTTCCACATCGCTCTTCCGAGGGTTCGTGACTTCAGAGGGGTCTCCGCCAGAGGGTTTGATGGAAGAGGAAACTTTACCGTAGGTCTCAGGGAGCAGCTGATCTTCCCCGAGATCGACTATGACAAGGTGGACAAGATCAGAGGCATGGATGTGACTATAGTTACTTCGGCCAGGTCCGACGAGGAAGCGAAGGCTTTTTTGAACTTGCTCGGTCTTCCCATGCGCGAATAGACTCAAGGAGGGGAAAGTGTGGCCAAGAAATCGCTGATCAATAAGGCCAAGCGACCACAGAAGTTCGCTGTGCGCCGTTATAACAGGTGTCGAATCTGCGGACGTCCGCGGGCCTATTTAAGGAAATTCGGCATGTGCAGGCTTTGCTTCCGCGAGAAGGCACACCGTGGAGAGATCCCGGGCGTGAAAAAAGCCAGCTGGTAGCCTCTCTTTCAGGAAGGAGGTAGGTGTGAATGACAATGACAGACCCCATCTCCGATATGTTGACCAGGATTCGCAACGGAAACATGGTCTACAAAGAAGTGGTGGAGGTACCGGGTTCCAATGAGAAGAGGGCCCTTGCGGAGATTCTTAAGGAAGAGGGCTTCATCCGTGATTACGAATGGATCGAAGACAACAAACAAGGCACATTAAGGCTATATTTGAAGTACGGGCCCGACAAGACTCGCGTCATCACAGGGCTTCGGAGGATTTCCAAGCCGGGTCTCCGGGTATATGCGAAGAAGGACGAAATACCTAAGGTGTTGGGCGGCCTCGGTATAGCAATCATATCCACCTCAGAGGGTGTTATGACGGATAAGAAGGCCCGCTCCAGAGGACTTGGCGGAGAAGTTCTCTGTTACATCTGGTAGGGAGGTGACGGCATGTCCAGGGTTGGCAAAAAGCCCGTGACAGTCCCCTCCGGGGTTACGGTAAGCGTAGAGGGGAACCTGGTCCGCGTGAAGGGGCCGAGGGGCGAGCTTTCTCGCGAAATACACGATGGCATTGCGGTGGAGGTTTGGGACGGGCAGATTCTCGTTACCAGAGCCTCGGACCATAAAGGAATGCGTTCTTTACATGGACTGACCAGGAGCCTTATCGCGAACATGATCCATGGGGTGACACAGGGGTACCAGAAAGCACTCGAACTCGTCGGCGTCGGCTACCGGGCTTCAAAGAGCGGGAACAAGCTGGTACTCAGCGTAGGGTATTCCAAGCCGGTAGAAATTGATCCGCCTCAAGGCATTGAGATCGACGTTCCGAACCCGACATACGTGATAGTGAAGGGTAATGACAAGGAATCAGTGGGCCAGTTTGCGGCGATCATCCGGGATGTAAGACCGCCCGAGCCATATCTCGGCAAGGGAATCCGGTATGTCGGAGAGCGCGTGCGCCGCAAGGTAGGCAAGACGGGTAAGAAATAGAAAGGGGGGACTTCGGATGTTCAAAAGATCTGAAAGAAACAAGGCAAGACAGAAGAGGCACCTCAGAGTACGCAAGCACGTTGTGGGCACCGAAGAACGCCCCAGGTTGAATGTGTTCCGGAGCTTGAACCATATTTACGCGCAGATCATTGTTGATACAACGGGCAACACCATCGCCGCGGCGTCTACACTTGATCCCGAAATCAGGGCGGAGATATCAAGCGGCGGGAACAAAGAGGCTGCGAGGAAAGTTGGACAGATGATCGCTCGCAGGGCACTTGCCAAGGGCATAAACAAGGTGGTTTTTGATCGAGGCGGTTACAGGTACCACGGTCGGGTGGCAGCCCTGGCGGAGGGAGCCAGGGAAAGCGGTCTCGACTTCTAGAAAGGAGGGATTCGGGTGGCACGTGTGGACAGCAGCAAGTTGGAACTCAAAGAAAAAGTGGTTTCTATAAATCGCGTAGCAAAAGTGGTTAAGGGTGGGAGGCGCTTTAGCTTCAGTGCCCTGGTGGTTGTCGGAGACGAGGATGGCCACGTGGGAGCAGGACTGGGCAAGGCCAGTGAGATCCCGGAAGCCATCAGGAAAGGCATTGAAGATGCGAAGAAGAACCTTATCAGAGTGCCCAGGGCGGGTACGACTGTTACCCACGAAGTGATGGGCAATTTCGGAGCCGGTAAGGTTTTGATCAAGCCCGCATCGCAAGGTACAGGTGTGATCGCCGGAGGACCCGTGCGCGCAGTGCTGGAGCTTGCGGGGATCAGAGACGTGCTTACTAAATCCCTCGGTTCTTCCAACCCGAGCAACATGGTATATGCCACTCTTCAGGGGCTTTGCAGCTTGAAGAGCACCGAGGAAGTTGCAAAGCTTCGAGGTAAGACCGTGGAAGAGCTCACGAGTTAGGAGGAACTGAGATGACCCTTCGTATTACTCTGATAAAGAGCACTATCGGTAGGCCAAAGCGGCAAGGGGATACCATACGCGCGCTCGGTCTTAGCAAGTTGAACAGCGTCGTTATTCATCCAGACAATCCTCAGATCCGGGGGATGCTGAGGACCGTATCGCATCTTGTCAAAGTTGAGGAGGTGCAGAACCAACAATGAAGCTTTATGAGCTGTCACCTGCACCCGGTTCGAGAAAAGCGAGAAAAAGAGTGGGAAGAGGCCCGGGCTCGGGAAGAGGTAAGACTTCCGGAAGAGGCCATAAGGGCCAGAACGCGAGAGCGGGCGGGGGCGTGAAGCCGGGCTTTGAAGGCGGGCAGATGCCTCTTCAGAGGCGGTTGCCCAAGAGGGGCTTTTCGAATTACCCGTTCCGGAAAGTATATGCAGTTGTGAACCTTAACGACCTGGATATGTTCGATGAGGGGACAGAGGTAACGCCTGAACTGCTCTCGGAGCACAAACTGGTCAGAGATATGAAGGACGGAGTCAAAATACTCGGCAATGGCGCTCTTACCAAGTCCTTGACAGTAAAGGCTCACGCTTTCAGCAAATCGGCGGCGGAAAAGATAGAAGCTGCCGGAGGAAAGGCCGAGGTGATCTAGGTGCTTGACTCGCTAAAGGCCGCGTTTAAGATTGGTGACCTCCGCCGGAGGATCATCTTCACGCTTTCAATATTCCTGGTGGTACGGCTCGGCGCTCATGTTCCCGTACCCGGAGTGAACAATGCGAAGATCGCCGATCTATTCAGGGAAGGTACCCTCTTTGGCCTCCTTGATCTATTTTCCGGGGGTGCGCTGAAGGCGTTCTCACTGTTTGCCATGAGCATCTACCCGTATATTAACGCGTCCATTATTATGCAGCTTTTGACCATGATTATTCCCAAGCTTGAGCAGATGGCCAAGGAAGGGGAAGAAGGTCGAAGGAAGCTCAATGAGTATACGAGGTATGGTACGGTGCTGTTGGCGATGATCCAGGGTTTGGGCATGGCGTTCTTTCTCAGGGGTCAGGGAGCGCTTCTGTTCCCCAGCCTGCTGAACGTCGTGCTGATAGCGATGAGCCTAACCGGTGGCGTTATCCTCCTCATGTGGCTTGGGGAACAGATCACCGACAAGGGGATCGGTAACGGGATCTCTCTGATCATCTTCGTCAACATCGTATCTAGGTTGCCGTCAGGGCTGCAAAACGTCATCGGGCTTTTGCAGATCGGCCGTATTTCCGTATGGAACCTGCTCGTTCTCGTGGTGATGGGCGCGGCAGTCATTGCGGCAGTGGTATGGGTGCACGAAGGCCAGAGGAAGGTTCCCGTCCAGTACTCCAAGAGAGTGGTCGGTCGGAAGATGTACGGGGGTCAGAGCACTCACATACCGATTCGCATCAACCAGGCCGGTGTGCTTCCAGTGATTTTTGCTTCGGCGGTGCTAGCTTTCCCGGGTACGGTGGCTTCCTTCATCAATCACCCACTGGCACGGAGGGTGGAGGCCATGTTCTCTGGTGCGGGTCTTGGATACCAGGTGGCATATGCACTGCTCATCATTTTCTTTACCTTTTTCTACACGTCGGTCAGCTTTAACCCGGTCGATGTGGCAAATAACATGAAGAAGTGGGGCGGGTTTATCCCGGGGCTGCGTCCAGGAAGGCCCACGTCTGACTATCTGAGCAAAGTGCTTACGCGGATCACGCTTCCTGGCGCCATATTCCTCGCATTGGTGGCGATCATGCCCGGAATATTCATGCGACTTACGAACGTCCCGGGAGTAGGGTTCGGAGGCACAGCGCTGCTCATTGTGGTGGGTGTGGCCCTGGAGACGATGAAGCAGATCGAAGCCCACTTGCTGATGAGACACTATCAAGGCTTTATCAAGTAGTTGAAGGAGGCTTTGCCGGTGCGGTTGATTTTCTTGGGGCCACCCGGAGCCGGAAAAGGGACGCAAGCGGAGATTCTGGCAGAAAAGACCGGGTTGCCACGGATAGCCACAGGGGACATCTTTCGAAGAGCGCTGAAAGAAGGGACTCCGCTTGGCCTTGAGGCCAAGGCATATATGGACAAAGGGGAGCTGGTCCCGGACGGTATCGTCACCGGGATTGTGCGGGAACGGATTTTGCTTCCGGACTGCCGGTACGGGTTCATTCTGGACGGTTTTCCGCGCACGCTCCCGCAGGCCGAAAGTCTTGACGAACTATTAGGCGCAGAGGGCATGCAAATAGACGCTGTCATCTACATGGATGTGGCGGATGAGGAGCTGGTCGCCCGGGCTGCCGGACGCAGGGTGTGCCGCAGCTGTCAGATGCCCTACCATATCAGGTTCAGCCCTCCGGCTGTAGAAGGCGTGTGTGACGCCTGTGGTGGCACGCTCTACCAGAGGGACGACGACAGGGAAGAGACGGTACAAAACCGGTTGAACGTGTACAAGTCCCAAACCGCTCCGCTGGTAGATTATTACGCGCAAAAAGGCATCCTGAGGCGCATAGACGGCAGCCAACCGATAGACCGGGTATCCCTTCACATCCTGAAAGTGGTAGGCATCGCCGAATGATCACGCTTAAGTCTGATCAAGAATTGAAACTCATGCGCGAGGCGGGAAAGATCGTGGCGCGCGCCCTGCTTGAAGTGAAAGAGCGCGTACGTCCCGGGATAAGCACGGTTGAACTCGACCGGGTAGCCGCGAAATGCATCAGGAAATCGGGCGGACTCGCAGCTTTTAAGGGGTACCGAGGTTTTCCCGCTACCATCTGCGCCTCCATTAACGAGCAGGTGGTGCACGGCATTCCCAGTGTCAGGCGGCTCGCCGAGGGCGACGTCATCAGCGTAGATGTGGGAGTACTCAAAGGAGGTTTCTTCGCAGACGCAGCCATGACTTTTCCCGTGGGCAAGGTATCCGAGACCGCCCAGCGGCTTATGGAAGTGACGCGCATCGCCCTCGAAAAGGCCATCGAACAGGCCCAGGAGGGGAATTATCTCGGGGATATCTCTCACGCGATCCAGACGTATGTGGAGCAACACGGGTTTTCTGTCGTCAGGGAGTATGTCGGTCATGGCATAGGAAAACAAATGCACGAAGAACCCC
The DNA here is from genome assembly GCA_040755615.1 of Bacillota bacterium. Classification (GTDB taxonomy): domain Bacteria; phylum Bacillota; class Sulfobacillia; order DUSP01; family DYEP01; genus DYEP01. The sequence goes on from JBFMAL010000006.1 coordinate 57,906, forward strand.
AAGTGCCGAACTTCGGGACACCGAAGACGGGGCCCGTCTTAAGAACGGGTATGACGCTTGCGATCGAACCGATGGTCAACGCCGGTACTTACGACGTGCAGTTGTTAGAGGATGGCTGGACAGTAGTCACCAAGGACGGCAGCCTGTCAGCGCATTTTGAGCATACGGTCGCCATTACGGACCAAGGTCCCATAGTATTAACTGCCTGTTCAGAATAGCAAAGTGGATATCTGGGAGATAATAGTATGCATGGCAACTGGTGGAGAACAGGCCGATGAGATGGAGGTGCCCACTTTGGTATTGGAGGTCCTGTCGCCTGGAAGTGTAGTGCAATCCGTTGCCGGGAGGGATTCAGGCAACCTGTACCTTGTGATAGCACAATTGGACGACAGGTTTGTGCTCCTAGCGGACGGGCAGACCCGAAAAGTGGCAAATCCGAAGAAAAAGAACATGAGGCATCTTAAGCTTCTGGGTTCGCTGGACCAGGAACAAAGCGGTGTGCTTTTAGACCCTCAAAAGATTACCGACGTAGCCGTAAGACAATTTCTTCAGGCATTTTGTGAGAAAAAGGAGGTCGATGCTAGCGCATGCCCAAACAGGATGTGATAGAGGTAGAGGGAACCGTTACCGAACCCCTACCAAATGCCATGTTTAGAGTTGAACTGGCAAACGGGCATAAGGTGTTGGCTCACGTGTCGGGTAAGATCAGGATGAATTTCATCAGGATCCTTCCCGGGGATAAGGTAACAGTGCAATTATCTCCCTATGATTTAACCCGTGGGCGAATTGTCTATCGATACAAGTGAGCAGGAACGTGACGCGCCTGGTGTTTGTATGTTATGATAGTGTACGGCGTTCCTTCTAAAGAAAGGGGATGACGCTTTCATGAAAGTCAGACCTTCCATCAAACGAATCTGCGAGAAATGCAAGATAATCAAGCGTGAGGGCAACCTGATGGTGATTTGCGAAAACCCAAAGCACAAGCAAAAGCAAGGTTAAGTACCGGAGGTGGCAGGTAGTGGCGAGAATAGCCGGCGTGGACCTTCCGAGAGACAAGAGGGTGGAGGCGGCTTTGCCCTATATTTACGGGATAGGTCCGTCAAGGTCAAGATTAATACTTGAGCATACGGGGATCAATCCTGACACTCGCGTGAGAGACCTGACCGAGGAGGAGATTTCCCGTCTCAGAGAATATATCGAAAAAAACTTCAAGGTTGAGGGCGATCTGCAGCGAGAGGTACAGATGAACATCAAGCGGTTGATTGAGATAGGCACCTACCGCGGACTTCGCCACAGACGTGGTCTTCCGGTGAGAGGTCAGCGCACCCAGACTAATGCTCGCACCCGGAAGGGTCCGAAAAAGACTGTCGGCGTGAGAAGGAAGAAGTAGCGTAAGGAGGGACTGAATTGGCAAAGCGACGCGTAAAGGCAAAGCGCAAGGAGAGAAAAAACGTAGAGCGCGGCGTTGCACACATACGCTCTTCGTTCAACAATACGATTGTGACCATAACTGACCAAGTAGGGAACGCGATTTCCTGGGCGACTGCAGGAGGCGCCGGGTTCAAGGGTTCGCGGAAGAGCACCCCGTTTGCGGCGCAGATGGCAGCTGAGAAAGCAGCTCGAGAAGCGATGAATCATGGCATGAGAGAGGTTGAGGTGTACGTTAAGGGGCCCGGCGCAGGCCGCGAGGCAGCCATTCGTTCACTTCAGGCGGCCGGTCTTGAAGTCAGCATGATTAAGGATGTAACTCCCATTCCTCACAACGGCTGCCGCCCGCCGAAACGCAGGCGTGTATAATTCCAGGGGGTGAATACCACACATGGCTAGGTACACAGGGCCTGTCTGCAGACTGTGCAGGCGTGAAGGCGCCAAGCTGTTTCTAAAAGGAGACAGGTGCTACACTGATAGATGTCCCGTGAATCGTCGTTCTTATGCACCCGGCGAACACGGTCAGATGAGGAAGAAGGTTTCCGAGTACGGGGTCCAGCTCCGTGAGAAGCAAAAAGCAAGACGCATATACGGTGTGCTGGAAGCGCAGTTTCGCCGCTACTTCGAAAAAGCGGAGAAAAGCCGTGGTGTGACCGGCGAGACGCTGCTCCAGCTGCTGGAGAGACGTCTCGATAACGTCGTCTACAGGATGGGCCTTGCCCCGTCGAGGGCCGACGCGAGGCAGTCAATCAGGCACGGGCACTTCACCGTGAACGGCAGGAAAGTAAACATACCGTCATACCTGGTACGTGAAGGGGATCAAATCGCAGTCCGGGAAAAGTCGCGTGAGATGGCCAAGTTCAAGGAAGCAGCCGAGAGCATACGAGGGCGTGCCATACCGGAATGGCTGTCGGTCGATGCGGACACCCTGACAGGATCTATCGTGCGGCTACCAAACCGCGAAGACATTGACGTACCCATTCAGGAACACCTGATAGTGGAACTCTACTCGAGGTAAATCCTGGGGCTATTGGATCGCAGGCAGTTCCACAAGGAGGTCTTTGAATGATCGAAATTGAGAAACCCCGGATTGAGAAAGTCGAGATGAGCGATGACAATTACTACGGGAAGTTCGTTGTTGAGCCGCTTGAGAGGGGGTACGGCATTACCCTGGGCAACTCGCTGAGGAGGATCCTCTTATCCTCGCTTCCTGGGGCTGCGGTGACCTCGGTAAAGATCGAGGGGGTCCTGCACCAATTCTCTACTATACCGGGCGTGGTCGAAGATACGGCTGACATTATCTTAAACCTGAAACAGCTGAACTTAAAACTTTACTCTGATGAACCCAGAGTTATTAGGATAGAAGCCCACGGTGAGGGCGAAGTGCGCGCCGGCGACATCATCACCGATCCGGACGTTGAAATACTGAATCGAGACCTGCACATCGCCACCCTTGACAAGGGGGGGAAGCTGGTCATCGAAATGGTGGTGGAGAAAGGACGGGGTTATGTCCCAGCTGAGCGCAACAAGAGACCGGACCAGCCCATAGGGGTGATCCCCGTCGACTCCATTTTCTCGCCCATCAGACGGGTCAATTATTCAGTGGAGAATACCAGAGTGGGCCAGGTGACTGACTACGATAAGCTGACGCTCGAGGTATGGACAGACGGCACGATAAGGCCGGATGAGGCAACAAGCCTGGCGGCGAAGATCCTTATGGAACACCTGAAGTTGTTTGTGAGCCTCACGGACGATGTCGAGAAAGTGGAGATCATGGTAGAGAAGGAAGAGAACGAGCGGGGCCGCATTCTGGATATGCCTATCGAAGAACTTGAACTGTCAGTCAGGTCTTTTAACTGCCTCAAGCGGGCTGGCATTAATACCGTAGGACAGCTTACCGAGAAAACGGATGAAGAAATGATTAAAGTAAGAAACCTTGGGAAGAAATCGCTTGAAGAAGTAAAGCTTAAGCTGGCCGCACTAGGGCTGTCATTGAAGGAGACCGAAGAGTAGTGAACGAGGAGGGATGACGCATGGCATACAGCAAGCTGTCTCGTCCCAGTGCACAAAGGCGGGCGCTCTTGCGAAATATAGTGACGTCTTTTTTGAAAGAAGAAAAGATAAAAACTACGGAGACCCGGGCCAAAGCCGTAAAGTCCGTTGCGGAGAAGATGGTGAGTTTGGCCAAGCGGGGCGACCTGCATGCCAGAAGGCAGGCGCTGGCTTACCTGACTGACGAGGACGTGGTCAAGAAGCTTTTCGATGTAATCGGACCGAGATATGCCAACAGACAGGGCGGCTACACCCGTGTGATAAGGATGGAACCTCGAAAAGGTGACGCGGCCCCGATGGTTATTGTTGAACTGGTCTGAGAGTCCATTTCCGGAATGAGGGATGCGCGCCTATGAGCGCGAACATGGATATGATAACAGCCCAGGGGCTCGGCCACCGGTACAAAACCGCCGAGGGGTCGGAGGTCCAGGCACTTCAAAACGTCAACCTGAAAGTCCCGCGCGGGCAGTTCGTGGTAATAATTGGCAGGAACGGCTCGGGTAAATCCACTCTGGCCAAGCACCTTAACGCCCTGCTGCAGCCCACTGAGGGACGTGTTTTGGTCAATGGCATTGATACGAAAGACGGCGAGCGTATATGGGAGGTCCGCCAGACTGCCGGCATGGTGTTTCAAAACCCGGACAACCAGCTCGTCGCTACAACAGTAGAGGAAGACGTGGCCTTTGGACCGGAAAACCTGGGTATCCCTCCTGCAGACATTCGATCCAGAGTCAGGCAGTCTCTGTTGGCTGTGGGCATGGCAGAGTACGCCAAGCACGCGCCACACTTGCTCTCCGGCGGGCAAAAGCAGCGTGTGGCCATTGCGGGCATCCTCGCCATGAAGCCAAAATGCATTATCCTGGATGAACCCACTGCCATGCTGGATCCAAGCGGCAGAGAAGAAGTGCTTCAGACAGTAAAGAAACTGAACCGGGAAGGGATCACAGTCATACACATTACCCATCATATGGATGAAGCTGTCGAGGCGGACAGGGTTATCGTTATGGATGATGGGAAGGTGATCCTTGACGGCTCCCCCCGGCAAGTATTTCGTCAGGTGGACAAGCTGAAAGCGGTCGGACTCAACGTACCGCAGATCACCGAATTAGCTCAACAGCTTAGGAACGCAGGAGTAGAGATCGCAGACGACATCCTGACTATTGACGAAATGGTGGCGAGCTTATGTCCATCATCGTAGAGAACGTATCTTATACCTATATGCCCGGTACGACGTTTGCAGTTTCCGCTCTTGACAACGTGAGCCTGACTATACAGGATGGGGAGTTCGTCGGCATCATTGGACCGACAGGGTCGGGCAAATCCACGCTTGTTCAGCACTTGAACGGGCTGCTGAGGCCGACTTCCGGACGGGTGATTGTTGACGGAATAGACCTTTCTGCAAAACGGGTAGACCTGAAAAAGGTACGTCGACACGTCGGAGTGATCTTTCAGTACCCTGAACACCAGCTGTTCGAGGAAACAGTATATAAGGATATCGCATTCGGACCGAAGAACCTGGGAGTCAGTGACGACGAAATCGAACGCAGGGTGTACGAGGCAATAGCCCAGGTTGGTCTCGGGAAAGAGATCCTGGGCAGAAGCCCGTTTGAGCTGAGTGGCGGCCAGATGAGGCGGGTGGCTATAGCAGGGGTGCTAGCCATGAAGCCCACCACTTTGGTACTTGACGAACCCGCTGCAGGCCTTGACCCCCAGGGGAGGGACGAGATACTCTCTCACGTACGGGACCTGCACCAGCAGGGGAATCTCACGGTTATACTGGTGTCGCACAGCATGGAGGACGTAGCGCGGTTAGTGAGCAGGGTCATCGTGATGGACAAAGGGCGCATTTTTCTCGAGGGGACTCCGAGGGAGGTTTTCAGAAAAAAGGATGATCTGAAGAGGATCGGACTTGATGTACCCCAGGTGGTTCAGTTGGTTCAAAAGCTCAAAGATAAGGGGATTGATATTAGGACGGACGTTCTGACGATAGATGAAGCGAAATCGGAGATCCTGAGGATCCTTAGGAGATCTACGCAATGATCAGGAACATTGCTCTTGGGCAGTATTATCCTGCGGATTCACCTCTGCACAGGATGGATCCCAGGACTAAAATACTCATTATAACCGTCTTCATAATAATCCTGTTTATCACCAGGGGTTTTTTGGGATATGCTTTACTCGCGGCTCTTTCTGTGAGTTCAATTATGGTGTCACGGGTACCGGTGAAGCTGATATACAGGAGCCTCCGGCCAATAGTATTCATCTTGGTCTTCACTGTGCTTTTGCACCTGTTCATGACCAAAGGGGAAGTGTTATTCAGGATCGGGCCGCTTACGGCGACATGGGAAGGGGCAAGACAGGGGGCATTCATGGCCACCCGGCTCGTGCTCCTGATCATGACGACGTCGCTTCTGACGTTGACCACTTCGCCGATCGCCCTTACGGACGGGCTGGAGCTTTTGCTTAAGCCGTTTGCGCGCCTGGGGGTACCTGCTCACGAACTTGCGATGATGATGACCATCGCCCTCAGGTTCATCCCGACGCTGCTTGAAGAGGCCGAGAAGATCATGAAGGCTCAGATGGCGCGGGGCGCCGATTTCCAGTCCGGGAATGTGGTCGCCCGGGCAAAGAGCCTGGTGCCGCTCTTGGTGCCATTGTTTGTAAGCGCGTTCAGGAGGGCCGACGAACTAGCCATGGCGATGGAAGCCAGGTGTTACAGGGGCGGCGAGAAGCGGACCAGGATGAAGGAACTCACCCTCACAACCGTGGACTGGATCGCGACCGCGGTTTTCGCGGCATTTGTGGTAGGGAGCCTTGTGGTCAGTTTCGGGTTCCGGGGGTGAATTCAGTTGGGCCGGGTAAAGATGGTAGTTTCGTACGACGGTACGAATTACCACGGCTTTCAACGTCAGGGAGAACTGAATACTATTCAAAAGACTCTGGAAGAAACCATACGCAAGCTGTCGGACAGCGCTGTGCGGGTACACGGAGCTGGCAGGACCGATGCCGGAGTCCACGCGAGGGGACAGGTCGTCGCATTTGATACGGACTGGACCATACCCATAGACCGTGTCCCTTATGCCATGAACGTCCTGCTGCCGGACGACATTGCGGTGCTGTCTGCCAGCGAGGTTTCTCCGGATTTCCATCCGAGGTACAGCGCCAGGTCAAAACTATACAGTTATACTATATATACGGGAGTACACAGATCGCCTTTTTTGAGACATTACACTTATCATTTTGCGAGAGCGCTGGATGTTGATTCCATGGTCAAGGCGGCACGGCTTTTTGAGGGGACCTGGGACTTCCGTGCCTTCCGCTCCTCCGGCAGCCCCGTCCGGAATAGCACAAGGACGGTATACCGATCCGAACTCAAAACTTCCGGCCCGCTTTTGACCTTATGGATAGAGGCTGACGGGTTCCTGTACAACATGGTTAGAATCATTGTTGGAACACTGATGGAAATCGGACTTGGAAAGTCGGGGCCTGAGCGGGTAACAGAAGCTATCCTGTCGGGTGACCGAAGACTTGCAGGACCCACAGTCCCTGCTTGCGGACTTTGTCTCGAATGTGTTTACTATGATTCGCAGGATCATGAAAGTTGGAGGGATATGGATTGCGCACGACTTACATGGCGAAGCCTGAGGAGATCGTCCGTAAATGGTACGTGATAGACGCCACGGGCGTCCCACTTGGCAGGTTGGCATCAGAAGCTGCAAGGATACTGAGAGGGAAGCATAAGCCCATCTTCACTCCTCATGTGGATACCGGGGACCATGTGATAGTCATCAACGCTGAGAATGTGGTTCTTACCGGCAAAAAGAGACAGCAGAAATACTATTACAGGCATTCGATGTATCCCGGTGGCCTGAAGGCGGTTGTGTATGATAAGCTGCTGGAAGAGAACCCTGAGAAGGCCGTGGAACTGGCGGTAAGGGGCATGCTCCCAAGGAACAGACTGGGCAGACAGATGGAGAAGAAACTCAAGGTTTACCGGGGCAGCGAGCATCCTCACGAGGCCCAGCAACCTGAGGCATGGACAATAAAGGAAAGGAGGGGCTAAGGTGGCTATAGCGATACACCCACAAGGTACCGGCAGACGCAAGAAATCGGTAGCGCGAGTCAGGATCATACCGGGCAGCGGGAGGATTCTGGTCAATGAGCGTGAACTCGAGGACTATTTCCCGCTGGAAACCCTTCGGAATACGGTTACTGCGCCTCTTAAGGTCGCAGGTGTTGAAGGGAAATACGACGTGATTGTGAAAGTCCATGGCGGCGGTTTCTCCGGGCAGGCTGGTGCGATACGGCACGGTATTGCACGCGCTCTGTGCAGGTTAGACAGCAGCTTAAGGCCGGGACTGAAGAAAGCTGGGTTTCTCACACGGGACCCGCGGATGAAAGAGCGTAAGAAATACGGTCTGAAGAAAGCGAGAAAGGCCCCTCAATTCTCAAAGAGATAAGAAAGGATCAAAGCACCCTGCAGAACATGCGGGGTGCTTTTGCTAAGGCGCGTTACAACCCCCTCTCTGGCATACACATATGTTAGGTTCTTACAGAGGAGGGGTCATCTTGGTGTCCGCGAGGGTGCTCCACCTGTTAAGGAGCCTTTTGCTGGTGGCGCTGGCTGCCACCATCACGACCCTGTACGTAAAGGCTGAGACGCGGGATGAACATGTCATACAGATAAACCCCTGGATCTTCACGGAACGCGTGGTGGTCATCGATCCCGGTCACGGTGGAAGGGATCCCGGTGTCACTGTAGGCGACCTCAAGGAAAAGGATATCGTGCTCGATATATCGCTGAGGCTCAGGGAACTGCTTTGTGCTGCCGGCGCCACTGTGGTGATGACGAGAGAGGACGACAGAGACCTGTCCAAAGAAGGAAACCTCGAGTACGGAACCAAGAAAAGACGGGACATGATAAACCGGTGTCAGATCATAAACAGTGCGGGCGCCGACCTATTCGTCAGTATTCACGCAAATGCATTTCCGTCCGCGCGATGGTATGGAGCTCAGGTATTCTATGAGAGTTCTTCCGCAGAAGGAGCTAAACTCGCCCGATTCATCCAAGATGAACTGAGGCGGCAGACGGACACGAAACGCAACGCCTCAGACCAGGTGAACCACTTTCTCCTAAAGCACTCGAACATACCATCTGTCACAGTAGAGGTGGGTTTTCTGTCAAATCCTAAGGAGGCTTCACTGCTTGCCTCCGAGGAATATCGCCAGAAACTGGCCTGGGTGATATTCTGTGGGCTTGCCCGATACTTAAACTCTACGTGAGATTTGGCGCAGGGCGGGTGCTAAAGACCCGCCCCCGCCCTCACCTAGCTAGAATACGTTGAGGTACTGCTCGATCTCCCAGGGATGAACCTGAGTACGGTAAATATCCCATTCTATTTGCTTTGCTTCGACAAAGCGGCTGAAGATATGATCGCCCAGCGCATTGATAATCACGTCATCCTGCTTGAGCTCATCCAGTGCTTCTCCGAGGCTGCCCGGAAGGCTCCCGATGCCCAGATCGGCCCTTTCTTTGCTGGTCATGGAGTAGATGTTACGGTTAACTGGGTCCGGAGGAACGGTCTTCTTCTTAATTCCATCAAGACCCGCTTTGAGCATAACCGCCAGCGCCAAATAGGGGTTGCATGAAGGATCGGGACTTCTCACCTCGATCCTCGTACCGTTGCCTCGAGGTGCCGGTACGCGTATCAGCGGACTTCTGTTTTTCTCAGACCAGGCGATGTATACCGGAGCTTCATATCCTGGTACGAGCCGTTTGTAGGAGTTCACCAGTGGATTTGTGATGGCGGTGAACCCCCTGGCATGAGCCATGATGCCGCCAATGTAATGAATTGCGGTTTCGCTCAGCTGGTATTTCCCGTTCGGGTCATAAAAGGCGTTGGTGCCGCCGGAGAACAGCGACTGGTGGGTGTGCATACCCGATCCGTTCACTCCAAAGAGCGGCTTGGGCATAAAGGTGGCAAGCAAACCGTGCTCCATCGCAATTCTTCTGACTACAAGGCGAAAAGTGGCGATATGATCTGCGGTCGTCAGTGCGTCTGTGTACTTGAAATCGATCTCGTGCTGTCCCGGCGCGACTTCGTGATGAGATGCCTCAATTTCAAATCCCATCTGCTCTAGTGCATAGACCATATCCCTTCGCACTACTTCACCAAGGTCGACCGGTGAGTGGTCGAAATAGCCTGCCTGGTCATTCGTAATGGTAGTCGGCTTGCCATTCTCTTTTTGGAACATGAAGAACTCCGGCTCCGGTCCGACATTCATCATGAAGCCCATCTCCTCGGCTTCCTTCAGAACCCGTTTCAGAGTATGCCTCGGACATCCTTCGAACGGTTTGCCATCAGGCCGGTAAATGTCGCAGATCAGCCGGGCCTCTTTCCCGTGCGGTGTGTCCCAGGGGAACACCGCGAAGGTGTTAGGATCCGCTTTCAGGTACATGTCAGATTCTTCGATTCTCACAAAGCCCTCGATGGATGAACCGTCAAACATTACCTTGCCTTCCAGGGCGTCTTCGACAAACCTGGCCGGAATGGTGACATTCTTGATGACGCCGAGTATGTCGGTAAACTGAAGACGAATGGACGAGATTCCTTCTTGTTCTATAGTGCGAAGTACGTAATCAGCACCTAGCCCCACTGTTTCCTCACTCCTCAATTCGTTCCTTGTCTCTTTGCCTGATCAGAGCCTGACCCCGAAACGGGTACACGGATCTGGCAGCGCGCGCGTGCTCCCCTGGAGGCCTTTCGCGATATGATGATCCGCTCCGTTCTGCAGTTGCCTTCCTGAGCTCGTAGGGTGTGGCAAGTTGAAACCGGTGTTTCACATCCCGAGTGGCTGAAACGGTGTCAACATCGGTAAGGATATCTACGAGTTCAGGAGGGCGCTTGTTCAACTCGTGGCGTATGCTTTCAATGTCCCTGTTTTCAGCCAGCAACGCCTTGATTCTCAATAAAGCCTCCACGTGGGCCTGGGAGTACCTTCGCTGCCCGCCAGGGGTGCGCTCGGGCACGACGAGCTCCGTTTCCTCATAGTACCGTATCTGTCTCTCACTCAAACCCGTAAGCTGCCGGACAGTACCTATGGGGTATGTGGCCTTAAACCGCTGGAGGTCCTGCAAGAGATCACCTCCTCGTGTAAGGTTTTCTTACATAAACAATTATACCAATGAGTCCGCACAACGTCAACGTAATGTAAGATTTTCTTACATCAGTTCACCGGTATTTCACGTACCACTGCAAGGCACAATACTCAGGGAAGGTGATGATTATGAGGAAGGATATTACTATACCCGCTATCCTGCTGATTCTCGTGGCGGCTGCCTGGTATTTCAACGTCGTCGGCCTGAGGCAAGACCTGCAACGGCGTAACGCTGAAGTCTCGATGCTGCGATCCGAACTAGACCGCCTGCGGAAAGAGGGGTCAGGCGCCCAGGGGGTAAGATCCAGGATCACACTTTACTTCATCAGACAGGACCCTGATGAGTTTGTGCTTGTGCCTGCGGTTCGCGAGATCGATGGAGTGGCTGATGCAAGGCGGGTGATGGAAGAACTGATCAGGGGGCCGGGCGCGGGTTCACAGCTTCTGCCGGTACTGCCGCCCGGCACGAACGTGAGAAATACCAGGGTACAGGACTTTGTGGCAACTGTGGACCTGGGTGAAGAGGTAAGAACCATGAACCTTGGCTCCAGGCTGGAACTTCTGACTGTGGCCGCTATAGTGAATACCCTGACCAAGCTCCCCGACGTCGAGGCTGTGAGGATACTCGTGGAAGGCGAACCCCAGGAGACTCTGGCGGGCCATGTGGACATATCGGGGGTACTAAGAAGGTATGACGACGCGGTGAAGATTTCGGATTGAACTGTTACTCACACCCCAAGAATCACGAAACAGCCCCTTTACAACCCGCAGCTCGCGTGATAAAATGTCGGTAATTATATCTCAGGAAGTGTACCTAGGGTTCCGCCCGGAGACGGGGTCAGGTCCAAGCGGTACAGCCTCGTTTTGAGGTACACCGTGGGAATAAAAAACCCGGCGGCAAGTTCTTGAGTGGCTGCACCGGGTTCATATTTTTTCAATTGCCCGCGAAAGGCAATGAAGGGAACAAGTAAGGTTGGGATTTCCTGGCACAGAAAGTCGGCGAGGATGAGAACCGACACAGGGAACCGGCGCTGAAGATCCTCCCTGAGCTTCAGGTCGAAAGGTTATCCAAGTAGGCTGAGACGGAGTGGCCGTTACACCACAGGGTGCTCATGCCGGCACCTACGAGGCGTTCTTCGCGAGGAGACGTGAATTAGGGTGGTACCGTGGAAGGTGATGAGCCTTTCGCCCCTATGATTAGACTTAGTCTGACTGGGAGCGGAAGGCACAATTTTTTATTGGGGGGAGTTTCAATGAAACACACCTTGAGCGTGCTGGTGGAGAACAGTCCGGGTGTGCTAAGCCGGGTTTCAGGACTCTTTACCCGCCGCGGCTACAACATTGAGTCCCTGAACGTGGGCGTCACCGAAAACCCGGCTGTATCTAGGATGACCATAGTGGTCCGGGGTAGTCCTGCAGTAGTTGAGCAGGTTAGCAAGCAGCTGAACAAGCTCATCAACGTGCTTAAGGTTTCGGACATTACCTCGGAGGAGATCGTAAGCCGCGAACTGGCACTGATAAAGGTGTCTGCCACTCCTGCGCAGAGAGCGAGCATCCTGCAGATCGTATCGGTCTTCAGGGGTCAGGTTGTTGACGCGACGAGCCGCTCAGTCATCGTTGAGCTTACTGGAGACGAGGAGAAGATCGACGCATTTATCCAGCTGGTACGCGAGTTTGGAATCAAAGAAGTAGTCAGGACGGGACGAGTCGCAATGATGCGCGGGCTGCGCAACCAAAGAGAGGAGAAAGGGGAGGATAATATTGACGAAAGTTTATTACGATGGAGACGCAGACTCGAAATTGCTAAAAAGCAAGCGCATAGCGGTGCTGGGGTATGGGAGCCAAGGCCATGCGCAAGCGCTGAATCTAAGGGATAACGGCGTGGATGTAGTGGTCGGTCTGAGGCCTGGCAGCAAGTCATGGCCCGCGGCAGAATCTGCAGGGCTGAAGGTGCTTGAAACTGGCGAGGCGGCAAAAGACGCCGATGTCGTGGTGATGCTACTGCAGGACGACCAGCAGCCCGAGGTTTTCGAGAGAGACGTGCGCCCGCATCTTCGCCCAGGACGTGCCCTGGCGTTTTCCCATGGGTTTAACATCCACTACAACCAGGTGGTGCCGCCTCCTGACGTCGACGTGTTTATGGTTGCTCCCAAGTCGCCGGGGCACCAGTTCCGGCATGTTTTCACTCAGGGGCAGGGAGTCCCGGGCCTCCTTGCAGTGTACCAGGACTATACGGGTCACGCCCGTGATCTGGCGCTTAGCTATGCATGGGGTATCGGGTGCACCCGCGCCGGCGTGATTGAGACCACCTTCAAGGAAGAGACGGAGAGTGACCTATTCGGAGAGCAGGCTGTTCTTTGCGGCGGGATAACGACCCTAATGAAGATGGGTTTTGAGACTCTGGTGGAGGCGGGTTACCAGCCGGAGATCGCGTATTTTGAGTGTATCAACGAGATGAAACTCATCGTTGACCTGATCTACGCCGGGGGCCTTGAGTACATGAGATACTCGGTGAGCGACACTGCTGAGTACGGAGACTACACCATGGGTCCTAAGATCATTGGACCTGAAGTTAAGAAGGCGATGCTGGAGGCACTTGCTCGCATCCAGTCCGGGGAATTCGCCAGAGAGTGGATCCTTGAGAACAAGGCGGGTAGACCAGTATATAACGCGCGTAAGCGGCAGGAAGCTGCACATCCCGTGGAGACGGTGGGCAAGAAGCTCCGCAGCATGATGTCCTGGTTGAAAAAGTGACGCTTCCGGTGGGGAGGATTCCGGTGAAGACCAAAGGGGCATCTATACTCCTTGAATGCATGAGGAAAGAAGGGGTAAGTACAGTATTCGGGTACCCGGGGGGCGCGGTGATTCCTATCTATGATGCCCTTCTGGACACCTCGCTCCATCATGTCCTGGTCAGGCATGAGCAGGCTGCTGCCTTCGCTGCAGACGGGTATGCACGCGCCACGGGTCTGACAGGTACGTGCATCGCCACGTCGGGACCAGGTGCTACCAATCTAATCAGCGGGCTCGCTAACGCATATATGGACTCGATACCCCTGGTAGCCATAACAGGCCAGACATCTTCCCATCTCCTTGGTACTGACTCTTTTCAGGAGGCTGACTTGACCGGCATCACTCTGCCTATAACCAAGCACAGCTACCTGGTGAAGGACGTTGCCAACCTGGCAAGGTGCGTGAGGGAGGCCTATCACATCGCTTCCACGGGGAGGAAGGGACCTGTACTGATCGACCTCCCCAAAGACGTGTCAATGGCTGAGACCGAATTCTTGTATCCGAAGAAGGTGAACATCCCTGGATACCGTCCCACGCTGAACGGCCACCCGATGCAGGTGGTCAGGGCTGCGGAGGCGCTGAACAGGGCGAGGCGCCCGCTGCTTTTGCTGGGCGGCGGAGTGATCTCTTCGGGGGCGTCGCAGCTCGCGCGAGATCTCGTGCGGGAATTTCGCATACCTTGTGTGTGTACACTGATGGGTCTGGGCGCGATTCCCGGCGATGATCCTATGTTCCTCGGCATGATTGGCATGCACGGCAAGATTGCGGCGAACCGCGCGGTTTCCTCGTGCGATTTGCTGTTTGCAGTCGGGACAAGATTTGATGACAGGGCCACCTGCGCGCTGGACGACTTTGCACCTGCCGCCACCATCGTGCACGTGGATATCGATCCCGCCGAGATCGGCAAGAACGTCCCCGCTGACATCCCCATCGTGGGGGATGCTCGCATCGTGCTAGAAGACATGCTCCCAAAGATAAAGCGGGTGGACAGAGAAGAGTGGCTTCATCAGCTCGATTCCTTTCGTACGCTTGCCGAAGTCTCCCCGCGGGAAGGAGGCCTTACTGCTCAGCAGGTGTACTCATCGCTCGGCTCTTTCCTGTCCAGGGAGGCTGTCGTGGTGACGGACGTCGGTCAGCACCAGATGTGGGCGGCGCTTCATCTAATCCACCGGCTGCCGCGTCACTTCATTACGTCCGGCGGCCTCGGAGCGATGGGTTACGGGCTGCCCGCGGCGATAGGGGTTCAGGTGGGAAAGCCCGGTTCGCAGGTAGTGCTTGTGAGCGGTGACGGAAGCATTCAGATGAACGTGCAGGAGCTTGCCACTGTGCATACATACAACCTTCCGGTGAAGGCGTTCATTATGAACAACGGTTGCCTGGGCATGGTAAGACAGTGGCAGGAACTGCTATTTGACCGCAGGTACTCATCGGTTTTCCTTGACGGCAACCCGGATTTTGTAAGGCTGGCTGAAGCATACGGAGTAACGGGCTTGCGGGCATCGCATCCGAGCGAACTCGGGGATGTTATAAACGCTGCCCTCTCGTCAGAGGACCCGGTGATCGTGGATGTCCAGATCAAGACGGAGGAGAACGTGTTCCCCATGGTGCCTCCTGGCCAGGGATATCAGAAAGTATTGCAGGCGAAGTAGGGGGTCCCGGCGCCCCCCTGCCTGACTTCTTCCTGCGCCCTCCGGATCAGCTTACTCTGGCGTCCGCTTCCGCGGCATACCGCAGTATTCTATCCAAGGTCGCTTTCCTCAGCTTCTCAATACCCTCAAAATCCATCGCTGCGGTGTAATACGTTTCTAGCTCGTCATGAAGCGCTTTGGCTTCACTGATGAACTGGATCGCTCTGTCAAACAGCATGTTGAACACGGCGGTATTCTCCACGGTCAGCTGGCTGAACTTGTTCACAAGATCAGGATTCATGCACGCGTTCATATCTACCATCTTGTCGTCCGGCGCTGGATGGAACCTGTGCGGCTCTATTGACTTTGTCAGCGCCACCCCCAGGGCGGGAATGAAGACGTGCTCCACTTTCTCCGGGTTTAACGGGCAGTGGTACATCTCCACATCATAGCCCCGCTCCAGAGCAGCGGTGGCGATTTTCTTGAGAAGAGTCGATTTCCCCGTCCCCGGCCCACCTTCAACGATAAACCGCCTGTCGTACGGGGCGATGATGGTATCCAGGTAGTTCATCATGCCGTCAGGGGTGATGGCACTCGCAAAAAGATGTCTGTCGCGACCCACCTGTAATGCCACCGGGCTTCTCCCAACAACCTGAGTTAACACCTGCTCCGTAATGACGTTTGCCTCCCCAAAATCCATGGAAAGCACATTGCAGCTTTCGATATCATCGTAGACCGCCTTGGCTGCCTTCAGGAAACGGTATGCCCTGGCAAACGCCAGCCCGATATCATCGTTGGCGGCCATGATCTCCTTTTTGTGCTTTCGCAGCCTTTGTTCATCCCAGAAATCGCCCAGGTGGATTATCTCATCAACGCAGCCCGGGTTTTTGGGGTCGACAATATGCAGTGTCGTGTCTACCGTGGAAACCATTGCCCGCAGCAGTTTCGGGAATGGCTACGTTTTCGGGTATAGTGTCAGGAATTTTGGCTTTGATGTCAATACGCTTCCCGGTAACAGTAATCTCTTCAATCAAGAGATTAACCAGGCGCTTTTTCTCTTCAAGAGAAAGAGTGTCGAGAGTATCTCCAACCTGGGCGGCAAGCTCTTCTAACCGTTCCAATTCCTGCGCCGCCAGGTCATGCCGGGAAAGTTCCCTTAAAATCTGCTCCCGGCGGCGTGAGAGGTACTCCCACCGCTCCTTTATCTCCTTAAGCCGCTGTTCCATTTCAACTTCCGGTATCAAATCTTTTTGGAACATGGTCGCTACCCGTGACCGTTCTTTGGAGGCTTGAACCAATTCTTTTTCGATGGTGGCAAGCTCGATTTCCAAAGCTTTGGCAATCTCGTCAGGGAAAGCGGCCTGCAGCTCTGCGCGAAGCGTTTCCGGATTTGTCAGCCAACCTGAAACTCTTTCCCAAACGATTTCTTCTAATTCCGGAGCATTAAGATATTGGGATTTACAGCGTTCCCGACCCGGTAAGCCGGGTGATTTCGCAGTGCAGACGTAATAAGCCCTTTTCTTCCCTTTTGACGTAACAAGATTCCCGTGTATAGTCGCGCCGCATTTTCCGCAGCGCATAAGGCCCGAAAGAAGATAAGGGTAAGTACTGAAGCTGCGCCAGCGCCTTCGAGAGTTCTCAAAACGCTTTTGGGCTGCCTCCCAGATCTCTTTATCAACAATGGCGGGGACAGAAATAGGGACCCACTCTTCGCGGGGCCTTTCTTTTCGGCTTACTCTTTCTTCAGGCGGCTTATATTTATTGAACTTGACGTCCTTAGTATCATAGCGGCGGATATACAGGATGCCCGCATAAGCGCTATTGGCTAAAATACGTTTAACCGTTTGTTTGGCCCATTGTTTGCCTTTGGGACTAGGGATGCCCATGGCATTCAATCGCCGCGCTATTTCATACGGGCTGGCGTTTTCCTCGGAAACGAACCATTGATACATAAGCCTGATGATTTTAGCCTCTTCTTCGATAGTGTGCAGGGTATCTGTTTCTTTATCAAATTCATAGCCGTAAAGTCCAGGACTGTGAGTAAGTTTCCCCGCTTTTGCCTTGGCTCTTTTACCAATTAGGGAGCGGAGAGTGGTCCTGGCGCGTTCGTATTCGTCAACTGCGCTAAGTACAGTTAAGTGAAAACGGTCTTCAGGGGTGTCGGTAAACTTGGAGTTGACAAAAATCAACTCTACTCCTGCTTTTTTTATCTCGTCAATCAGCAAAAGCTGATGGGCTACGCTGCGTGACAAGCGGCTGGTATCTAAAGAAATAAACCAGCGGATTCCGCCGGCTTTAAGCTTTTCCAGCGCCGCTACCAGGGCGGGGCGCTCTAAGATTGAGCCCGAGACCCCTTCGTCTACAAATTCTGCTATTTCAGTTGCGCCTAATTCCTGGGCCCTGGCCCTGCATTCCTCCCGCTGCGCCGCAATGGAGTAGCCGCGTTCGGCCTGTTCCTCAGTGGACACTCGTAAATATATCAGTGCAGCGCTCACCTTCCTTGCCTCTCCTTCAACTTAACTTCACTTTGACTTGCTTGCAAGAATTTCCTGCTCTGTTCAGGAAGGCGGAACAGAAGAAAGCGAATCGCTTCGCGGTAGGCTTGTTCACGTTCCGCCTGGGAGCCGCTGCGGGTTACTATTACTTCAAATTCCCGCTTTGCCATGGCCCCCACCTCCTATTAAGGCCCGATGGCCGGGCAAACCCCCTTCCACCTCTAAGCCTACCGGTACCTCGAAGCAGACTCCAGTTATCAAGCAAATAACTGCACTTTTTTCATTAATTCAGTTTATGCTGGGGGCGTCTATGGACGACCCGGGGAGAAATAATTACCATTTCTAAGAAAACGAAGGAAGCGCGAGGAAGTGAGGTGAACGGAGGCAGGAAAGAGAAATGAGACCTCCGGTCGCTACTTGTAGAAGTAGC